>NVUR01000026.1 GCA_002401965.1 Alphaproteobacteria bacterium
TTCGCTTTCGCAAAGGTGAGTGTAAGTGCTGTTCATTGGATTTTCCTTTTTGATGAGTATTATACAAAAAGGTGTTGCACTTGGAATCTGACGCTAGCATATATTAGATGCCTCCTGTAACAAAGCATCTTTATCTGCAAGTTCTGAACATTGAGCGGTCTTACAAAAAGCCGTTACAACCGTTTTTACTGAACTGTCTAAATTTTTACGGCCAATACCATCATTTTTATTTCCTACGGCCGCAAGCTGCGCAAATTCGTTAAGATTATCAAACAGCCCATACGGATCATGCTTCTTATTACCGGGGTCATACGCATTTGAAACAACATCATCACCCAACTCATCGCGTAACGCATCATACAAAAACCTCGATGCATAAGCACTAAGTGTCGACACAAATGGAGGGTGTCCCATAGGAAGGCGAGAAACATCAGACATATCCCCCGCTTCTTCTATGATTGTCTTTATTTGCACATCTACATTGTCCATTGGCATTCCTTTGATCCACTTTAACCTGAGTATTTTTTACATTCAATGCGGTATCAATGAAAAATCAGTAAATATCTCGGTCATCATTTTGGCGGCTATCATCAACATAAAGATTGAAAAATATCGTTTCAATTTTGGGACAGGTAAGCTATGTGCCACTTTTGCACCAATCGGGGCAACAATAATGCTGGTGGAAATAATCGTTAGAAATGCCGCTATGTTCAAATAGCCGATACTGAATGGTGGTAAATGTTGTTCTTCCAGCCCTATATACAAAAAGCCGGCAGCACCAATGATTGCAATAAAAGGCCCGATCGAAGCGGCCGTAGCAATAGCCCTATGAATGCTTACACTACACACGCTCATAAAGGTAACGTTCTGTATTCCTCCCCCTACGCCCATTAAAGTAGAAAGGCAGGCATTTGCTGCCGAAACAATCGTAAAAAGCGGCTGTCTAGGCATAGCTTTAAAAATCGCAATTTTATTCCCTCGAAGCAACATATAACTTCCAAAAAATATCTGTGAAGAAGCAAATACAATTTTCAAAATAGAGGTACTAACCATTCCGGCTAGAAGCGTCCCAATACCCACACCAATAAATACTCCCGGCAAGAAGCCTTTTAACAATTCAAAATCCACCGCACCTTTTTTGTAATGGGCATATGCCGAGGAAGTGCCTGTAAATACGATTGTTAAAAGAGACGTGCCGACAGCAATATGCATGGCATTTTCTTCATACCCAAAATGTAGTAAAATATAATAAAGCCCAGGAACAAATATAGCGCCCCCACCTAAGCCAAGAAGCCCTGCAATAAAGCCGCCACCTATACCCAAAGCTAACAACAGTAAACCTACGTAAATCAACTCTAATTCCATAGTTTTATTCCTTTTCTTGGTAATTTTACATCACAAAATTTAATACTAACGGCACATATAACATCGCAAAAATAGTAGATATCAAAGCAGCGACAGATGCCTTGCCGGGGTTCATATCAAACTTAGCAGCAAATGCTATGTTATTAGCCCCCATAGGCATAATGGCAAAGAGCAACAGAGGTGCATAAAATGCCTCACCTAAAAGCGTCACTACATTTTTATCAAACCAAATATATGAAATTGCAATTAGCGGCCAAATTAGAAAGCGAACCGCAAAAACCGTTGCTATAAATTTAAAATCAAAGGTAAATCTTTCCATATTGGCAATTCCCAAGCCAATAATCATCATCCCAAGAACAACATATGCCCCCTTAAAATATTGAAAGAA
Organism: Alphaproteobacteria bacterium; assembly: GCA_002401965.1. GTDB lineage: Bacteria > Pseudomonadota > Alphaproteobacteria > Micavibrionales > Micavibrionaceae > UBA1672. Next base: position 1,754 of record NVUR01000026.1, read on the forward strand.
ATCATCATCGAGGATTGGAAGTTGATAGCTAAAATAACTTAACCCAAGACCTATAAAAATAGAATAAATCACAGGAAATTTAAAAACATTCTTAAAACTCTCTAACGGTGATAATTTTCCCCTAGAAATAAAGTATATACCGAATGAATTCTCAAATAAGTGTGTCCCAAAACCAATAAGAACATATAACGCCACAATTTCCGGTTCAAATATCGCAAAAGCTATAGGCATCCCGAAATAACCCCAATTACTTGTGCCAGACATGAGTGCGCTTAAATAAGGTGTTTTACTACCCATATATAATTTGGTTATTCGCAGAACAATAAGGCTTAACCCTATTCCTAGAAACATTATAACAAGCGGCGCCCAAATAGCCCCAGCCGAGAACTGCATTCTTTGAACAGACAACATAAAAACTACTGGAGAAATGACAAATACAGTCAAAGTCGCAATACTTTTTGTATCAACCTTAAAAACTTTACCACTTAAATATCCTAAGAACATCATGATATAAAGCGGCAGCATTTCTCCTAAAATATTATAAAAAATTTCCATAGATTTCTTTCTGAGGTTTTATAGACTATGCGACCTTTTGATCTTCATCGTATTGTATTAATTGATTAACAGTCAGAAAATTAATACCAATATTCTTCATATCAATAATATTCGCCGCCGCAACTTCTTCCGATTTTGCAGAAATTGCATCCTCAATAACCGTAACATTATACTCGTACGAAACCGCGTCAAAAGCTGTGGCACGTACACAATTTGGTATTTGAGTTCCGCATATAATTACATTCTCGACACCAAATCTACGTAACATAAAATCTAGTTCTGTCCCCATAAAACCACTAAACCTAGGCTTTACAATTCTATATTCACCATCAACCGGCTTTAACTCTTTCACAATCTCACAACCAAAAGTTCCCGGAACAGCAGCTTTTCCTTTAGAAATGAAATCATTTAACCGAGTATTTTCAATATCACTGCCATCTTCTCTATATTCTCGGACAATGTGGAAAACTGGCCAACTTTTTTCTCTCGCAAATTCCAAAATATTTTGTATGGCAGGAACAACTTTATGAGCTGTATTATACCGCCCCGGCAAATCAGGCAGCACAAAATCATTCTGCATATCAATGACAAAAACAGCATTCTTACTTTTCTTTAACATTAGGATTATCCCTCTTCTTCATTGTTTAAAACACTCAAATTGTAAAGGCTCTGAACTCCATATAAAATTATTACAATGCATTATCTCTTGCAATCACCATTCTCTCAGCATCGTCAATCAAACTCTGTGGATCATCAATTTCACTTTGAGAATCTAAATGAGCAACCAATGCCTTTAAATGTTCTGGAGCTTCACCTACATATCGTTTTATTGTATGCCCATCATGTATACGTGCAGGATCATCAGAAAGAAAAACTGGCCAATATGTAATCAAAGATTTTTGTTTTTCGCCTACAGAAATTTGTGCTTCAGCGGAAGAGTTATTGATCTTAACTCGTTTATCCATTTTATCAGACTGTTTTCTAATGTCTTGGAAAATCTTCTTCTCTTTTATCGGGATTGATACAATCTGCTCGTCTGTCCGACCTGCTATACTCCTAATATCATTATGAGCCGTAACATCAATAACAGTTGTTCCAGTATTGGATAGATGGACATCACAGGCCGTTCCAAAATGAACTAAAATAGACTTTTTAAATACATCTTTTTGTTCCTGTTCAGAAAACCCATATCTTTCAAGATCCTCTCTCAGCAAATTGTCTATTTGCTGAACTGTTGCTATACCAGAACTATGTCCAATCAATTTTAATAAGTCGATTTTTTCCATGTCCTCTTTAGGCAGCCGTTCTAAGCCCCCACCATCACGACTGACCAAAAGCCCCGCCGCATCTCGCTTTGCTGTTCCATCATTTTGATAGGCAATCTCGTCACTATTTTTTATTATTCTTGGTAAGCAAAGTTGGTCATATATCTGTTGCACAGAATAGCTTGATAGCTCGTTTTCAAAATCTGTATTCAAAGAAAACCTATTTTTTAACATACTTGCCTCAATTAATTCTTCTCCATTCTCATCTCTACCAGAGTGGCACACCGACATAATAGTTGAAGAACCTTGGTTTTCTCCCACAGAGTATCGAGCACGAGACCTAATTAGAAATTCATGTAAAATATTAGTAAGGCCTTTGGTTAATTTCGTTCCTGTCGAATAATTCGTAGCAGGAGTGCTTGGAACGACAACCCATCCACCTTGGCCAATATGATTTTGCAAGTCTGAACTCTTTGCTTCTTTAAAACGCGGTTTTGCCCTTTTTGAAACATCATCGGTATTCTGTATGACAGCTTTATACCAAATTACGCCGAGTTGCTTTTTTGTTGCTGAACTTTCATTTCTTAGAGCCTTTGTTTTTTCCTCTATCGCACTGAATAAGACAGCCATAGTCGAGCTATAATTCTTATCTTGTCTAATTAGCGTATTCATAACTTCCGTTCGATCCATGTTATAACGACTAGACGTAAATGTGGCAAAATCCAAGAAACGTAAATTCATATTTTTGAACTGATTACTTGGTATAAAAACACTCGAAAACAACCCTTTTGTAAGAGAAAATTTTCTTAATGCATTATCAAAGACATCTGTTTCTCTATCTCTTTCAGAAAGAACTTCTCGCATGAAATTTAATGGCTGAACGGTATACATATGAGATGTGTCAAACCTTTTAGGGCTTTTGTAACGATCAGCTTCTTCTAAGAAGTATCTAATAGCTATACCATTCCTAGAAGCAATTTCCTTTACCTCCTGTGCCAACTCTTCCGGCGACCCGTCAAAATCCTTTATTCTATCCATCACATCATCAATGAATAAATCTTCAAGCACTTCATATTGAGCAATAGGCTCTTTTAGAAGCTCAAGAATCTTATCCGCAGACGGAAGTGAAGAAGTATTTGGTATATCTTTACTCAAGGGCGACAATATATTTTCTATCTCCCTAAACAGTTTTATTTCCGATTTTTGCATCCCAAGATCATCACGTAATTCTTCCGCAGATTGAACGTGAACACCTCTCATTTCAAGTTCTGCTTTAATCCTCCGCACTTGATCTGCTGTGCCAAGCGCCCTACGAACACCTCCGGGGATTCTACTATCCGCCACATTCAGTCCATCTTCGAGACCTATTCTTACACCATCAAGATCAAGTGCTAAGGCCACTTCCGTTGCTATAAGCTGCATATTCCCCGGCATCAATGTAGAAATTCTACTATCTGGATGAGCATCCCTAAGCTGTTTTACAACAGGCTTTAAAAAAGAAACCGTTAAATCTGTTGCTTGTTGTTTATCTCTTTCTTCTCCGGTCTTGAGGAGCGCCATGATTTTTTTGCGCTTTGCTTGCGGGATTAAAGAGTCATCTTTAGCTCGCTCCCAAAACTTCAAATCTTTCGGCCAATCTTTATATTGGTCAACACCAGTGACTAACATAAATAAGGCCGGTGTACCCATGTCACGAATAGATTCGGCAAACTCACCTGTAGAATTATCAAGAATAGTTTTATTAAAAACTTCTGTTTCAGGCCTAATATTTAAACTCTTCATATGTAACATTTGACTTTTTAAAAACACATGCGAATTTTCATAGCCACCGCCCTGTTGAAAAATCACTGCCCCTGGACTAAAGGAAGCGACATCAGGAACGCGCCCCGCCCCATAAGATTTTAAATGACTACGCCGATTATGGTCGTCAAACCCAACAAATCCGCCACGCGCACTTGTTGAAAGATTTAAGATAACACTTGGGTTTTTATCCAATAACTCCGGAAGCACTTTATTATACTGCTCAACTTCGACTTTATTGTGCTGCACGGGGTTCATAATCCCCAAGCTCATGCCCGGTATATAATAAGGGCGGCTCTCTAACCCTCGCGTGTGTAAATGAACCATTGCAGCTCCTTCCACTGTTGATTGATAAGCATCCTCCACCAACATATCAGGATATAAGGGTAAGTATGGAGTGCTACCACGTCCATGCAACCAAAATCCGCTACCACAATAATCCCAACCAGATTCTTGTATGTCTTGAAGAAATTCCCCCTCATCTCTTTCTAATTTTAATATGAGGGCGGGATTAAAGTAGCTCTCGCCTTGTTCATGTGGCCAGTGCATATCACCCTCATCCCCCACTTGCCAACCCTGTGAAGACAACTCAACGGCGACATCCCGCCGTAACTTATCATCAATAATTTTGTTCAACGTTTTGGAAGATATTATCAACCCTCCTTCATTTTCATCAACACGGCTTTTGGGCTGCACCCATCCTTCACCAGAAGAAACCCAATTCAACTTTTGCAGCCAAAACATAGCTTCATCAAAATCTTTACCCTGCAATTTTTTTACATCATCATTACTAACGAACCCTGTATTATTAATCCGCAAGCTCATTCCCTGCTCGCCAACTTTCGTCCAATTCTCTTGCTTTAAACGCTTCTCTAAAGGTTTACGCTCTGAGCTAGGAGAAAATAAACTAATATATTCCTCGGGTATAAAACGAGGAATGATTGGATCAATATATTTAGGCACAGCTCCAATTGGCGCTGCTGTGATAAACATTTTTTTAGGATTTGAACCTGTACTATTATTCATATGTATTCCCCTGTTGCGGTATAGATTGTATTTCGAAATTATCGGATAAAAGTGTGTTACAAACATGAAAAGCTACAGCTTTACTTGCTTTGGCATTCTCCAGAATGGAATTGGTGTAAAAGTGAACGCCCCGGGTTAATGAACCCACAGCATATAATATATCGGAACAATTATTATCCTTGTCCTTAACTCGACCAGTATCAAAATCAACATCAATACCGCCCAAAGGATGAGGTTTAAAAACATCGTTTTTTAATGCATTTTGTATAAGGGGGCTTTGCATTTTAGTGAGGTCACACCCACCACCTATTGCATTAACGACATATTTACTTTGAAAAACTTCATTATCAGAACACCTAATTACGAACATTTTCTCTTGGTCATTATATTCAATATTATTGAATCCACTGCGAACAGATAATTGTCCCGATTGTAAAGCCTGTAAAACCTTCTGTGCGTTTTGCATAGGCATTGCATAATCGTACATATTCCACAAAGTTTTATAATGCTCATCAAACGTTTGTTTAGCTGGTAACGACATTGCATGCCAAAGGTCACTGGCAACATCGTCTACTGCCTTCAAAACTGCAAAATAATTATCTTTACCTTCTTGAACACGCTGAATATCTGCTTCCAATATTTTAAGAGGGCTATCTTTCTCTTGTAATTGAGCAATGCTCACATTCGGCACTTCTATGCCTGCCTGCGCCAGTTCTGTTTGAAATAATTCTACAATTTTCTCAAATGACACTTTTTTCATCTCGTTATCATTTGATAATTGCACATTTTCTAGTGAAAGAGCCGTTAGCTTATAAGGCTTAGGAAAACTCCGAACTTTAGGCAATAACCCATTACGAGAAATAAAATTAATAGGCCCTTTGTGGCCGTTCTCAAGTAACGTCAATAATGTATCTACAGCTGATAGACTCGAACCCAAAATATTAACATCACTATCTTTGGGTATGCCTTTTGTAAGTTCTCCTTCTGGCCAAGGCTGATGGAAATATCCAGAAGTAGCACATAATTCACTTCCAACTGACGGTGGCTGATTACCCAAGCATAATATAGTTTGATTATATAATTGATGGCTTGAACTTGAATCCACCGACATTAAACCATCCTGATGCTGTATATTAATAATATCATCTTGTTTTAATTCGGTAGAAATTCCAAATTCTTGAGCCTTATCTAGCGCTTTATCTAATACATCTTCTAAATACAATCCAAAAACACTACGCGGCACAAAATCATTCCCTCGTGCCTGAATATTAAAATAAGAGTGTAAATCATTACTATGCGGCTCTTTCAGCCACTTGATAAAGTGTTGTGGATCGTCTGATTTTGCGCTCATAGAATTTGCTGGCATATTTAAAATATGCGCGTCAAGTTGAGTGCCATACGCTAAACCACCGCCAAAAACACCCGTCTTATCATAGATCGTGATGTTGTATCTTTCTGGATTAGGTAATTGTACTAATTGGTCAACGAGTTCATTGAACACGCACACACCAACTGCACCACCACCGACAATCGCAATATTATACGCAGTCATTATTCTTCCCTTCCCAATTCATCGAACTGGTTAAAATTCACACACGTTAAAAGTCTTTATTAAATTTCCGCTTAAATACCTCCTATGCGGCCTGTTTTTCTGTCAAAAAAGTATCTGTTATATTTTTCTTCTCCATAACAGCACGATCAATAATCTCACCTGCAACATCAATGCCCGCGACATCTTCAAGATTCCATTTTCCACAAAAATCGAGTGCGGAATTAATCTCAATAATAAGCGGCCCGGTATTCGAACGGATAAGATCAACCCCTGCCACATTAATACCAATAGCGCGCGTTGCATTAATGGCGACTTCCTCTTCCTGCTTGGTAAGTTTTATCACCTTACTTGCACCGCCTTGCGCAAGGTTTGCTCTGAAATCACCATCTTGTGATTGGCGCTGTATTGCCGTAACAACGCGGCCACCACAAACGAAAACCCGAATATCTTTGCCACCAGACTCTTTAATGAATTTTTGAACGATTAGGGGCGTTGACAGTTGCTTAAACGTCTTAAGGAGGTTAATCGCATGCTTCGTATCTTCGGCAAGAAACACTCCAACACCCTCTGTTCCTTCAATCAATTTAATAATCAAAGGTGCGCCACCAACCGTATCGATGATATTATCAAAATCCGCCTTAGAGTATGCAAAACCGGTAGAAGGAAATGGAACATGATGTTTCAGTAAATGCTGTGAACATCGCAGCTTATCACGCGCTATTTGAATTGATTGTGTTGTTTCCGATGTAAACGTATGTATTGCTTCAAACTGCCGTAGAACTGTCAAACCATACTCTGCATGGGGCGCATCGATGCGCGGAATAATAATATCGAACTCCTTACTAATTGGCTTACCCTCATAGGTAACTTCCGGCGCATCTTCGCATACGCTCAAGCTACATTTTAAATGGTGCAGAAGTTGAGCCTTATAGCCACGCTCATGCGCAGCAGCAATTAGCCTGTGGTTTTCTTCTTTATCGCCTGTCGTCGTTAAAATACCAATTTTCATAGTTTTCTCCCTTTGATTTTTAACCCCCGCGGACATATGAAATGCGCACAGCAGTTGGTTTATTCATGCCTACTCCCCAGCTAGCATGTCTGTAATTTTTGCTACGTACTCCTGTGTTTCTTTATAAGGCGGCACACCATTATATTTTGTAACCGCTTTTTCTCCGGCGTTATAAGCCGCCAACACCAAGTGCGTGTTTCCACTGTAAGTATCCAAGAGTTGTGACAAATATTTTGTGCCACCTTCAATATTTTGTTGTGGGTCATAAGCATCTTTTACGCCCAAAAATTTAGCCGTAGCGGGCATGAGCTGCATTAAACCCATCGCGCCCTTCGGTGACACCGCATCTTGTCGAAATCCGGATTCAGCATAAATTACTGCTTTTATAAGTTTTTGCTTAACACCATATTTTTTCGCAGAAGATGCAATCAACACATCATATTTTTTCGTATGGCTATACTCAGTTTGACTTTTACGAACGTCGAACATCGCCCTTTTGCGATAATCAACTGCGTCATGACGCACAATAGAACCATCATCAAAAAACTCAATTACGCTGGCCTGCGCCGGTAACGGCGCAAATATAAAGATTAATCCAGCTTGTAATAAAGCGCGTTTCATCATTTTCCCTTATTGGTAAAAAAACTTACCTAAATGTTCATCGTTCACCCAAATTTCAACAAAATTTGGTTTTGGCCGTCTAATTGCTGCCTGTTCATTACAATCCACGCCAGCTCCATATGGATAATACTGTTCGTTACGCGCCGCCACGCACGCAGGGTGCATATTTATACATTCTGCGATTTTGTAATGTTCAAATTCTGAATTACGCAAATATTTTAATTCATATCCGTCACTGCACGGCTCAAAATACTCAATACCCATCGTATAAGAACCACTCCCATCAGAAGAACATGATCCGAAAGAGGGCATGGGTGGCTTACGTTTTTTCAAACGTTTTATCATTGCCGAATGAGCCGCGCCGCAACCTTGTGGAAACCCACCGGGCAAACAAAGCCAAATTGCACATTCATTCTGTGATGCAGCGTAAACAACGTTCTTATTATTTAGTCCGAACAAAGAAAAGGTGATAATTCCGACAAATATTATCCATTTATTAAAAACATACCGAAACACAAATCCTCCTTTCAAATAGCTAAGACGTACTCTCCAGTTGCCCTATTGCGGAAACTCTGCTATTTTTTAGCGTCATATTGAAACACAAAAAGTAGAATATTCGTGTGGGTTCATCCTTTTGTGTTTCAATATGATGCTAATAATGTAGAACATCCAATTAACTATCTTTTTATCGTTTAACGGTAAAAAACCATATAAAAAGCCTCACGTCAAGTTTTTTTACCTAATTCTGGTAAAAAAAATATATATGTGGTATAAAAAGTATAAAAGGGAATGATTTATGCGTAAAATAGTAATGAGCGGAAAACAATGCGCAGCAGCAAAGGCTATGTTGGGGCTCGGGCTTCAACAAGTAGAAGATGCTACCGGAGTACCAAAAAATTCTATTTCTCGATATGAAACTGAAAAAAGTGACATGAGAAAAGACAATAAAAGTAATATTCAGAAATTTTACGAAAATAGTGGCATACAATTTACCGAATTTAACGGCACGCGTGAAAAACCATCAGGATCACATAGAGAACTAAATGGATATAGTGGGTTTCAAGAGTTTATTAATGATGTTTATGACACAGTTAAGCACCAACCAGAGAAAGATATCGTCGTCTCCAACGTCAATGAACAACTTTTCAACAAATGGTTCGGCGCGAATAAAAATGAATACCTTAATCGAATGTCGGCGTTAAATTCAGAATCACCGTTTACTTTTAAAATCTTACTTGAGAATGGAGATGATTACTTTTTAGCATCGGGCTACGCAGAGTATAAATGGCTTGATCCGTCTAATTTTGGATCAGTTCCCTTTTATATATATGGTGATAAAACCGCCCTTATAATGTTTAAAGACGAAGATGTTACTATATATATTATTAAAAACTCAGAAGTTGCAGAAAGCTTTAGACGAACATTCACAGTCCTTTGGAAAAATGCATGCATCCCAACGTAAAACAACTTTTTAAGCAAGATATCATTGATCTGTTCTCCCATAAGAGAGGCGGACACGTCCAAAAGTGGATTTACAATGATCAAATTAGGCCTGATAATACATCAGGGTCTACCCTTTGGCATAATTTCATTACATCAAGCGCCGATTATTACCCTATTCAACATGAAATAGATTTAATACCGCAACTGACAAATCAAATTTCACACGATTTTGATACCGTGATCGATTTTGGGCTTGGAAATCAAAGAGCAATCAATAATAAAACCATCCCCATTCTGCTCTCACAAACTAATTTAAAACGCTACATTGCGATTGACGTATCAGAAAACAGCTTATTAGGCGGCACTCAGCGTGTAAAAAATCAATTCAATAAAATTCATATTTCACGCATAAATGGTGATTTTTATAATCAGCATGACGTTGAAGGCATAAAAAGATTGGGGCTTTTTCTTGGGTCAACCATCTCCAACCAAGACATGATTCACGGTGAAGAGTTTCCTAGAAATTCTATAGTGAATCACCTGAAAACTTTAGGAAACACTGTTAAAAACAGCAATCAAGGAACATTAATAATATCTTTTGATTCAAATCCAGATTTAAAATCTGCACTATCAGCCTATCAGCATCCATCATGGATTAGTATGATGACCGGGCTAATGCACGATGTTGCCGCAGAACTTACCCCCTCAGGTGATTTTAACCCATCTATGTGGCACTACGCTCCCAAAATAGATGTGCAAAATAATGTATTACACCACATCATATGCCCCACGATTGACCAAACATTCTGTATAGGTAATATAGAATTTAATTTAAAAAAGGATGATCAATTTGTGATCATTAATTGCTTTAAATACCCAATAGACCTTTTCAGTGAACTTCTAACTGAAGCTGGATTTACACCTTCAAATTCTCCGGTTAGATCTACTCACAATACAATGACCCTCATAGATTCTCATATTTAATATGTACCGTTAAAAGGTAAAAATCTATGCATTACTTACCTTTATGGCATGTTTTTACCATTAAAAGGTAAAAAAATAAGTTTTTCCTTGCATTTTAAATTCCCCCTGTTCTATATTCCACATAATTCGTGTGGTTGTATTTATTTTTTAACCTGTACCTGTGGGTACTTAATACATTGGGGAACTCTAATGCGTAACTTAGTATTACTTTCTATTCTAACAGGCTCAATAATTTTCATTGCACCTGATTCAGCACATGCTGCCTCTGCTGCCTTATTTGATAGTGGCACAAATTTTCTTACTGCTCTTGAAACACTACTAACCGGAACATGGGCACGTATCTTTGCTATTATCGCTGTTGTCTTCTTAGGATTTGCTTGGATGACAGGGCGAATATCATGGCCTATTGCCGGATCAGTTATTGGCGGTATCATTATCGTTTTCGGCGCGGCCGCAATTGTAGATGGTATATCATCTTCGATCACATAGTTTAACTCTCCCACACTCAACTTAATGTAAGGGCTTACGCTCATGGACAACAGAAATACTATATCTGTAGACCTACTCTACCTCGGTTTAACGAGGCCCCCTATGACTATGGGCGTACCCTTACAGTTTTTTGGTGTGAACATGATTTTGAGCAGCGTTGGATTTATTTTCTTCATATCGCTTTTCTCAAAATTTCTAGTGGTGGTGCTTCTTACTTTACCGCTTCATGCCATTGGCTATGTAGCGACAGAAAAAGACCCGCACTGGATGGAGATTTGGCACAAGAAAATGTCTAAAGCAAGCCCAATACGAAACCATAAACACTGGAAAAGCAATAGCTATACTGCGTAACTTTAAGGAGAAATATAATGAATACTCCAATACAAACAAACACCAAAGCAGTCATTGACCGCCTCTTAGAAGATCAAGCCAAAATCGTTATCGGTTGGGAATATGATTTTTTAGTGCGCGACAAACAATCTGAACTTGGCGGCAAAGAACTCAGCCAATCACAAAAAGCTATTCTAAAAAATGAAGCCATTAGACGCTACACAATTTCTAACCAAGATTTCATCAATGAAATGCGAATGAGTGCGTAAGTGATGAAACCTGATAACCTCGCAAAAACAGAAAAGCGCATTGCAGATTTTGTGCCTTACACTCGATTTGTCGATCCCTTTACCTTGCGCACTAAAGATGGCTATCTTTTGCAAATCATTAAGGTAGATGGCATCGCCTTTGAAACCGCAGATCAAGAGGACATTGACCACCTCAAAGATGTGCGGGCAACGATGCTGCGTGGCCTCTCTAATTCACGCTTTGCGCTCTATCACCATATTATCCGCCGCGAAATCACCGTGAAACAAGATGCCTTTTTCGAGAATGATTTTGCACGCAATTTAAACACAGCCTATTATGATAGGCTCTCACAAAAGCGTATGTTTCAAAACGAACAATATATTACAATTGTTCGGAGACCTGCTAAGGGCGCAATTGGTCTTGCTACAAAAATAGGGCAAACATTATTTAATAAAATTGATAAAAGCCTCTATGAGCAAGCACTTGCAGAAGATCACAAAGCCCTAGCAACCGCCGCAAAAAGCATAGTAACGACACTCTCGGCATATAATGCAAAAATTCTTGGGTTTGAAGAAAATGAACACGGCACATTCTCGCCTGCTCTCTCATTTTTATCTTATTTGATAAATTTTGAAGGTCGCCCCATGCGCCCGCCACACGCAGGAATTGATGATACACTTGCTCGTAAACGTTTATCTTTTGGTAAAGAAACTTTCGAGATTAGAGGCGCAGCAACAACAGACATTAAACTTGGCGCGATGCTATCCATTAAAGATTACGCAGAAGAGACAACTGCCGGAATGTTAGATGGGCTGTTAAAGCTACCACACGAATTCATTATAACGCAAAGTTTTGCGTGTATAGATAGGCAAGCCGCGCTCAATAAAATGCGTGATACCAAACGTAAAATGATAGCCAGTGAAGATGGCGCCGCATCTTTAGAAGATGCATTAGACATAGCCATTGATAACACAGCATCCGGCATGAGCAGTTTCGGCGAACATCACTTAACTATATGTGTAACTGGTAAAAATGCCGCGACACTTGATAATGCTGTGCGTGATTGCATGAATGCATTTATGCCTCTTGGTATAATTGCAGTGCGCGAAGATATGAACATGGAAAGCGCATTTTGGGCGCAATTGCCGGGCAACCTCTCTTACATTGCAAGGCGAGCATTGATATCTAATCAAAACTTTGCCGGCTTCGCCTCCCTTCACAATTTCCCAACAGGACAAAAAGAAAATAATCATTGGGGCGAAGCCGTCACTTGCTTTGAAACAACCTCAGGCACGCCCTACTGGTTTAACTTCCATGATCGTGATGTCGGTAATTTTTCACTCTTCGGCCCGACTGGATACGGGAAAACCGTTCTTCTCGCTTTTCTACTTGCACAGAGCCAAAAATTTAACCCCAAGAGCTTCTATTTCGACAAAGATCGCGGCGCTGAAATATATATTCGTGCCATCGGCGGCGAATATAACGCAGTAAAATCCGGCGTACCCTCCGGCTTAAATCCTTTGCAATTAGACGACACACTGGAAAACCGCGCCTTTCTTCGAAGCTGGCTGCAAATGCTCGTCAAAGGCGACAATAATCAAAGCCTGACGACAAAGGAACTGGTCATTATCGCAGATGCGGTGACAGCCAATTATGGCACACCGAAAAAGCACAGGCGTTTATCCGTTTTAGCCAAACTCTTCGGCGGGTTTGATAGCAGCGATGGAGAAACACTTAAAGATCGCCTCTCTATATGGCATTCCGGCGGCGAACGCGCATGGCTTTTTGATAATGCGGAAGATACTTTGTCCCTATCAAATAATACCACCGCCTTTGATATGACATCTATTTTAGATGAGCCGCTCAATCGCACGCCGTGGCTCTATTATATTTTTCATAGAATCCAAAATTCTCTCAATGGTCAAAAAACTATAATCATGCTTGATGAGGGCTGGAAACTTCTCGATGATCCGGCATTTTCTCACACAATAAAGGACTGGCTTAAAACCATTCGTAAACAAAACGGATTGGTTGGGTTCTCCACACAAAGTGTTAGTGATGCTATCAATTCTACTGTTGCAAACACCATTTTAGAGCAATGCCCTACACAAATATTCTTGCCCAACCCAAAAGCACGCGAAGAAGATTACTGCGGCCACTTTAAATTAACGGCGACTGAACTTCATGCTATCCGTAATTTAACAGCGGATAGTAGGTGTTTTCTTATAAAACATGGCAATGATTCCGTAATTGCCAAACTCGATTTATCAGGCATGGGTGATTTTATCAACGTGCTTTCAGGGCGTACAGAAAATATAGCGATCCTTGATGATCTCAGAGCCATTAATCCTGATCCTAATATCTGGATACCTAAATTCTTAGAAAGGATCGCCGCATGATTTCTTTCTTTCAAACAAAGTTACTAAAGTTTCTCCCACACAGAGAAAGCGTGCTGCCTGCCTCCCTCACACACACATTGGAAGTAGGCAGCACCGCCCTTTTACAAAAATTTGCCTTCCCACACACAAGGCAAAGCACCACCTGTCTTTCCCCTTACACACTCAAAAACAGGTGGTGCATCCCTTATAGCATAAAGGATATCACCATGACAAAATTGAGAAAAATACTCCTTACCCTTGCGGTAAGTGCCGCCTGCCTTATTTCCCCAAACACGACCAAGGCAGGCGGTATACCCGTAATTGACGGTGTGGCCATTACACACGCCATTACCCAGCTCAATGAAATGGCCAAAGATTACCAAACCCAGCTCGATCAACTCGATCAAGCTCTTAATACGTATAATTCTCTAACAGGCGGGCGGGACATTGGCGATTTACTCAACTCTTCCGCAGATCAAGATTTGCGCCGCGCACTACCTGCGGATTTACAAGATATGATTGGCCTCAATAATGCGAATGGCCTTGGGAGTGCTGGACTACAAACACAAGGCATTTATGGTGATCTTCTTACCAATTATAACCCTATTAGCGGCGCGGAACTCTTTACCAATGATCCAACTGGCACATTGGCAACCGCGCATGATCGTTATAAAGACACAACATATGCTGCGCTCGCGGCATCTGAAAGCAGTTACAACAATGCGACTAAACGACTGGCTGGATACGAAGCTCTCTTAACAGAGCTAAACACAAGTCCCGATCTTAAATCATCTGTTGATCTCTTGGCACGGATTTCCGTTGAAAACGGGATTTTGATGAATGAACTCATGAAAATGCAAGCCCTGCAAATGCAGCTCAACGGCGCAGCACAAAATAAAATAATAACCGACACACGCCGCATTAATACAGCAAGTACATATGACACAACGGCGGCAACGCAAGCGTTTCAGACGACACCATAGAAAAGGATATTGCCATGAAAAAACTAATCTTAATTCTACCCCTAATAGCTCTTTCAGGCTGCTCTCATTTTGAGAACCTTGATTTGAAATCGCCTTGTAACGGCACGAAGACCGCCACATTAAGCGAAAACCCATGTAATCCACTTCCTATCAATGTGGGTTAAGGAAAGATACTCATTATGAAACATGTAAGCACCCCACTTCTAATTATTTTATGTAGCTCTGCCTTGCTCTGCGGTTGCCAAAAAGAACCACGGGAAAACCCGCTTTTATTAAAAGATAAAGGCGAAGTCTTAACGTGGCTTTTTGAGAATAAAAGCGCAGAAATTGAAACCTGTGCACAATACTGGGCTGACCCTAAAATAGCGGCACACAGCGAATTAGTGCTTTGTGAAAAAGTGGCTGAAAAACTTGCCAACGAAATCAATTACCAAGGATTTTTACAACACGTAACAGCCCAAGACCTGCATATTCCGATCTATTGGCGTGAAATAAATGAGCGCATTGAACGTAACAAAGAGCGCAAGAAGCAGATTGAAAAAAATCAGGCCAAACGCAAAGCCAATCCTATGTTCAACAGATTAGAAAAACAGATGAAGAAACTGGAAGCGATGAAAGAAAAATAATGAACGCTATTGATCTTCTTTTAACCAACATAGATGCGAGCATCCTTGGCTTTGTCCAAGGATCATTTGGCGCAATTTCACCAGCAATTAGCGCATTATGGCATGGAATGTTTATCGTCTTTTTTGCCGTCTACGGGTATAAGATCGTGATAAGCGGACGCTTTATGATGTCAGATATTCTCGTACATATTTTTCGGTTTATTATAATTCTCGTTCTGGCAACAAGCTGGACAGAATTTCAGATTTTTATTATGGATATTGTTACAGGAATCCCCGCAGATATTGCAGGCGCAATGCTACAAAACGGCGCGGGCGTTGATGTCGTCACCGCCAATACCGCTTTAGGTGAATTCTATGAAAGCTCTATGCAAGTTTCCTCCAATATTATGGAGGGTGCGGGCTGGAACGTCACTATCATGACTTACAGTTGGGCTGTATGGCTTTCTGCTCTTGCGCTAACAGCCTATGCCCTCATGCTCATCGTCTTAGCCAAAGTTGCTGTAGCCGTTATTTTATCTGTCGGGCCGTTCTTTATTTTAATGCTGGTTTTCACGCAATCAAAGTCACTCTTTGAAGGCTGGCTACGCACACTTTTAAACTACGCTCTTATACCAATTTTTGTATACGGCCTACTTGCGCTTTTGCTTGGTTTAATCGCCCAACCTCTTACCGCTCTGGAAAATAACGTAACATCAACAAGTGAAATTATGACGTTTATTGCGCCATTTATGCTGGTTTCATTTGTATCCGTTCTCCTACTTGCACAAGTCATGCATATGGCATCGAGCATCACAGGCGGCATTTCTCTATCGACAATGGGGATGGGACGCGCAGCCGCCAGACCACTCGGACGAGGTTCTAAAACAGTTGGCACTTACGGACGTACCCAAGGTGAACGTGGCGTTGAACGTGCATCAAGAACCGGAAAATACTCTCAAGAAAACCGTGTGAAACGCGCTATGCCGTTCACAAAAACAGGAGGTAAAACCTGATGTCACAAAAGAAAACACTAAACAATCAGGATTATTTCAAACAAGGTGAAACATGGGAGCAAAGCATCTACGCCAATATGAAATCATCAAGAAACCGCGCATGGCTTGTTGCATTTTTTAGCATGAGTATTGCACTGTCTTCTGTCCTTTGCATTGCGCTCCTTCTGCCTTTGAAAACCTACGAGCCTTATGTGGTAACAATAGATAATGCTACCGGTTACACAGAAATCACGCGCACCCTCAAAGAAGGGGCAATATCGCAAGATGAAGCCATAACGCAAAGTAATTTAGTGCGCTATGTTTCGATGCGTGAAAGTTATAATCCGCATATTTTAAAAGAAAACTATAAAAAAATAGCACTGCTCTCCGACAAAAAAGCCCTCAAGGAATTTGAAGAGCTTTGGAGCGCAGACAATAAGGATAACCCTTCCAAGAAATATGGGCGGAAATCTACGATTGATACCAAAATAAAATCTGTGTCTTTCCTAAACGAAAACACCGCGCAGGTGCGCTTCTTAACGCATTTGCGTAAAGATAATGTAATCCGCGCAGCCCACTGGAACGCTATCATTACGTTCCGCTACACCCAAAAACCCATGAAAATGATTGAGCGTTTTGTAAACCCGCTCGGCTTTCAGGTCATTAGCTATCGTAAATCACAAGAAATACTAGAGGAGTAAACACTATGAAGAAATTACTATTAACAACAGCTATCGCCCTATGTCTGGCATCACCAGCCATAGCCGGAAAAACACCCCACCCCGGCTCTGCCGATGCGCGTGTAAAAACCATAGTCTATCATGATACGGACGTTTTTCGGATCACAGGACATTATGGTTTTTCTACTGTCCTCGAATTTGATGCAAGAGAGAATATAGAAACCATAGCACTTGGAGATAGCCAAGCATGGCAAACTATTAAACCAGGGCGCGGTAACTTACTCTTCATAAAACCATTAGAGCAAAACGCCAACACCAACATGACTGTCATAACAAACAAGCGCATTTATACGTTTGAACTTACAGCACGTAGTGCGCAAAGCCACAAATCACCAAACTTGTCATTCCGCATTAAATTTGTCTATCCAGACCAAATTGATATGCAGCTCGCCAATATCAATAAAATGCAAAATAATGGCTTTGACCCAGCAAACTTCGCGCCCTCGCCTGTGCCTGCCGATCAATGGAACTTTGATTACAGCTACTCAGGTGACAAACGCCTGCGCCCTGCCCGCGCTTTTGATGATGGAACATTCACTTACTTGCAATTCTCTAAAAATGAAGTAACGCCTGCGGTTTTTGCCGTGGACGAGAACGGTAATGAGTCCATCGTGAACTACTCGATGAAAGGGAAATACCTTGTTGTTGAAAGTCTCGGCCGACAATTCACATTACGCGACGGTGATACAACAGTTTGTATTTTTAACGATGCCTATCCAGCGCCAGAGATTGATCCGCTTGAAATGACACTCAATAAACTCGATGAGCGTATAGCGGCCAATACCACGAAGCCGCGCACATATAACAAATAAGAAAGACACCCATTATGAGTAATGAAACACATGATCCAGACACAGGTGAAATTTACCCTTCCAAGTCTATATCTGATGAACATATAGAAGCTGACCGTGGCGTACCAGAAGTGGCTAAACTCGGTGCAGGTCGTACAATAGGCATGGCAGTATTCCTGATTATCTGCACCCTTATATTGGGCGCAGTAATTTATGATGGCATGAGTAAAAATACAAATAAACCCATCACAAAATCAGAAGAAATGGTATTCAAAGCGCCCAACGCGCGAGGTGAGCCATACATCGTTGAAGAACCCATTGCACCACCGAAAGAACCTTTACAATCTGCGGCCGCCGCCCCAAGTGACCCGCTTTTGCTCCAACGTGAAATAGCAATGCAAGAAGAAGCTATGCGCCTTGCCCGTGCGCGGCGCGAAGAGATGGAACAACGTCTAAAATCACCGCAGCTCGTCTATGATAAGTCGAGAGAACAAGCTGCACCTTCATCAACGCCGTATTCTCAAACCCATTCCGGTGGAGCAACACTTTTATCCGGCGGAAGTAACGAAACAGATCCAAACCTTGCCTTTGCAAAATCTCAAAGCAACATCGGTGTAAAAACTGCACAAGCAACACAATTGCGAAATCTGCCAACCTTGATCGCGCAAGGTGAGCTTATTGGCGGAATTTTAGAAACCGCGATTCAAAGTGACCTGCCGGGCATGGTGCGCGCAATCACAAGTGAAAATGTTTATTCATTTGATGGCTCTAACCTTCTTATTCCCAAAGGCACACGCTTAGTAGGTCAATATCGTAGTGGCACAAAGCAAGGACAATCCCGCGTTTTTGTGATCTGGAATCGCCTCATTCGCCCTGACGGTGCGAGCATTAATCTTGGCTCCATCGGCACAGATTCCCTTGGACGCTCAGGTCTTTCTGGTGATGTTGATACGCACTTCATGCAACGTTTTGGCTCATCTATTCTCCTATCCATGATTGACGGAGCATTAAGTGCGGCCGTGGAATCAGTCAGCGATAGTAACAGCTCAGACGTCTCCTTAAACGGCAGCAATGATTTCTCGCGCAGCGCAGAAATTGCCCTAGAAGATTCAATAGGCATTAAACCAACAATCCATATTGACCAAGGCACACGGATTAAAATCTTTGTTGGTCAGGATTTAGATTTTTCACAAGTGGGCGCATTTTCCGCCCTGTAAATAAGGAAAAAGAACATGGACACATTTACTATTCATTTGGGTACAGAAAAAAGCGCATTCTTAAAAAACTGCGTTCAAAGTGGCTTTTACATTGATCCTAGTGATGTCATTGAGAAAGCGCTTGAAGCCTTACATGAAAAAACAAAGCATGCACTTCTCGCACGAAATATTTTACAGCATGAGATTATTATTGCTTTAGCAGCAATCCAAAGTGATACATTTTCACACAGGGACATTACCGCTGTCATAGAAGGCAAAACACTTTGTGATGTGAAAGAAAAAGAATGTATTTATCAGCTCACACAACAAGCCGATAATGCAATTGAAGACCTCTTAAAAACATATCTAAGCACAGACAATCCCGCCAAAGCTATACAGAGAATACAGAAAATAGAAAACCATATAAAAGGCTTAACAAAACTTGAGCATCATCAAACACTTTCTAAAGTTTTTCCGCCCAATGAGCAATTAAATACAGATAATATTTTATATTCTAAAACCAACAAATATTACCTTATCTATACCCTATCCGAGACTGGTATTAATGTATTGACGCTCTATTCAACGCAACTAGATTTGGAAGAGCTTAAGAAAACAAAGACTGGAACGCAGCCGTGCTTAAGCCCAATCGCCAGTTAGAACTCATCGCTGAAAGCAATGTGTTTCTTGAACAATATCTTGAGCCCTTCTCAGCCTTTCTGAAGGACGATAAAGTCACAGAGATATGTGTCAATGAGCAAGGCGGTTTTTGGATTGAGCGCATGGGCGAAAGCACCATGAAATATCATGCCTGCGCTGATATTAAAGATGAAAAGCTACTACGCTTGGCACGCCTTGTTGCGCAAGAATCAGATCAGACAATCAATGAAAAATCGCCTCTACTCTCATCTTCCCTTCCAACCGGAGAACGCATACAGTTTATACTCCCCCCTGCCGCACCAAACGGCGTTGCTCTTTCGATCCGTAAGCAAGGCGTTACAGATTTATCGTTAGAAGATTACGGTAAACTCGGCGCATTTAAAAACGTAAATTTTATAAATGACATTCTGCCTGTCCAGCAAGACACCATGCTGCGCGATATTGCTGCATCATCCACCGCAGATAGTTATCTCAATGGCGCAGCACAAAGTTTTATTACCAAAGCAGCCAACCTAAAAAAGAACATCATTATTAGCGGCGGGACATCTACTGGAAAGACAACCTTGCTCAATGCTATCCTCAAATCCATTGACCAAACCGAGCGCATTATTACAATAGAAGACACAGCGGAACTCTGCCCGCCCCACAAAAACACCCTTTCTCTTCTGGCATCAAAAGGCGGACAAAGCACAGCAAAAGTAGAAGTGAACGATCTTTTACAAGCCTCACTTCGCTTGCGCCCTGATCGTATTTTACTTGGCGAGCTGCGCGGCGCAGAAGCCTATTCTTACCTAAGAGCTGTAAACACGGGACATCCGGGTTCCATCACAACCATTCACGCCGATACGCCAAATGGGGCATTCGAACAAATCGCACTCATGATTATGCAGTCCGGCGCAAACCTAACCCACGATCAAATCA
The DNA here is from genome assembly GCA_002401965.1 of Alphaproteobacteria bacterium. Classification (GTDB taxonomy): domain Bacteria; phylum Pseudomonadota; class Alphaproteobacteria; order Micavibrionales; family Micavibrionaceae; genus UBA1672. The sequence goes on from NVUR01000026.1 coordinate 22,343, forward strand.
TAACTTATATAAGATCAATTGTTGATGTTGTCATTCAGCTCAAGCGCGTTGGTGGTAAACGCATCGTGTCTGACATCTGGTATCCGAAGAAGTAAAATCATGAACCAGCTCTTAAAATTTACCCCTTGGATCATTGCCGGTATTATTGGTCTTATAACCAGTTTGTATTTAAGCTCTGTCTTATATTTTCTGCTTAATGGCTGGAATGCTGATTCAGCACGCCCATGGTCTATTTTCACATACATCACTTATATCCATTACCCCTATGGCCTCAATCTCGCAATTGCCCTTATTACGCCCCCTGCTATCCTCGCAGGCTTGGCAGCATTCATAATCTTCAAACCCGAAGACCCCGATTCAAGATGGGCTAACCGCGCAGATTTGAAGGCTGCAAATCTCCTTAGTAAGCACGGGATTATCTTCGGAAAATCCGGATCGAACTATCTAATCAACGATAATGATACCCATGTGTTCTTGGGCGCGCCGACAGGATCAGGAAAAGGCGTTGGAATAGTCATTCCCAACCTCCTTGCATGGCAAGACACAGTTATCTGTCTGGACGTTAAAGGAGAAAATCACAAACTTACATCGGGCTTCAGGGAAAGTTTGGGGCATAAAATTATAAACTTCGTGCCCTTCGCAGAAGACCAGTGTTCCCACTGTTACAATCCGCTCGATTATGTTTCTTCTGATCCAAACAAGCGCATCACAGACTTACAAATAATCGCCACTATTCTTGTTTCTTCTGCGGCAAAATCTGACCCTCACTTTCCCGAAGAGGCGCGTGATCTCTTTGTAGGAATGGCGCTCTATGTTTTAGACCATGATGATTATCCCTCAACTATTGGCGCAGTTTTTAGACTTCTGGGAACAGAAGATACACTGCATAGCGTCTTGCGCTACGTTGCCCAAACATACCCAAACTTGGATGAAGCGGCAAAACAGCTTTTCAATTCCTATGCAAACAAAGCAGAAAAAGAACGCTCCGGCATTAAATCAACACTGGGCCGCGCGCTCATGCTCTGGCGCAATCCGGCCATTGATGCTGTCACCTCAAAAAGTGATTTCTCTATTCATGAGCTGCGTCAAAAACGCCACGCGATATATATCGGCGTTAAGGTTGGGGAAATGAAAACGCTCTCGCCTCTAGTACGATTGTTCTTAGAACAAGTCATTACGATCATGTCCTCCCATGAACCTGATCCCGAATTAGAGCCACGGAAAATCCTCATGGTCATGGATGAGTTCCACGTACTGGGCGCAATGGATATCATGGCCACCGCCTTTACCCTCCTACGTTCTTTCAATATACGCATTCTCGCTATCGTTCAAAATATTGACGCCATCGATATGGTCTATGATAAGCCCACGCGTAACACCATTCTCTCAAACTGTGCACACCAGATTTTCTTTGCCACCAACAACCCAGAAACAAAAAAATACATATCCGTGGCATGTGGTGAGAAAAAAGTAGAATCAAAATCCGTTTCCAGAGCCACCGGCTTTAGTACAGAACGTGGAAAAGTGTCTGTAACCGAAAAATACGTGCCTTTGATTAAAGAACAACAGGTTCATCGTTTAAGCAAAAAACAAGGCATAATCATCACCGAAAATAGCCATCCTGTTAAGTTCAAGAAGATCTTCTATTATAAAGACAAAACCTTCACCTCACGCCTACTCCCCGCAGCAAAAACACCGCCCCTCAATATTCAAGCGCAAACCGCACCAAAGTTTGATATTGCCCTTGGAAATACTGAGAAACGTAAACCTGTGGCAAAAAGAAAACAACCAGACTACCCAACCCCAACAAGACCTGCATGGAGAAAAACGAAACAAGCACCACCATCGGAATCTAATCCACTTTATTTTGATGAATAAGAACTCATGTACCAGCTTTCTAGTACAATACGACTTCATCCTTTGATTTCCACTTATCGTATTTTTGACTTTGGACAATATTCTTGGGCGTTTTTATTCGTTGTTTTATAGCCACCGGCTTTTCATACGTTGAGTGCATATGCAGGTTTTCAATACGTAATTCCGAAGGCGGGTGCGATCTCCGTTTCATATTTAAAAAACCAAACTCCATATAATGCTCGCCGTTCTTCATTCCTTCTAAAAATGATAAGATACCTTTTGTTCCTATCAAATCCGCAGAGAATTTATCGGCCCGATATTCAATACTACGTGAAAAATACACCTCCATGCGACCCAAAATATCTTCCGGCAATCTCAAAAAAACAATTAGATAAGAGAATACAATACATACAATCTGCAACGGCAAAGCAAAGATAATAAAAGGTAAAAATAAGTCAGAGAGAAACGACACTATTCTCTGCATCATATTCAAAGCCCCGTATAAGAGCCGAAGAATACTCCCCGTAGCCTCCACATAATACCAAAACCATAAATCCCGATGATGCAAATGCCCCAGCTCATGTGCAAGAACACCCTCAATAGCATGATCTCGCCACTTGAGACGATTTAATAAGCCAGTGGTAATCGCTATCTTATTCTTACCAAAAGCAAGTGCATTTTCATCTGGATCATCCATCATAAAAAGTTCCACCCGTTTGATCCGCGCATGTTTTTTCTCTTTATAAGCCGCCATAATCTCATCTAACAATGGAATCAGCTTTTCTTCCTCACGCTCAGATAATCTGCGCACCGGATAATATGACTTTTGCAAAGCATAGCCCAAAGGCGAAATACAAAACGCAAACCCTGCCACTTGTAACAACCCTGCGATAATACCAATCTCAAGCGTATTAAAATTAAAAGCAAAACTGTTTTCTTGGCCGAGCCAAAGCAGCGCAAAGAGCGCGGCATAATGCACACCCGCGCTTATCACAAAAACTAATGCTCTATATGCAAACAACATCTATTATCCCTATTCGTCTTCGTTCAGCTCTTGCATGATTTTGGATTGACCAAGATTACGCACTACAGTTTCCATCAAAGCATCCAAACGCTTTTGTGCCTCTGGGTCGCGTTTATCTGAAGCCGGGTTATTTGCAAAATACTCAAACATAAACTGAAGTAATATTTCCTGATTAGCCGCCAAATCACGCGCTGTCTTATTGCGGTGTTGATTCAATGAATAAAGAATCTGATTTTGAAGACTCCGCTCATCCCGTTCCTTTTGAAACAACACCTGTTTCAATGCATCATTTACGGCCAAGGATATGTTATTAATATTTTTACTCGCCATGAAATTCTTCAAAGCCTTATCAACATCCTCTTCCAGATAAACACTGCGCGCTACTGTCTTCTTTTTTGCCATTATCTAATCCCGCCAATCATCATCAATTTCTATTTCATCACTATCTTTACCAAGCTCTTGCTTCGGTTTTTCAATATCCAGTTTCAACTCACGTTGCTTATCAAGCTCTTTGATCTCTACAACTCCCGCGCCGCTATCTTGCAAGATAACCTCTTCCCCACGGTTAAAATGAGGATAACGCTGTGTCTCGAACATAGAAAAGTTTTCACCTTCGCGCACAACAGCATATACCTTGTCTTTAAGATTAATTGCCCCAACGAATGATCCGTATACAGCCCCTTCGCTCATATCAACATCCATATAGCTCAAGCCCTCTCTTTCGCTAACCATCTCTATAGCTTCTTCTTTGGACTTACTGAGCGTAAAACGCTTAATGTCTAAGTTATTTTTATCATCAACACTCAGCTCTAAAGGTTCACCCATATGTAATTTTCCTATATTATGCGGTGACTTCACCAAAGAATACATATCGGCTCTTTCGACAATTAAATGTTTACCCGCCATAAGATCCGTATATCCCGCATAAGAGAATCTATCTCCTTGGTCTAAATTCAACGGCTCATGCCCCTTAACACCATGACGTTTAACCAAAGTATCTCCAGCCCACTGCAATTCTTCCTTATACAGCATTCCTAACGCATCACCCTTCATAACAAATTCCCCTGTATCCTCTTTATAAGAAGCATACCCATTCTCAGCCAACCAATCCTTACGCTTACCAAGCGCAGATAATGTTGATTTATCCGCAGGCTCATAAGCAAGATTGTAGTTTTTCTGCTGGCGATATATCTCAAGATCAAGGAAGGTGCGCGCATGAACATCAACTTGCTTCTCGATATCAATAGCGCTGATAACCTTCACTTTCGCTCGGTTCTGAATTTTATGCGCGCCCCTGGACATATTGAGCTTATGACCGAGATCAACCACGTCTTCCGGCACACGATATATGCCCTCCTCCACAACCTCCACAATACCAGCCTGATCCAAGCTCTTTAAACGCGCCGCATGATGATCCAGATACGCGTCTATATCCTCGATATCCTTTTTCTTATCGCTTGTTTTCAAGAACTCCAAATGCACATCACGGCTATATTCGCCGTCGTTACCGTCAGCAATCATTCCTATATTATAATCAGCACCGCCCCGTGATTTCTGGCCAACAGAAACACCAACAATAGCCCCGACCTTTATATCTTGCTTACCCGATAGCGGCACATAATGCGCTTTCTCATCGCCATCACGCACCAACATATAACGCTTATCACTTCCTGAAGATGCACGCTCAACCTGCTCAACGCGCCCTGTTATTTTCGGCGCATCTTCATCCGATAAATCATAAATGCTCAACGCCTTATCCTTAATCGGAACAACGGAGAGTGATGTCACCTGCGCATATTGTTTCCTCTTGTATTTTGCATCCTGCTCCGCACTCAATACTGCGCCCTGCTCCATAACATCCTCCGGCACACGGTACGCATCCTCATCCAGATTTTCCACAATGCCAGCCTTACTCAAAGCCTCCGCTCGTCCGCCATGATAATCAACATACCCCTCCGGCTCTTTGATGAACTTCATATGCGCAGATACATGCTCTAAATGAGCCTCACGGCTATAAACACCATCATTCTGATCCGCAATTGCAAGAATCGTCCGATCAGCCTTTAAGCTCGGCTTCTCACCAGCCGATACCTCGACATACGAACCCTCACGCAGAGCGCCATTACGATCATTTAAGGCCAACGGCACATAATGAAGCTCACCATCTGCGGCACGAACGACCATATATTTATGATCCGTCAATTCATTCATATGCGCTATTTTTTCGATCTCACCGCGAACGATCGGAGCAGCATCATTTTCTATTCTATAGACCGATACGCCCGCCTCTTCCTCCGGCATACTCCTATAAAGCTGTTTGATAATATCTTGCTTCTCACTCTGCTCTTTCAGCACATTTCTAAAGTCATTACGCACATGATATATGTCTCGACCAACTTCTTGCGCCAGTGATGTACTCGTTAAAAATGCCAAACGCTTGCGAACCAAATACCCTTTAAATTCATCGCGACCCTCAAGACCAAACCCTCTAAGATTGACCTTAAACTCATCTTCCACGCCCTCGATCTCACGGCCTTTATCTGCGATAAAATGATCCAATGACGTAACCCGCAAAGCGTCCGTTTCCTTTTCCATCGCGCGCTGAATATCGGCCAATGAACGCTCACCCATAATTTCGGTAGCCATCTCCTCGGCAACACCACGAATACCATATGAAATATAATCAGGCGCAATCACCAAGTCCTTACCCAGATCATCACGCCCACGAATAACAACATGTGCATGAGGGTTATCAGTGTCATAATGCACAGCCGAAACCCAATCCAATTTTGTATCAAGATCCTCCTCTACGCGCGCCATAACCTTGCCAATATACCCTTCAAAATCTCCAAGCTCATGGCCATTTTCAGGAGAGATAATCACGCGGAAATGATGCCGATCTCCCTTACAAATATTGTAAAATTCTGCGCGTGATAAATCCTCATCTGCACCACCAAATGAACCAAACAACTCTGGACGAGCCTCATCAACCCCTGCTCCGTCACGCGTGATATAACTCAAATGACCACGCAAATTCCCTGCCCCGGCACTCCCTGAATTATGCCGCTTGAAATGAGCCTTCACCACGACCCGCTGCGAATAACCTCTATGCGCAAACATATTACCGCGCCGGTAATTCCCACTACGCAAACTTCTCTTTTTCCTACTAACACCAACACGATTTAGCTTTGTGAAGAATGCCTTACGACTATCGATACGCTCACCAAGAAGCACATTATCATCACTGATAACACTGGCCTCTCCGCTTAAATCGTATCGCTCTAACAACACTGTTAAAATCCCTGTTTCTGTCTATTTACACCATTCAATATAACACATTAATACACATTGTAACAATAAAAAATAATGTTCAAATTATTCATATATAACAATAATATAATAAAACATTAATGTTTTCCTTTTATCTTGTTATACTTCTTATATTCTAAACCAAACTCTTCCTTACCACGAAATGTTTACATATTACATTCACGGTCTTTGCAATTTTATGGCGGGGATCTTCAATCTTTTTCACGGCATCAATTTCGAAATCAGACAAAAAAGAGCAGGCATAAAGCCCACTCTTTCAATCTGTATTTTGCGTTTTATTTAAAACAAGCAAAGTTGCCTTTTGCTCTCTTTCTTAAATTGCCAGTCCTTGTTTTTTGCACCATGGTCTAATTCCGCAATGATGTATTTTTCTAACCCGCCCCACCGTTCAAGATTTGATTGCAAAATAAATATGGATTTATACCCCGTCTCAGTAATCGGTAAATCTTCCTTTGAATAGATTTCAATATGAGACATTTTATCATCATGGCTTTTTTCAAATGACGCGCTAAAACTCTCTACATAATTAATCTCAATCTCGATTGTATCCCAGATTATTTTTTGCATTTTTCAATCCTCCTGTTTCTGATAAATTCATAGATATCTGTGACAGAAAAGTATCCCTGTGCCGGTTGTCGTAAATTTTCGTAGGCTTCTTGTGCATCCTCCATTGTTCCCCCTTCGCATAAGACAATATGAAATAGTTTTCTTGCGTTAACGCATATTTGATCTGACATGTTTTTTTCCTATCCGAATAAATTTAATTGTTGGGTGTTGGTCATGGGCTGAATATCAAAATCTGTTCTGGGGGCTTCTTGTTTTTCATCTCTGGCCACCTTCCTAAACAAACAACCGTGTTTTTCTGCAAAGATCATTGCGGCTGGCGTATAAGCACTTTCAAAAACTTCTAAACTTAATGAATTTCCATGAATAACCGCAGCGGGGATTCCGCGTAACGCGAGCTGAATAAAAAGCATGTGATACGTCATGCGCGAAAGTTCGGTTGCTTGTGCGCTCATCGTTGTTAAAAGATCGTGTCCCTGTTCTTCCAAACAATCTGCACTTGCCAAAATCATGCAACCTGCGCCTGCCGCTGGATCAGAAATTGAAAGAAAGCCCTGCTCATTGATAATGGTTTTTGCGTCCGTCAAATTGATCTGTGCCATCATTTTAGAAAGATGGTACGGCGTAAAAAACTGGCCATTCCTTTTATCGAGACATTCTAATTCTGCGGAAATTTCCCCGAGAAAATCACAACCGCCGATTTCTAAAGCAAGATATGTGATGCCAAATAAACTCGCAATATTCATTCGATCGGCTTTATTCTTATATGTGCCAATAATGCTCATATAGCGATCTTCGAATTTATCCGCTGTCTCTTTATTTACTGCGGCCTTAGCAAGAGCATAATAGGCCATTTCACAAAAATTTCTGAAATTCTCCTGACGATTTTTTGAGCTATCCAGATTATTGATGATTTTAATAAACTCTTTTTTCTTCTCCTGAATGTCCATAATATTAAACCTCCTTATTCCAAGAGGACTCAATTTCACAAATCACTTTCTCTAGTTCTGGCTCTATCGGAATCCCCGCCATATCTGCAAGCCCCAGATTCAACGTACGATCACATTTTTCTATTTGGGCATAACGCTTTTCTTCAAAACTTCCTGATTTTAAATATTCGGCTAGTTCCTCATCTGTCGAATAAGCCATGATTTCAGCGGGGTGCATTTCTATATCAGTCGAAAGCTCATCTCTATACTGCTGCGGTGTGTAATAACTTCCGTCCGTATAAAAACCATCTTCAAATAAATCATAATTATCATTTGCTGCTGTATTTGCCATTTTAAGTGCTTCCTTTTCAAATTATTGCAGAATTCATGTCCGCATGAATTCTTGCCTTACGGCGAGAATTGGGAGGCAAGTGCAAGGGCGATTTTTAGTATTTTGGAGCAAAGCGGCCGCGAGGAATTGCCCGACTTCGGGCAAGGGGAAAATACGTTAAGAAAATCGGAAGCGGAGCGCCTTTACCCTTGCGCGCGCTAGGGATGATAATCCCTTAGCCGGGCAAAGCTCGGGCAGAGTGAAACTCTGTAAAAAGACACAAAAAAACAGGGCATCTCTGCCCTGCTTCAATATTCTATAATGCGACAGTCAATCAATAATTATAGGCTCTACCTCACCCCGTAAAACACCTTTAGTTATTTTTAGAGCTTGCGCAACTACTGTGGAGGCCCGATCTTCATCAAGACCCTCATTAATTAGACATTCGTTCACAACCAACCCCATTAGATGAATTTCCTTATCTTGTTCATCCGTCAAAATATTTGTAAGTTCATTACTCATTATTTACTCCTGCAACGCATTGATAACAGCATCAGGATTTTTTTCGATCACTTTCATTAACGTAGCAACCGCGCCCGTTAAATCCGCGTCCTTCTTATCCCATTTCTCTACTGTTCTTTGTGATAACCCAAAAGTCTTTGAAAACTCTGGCACTCCCATTTCTAATTTATTGCGAATACGGCGCACTTCGGATATTTCATGATGAACAGCCTTATCCGCTTCATTAATGGCACTTTCCAAGCCTTTAATAATACTTTCTCCAAATTCAGACATTGCTTTATCTCCTATTTTTTTAAAATCTCGGTTAATTTTTTCATGGCATTTTTATCTGCATCACTCAAATTTTCTTTTGTATTCTTCTCAAAAATATCAATAAGATGGACACAACCTTTCTGATCGAGAACAAGGTAAATAACACGTGACGCACCACTTTTTCCTTTGCCTGTCTGATGTGCAAAACGTAGCTTTTTAACACCTCCAGAACCAGATATCGTATCCCCTCTATTATAATTAACGCTAATAAAATCAATTAACTCTATGCGTTGCTCATCCGTAAGAATCTTTGATGCCTTTTTGATGAAATACGGGTTTTCTACGACTGTAAACATACATTACTTCTTTCAATAGGCTATTATATACCCAACTAAGGTATTACTGTCAACAAATAAATACGCTAATTGGGTATTTATTCTTCGAAATCTATTTCGTGCTGCGCATTAAGGTCAACAGATATACGAATAGGAAGAACTTTGAAAGCATAAGAATATCCCTCTACTGGTGGGTTAAATTTCCGCAAAGTATCAGCACTGGCTTCCTTACTCGACTTTATAGTCGCATAAAGTATATTCGAACGCCCATCAAACGCGGCATAGGCTTCTATTTCCTGTGTTTTTCTTTGTTTCTTTTTGCTCATATTAAGCCTTCCGTTGCCCTAACAATAATACCCAGTTATTAAATTTCAGTTACATGCACGATCTTTCAAGACATTGTTCCAATCATCCTTTATTTTTTGCGGACTATCGCGTCTAATTTTTCCCTCAAAAGACGTTTCGGCCAATATAACTCTAATAGCATCAGCCAATCTATCGCCGCCCAGATCATTATCAGTAATAATAATAATTTCTTTGAGCGATTTAAAGCCCTCCACAGCCGCCTTAAGTAGTTCGCCCTGTTCTGGTGACATACCGCCCCCCGTTGCGGTATAGACAGCCTTGTCACTTGGAAACAGGATAGAATAACTTAGTGCATCTATCACAGCTTCGGCAATCACCAATGTATCATCCCCTTTTCGGCAATTGGAGCGCCAGAATGTCTTTTCACTCCCGCGCACAAAAACTGCCGTTTGCGTATTTTTCAGCTCAAGCGCACAAACCGCCCCACCCTCTTTGTAATGCGGAAAAACAGCATTTTTATAACCATCAAAGAATATACGATTTTGAAAGCGCATAGATGTAAACAAAGCTTTAGGAATACAGCGGCTTTCCAAATAATCATGGAATTGGACGGGACGGCATTTCTTGAATATACCCTGCACGCGCTCTGGCTCATATGCCTGTTCTACCACTTCGGATATGTAGTTTTTAGGCTCTGGGCGCGTTGTAATTTCTCCCAACCATGCAAGCAAGTCTTTTGCTATCTCTGCTAGGCTCTGGCCTGTGCGGTTTTTAATAAAGTTTACAATCGTGCCATTATCATCATTTTCAGATACAGAGAAATACATCCAGATACCACCCTTCTTCGAAATGATAATGATATCGGAATCTTTACGCATTTTGATCGAGGAACGCGTACTATCTTTTTTAACAAGCGCATAACCCAAATAAGCTGCATATTCTGTAAGGTTAATATCTGTTTTAAACCTATTCCAATCTGACATTTTCTATCCTTATATGACCATCCTCTGGCCTATGAATGTTGTTATTTAAGCTCTTCAAGAAATATTCCTTGCGCCCCCAAAACATAATTTTTTTGGGGCGACAAGAATTGGAGCTAAAAGTCAGGAGGATTGTCAGGCCAAATCGACGAAATTTTATTGATCTTCCTAGCTATCTTGCGACGGAAAGCAGTAAAATCTTCGGACTATTTTGCTTGATAAGACGGGCGGCACGCCATAGCAATAGAAAATACCCTATTACTATCCCCGCCCTCTTCCGAAATCCTTGCGTAAAGGATCGTTACCCGAACGGGACGAAACCCGCAAAGCGGGGTTCGGTATGCTTGGTATGACGGCGGCGTAGCGGCGGGATACCTTAGTATATAGAGCCTGACCGATTAATTAAATCGGATACGCCCGTCATATATTTACTTTAAAGGAACATCGTATTTTTTAAGTAAAAGCAAGATAGCTTCTTCAGCTAATTCGGGGGCTTTTTTTCCCTTTACCATTTTTTGTTCAAAAACCACACGGTCAAACCCTCTGGAATAAACGTCCTGAATATAAAACCCTTTCGTTGCACGTGGTGGCTCTTGCTCTCTTTTCCTTACAAGAACGGGGGCATCTGCATTAGCTGTAACCCCAAGTGCATCTTGTTTTTCAGCTCGGTCATCTTCTTCTTCCATCCAATCTGCATCACGCGACATTTTGTAAATCTCCATCTTCTTCAATCATACCTGTAAAAATTGCACCCAAAATCTGCAAAAACTCTCTTCTGCGCTCTTTAACCTTGTAAGCTCTATCCATCAAAGGGTCAAAAATGCTAATAAGATCACTATCCGAACGACTAAAAACACCACTAGCAGGGATTTCATATGCCCCTTTAGCAACAAGTTTTCTTGCCGTTGCCATTTCATCTGCTCTTTGATGATTAGCATCAGTCACAACAGTAATTACTTGCTTACCCTGCCTCTCAGCTCTCTTCTTAGCATCAGCATAGGTTTTATACTGGCTTCGAGCAGGCTTAACAGGCATCAATATAATCTTTCCTTTTGGAACTTCCCAATCACTCGCTTGATGGTCAATTATAACTAAATTCGCGTCAGGCTTTGAATCTGGGATTTTGGAAACCACATCAAAATGAAGATTCCCGCCTTTATGATATAACGTGGAAGTGCCTTGGGGGTCTTGACAAATCACCAAAGGTTTTAGTTTTATTTCCATCGCGGCCGCAGCAAGGTTAATGGCAATCATTGATTTACCTTGTCCGCCTTTAGGATTCCAAATATTCACAAGTTTAAAACTCATGGCTCTTTCTCCGATCATTGTGTTGTTACTTTATAACTGAATAGCTATATGACTAAGAAACTATAAAAACTTATAGCCTATTAATTATATACATACATACATATAGATCAATAGAAATATTGGTTTATATAAGTATATAATTGCAGACATGTAGATATATAAAATCAATTAATCATGAATATTTATAATTATAAACATTTATAGTAATAACTCTATAATAGTAGAAATATAAATACCTATAAAACTATATAGTTTTATAGGTATTTAGTTATAAATTAATATGGCTCATTTCTTATTTTTAAGAGAGTAGGGGCGGTATAAACCGCCCCTCAAAGATTAATCTTCTTTGATAAATGAATGTAGATAATCAACGGCTTTCTGCGCTTGCGAGCTGGCGGAGAATATAAAACGTTTCTCACTTTTCAGTGCTTTTAACCAACAATCAATATATTGAGCATGATCCGCGCGCACAGAAGATTCAACGCCTGTTGATGCACAACACATTGCCGCGCCAAGCTCGGCAACCAACTCTTCAAAAGCATAGGATGTATCACCATATCTTTTATGGGCAGGGCGATCCAGACGATGCTTCGCGCCACTCCAATGCGTCAACTCATGGAAGAGGGTAGAGTAATAATTTTCCGTTGCTGTACTGGTTTTCGTGCCCTTAAATTCTTCAGGACTGGGGAGATTAATATAATCTTGGCCAACATTGTAGTATGCCCTCATTTCATTATGACGAATATCCGCATCCGTTGAATCAATCAATGCATCTGCCATGCCGATAGACTGAATTTCACAGGCTTCACTATCGAGCTTTTCAAGATTAAAGTTATCGACTTGATCCGCGTTAAAAACGGTAGACCACCGCGCAAACATGCGGGTTTCGTCTTCTTGATTATCTGCACATGGTTCGGCGGTAAACGATTTCCAAAAGACAATTTGAACACCTTTTTCACCTTTCTTCACCTGCGCCCCCATATCTTGCCACTGGCGATATGTAGCCCACACACCAGATTGATACTTACGCTCTATTTGCCACGCCCAAAGAAGAGGAACATTAACACCGCGATATTGCTTTTGTGTTTTGGCATTTTGAGGAAGAACCGAAAAGCTATTCCACGGTAGAACAAACTTGTCGCCTGTCTGTCCATTTTCTATTGCCGCAATGATTGTATTGGTTACTATTTGATAGATATCTTGTTTTGCCATTTTATTTTCCTTTTATAAAAATATGCGTTGCACTTCTTTCCCTAGAAGTGACGCTTTAGCGGCATTTAAGCGGGGGGAGGGCATCCAGACCCGATAGGCCGAGGGGGATCACCCTGATTTCGTAGAAATTTGGGGATACGGCCTAGAGATGAAATGAGCGCAGCGAAGGTCTTGATGATCGGCCCGAAGGGGGCAAAAAAACCACGCGGCTTATAAACCGCGTGGCAAGTGATGCTGGTGGGGCAGGGGAGAGTTAAGCAGCTTGTGCGCATTCCTCATCTTCTTCAAAGTCACCATGACCGTCAAAAGATTCAGCCTCAATATTCTCCTGCTCTGCGGGATCAATGGCAGGAAAGCTCATGGCCTCCGGCAACCATGCAAGCGCAGCTTCTTCCTCTGGTGTCTTGGCTCCTGTTTCAAAAATTCGCTTAAAATGCTCTGCGAGTTTTTTAACAAGATCGCCTTTCTTCCAATTTGCCACAGTGCCAAAGAGGAGAGTGCTTTTTGTTGTGGCAACAATCTCCGCAAGCTGTATTTTATTACGTTTCTTTAAAAACGCTCCATCTGGATACCAAACTTGGTTCATATCAATGTTTAAATCTTTTGCGACCAGATTGAAAAAACTGTTGTCTTTTGTATCCAATATGTCTGTTTCATACTGACCAAAACACAAAGTAGTCATAAACAAATGCACCATATCTAATTCTTCATCGGATAGTAGTTTGATGCTTTCATAAATATCAAATGCGTCCTTCCAATAAAATTCAAAATTCTCTGCATTCAACAAATCCAGAACCTTTTTTTCTTGCTCTTGCACAATAGCAAGGGACGAAGGAATAGGCTCATCTTCGGGAAAATACCCAAGGCACTTATGCTCTTCCAGTGACACACGCGAACCCCTAACACGAAGTAATTGCATAACTGCTACTTCCTTTGCCTTACGAGGGTTTGAGAGGAGGGCACTTTGAACAGCAATGGACTTATGCATCGCCATATACTCCATAACAGGACGAGAATAAGATGGTTTAGGCTTTTTCTCCTGCGCTTGTGCAATATCATCCGTAACGCTTCGATCAAGAGCGCGACTGACAAGCCCCTCATGTATAGAAACTCTGCCACTTGGATGAAAATGAACGATAACACCACCTTTTTCTTCTTCCTCGGCATCACGATATTGATAAAGATTCAGATAAGAATCTCGGTGTATCTCTACTGGGCTAAACCCTTGTTCTTCTTTCTCCAATTTTAACACTTCAATGGCAACTTCCTGTAATTCCAAAAATTGCTCTCGATCATCAAAAAAAGTTGCATCATCTGTAGCAAAAAGATCATGCGTCAACGTTCCTGTGTAATGCTCCATTGGAAATATAGCCATTGCAACATTGGCTTTTTCTTCGGTCAAAGTGTCTTTAATATCTTGATTAGACCAATCATCCAGCCCACGCTCTAACAGCTCTTGTTGTTGTTCAACCGTCCCAAGCGTCAAGGCTTCGCCCTGACCAATAGAGATTTCATTCAAGCGCAAAGCCTCTTGAACTGCCTCACACAAATCCGTCAAAATAACACGGCGTTTTATCAGGGCAGGGGACAAGCCCGTGAGAGCCGATATATCATCCACACTTGAACCGTTATGAACCAACGATGCAATTGCGTGAGCCTCATCCATCGGATGCATATCTTCACGCTGTAAATTTTCTACAGTGGAAAGCCGTAAAACTTCATTCTTATTCAAGCCCTCACGCACCTCAACAGCCACCTCATAATCCTCCGCAAGAAAACCTTCCTCAACTAAGAAATTCAACGCCCGAAAACGCCGCTCTCCGCTGATAATGCTATAGGCTTTCTTTTTGCCTTTTGGCTTTAAAACCACGAGGTTTTGTAACAATCCGTCTGTCTTGATACTCTGTGCCAGTTCCATAATGCTCTCATCATTGAACGTGGTGCGCGGGTTGTTATTAGATTGTTTGATTTGTGAAAGTAATAGTGTTTGAAGTGCCATTATATTTTCTCCTTAAAAATGTGCGTTTCAATTATTTTCCCACAAAATTTAAAAGTCAGGAGAATTGTCCAGCGAGACAAAAGGGGAGGGTGATCACCTGAAAATTTTCTATAGCGGTCAGCGAAAAATTTTAGGGATACCCCTTTTTCACGCTTGATAATTCGGGCGGCACGCCATTATTTCTTTTGTTCGCACACGTAACCATATAGGCTAGGATTAGGCTTCAACAAAGCAAGAATGAGTAATAATATAATGAATGAAACACCTCTTCCAACATCTAAAAATGATCTATTGAAAATTTTAGGTGATTTAAATATCGCCTTTGAACTACATGAGCATGATCCGATTTTTACTGTAGAAGAGGGCGCACATCTGGAACAAAGCATTCCCGGTACGCACTGCCGCAATTTATTTCTACGCGATAAGAAAAAGAAGATGTTTTTAATTGTTGCGGCCAATGAAACAAAAATTGATCTTAAAAAACTACCGGCTCTCATTAACAGCAAACATTTGTCATTTGGATCTGCGGATCGTCTTTGGGAAAACCTTGGTATTCGGCAAGGTTCAGTTAATCCATTTTGTATTATCAATGATAAAGACAAAAATGTAAGGATCATTCTGGATAAGCATATGATGGCACAAGAACGGGTCAATTATCATCCAATGGATAATGGCATGACTATGGGCGTTAGTCCTGCCGATCTTATTCAATTTATCAAAGGCACGACAGCTCACGAACCTGAAATTATAGATTTAACAACGGCCACACCAGACATCTAAAACAAAACATATTGCGTATTTCTGAGTAATTAACTCAAAAAGGAAGCACTCCATGTCATTAAACCATAAACAGGATATTACAGCCCAAAACCACGATAAGAAATTAAGACAAACCCACCAAAAGGGCTTTATGATTGCCAAAAATCATATCACCCCATTCTTACGAGAATTAGAAGCCAAACATAAATTTACAAAAAAAGAAGTGGCGGCAGCATTGATTATTCTTGCATATAGCGCACTAAGAAGATCATCAAAATCACCTTTTAAAGACACCCTTACGACCTTTGGTGTTTTTTCAAATATGTCGATAGATTTGATTGAAAACCACAAAAAACAGAAGACCCTTCATTAAAAAAATGAGCAAACAACACTACATAAATAGAAATATTGCTATAAAAAAGCTGAAAGAATTGAGTGAAATAAAAACACCCGGCAGCCAATTCTATTTTTTACGCAACCTCGATGTCTTTGTGTTCGAAGAGATGATTTTACTCGCACTCAAAAAGAAAGGGTACAAAATTATCTACAACAAAGCCTATACGGGTGATGGCGGGATAGATGGCAGAGCATACTTAAATGACCAGCATTATTTAATTCAAGCCAAACGCTATACAAATCATATTAACCCACGAGATGTAGAAGAATTTATTACCCTGTGTAAACGCCGAAAAGGTAAAGGGTTATTTGTTCATACAGGAAAGACCGGAGGGAAGAGCTGGGACATGGCCCGGGGCACAGATATTGATATTATCAGTGGAGAACGGCTTTTGGAGTTTTTCTTAAAAGCTGTTCCACAAGCTAAATATGGCTTATTTTCGCAATTAGTGAATTCGCTCTTTAGACAAAAATAGAAGATATTAATGATGTATTTTCCGCCATTCTCGCGGGATCATAAATTGACCACGCCAAATCCCTCGTTTCTGTGCTTTGGCCTGTTCTTCTGCCAATTTATAATGCCCTGTTGAAAAATACTTATCATCAATAGCATGTCCATTACGAACAAGAATTTCAGCAATATCCGTATCCTCTATGAAACATTGTGCAACCTTCCTCGTTTCTTTTTTCGCGCCTGTCTTCTTTTTACAAAGAATGAAGGGTAAAGGGGTTAATAGATTTTCGAAAAACGCCCTTGCTTCACGGCCGCAAGGATAGCTCTTACCGGATGTTTGACACTGTTGATTATATTCAGGTGCATCAATACCCCAAAGCCTAATTTCTACACCATTTAGCACAAAGCTATCACCGTCCTTAATTTTAAGCGTCTCAGCAAAAACAGGCATAGATAAATATGGCAGGCATAAACTAAGTAAGGTAACAGTTATCCACATTTTCGGTGGATGAAATGGGGGAGTGTTTTTTGTATTATGGTAGCTCAGGGTCATTTTAAAAATCATCAT
This sequence comes from Alphaproteobacteria bacterium, assembly GCA_002401965.1. Classification (GTDB taxonomy): domain Bacteria; phylum Pseudomonadota; class Alphaproteobacteria; order Micavibrionales; family Micavibrionaceae; genus UBA1672. The sequence goes on from NVUR01000026.1 coordinate 39,469, forward strand.
CATTCTCCCCCCGTTTTAACAATCCAAAGACCGAAGCCAGAAGATTAAGTTCACCGCGTTCCGCACGTCTACACATTTCGCGCAGATAACCGCCCGGCGAACGAATTTCACCAGCCAGTGATTTTTGGTCAATTATCATGATGCAAATCGTAGCACCGCTACGCCCAAGAGTGGCGCACGCCTGAATCCATGCCGATCTATGAATACCGAGTTCTTGTAACAGCCCTTCAGACGCAGAAACTAAATCATTCCATTGTAATTTTCGGTCATGTATTGGGATATAGTCTCTAAACCGCTCAGAAGAAGCGTTGAGAACTTGCTTCCATGTGATATTATCAATTTTAGGAGTAGGGGATTCTATCTCGTCTCCCTTTGAACGAACAGTTGGCGCAGATGTTAAACTTTCACTCTCGATATTTCCTTCTTTTGACTTCTGGAAGACAGCATTGTTCGAAGAACTACAGTTACTACTTGTATCTTCTTTAGAAGATTTAAGGTTATTTGTATCTTGTATGTGTCGGAAGTATATTGCGTCCCTGTCTACGTTATTAACAGTAATGTCTTCTTTATAAACATCATTAAACACAGGCGTCAGAGCCTCTATAACCTGTTTATGCGCTTCTATAAGGACGTTTAAATCATCCAAAGAATAATGCGAGCGAATACGGTGTGAAATTGCTTCATAAGCCTCTTCAATGCTTTTCACAATATCTACATGCTTAAAATCTCCGGACACCTCATCAAGCATCGTACGGATACGACGACGCAATGCCGAAATCTGTGCCTTATGACCGCACCACGCATCCTTATAAGCACTCTTCGCCTCGATAAGAGCCTCAAGACGCGGTAATAACGCCTCCAATGGTGAGAGGTCTGCACCAAATGCATATTTAATTTCACCGGTTTCACGATCGCGCACACCAAAACGTTTGTAATTGCCTGAATCCTCCCAACGAAGAGCGCCAAGGACAAAGAGAGCTTTCTCGATATTATTAACTTGGCGTTCTGTTAAGCACAAATCCCGCGCTGTAGCACCAACAGCTTGATAACAAATAGGTTTCTGACCTTCATTCCAATCAACATTTTGCGTACGTACCATATAATATTCAAGCAACTGGATCATAGGGGCAGTAAAGCCTCCATCTTTGCCTACCACCTTAATAAGCCGTAGAATGTGAAAACGATCTAGGTCTGTAGACAGACCGATAAAGTCCTCCGGTCTATCTATACTTCGTTGAAATTTGGGTAAGTTTATCTGCCCGCCAACTGGCGGTTCATGATTTTCTGTATGTAGCATATTTTTATTAGCAATTTAGTTCCGGATATTCGGGTGCAAGAAAGGGTAGCGCAAATGCACTTTTTTACTAGACACCCGATTCGTTCAGTGATAATCTTTTAGATAGGAAATTTGAAGATCACTGATCTTACGCTAAGCCACCGCACCAACGGTGGTTTTTGCGTTTCTAGACCTAAGTTTTGCTTATCCTTTCTGTTTCATTATATTTTAGTTTGTAAAATTAGTCCGAATGGACTCTTAGGCTGGAATAGGTTGGCTCTTGTGAAGAGCCAACCTTAAACAGCTTCTATCAGAATGCACTGATTCTTAAAGCTGTTCATAAAAATGTATCATGGTGTTCACTTATCCACAAGTGAACATAAGGAACATTTTCATATTTCACTCTGAAATTCATAGAAAACAAAAACTATAGTGGCGTTAAAACTCGCTGTTTATATAGTATTTTTTAATATTGGATCATAAATATAATTCAGCTATTCCGTCATCCAGTATTTATATGAACACTCACTCGTGTTTATCGCAATGTTCCTATAAACACGAGTGAACACAGGAAAGTATTGTTTATTTTCTCTAAAAATAATTTCGGCTTTCAAAATCTATGGAATCTATTACCATGTTCATAAAGACAACACGATCTAGTACACGTGAACACAGTGAGACATTCATGAAAGTTAATAAAAAACTAGCCGCAGAAATGGTGGGCATAGGCCGCACAACTTTCTATAAACACATAAAAAGTAAGCCTATATCCATTGACAGCACAGGGAAAATAGACGTTTCTGAGCTTATTCGAGTATACGGACAAGAGAAGGTCAAAACGCCTGAACAAGTAAAGAATAAAAAAAATGAACACGTGAACACACCTGAAAGTGTTCATTTAGATGAAGAAAACAAGCGTCTTAAATTAGAAATTGAAAATATACGATTAGAACGACAAAGAGAACGTGAGCAATCCAGTGACGAAATTGAAAACCTTCGACTAAACCTTGATAAAGCAATGACACAAAATGATAATTTAACACGGGTACTGACAGATCAACGGAGTGAAGAAGAAAAAAACACCACCCAGAAAGAAGAAGAACAATCTAATAAGTTAGATACATTACTAGAAAAAATAGAAAAAATAGAAACAGAAGTTCAAAAAAAGAAAAAATGGTGGCAGTTCAACAATAATAAAACCACATAGATACAATAAAAAACGAGGATCGCGCAAAGCTGCAACGATCCTCGCCCACAAGTTACAAGATTCGGGCGTTTCAACCGTGTGTGGGAATCAAAACGCAAGCGCGCTCTTGCCGAGTGTATTTCTCTACAATCTCAAAAGCTGCTTTAAACGCTCTTGAGATTGACGTTTGAGAAATTTCTGCCTGAGTGACATAAATAAAAAGTGGGTAAAATAATATATAAAAAAACATAACAGCTTGGCTCCAGAATGATCACCAAGAGAAACAGGGTGATCGGGAGCGTTCGTCAAGAAACCTCACATAGCAAGGTAGTAGCTTATTCCCAGAACGCCGAGACGTTCTGGTGTTGTATTCACCACCGCCCCGATCATATCTGATCGGTTTGGCTATGTAATTTAAGGCATAATGCCGGGGACTTGACGAATTTTCCCATGCTGTAATATAGACAGCACAGCTTAGAATGTTAATTCTGGGAGGTAATTGCAAGAACAAAAACATTTGAATGCATAATTAACTCGAACAACTTGTATGCCATTATTTAACTAGGAATTAATTCCTTTACTTTTGGTAACAAACATTATACATTGCCTTTAGAGAAAGGAATATTTGATGATACATATTTGCGTTGAAAATTTATTATACTTTGGGGATGGCGCAAGCTGTTGTCCTACCAATATTAAGAAATATGCGGTTGTTCATGCCTGTAAAGAGCCTTGTCACAGACAAGCGGTAGGGTACAGCGCAAAAAGCCTTAATTCCGATCACCCTTTATATTTGTCATTTGAAAAAGATAATCAACTGTTCCTCAACATGATTGATCCGCCAGTGCCGTTATTCAAACTCGAAAGTTTCAAAATCTTTTTGGAATTTGTCGGTCGCAAAATAGAAAACAAGCAACCTATTCTGATACATTGTAACCAAGGACAAAGCCGCGCACCATCCTTAGCCATGCTTTGCATGGCTAAGGGCTTAAACCTGCTGCCAAACGATAGTTACGCCGCCGCCCGTACTGCTTTTGAAGAAAAATTCCCGTACACTCCGGGGAAAGGCATTTCACAATTTCTTGAAAAGAATTGGCAAAGTATTGACGAAGGCAATTAGTTATTCTTCGGGTGACGTACCAGTATCTACGTCACCGTTCTCATACTGCTCATTCATATCTTCGACCCACGCATAACAGCCCTCAATGAAAGAGTTGGATCTCCCACCACAGTTTTCACGCTCCGCGATCTGTTTCTTTTTCGCCCACTCATATCCGGCCTTATGGCCAGAACAATCCTGCGTACAATAATAGCCATAAAAATCTGTTGCGCTGGCTACACCCGCGAAAATTAATAGGCTTGATAAAATAAGCGCAAAGTTACGTTTCATTGAAAATACCTCTATATAAAAAACTACTCTAATGCATCAGTTCACTAAAATAAGGTGAAAGGAACTGCTGTGCTTTCGCCCAAAACATTGCCATTTGTATATCTTGCTCATCAAGAGCTTCATTTTCTCGATTAAATAATTCTAACATTGCACCCTTATTAGTAGGATGCTCCTTCATTACAATCCACGCAGCATCCCAAACGGCGCTTTGCTCCATACATTCGAACATCTTCACTTTTCCAATCATCACATTAAAAATACTCGGAACACCGAGTCGATCGGGTGCGTCTGTCAAGAACCCCACAAAGCAAGGTAGCAGCTTATTTCTGGAAAGACCGAGGCCAGTCCAGTGTTATATTCACCGCCGCCCCGACCATAAAAGATCGGATTGGCTTTGTGGTTTAAGTGTAAACACTACGGGTTGACAGATTTCCCCATGTTGCTATGGCAACACAAGTAGAGTGTGTCAATTTATATAAGAAAAAACAACAGAATTAATAAGGAATAAAAAATTGACCCAAATTAAAATTAGTGGCTATTTAAAATAAGAGTGTTTTCTCATTATGCCCTTACTGGCTTTAACATTGCTTGTTTTACGATGCGCCACTTGAGTATATATTTGTTCAAAAGATAAACGAGGATGCTCATTGCTCAAAATTTTGATATCTCGTTCTAATTCACTAGACGTATACATTGTAGTAATGAGGGGAAATAACTCGCCCTTAGGTAGAATAAGATTGCCTTGCATGTCTTTCGGACCATCAGGAGTCATTATAAAAGCACCAACATGAGAAGGAGGTACAGAGAAATGCCCATATCCTTTTTTTGTAAGTACGTCACCATGGATTAGCGCGCCATATTCTCCCAGATATGTTATTTCCCCCGCCGTAACGGTAAACGTTACCACTGACGATTTTAAAGGGGAATAAACATAGAAGCTATTACCATCTTCCTTATCTCTATTAGAGTTTTGGAATTGAGACAGAACTGGTAGAGAGACCTCGTATTTCCCAGCCTTTAGTTCTTGTACGATCAAAATACCATATTTTTTACCCTGTATATGGTTGGTATTGGACGGTATCAACTCAATATTAGCTTTAATAGTTCCCGCTTGATCTTTATGTCCTAATGGATTGTATTCTACCTCCAAGCTATAGAAATGCGAATGGCTTTTTTTTGTATCCTGATTTCCGATTGTCATGGACATAACAATTACGCCCATATTACTTTTTTTGTCTAAGGTATAATCCCTTGAAATACTGTTATTGTTAGCCGTGACACAGCCCGTAAGAAAAATAGAGATAAGCATTACCAATACATGTTTTTTCATTTTTATACCTAGTGTGAAAGCAGTCTGAAGTGCGACTGATTATGTCAGGCATGGTATTTGATCCTCGCACTGGTGTAAATGATTATAGAACACCTCATGAGGTGTTCTATAATTGAGACATTTCCTCGGTGTGTTATTTATGCGTTTGGCAACGGTATTCAATTCGGCATTGGAAAGCTCATTTAGGTTCGTATTACTGGGTAAAAACTGTCTGATGCGACCATTCGTATTTTCATTTGTACCTTTCTGCCATGGTGATCGTGGATCACAATAATAACTGCCCAGTTCCACATGCTTGGTAAGCATTTTCCACGCAACAAACTCTGAACCACGATCAAATGTCACTGAGCGCCGTGAATGACGGGGAAGGGCGGTGAGCTTATCTCTGATCTTGCCAATCACCACTTCAGAACGTCTATTCTGGTTTTTGATAAGCAAAGTATATCTGCTTTTCCGTTCTACCAATGTCGTAAGATTTGTGTTGCCGTAACTCTGGATAGCGAACGAGTTTACGAAGCTTAGCACGGCGGCGGCGCGTAAATTCTTGCGCATTCACATGGGAATAACCGTTGCACCGTTGATCTTCTGCGAGATAAAAACTATTGCGCCTGACTTCACGG
>NVUR01000027.1 GCA_002401965.1 Alphaproteobacteria bacterium
GATGTGCGCCATGCTGTTGACCGGCTGGAGCGTCTTTGGGAGCCAAATGCAACAGACAAAGGTATTGGTTTTGTCTGTGAAATTGATGACAATGTCCCATCGGTAATTCGTGGTGACATTACTCGCATAAGACAGGTGGTCTATAACTTATTATCCAACGCAGTGAAGTTCACCTCCAAAGGCGAAGTGAAATTACGGGTTTCTGCGGAAGAAACCGGCCAAGACCGCGCAAAAATATCATTTTCTGTATCCGACACCGGCGTAGGTATTAGCGAAGAAGCTATATCTCGATTATTCACATCTTTCGAACAGGCTGATAATGCCCTTCCATTTCCCCCATACCGTCAATATCCAAATCATCAACAACGGGAAATTCTAGCTTTTTACGGTTTATAAGCGCGAGCTTATTATTACGCAAACCATGGCGTAAGATAGTACCCTCCCAAACATATTGCCCCTTCACAAAGAATCCAGCCTCAGGACGCGACACTTGAAACAACGCGCGTATCTCTGTGATACAAGCCTCTGTCACGACTTCATCCGCATCAACCCAAAACACCCAGTCATGATGAATATCGAGCGTATCCAAACACCATTGTCGTTTCTTTGGATACCTGCCATCCCATTGATATAATATAGTTTCTGCGCTAAAAATTTGAGAGATATCGCGCGTACGATCATCACTATGCGAATCAATAACAATGATTTGTGCGAAGGACTTTAATGCGCTGAGGCATCGGGAAATGTTATCTTCTTCATTCTTCGTTGTGACCAAAACAGAGATGGGAATGTTACTCATGGTGGCGCAATCCATACACAATAAAGCCAAATAATAACCCTACAAATAAGAAAACCGCATAGATAATATACAGGTCAGGCCAGCGCGGTTTGGAAGAAACGAAAGGCCGTTCTATAATCATAGCCGCATAGGGCTGATCCAAGGATACCAACATCTTTAGGCGTTCTTGCTCTATCAGTAACGCCGTTAAATTTCGCCTGTGATCCGGATTTATCGTTGTGGCAAGTGCATTATTTAAATATGCAATACGACCATTGGCATCACGTAAAATGCGCCTGCGGATAATCTCGTCACTCACACGGTGAATACGCGCGATCATATATGTTGCAAAATCCTTATTTGGATGCAGATACGTCAAACGGCGTAAAGGCGTTCCACTAACAGGCTCCAGCCGTACACGCCTTTTTAAATACTCGGATAGCTTTTCCGCGCTCCAATCCGTGTGTGACTTTGAAAATTCAAATGTCCTGTCAAAATTAATAGCCGCCAATATTTCCTTATCCTGTATCAAAACAGACGCCACAGACATGCCATCATAAATCGCCTCAAAACGTATAAACGCCGCCGTACTTTGTAGATTCTCATGCTGCACCTGAATAGAACTTTCACCAACCCGCGAAGACACCTGCATCCCCTGCCCCATAGGCGTTGCAGGGGCAATCAGCATGTCCGCACGATAAAATTTCTGTGCAAAGGATAGAAAAACAAACGCCGAAATCAAAGCAATAACTGCAAAGAAAGCCATATAGAACTTGCTCCGCCAAACATCGCGCAACACATCAAATAATGTTTTTTCCGGCAAAACCACATGCGGTGATGTCATAAAGGCTCCTACGTTCTACATCTTGTAAAGTAAAGACATAATACATGACATAGCAACACATAAGAAGCCGAAAAGCCTCTACACTGCTTATGTTTCAAGATCATCTTTAACCACATCCCATGCGCAATCCATCCACGCCTCAATAGATTTTTGCGGCGTAAACACCTCACGCGCCTGTACTGCGCCGCGATGCGCCTCGAACCACGCTTCTCCGCTCTCTCTAAAGTGCTTGATTGCGTTCACTAGGTTATCGACATCATCTGTCGCAACGACAAGCCCCGTAGAAAAATCTCGAATAACTTTGGCAACTTCAGACTGAACAGGGCCGACAAAAATACTGGGGCGTGCAACAGCCAGCGCAGAATACAGCTTACACGGGACAACCAACCCTGCGGCATCTTCCTTCATCGTAATCAAATGCACGTCTCCACTTTCCATGATTTCCCGTAAACGCGAAACAGGCTGGAACGGCAATAACCGAATGTTATCAAGGCATTTTTCCGAACGAACTGCCGCGATATAATCAAAACGCGCACCATCACCAACAAAGACGAACTCAATGTCACTGCCCTGTTCCTCGAATATTTCTGCGGCGGCTAAAATCGTTTCAATTGGGTGCGCCAACCCCATATTACCCGCATAAAGAACACGGAAACGCGACTCCGCTTTAACTTGTTTTTCAAAGGGGCGAACAATATCCGAATCAGGCTCTTGATAAGGAACACCTGTAACATCAACCATCTCCGGGTCCGTCAGCTCCATATCCGGCCAATTCGCGACCATCGCAATTTTCTGCGCATCAACCCCCTCTTGCGTCAAATGCTTTACCATACAACGCCCGCAGACAATCACTTTATCACAGCGTTTCATCGCCTTAATCCGCAGACGCCTAAACCACCGCATCAAAAGGACGGGCATACGAAAACCCAATGCGGGCATAACATCCGGATAAAGATCCTGACACCAATTGATATGGCGGCTTCTCTTTAATTTTGCAACGAATTGCCCCACCAGAATCAACAAAGGCGGATCAGTCATTGTAACAAGAATATGTCGCCCCTTTAAACGCAAGGCAAGAAGAAGCATCTTAAACCAAATCCAAAAATACGCACGCGCACCGCTTGGGCGAACAGCGCCCTTCACACGTAAAATACGCACACCGTCCTGACGCTCCTCCCCCGCTTTCGGGCCGGAAGAAATCACCGTGACATGCCACCCTTCACGCGCAAAAGACACCGCCAAGTCTTGCAAAACACGGCCAGTTGCACCACGCACAGGCGGATACACTCGGTTCATAAATAATATGGTCGGTCTACGCATTAAATGATCTTTAAACTTTAAGTGATTCGGCTTGCCTTAAGTATACCAAAGAGCTGGAAATCATCAAAAGCACCAAACCAAAATCAAGCGATTTAAAGCTGGCATAGAGGGTTAAATCAATCAAAATTGGCGCAGCGAGAGCAAATCCAAGCACTGGATTCATTAAAATCACACGCAACAACCTTTCCAAAAGCCCCGCTATATAAGAGATACAGAATATAACCCCCAATAGCCCCGTTTTAAGAAGCAAGGTTGAAAAAAAATTATGTGTAAAATTCACGCTTAAGCCCCCCACCGCTGGCGAAGAAAAATGCCCACCCCAGCCAATACCAAAGAGAAAGCTATATGGGCTGGACGTTACAACCGCCCAAACCGCCTCGAACTCTTGCGGTCGCATATTCAGACCAACTTTCGCCGTTTTATCCCACAATGCAGAAAAAGCAGATAAAAATGATATATTCAAAATCAGTAACGCAATAACACTAACAACAAGCAAACTGAGCGCTCGCGCTGGTGCTTTATATAGAAAATATCCATATATAATTATAACATATAGCGCAACAGCCCCAAGGCTGGCACGTTGCAACGTAATCTCCATCGCCGCGATAGGCACTAGGCTTAAAGTAATCAACATGGCAAAAACTGTAACATTCTTCACCGTAATACCACGCATAAGAAACGTCATCGCCGAGCCAATCATAAAGAGGCAGGCAAACAAAACCGTTGGCATGTTCTCTAAATACAGCAACTCATCGCCACACCATAAAGGACAGCCCTGAATAAAATGCATCACCAACGAATGTAGTGAAAACAAAAAACCAATAAGTAATATAACAAAAAGGCAACTGCGAAAATAATAAGGGCGCGCCCGAATCAGAGGCAGCAAAAACATCGGTAAAAACAGAAAAAGAAAGGGGAACACATCTCTGAGAACAACCATAATGCTATGCCCCGATAATGCAGCGACTAACAAGGGAACAGATAAACCATAGATTAAAAACACTTGCCCCGCACTCTTCCAAAAACGATTTTTAAGGGGTTGGAGTATAGCATCGCGGGCGCGCCCCACCCCGATGCTTAATGCCAACAGTAACCCGATGAAAATCTCTGGCCAACCAAAATGATCTGGTGTTGGCGATCCAAAAACCGCATAGAGGGTGCATGACGCAAAAAAACATATTGCACGATAGTCATATGAATCGATACGCATCGGAAATATTTTTAAATTATGGCTGAAATCGTTTGTAGTATTAGCATTCACCCATTACTCTCCTAGCAATATTTTGCGCCACATATTCAGTGCGACAGCCATCATAAAAATTGCGAAAATCACTTTCAGGCGCGTCACACTCATTTTATGCGCTACACGTACACCTAATGGTGCAACTGATACACTAACTGGAATAATCGCAATCCACGCCATAAAATTCACATAACCAACAGAAAAAGGCGGTAGATTATTTTGCCCAGATCCAATAATCATAAATCCTATCGCGGCAGGTACAGCAATCACAAGCCCCATCGCAGAGGCACTCCCAACGGCGCGATGCATTGGCACGCCATGCAAACTTAAATACGGAACACTCAACGTCGCGCCCCCAATCCCAATCAAGGTTGATAGCCCACCAATTACAAAACCAGCCAGCGAACTGAAAGGTTGTTTTGGACCTTCTGTACTAATTTGAAAACGAGATGGATTCGCAATCATAATAATCGCCAGTACCAGAATCGCACTGGCGAAGATCATTTTCATACTCAATGCATCCAACCCCTGCACAACCCATGTCGAAAAGATAACACCCACAATGATGCCGCCGCCAATCATCTTAACCAGATTAAAATCAACACTACCGCGCTTATGATGTGCCAAAGTGGAGGAAAAGCCCGTAGGAATAATAATCGCCAATGACGTCCCCACGGAAAGATGCATAAGGTGCGTCACATCAAACCCCATACTGGGTTGCAAAAAGTTAAACACCGCATAAAGCCCCGGCACCAATATAATGCCGCCACCAACACCAAGCAGCCCCGCCAAGAACCCTGCCACTGCGCCCAAAGACACCAGCAAAGCCATTAATGGTAAAATTTCTGTCACCAAATCCATAGGACTAGCCTAACATAGTTGCAAATTGCTACATGCATTATTACTCAATTTCATGAATTTCGATGTGGGTTTTGGTCTCGCTTGGGCCCCACTTTTCATTTTGCAGGTCAATGTGAATATCTTTTTGCATATCCATCTTCTTTTGCAAATCCGCAAGGCTTTGCCCCACACTAAACAGCTGCGTACAACGCTCGGTAATAAAACATTCTTTTTGCGCCTGATCTATCCAGCGTATCAAATGATCGAATTGCCCCCTGTCATTCAGCAAACCAATAGGGCGTTGGTGCTTATCAAGCTGCTTTAACCCCAAAGCCGTCGCCAAAAAATACCCATCCCTAATACTTGCATCTTCAAAAATAATCGGCGCATCCGTATCACCCAATATCTCATTTTCAAAATGTGGCATATTATTGGTGTCACCTGTAATTGCGGGGGGCGTCCAATTTTGTAATGCATCAAAAATATCCGCTACATTGTCGACAACAATCAGATGCTCACGTGACAAATCAGGCAAAGTGCCTAAATAAGCAATAAATTCATCCCAATAATTATCCGTATTTACCAAAATAATCGGCTTTGCATGTGCGCCTAAATTCGCCCAATATAAGGCCTCTAATACCTCATCAATCGTACCAAAACCACCAGCCAATCCTATAATTGCATCGGCACGGTTAAACATTTTCAACTTACGCTCCCACAAATCCGGCACAAGGATCGTTTCACTTAAACTCGGATGAATGCGCTCACTATCTTTTAATTTTTTGGGAATAATACCTGTGACATGCGCGCCAGAGGACAACGCATTATTCGCCACAATCCCCATCAGCCCTGCATCCATACCGCCATAAATTAAAGACTTTCCGCATTCTCCAATAAGGTGACCTAATATCTTTGCCGTTTCCTTAAATACAGGACGACACCGACCAGATGACCCCAAATAGACAGTGAACTTATTGATATTATTCATGATATGTGAATCCTTTTCTCTGCTTGCCAAATTTGGGCATACTTCATAAAATTTTCTATAATGTTAAGCCCTTGCTCCGTCAAAATAGATTCAGGGTGAAATTGTACACCAAAAACAGGGTAGGTGCAGTGCTGAACGGCCATAATTTCATTTATATCACTGCGCGCAGTGACAATAAGGGGGGTGTCCCCTGATACATCTGTAATTAACGAATGATACCGCCCAACATTTATAGGACTTGGAATATTCTTGAACAATACAGAACCATTATGGGTTATCGCACTGGACTTTCCATGGACAGGCTTTTGTGCGCGACGTGTCTGCCCGCCATAGGCTTCGCCAATAACCTGATGCCCTAAACACACCCCCAATATAGGAATTTTATGACCCAACCGCTGAACCAGCTCAATGCTGATACCAGCATCTTTCGGCGTACAAGGACCAGGGGATATGATAATCGCCTCAGGTAAATTTTCCTCTATCTCTTCAAGAGTGGTTTTGTCATTGCGTCGAATATCACCTTCAAATCCCAGCTTCCGGACATAACGAGCAAGATTATAAACAAAGGAATCATAATTATCGATAATCAGAATCATAAAATAGAGACAATAAAGTTATTTATACGGATCGTTAAATAATCTTTTAGGCTTTTTCAAACCAGTAGACCTCTTACTTGAGGCAGATTTACGCGTACTGCTTTTCGATGATCGGCGACTAGACCAGCCCTTTTTATTACTCAACTTTGCATATGCGCGATCTCTTCTTTTTTCTTCATCCACCTTAGACTTTGCGTAATCTAACTTATATTGTACGACTTCTTTTTGGTGTCTCTTATAATCTTGATAGCGACTCTCTTGTTGTTTCTTTGACGCAATATTCATTTTTTTAGCAACATTTTTAAGAATTGTATATTCCTGCTGCAAGGCAAGATCAAGATCATTCTGCCTGTTACGTACCGAAGAACTTGACATTCGCGCCCATTGTCTAGACTTTTTCTGTTTAGACATTCGTACTTCCGTATAAAATCCATACCCTGAATGCCCTCTATATTTGGCGGTCTTATTTTCTACCCGAGAGGAAAGACCCTTGCGATTAAAGAAAGAATGCGTCCCCGTCGATCTAGGTTTATTACGATATGTCTTTCCAGCACTTTTTCCAGATGATTTTTTATTCCACAATTCTGCGGCATCTGCACTCATAAAAGGCTGTGCAGTAGATATTGTAAAAATACAAACCATTAGAAAACAAAAAATACGGTGCTTCATCTTTATATCTCGCTCAAAAATAACACTATTATCACATCACTATAACAGTAATACCGCCCAATGTGCAAAAGAGAAACGTACTTTTTCATAAAATGCCATCTAAAATTAAACGGTTTTTAATGTTTTCAAGCGATTATTCAGTATGGTTATGTAAATAAACAGCGGCATATTAAGCCTAAACATGGTGACTTTGGAGTAAACACAATGCAAATAAATGTAAAACAGTTTTTAGTTGATGCTGATATTAAAGAGGCCGTCTACCCTGGTAAACGCATCGTAAAAAAATGCAAACAAGTCGGCGAATATAAGAATCACTGTGTAATTGTTGATTGGCGCGACCCCGCCACCATCACAATAGATATAAAACCGGGCTTAAGCGGCAAGCATCTTGCCCCTGAAATTGTAAAGAAATACCCCGTCTGCTTTCAAATGCCGACACATGTGGTCATCGATATCACAAATGACAATGATAGCGATAGTGACGATGACGAAGAAGGTGATGGCGAAAAATCCAAAGGTAAAAGCGGTGGTGGCGGTAAAAAACCAGCCAAGAAAAAGCTGGAAGATATAGAGATCATTGCCGCACGATTCGGTGACAGTGCCGAAGGCGACATACCGGCGTCTGGTACAATCAAAGAAATGGTTGTCATGGGCGTGGAAATTGCAAAAAACGCATTCGGCGCAGCCTTTACCGAACTGACCGAACAAATTCACCATGCACATCTGGTTATGACAGAGGTTCTGGCCAAAGCCGCCGACATGGTGACACGCGTACAACCACCCGAGTTTATGGAACCAAAAGGCAACGAAACCGCGCAATATAACTATGACCGCGATAAGAATGCCGATATAGGATTTAAGATGTCGCTTGGCTAGCCCGCGCGTATAAAACGAATCCATACTTCAAGAAAATCACCAAGTGCCCCACGCTTCGGTGATTTTCTCTTGCCCCCGTGCAGTACTCCATCTAATGATACTGTGTATGAGCATATCTAAGGAGCCAGGCACATGAATGATAAAGATAATGATAAGGACAAAATCATTTATTTCCCCGCATTGGATAAGCGCAAATCCCTAGGCAAAGACAAGAAAAAGGCAGAAAAAATTGCCACAAAGAACGCCAATAAAGAACGTGGCACACAAGATGCTTTGGAAGAACAATACCGCACACAATACCGCGCCGAGCGCGCAAAAACGCAAAGCCAAAAGGCGCAATATAGTGCTTCGGGTAAGCAGCCATTCATCAATTGGCACAAAATCCCGATGTTTGCACGCATATCTATTGGCACATTGCTGATCATACAAACCATCATGTCCTTCGTCCTCAGCAGTGCAGACAGAATTTCCGCCCTCTATCATTTCGGATTCGTCCCCGCCATGTATAGCGGCGGTGTTGAATGGCATTGGAGCGCACTTATATCCCCCGTCACAACCCTAATCCTGCACAGCGGTTGGATGCATCTGACCTTTAATATCGTGATGTTAATGGCCATGGGCGTATTTTTTGAACGAGAATTCGGCGCGAAACGTACGGCCATTTTCTTTCTGGCCTGTGGCATGGCAGGAAACTTGGTGTATTTCTTACTTAATCCTGGCTCTCCTGTACCGGTTGTCGGTGCTTCTGGCGCGATCAGCGGTCTGTTCGCGGTCACCTTCCTGATTATGATAGAGCGCGGCATGGTCGGTGCCGAAGCACAAAAGCGCGGCCCTATGCCCTTCATATTACTATGGTCCAGCATCATTATCGGTATGGGTCTTCTGTCTCACGACACGGCGTGGCAATCCCATATTGGTGGTTTCTGGGGCGGTATAGGCCTTTTCCATCTCTGGAAAAAAGGCGTGATTCGATTCTAGAGTTGTATCTACTTTAATTGCGCCGCTACTATCTCTCGATCACTACTCATTTTAATGCTCCTGATTCAGATGAGAATTTAATAAATGGGGTGTATATTTTATTGAATACCATCTCTACTTCCGAAAATGTCATACCACTCTTAAAGAAATCCTGATAAAGCAAAAGTAATAATGCTAGTTCGAGCTTAGAATAAGTTTTTACGTCTTTATGTGTTTTTACAATGGTCGTATAAGATATATCATTCAATCCAAACCCCTTATAAATAGCCTTCTTTAAACAACCTTCAACATCAGAGTGATCGCGCTGTATAAAAGTAAAATATCCGGATAAATCAAGCTGCCGTTTACTATCTTGTATGTTGAAGTGATAACATTTTTAACCTCTTTTCTTCTGATCTAATCTATATGCTTCAAGTGGTACATTACGACCAAAAGCGTTTGTAAATATTTTACTGTATGAGCCAGAAAGATCACTTTCAATATGATCCGAAAATATAATTGCCAGATTATATTCTTTATCAAATGAAATATTCTGGCTAACAAATGGTTGTAATTGTTGTAAATAATTTTTAACTACATCTCCTGATATACCTACGGCTTGTCCTGCTCGTATAAACCGGATTGGCCGTGTCCATTTTTTTATATTGATATTTTCGCTAACTTTACGCTCAATTGGAGACACCTGAATAGCCAACAAAAAATGGTGCCAAAAACACGCTTTTTCTTGAATACACTCATCCACCGTAGTGGCTTTATACTCATATGGTTTTGCGGAGACATCGCTTTGCGCATAGGATAAGGAAGGCAAAGAAACAAGGCTCAGTAGGAAAAATAACCGAAGAACAGTTCTTTGATACGAAAGCACTCTAAACATTAAACTCATAGTCACCCCTTTGGAGCTTCCAACATAGGATTAACGACAGAGCCATGAAGCGACGCTGCGCCGAATAAAGACGGCGCAAAAATGCGTCCCTGCGGGAAGTCCCAAATAATGGTGTTAAACAAGCCCTGATCGGATATAGGCATCCACTGATCGTATTCTCGTCCTGTTTCAGAACATATCCACACACGCTCCCGCGGCGCATCTGCCGCTTTTTCCAGCCACAAACGTACAGCGTCATCATCATGTGTTGCGCGCTCTTCTAACATAGCCCACATTTTATAGAGATTAACATTCGGGCGAATCGCTTCTGCCTGTTCCAGATATTTTCTGGCCTCGCCCCACAGGCCTTCTTTTATCAACGCACTGGCCAAGGCCTGCAACCCTTCAACGCTTTCAGGGTTAAAACTCAATAACTTCTCAAACCAGCGAACACGCGCCATTAAATCATTCTCCTTAGTTGGCTTATATGCCTCACCCCATAGAGCCACCAAACCCGCATGTGGAGAATGTTTCCATGTTTTTGTAATAATAGAAATCGCGGCTTTCCTCTTGCCCCGCGCCAAATACATCCGCGCCAAACGTAAAACCGTCGGCACAAAATGCGGATCAACCTTGTAGGCTTTATTCAAGTTACGGAAGAAAATCTCCTCCTGCCCTGCTGCTTTGGCTTGTTCTGCCTGTGCTAATAACATTGCCACACGATCACTATTGGCTTTCGCAACGGGGATCGTTCCGGCTTTCTCGGCACGATACAAAATTTTCCGCGCATTATCCCAATTCCGTGCTTTTATCTCCAGATCATAAACAATACTTAAAATCCAATCCTGCTTTGGATGCAAAATCAAAGCACGATGCCCCAATTCCAAAGCACCTTCTTGGTCGCCACAATCCAACGCCGACTGCAACAACCCGCGAATCCCCAAAAACTCAGAGGCTTTATTATCCATCAACGCAATAAATGCCCGTGATGCATCCATTTCCCGCCCATCCAATCGCGCGGACTGTGCCTCTAACAACTGTGATAAAGCGTTATCATCACTTAAAAACTTCCGCGCACGATGCGCCTGATAAGATGCGGCCTTCGGATCACCAGCCGCGACAGCCGTTAACCCAATAGCCAATGCATTCAGCCCCTTATCCTTATTTGTGATATCACGATACCGCCCCATCATTTTGGGCATATCCAACGCCGTTTTTATAACCGTAAAAAGAATAATGCCCACAACGACCACAACCAACATAAATAACAGAAAAAGCCCGACATGGAACGTCATCTTATAATCCATCCAGTCAATCGTAATGGTTCCTGGATGCTCTGCAATCCATAGCACCAATGCCACGACAACCCCCACTTTAGCCAAGGCCCATAATGCGCGAATCATAATATTCCCCTTAATTTTATAACTTAAATTCGGGATTCCGAATTTGGCTGAACTTTAATCTTTATCATTTAACAATTGCGAACCACCTAAAAGACCGCTGCCGATATTCATATCAATAGCATCTTCAATAGCATTTTTAGCCTTCCTTGCCATCGAAGCAATTTTAGCCTTCTTAATCCACGGACGAAGTGGTGCCAGCTCTTTTGCATTAAGCTGTCTGTTCAAAAAATTTATCGCCGCGTCAATATTACCAAGTGCCAACATTTTGGACGCCTTATCAACATTCACTTGTGTTTGTGTACCGGTAACCAGCTCACCATCTTTCTCGATTTTCAAAATTGTATTCAAACGCGCCGTTGCCTGTTCAGAAAAGGAGACATCCTCCCCACGCAAAGATGCCACAACCACATCGCCGGCAACAGTTCTGAACTCTTTTTGCAATCCCCGAATAGAGAGAATACCCGATTTAGAATGCGGTGCTAATTTTTCCAAAGACGTCGATAATTCATCATTTCCATCACCAACCATGCCCATCAGTAACCCCAAATCATCATCAAAGGCTTCATCACTTCTGTTTAGAGCCGAACGCACCTGTGTCAAAGCCAATAACATCGCCGCTGCCCTCAACTCATTCTTTGGAACATTTCCCAGTGTCTGGTTAAGCGCCGCACTCTGTGAACGCGCCATATCAATGGCTTCATTCACATACGAATCATCCCTGCCCTTTAACAGCCCCATAAGATCTGATAATTCCAAAACAGAATCATCAAGATAATCTCTTCCGGTTTCACTTTCATCCATACCCTTGAAATGCGTAAACAAGCCGTAGACACCATTCTCATCTGCGATTTCAGAAACATAGGATTGCAACTGCACAACGCGTTCCTCCAAACCATTATCTTTTACGAACTGTTGCGAAGCAGCTTGCATATTCTCCACCACGGCATTGGCTGTTTGCTTTGCCTGTGAGACCTGCTCTTTAAGATCATCTAATTGCTTTGACCAATTTTCAGGCACCAATCCTTTAAATCCAGATTGACTGTCTTTTATGACAGCATCATTTTCCAACATCGCCAAATGCTCTCTACGCGCACCAGCCTCATCATTCGGCAATAACATAACGATAACAGCCGCAATAAAAAGAACAGCCATGGCAGCAGTAACGGCCACATTTTTACTAATTCCCCGACGCACAGGCTCTATCGCAATTTCGGTATAGCTATCACTCTGTGGCGTCCTTTGCGCGGTAACAACAGGTACAACGTCAACAGTCTCCGGTATTATATCAGGAATAGAAATATCAAATTTAATATCTTTTTCTTCTTTAGAAGTCTCAAAATTTTTCGAATTTGCGGATATTTCTTCAACCTCTGCATCAACAAAAGGCGCATCACTAAAGAATTCCGACACATCAAGGTTATGTTCTTTCGCCGCTTCCAAGATAGCATCTTTACGCACCGCAGGAATCGCATCGCGCTTTTTCCAGCCTTGTATCGTCGTCACAGCGACATTAATCTTTGCGGACATAGGTCTTATACCACCAAAAACCTCGATAATACCTGTCGCATTTTCAATCGGCTGTTTTTTCGTTTTACTCATGATATAATCCCTCTTTTCCTTTACCTATCTTTATTAGCACATACAGAATACCACAAACAAAGCCTATAAGCATAATATGCAACGTATCCCCCACGATCATTCACTTAAAAACCGAGTAATGCGCGACATTCCATCCGCATCAGGGGTGTCAGAAACCACTATATTCTGACCAAAAACAGAGTGTAAACACTCTAGCACGCCATCACTAATGCACAAGGCTTTAATGCCCTTTAGGTTATTTTCAACATTAGAGGCACGTACACACTCTAAAAAGGCCAGTGCTGTTCTTTTGGAAAAAAATGTAATCGCCGCAATTTCGTGATTATTAAGTGCCTGTATAAATGTGTCACTAAATTTTGTTTCGGTGATGGCCTCATAACACACCAATTCGTCAATTTTAATCTTGGTATCCTTTAATGCATCTTTCACATCAAAAGCGATATCCTTTCCACGCAGATATAATAAGTGCGCATTTTCACAACCACATTCTTCTCTAATTTTCTGCACCAGCTCATTCGCCATCGGTGCAATAAGAGAAATATTTTTAGCTCCCCGATCTCGTAGTGCAGCGGCAACAGATTCACCGACACAATAGAAAGACATTTCCAACCACGAAGGATCAGCAGAATGAAATATATCGACGCTGTGAATGCTGGTGAGAATAACACCATCATATGAATTTGAATCAGGCAAAGAAACGGACAAGAATTGGATATCTAAGAGCGGCTCTAACAAAAATTCAGACGAATTACAGCCCTCCAAACGCTCAACAAATGCCCTTCCTTGTTCTTCTGGACGTGTTATGACAATTTTCTGTGATTTCATACTTTTTATTGGACAAGCTCAGCCCAAAACCTCCTTGGGAACCAAGGGTCGTAGTTGCTGACCGACTTTCGACCCAAATGCCACGGCCTCGTCTTGAGAGGCTATATTTGCCCGAACGTCCTCTGCCCAGATATCCTTCCCATCTAGTGAAACCACCTTCACACGAAGATGCATTTCCTCACCTTCCAATTTAGCATACACACCAACAGGTGTATGACATGATCCACCCAAAGCGTGAAGCACCGCGCGTTCACACGCGACACATACATAGGTCTCGGCGCAAGAGAATTGGCTAATAAAAGATAAGCGCATCACATCCTCCTGCCGCATTTCAATGCCAACAGCCCCCTGCCCCACAGAAGGCAGCATATCATCACATTCAATGATCGATGTTATCTCACTGGCAAGCCCCAATCGGTTCAAACCTGCACACGCCAAGAACGTCGCATCAACCTGACCGGCCTTTAATTTATCAAGACGAGTCTGCACATTACCCCGCAATGGCACGACATTAAGGTCTGGGCGCTTATGCAGTAAAAAAGCCTTACGACGCGCACTTACCGTCCCCACAGTGCAACCCTCTGGTAAATAATCTATATTTTGGCTATTTACGGACAAAAACGCATCTCTATTGTCTTCACGCGGTAACATAAAGGGAATAACCAGCCCTTCAGGCAATATCGTCTCCATATCCTTCATAGAATGCACCGCGATATCGATTTCTTTACGCAATAATGCCTCTTCAATCTCCTTCGCGAATTGCGCCTTACCACCCTCAAGAGCCTGCAAAGCAACCTCCCCATCCGAAGGACTCCAATCCCCCGAAGTCTTTATAATCCGCAACTCAACGCCAATATTTTGACCAAGTCCAACCAATTTATCTTTCACCATATTGGCCTGCACCAACGCCAAGGGCGACCCTCGCGTTCCGATGACAAGCTTCTTGGGATATGAATATTGAGGTTTGACAGTCATTGTGTATCGCTTTATCTCTATGGTTATGAACGTTCTTGGCATTGAAACAAGCTGTGATGAAACAGCGGCTGCAATTGTTACCGACACTAGAGAAATACGCTCTAATGTCGTGTTAAGTCAATTAGAAACACACGCTGTCTATGGCGGTATCGTCCCTGAAATCGCGGCACGCGCACATCTGGAGCATATAGACAAAGTTATACAGGCCGCCCTAAGCGATGCCGGCATAACCTTTGATGATCTGGACGGCGTTGCAGCAACCTGTGGCCCCGGCCTAATCGGTGGCGTTATGATCGGCATGATGAGCGCAAAGGCCATTGCCGCTGCCAAGGGTATTCCCTTCATTGCCATCAACCATCTGGAGGGACACGCCCTCACCCCACGCCTATCAGATGACATCGCCTTCCCCTATCTCCTCTTATTGGTTTCAGGTGGACACACACAGATTTTGGTGGCTGAGGATGTTGGCGTATACAAACGTTGGGGAACAACACTGGACGATGCCGCAGGTGAATGCCTCGACAAGTCCGCAAAGATGATGGGCCTGCCCTACCCCGGTGGCCCGAATATCGAGAAAATCGCAAAAAACTGCAATAATCCAGTTACTGCGCGAGAACGCTTCCCCTTGCCCAGCCCCTTAAAAGGCCGTAAAGGACATGATTTTTCATTCTCCGGTTTAAAAACGGCTGTACGAACCCATATTGAAAAGCTGCCTAAAGGTGATTTAGACCCGAAAGATGTGGCTGATCTATCTTATGCCCTGCAAAACCAAACGGCCAAAATATTAGCCGATAGGTGCGAAAGCGCTATGGTGCGGTTCTTAGAAGAATACGGAGAGAAGACAGATAATCCGACACTGGTTATTTGCGGCGGAGTCTCCGCCAACCAAACCATCCGCGAAACACTGGATGATTTAGCACAAAAACACGGCATGACGATCAACGCCCCTCCCCTGCCGCTATGTGGCGATAACGGCGCGATGATCGCATGGGCAGGCATCGAAAGATTACAGCGCGGACAAAACGATCCTCTGAATTTTCAGGCGCGTCCCCGCTGGCCGCTTGACCCGAACGCCGCGCCGCGTCACGGTGCAGGGGTAAAAGCATAAAGGATGGTCACCACATGAACAACACAAGCATTATCGGAGCCGGCGCATGGGGCAGCGCCTTAGCGCAAGTGATCGCCGCCCATGAAGAAGAGATGACACTGTGGACACGCAACCCCGCCCTTGCGGACGAAATAAACACCACACACAAGAACAAAGCCTATCTGGGCGACACTCAGCTCAGCAATCACATAAACGCCACCAGCGTGCTTGAAATCGCCTTAGAGAGCAGCATCTTGCTGATGGTTACCCCTGCCCAGTCAATCCGCGCTGTCTTGAACGATATGAAACCCTTCATTCGCGCAGATCATACGCTCGTCTTGTGCTCTAAGGGCATCGAGACCGAAACAGGCCACCTGATGAGCGATGTTGTCGCGGAAATACTGCCCGACACCCCCTGCGCGATCTTAAGCGGCCCCAACTTCGCCCACGAAATCGCCGCAGGAAAGCCCGCAGGCACAACACTGGCCTGCACAGATAAAGACCTCGCCATAACCCTACAGAACGCCATCGCCAGTGCGTATTTCAGACCCTACATATCCAACGATATCATCGGTACACAAATCGCAGGCGCCTTGAAAAACGTTATCGCCATTGCGTGCGGCATGGCACATGGAATGAATATGGGCGAAAGCGCCCGCGCCAGTCTCGTCACACGTGGCCTCGTAGAAATTGCGCGCCTTGGCGTGGCAATGGGCGGACATCAGGAAACCTTCTTGGGCTTATGCGGCGTTGGCGACATGATGCTGACCTGCTCCTCCGAGAAATCCCGCAACTTTGCCCTTGGTTATGCCTTGGGTAAAGGCACGGATGTTGATAGCGCACTGAACAGCAGCAAAGGTATTGCTGAAGGCTTCTATACCGCCAAAGCCGCCGTTAAATTAGCCAATAAATATAACGTAGAAATGCCCATTTCAATGACGGTACACAAATGCCTGAACGAGAGTCTTTCCCTCGACCTTGCTTTACAGGAAATGCTGAGCAGGCCTTTAGGGGAAGAGCTTTAATTGACCGTTTTTGGCTAAAATAACCATTACAAAACAAAAGGATAGTAAATGACTGATTTATACAAACCATCCAAAAAAACATCCAAATACGCCAAAATATCACGTCAGGATTACGATAGACTATATCAGGAATCAGTCTCCAGCCCCAACAAGTTTTGGGGTGAAATGGCCAAGCGTCTTGACTGGTTTACGCCGCCGACAATTATAAAAAACACAAACTTCAATTCTCCCGTCTCGATCAAGTGGTATGAGGATGGAATCTTGAATGCTTGCTACAATTGTGTGGATCGGCACTTGCCGGAAAAGCTAACCTCCACCGCGCTGATTTTCGAGGGAAATAACCCCGAAGAATCCTACAAAGTCAGTTACGGAGAGCTAAAAGACGAAGTGTGCAAACTTGCCAATGCACTGAAGGAACGCGGCGTTAAAAAAGGCGATCGCGTCACTATTTACATGCCAATGGTGCCCGAAGCCACCTATGCGATGCTGGCCTGCGCACGTATCGGCGCAATTCATTCCGTTGTTTTTGGTGGATTTTCGCCCGAAAGCCTGAAAAACCGTATCATTGACTGCCAATCCAACATCGTCATCACCGCAGACGGCGCCTATCGCGGTAACAAGACCATTCCCCTGAAACACAATGTCGACGAAGCCGTTAAAGGGTGCATGAACGTGCACACCGTTTTGGTTCTAAAGCGCACAGGCGAAGATATAGACTGGAACGAAGAACGCGACATCTGGTGGGATGAGATCACAAACCTACAAAGCAGTGATTGCCCGTGCGAACCCATGAACGCCGAAGATCCGCTCTTTATCCTGTACACCTCAGGCTCCACAGGCACGCCCAAGGGCGTTCTGCACACCACCGGCGGCTATATGGTCTATGTCAGCCTGACACACGAGTATGTGTTCGATTACCACGCCGGTGAGGTCTATTGGTGCACAGCCGACGTTGGCTGGATCACAGGGCATTCCTATATCGTGTACGGGCCTTTGGCCAACGGTGCAATATCCCTGATCTTCGAAGGTGTTCCAAATTACCCTGACGCCTCGCGCCTGTGGCAGGTTGTTGACAAGCATCAGGTGAATATATTCTATACCGCGCCGACAGCTCTGCGCTCCCTACTCGCTGCGGGTGATGAAATGGTGACATGTACAAACCGTAAATCCTTGCGCATTCTTGGCACCGTGGGCGAGCCGATCAACAAAGAAGCATGGGAATGGTATTACAATATTATCGGCGATAAACGCTGTCCGGTTATTGATACGTGGTGGCAAACAGAAACGGGCGGACACATGTTAACCCCACTGGCGAGCTTTGATTTGAAACCAGGCTCCGCAACTAAGCCATTTTTCGGTGTACAGCCCGTATTATTGGACAAAAACGGACAAATACTGGACGGAAACGCAGAAGGCGCACTTGCTATCAAAAATTCGTGGCCTGGGCAAATGCGCGGCGTTTATAACGACCCAGAGCGCTTTGAACAGACATATTTCTCCGATTTCCCCGGCTATTTTTTCACCGGAGATGGCGCACGACGCGACAAAGATGGTGACTATTGGATCACCGGACGCACAGATGATGTCTTGAACGTTTCAGGACACCGCATGGGCACCGCCGAGATTGAAAGTGCCATCAATGAACACAAGAATGTAGCCGAAAGTGCTGTCGTAGGATTCCCACATGAGATAAAAGGACAAGAAATTTTCGCCTATGTCACATTAATGGAAGGCGCAAACGTTAACGAAGATGAAATCAGAGCAGAAATCATCCAAAATGTACGAAAAATTATCGGTCCCATAGCAGCCCCGCAGAGCATCCTGTTCGCCCATTTCCTTCCAAAGACACGTTCGGGAAAAATAATGCGCCGTATACTGCGTAAAATCGCAGCAAACGAGTTTGAGGATTTGGGTGATATTTCCACACTCGCTGACTCCTCGGTTGTAGAAGACTTGATCCGCGCACGAAAATCCGTATAAACACGTAACAAAGAAAATAAGGAATCGTATAAATGAGTGACTTGCCCAAAATTGTAGACAAAGCCCCCATAGGAATTGATCTGGAAGAAGGGAAAGATTACTGGTTTTGCACCTGCGGCCTATCAGGCAAGCAACCTTTCTGCGACGGATCGCACAAGGACACAGGGTTCAAATCGCACAAATTCACCGCTGAAAAGACCGGAAAAGCGTGGCTTTGCCAGTGTAAGCACACGAATAAAACACCATTTTGCGATGGCTCACACTCTAAACTGTAAGCCCCCTCCCCTACTGCGCGCACAGAGCACAAATAAAAATGAGACGCGCAAACGTCTCATTCATTCAATATATTCGGGGGAAATCAGTCGTAAACTAGACCATACCAACCGCAGATTTGTATAAATCAAGGATTGCTTCCATTTCATGGCGCTTTTCCGTATCCATCTTGCGCAAAGCAACCAGCTTACGGATCGCTTTCACATCAAAACCAACGCCTTTTGCCTCGGCATAGACCTCCTTGATGTCCTCCATTAGTGCAGTTTTCTCTTCCTCAAGACGCTCCACACGCTCAATAAATGAGGCAAGTCTCTGTCCGGCAACGCCGCCAACATCCTTAACTTCTCCGCCTTGATTATTTTCTGCTTCCTGATGATCTGACACAGGAAAAGATGCAACATTCTCTGTCATGTATAGCTCCTTAAAATTCATATGATTCGTAGAAAAGAATTGTACATTAATCACACAAGAATGCAGCCCTCATTTCGAAAAAATAGCGCAAACCGCACTATTCCTTTCTTTTAGGCCGAACACTCCACGTCTCAATCAACACACCATGCTCATTTTCAACATCCTTGGCGCGTCCCAGTTGAAAATCAACCGTAAATTCCTGCGTTATCGCATCGGCATCCTTTACACTTCTATAATCACGTGCGCCGCTTTCAATATAGGTCACCATCACATTAATTTGATATAACCAACGGTAATAACCATCAATCGCCCCTTCATTTAATAAAACAGGGTAATCCTGAATAAAGCCTGCAATATCATACCGACCAGTTTCTAACGTCGTCAAAAAGCTCTTATCCTGTAAGAAACTCAAATACTCGCCCGCGCCAACCTTACTAAATGCCTTTGTATTCTCGGCATACTGCGCTTTATAAGTAGCAGCCTTATAAGATAACATGTTCGGAATATTTTGCTGTACCCAACGTGTTATAATCGTATTTGTACGGTGCCTAAGATGCAAAGGCGTTCTGTTTGCGGCGTTCCCGCTCATATCCATATCTTGAATAACCGCGTTTTCATCCGCGAAGGGGGCTTTTAATGTTTCGGCAGGGCTCGGCCCTTTAGGAGCTTCAGGCAGGAAAATATCAAGCCAACCCGCCTGAACCGAGGACATCCCCCCCGCAAAGACAGACAAAGCCAAAACAAAAATGAAACAAAAACTTTTAAAGCGCATAACAGACTCACCATAATTTAATTAACATATCCTATATAATTTCACCACATAAACGGGATACTTGTCTAGGTTTACATTAGTAACGCCGAATTGAATACAGATAAATCTACTAGACTTTTACCCCACATAGTCTATCAGTTGTGCCTATGAGCATGAACGAAGATCACCTTGGAAAGAATACACTGGGCAAACGCATGGCGCGTTATGGTCGCGTATCAGGCAGCATGGCAAATCTTGCCCTGAAGCTGGCTGGCGAGAAATATTTCGGCATGGACATAGCGCGCGAAGAACATGCAGGAAAACTGGTTCAATCGCTTGGCAATCTAAAAGGCCCTCTTATGAAGGTCGGACAAATCTTGGCCACCATCCCCGAAGCCCTACCAAAGGAATATGCCGCAGAATTCCAACAGCTACAGTGCAATGCACCGCCTATGGGTTGGCCATTTGTGCGTAGACGGATGAAGGCCGAACTCGGCGCAGGCTGGGAACAAAAATTCACATCCTTCGAGCGCGATGCAGCAGCAGCAGCCAGCCTTGGCCAAGTCCACAAAGCCATATCCCTTGATGGACAAGACCTTGCCTGTAAACTGCAATACCCCGACATGACCTCGGCCATCGAAGCCGACCTAAACCAGCTTAAAATCATTTTTTCTCTATACGAAAAATACGACAAAGCCATTAAAACCAGCCAAATCCACGGGGAATTAGCCGAACGCCTGCGTGAAGAGCTGGACTATATCTTAGAAGCCAAATACACGAAATTATACCACCATATGTTACGCAATGAAAAACACGTACACACACCACAAATCGTTGATAACCTTTCAACAAACCGCCTTTTAACCAGCACATGGATGGAGGGTAGTCCGATCATGGGTTATATTGATAAAGACATCGAAACCCGCAACACCCTTGCCATGAACATGTTCCGCGCATGGTACGTGCCGCTCTATCAATATGGTGTTATTCACGGCGATCCGCATATGGGGAACTACACCGTGCGCGATGATCTTTCCATCAACTTGTTGGATTTCGGTTGCGTACGCGTTTTTCCAGTTGAATTTATCGGCGGTGTCATCGACCTCTATCATGCTCTACAAAACGATGATTTTGACTTGTCTGCCCATGCCTATAAAACATGGGGATTCAAAGACTTAAACAAAGAACAGATTGAAACGCTCAATATTTGGGCGAAATTCCTTTATGGTCCTATTTTAGAAGATAAAATCCGCCCCATCGGCATCGTAACAAATGGCATCTATGGCCGCGAAACCGCAGAAAAAGTGCATAAGAAGCTCCGCGAGCTAGGCACAATTCAAGTACCACGTGAATTTGTCTTCATGGATCGTGCCGCCCTTGGTCTTGGGTCACTTTTCCTGCACCTCAAGGCTGAAATCAACTGGCATCAAGTGTTTAACGAGCTGATTGACGGGTTTGACCTTGAAAACCTTCGGAACAAACAAACCGAGGCTTTAAAGAAATTCGACATCGAATCCTAAAATATTTCTACAAAACTACCCACATATCCCCATGTAAATCTGTGGAAAACCCTAAAACCGTAAGAGTTTATAAACCATTTACCCCCATAATGTTTAAGCACAACTGCGTCATTTGAGCCTTTGAACCGCCCACACTCTTGGTCATGCTTAAATATATTTTCATATGTGCATTTCAGGGGGCTGACACAATATGCTTAGAAAGATACGTTCTTGTTTGCATTTTACCAAACATACGAAGAAAAACCTTTCTGATCTAACGAACAAGCAAGATGGTAACATCTTCTTTATGCTGTTCGGTGCTGTGGCTGTTGTCGGCTTACTTGGTACTGCTGTCATGTCAACGATGCGTGGCCCTTTAAGCACAATGGTTGAAATCCAAAGCCGCACACAGGCCGAAAGCGAAATGGCGATTGCCTCCCGCCTCGCCCTATTAGAGGCCACAGAGCTGGCCAGTGATGGTGATTGTGATGGCGATGGTTTTGTCGAACCACTGGAATTCGCCGATGCAGGTGGTCTTGGCCCTGTTGGTGGCGGGTTTTTACCAAATGAAATCGCCTCTTCACACATTGACCCATGGGGTACGGAATATGGTTATTGTGCATGGGATGCAGGCGCAGCAACAGGCACTCTTGCCTGTGATATTGATTCGAGCGGTATAAACAACCGCAGTGATGGAAACAGCGATCCAACTGATGAAACATATACCATCATTGCCATTATATCCGCCGGCCCTGACCAAGTTTTCGGCACCACATGCACAGGTGGTGCAACCCCATCCATCGCCAAAACCGGTGATGATATGGTGGTGGAATATACCTATGCCAGCGCAACCTCCGCCACGAACGGATTATGGCATTTACAAAGCGGCGACCCCACAATCGCAGCAATCAGCAAAAATCTAGAAATTACAGGAGAGGCTTCTTTTAGTGCAGGAATCGACTTAACAGGCAGTAGCGAAGCACTCGCTCTTGGCGCAGCATCCATGCTGTTTCCCAATCAAGGTGTTCTTGAATATTGTACTTCCGCAAATAACGGACTGATCCGCATCAATACAAGTGCAGACCCTGATTTTCTTGAACTTTGCGATGATCCAACAGGCTGGGTTACCGTTGGTGGATCTGGTCTTTGGACAGCAAACTCATCCAATGAAATCTATTTTGATAGCGCAGGAACAACCGAAGTCGGTATCGGCACAACATCCCCCGACCATACATTGGATATTGACGGAACATTAGAATCAACTGGCGCGGTTGATTTCGGCAGCACATTAAACGTTGCTGGTGCAGGAACATTTCAAAGCTCAGTTTCCGTCGCCGGTAGCTATCTCAGTGGCACAGGAAATATCGCAACAATTTCAGGAACAGTCAGTGGTAACATCTTGGCTGGTAACACACTACTAACTGGTGGTGATGCATCAATTGGTGGAACACTGGGCGTTGCGGGCGCGGTTGACTTTGACTCTACACTGAATGTCGATGGAATATCCACACTGGCGAACGTAAACGCACAAGCCACAACGGTGACAACATTAAATGCAACTGACGCCGTTGATTTTGACACAACACTGAATGTCGATGGAACATCTACCTTGGCAGACGTAAACGCACAAGGTACAATTTCAAATAGCAGCGGCAATGTAGATATTGGCGATACCGTCGACATTAGCGAGACACTAAACATCACACAAAACCTGAATGTCACAGGTGATGGTGATATTGACGGCACATTAGAGGCCGATGACTACACTTGGGGGGGCAATGACTTCACCCCTGAAACTTGTGCCTCTGGGCGTTTCAACAGATGGGATGGCTCCAGTTGGGTATGTGAAGACGATACAGTCGGCGGCGGCGGCGGTGGGTCATCATCTCTCAATGCGCTATCTGATGTTGCAATCACCAGCCCCGTCGATGGCAGTTGCTTAACCTATGATAACGGATCTGGTGACTGGATCGACACTGATTGCACCAGCACAACATCCGCAGGAATTTTTGAAAATGCCTCCAATGTCATACGCGTAAAGTCCAGCGCGGGCGATTACGCCACTGACGACTTTGTATTTGGCTCCCCTCAATTAGATGACGATGGAGACAACGATCATAGAACAAGGATGTTCTTCGATACGTCGAAAGCCGCCTTCCGTGCGGGTGCTGCTGCTGGTACACATTGGGATGATGCCAATGTCGGTGGCGCGTCCACAGCTTTCGGCTATAACACGAGAGCAAGTGGATTCGGAAGCGTTGCCCTTGGCGCCAGCTTCCTTGGTTCAGCTGATGCATCTGGTATAAATAGTTTTGTTATGGGTGCATCTAGTCGCGCAACTGGAGCGTATAGCTTTAGCTTCGGACTTGATTCCTATGCCGATGGTAATTACAGTTTTTCATTTGGTAATGCAGGCACTTCAGCTACAGGGGATTATAGTAAATCATTTGGCCTTGGAACCAGGGCCCTAGGAGATTATTCCTCTGCTCAAGGGCGATCAGTTCGTGCCAGTGGTGAAAACAGTACCGCTATAGGCTATCAGGTCGTAGCGGGCAGTGGCACAGCCGGAGATGGTACAGGAGACTATGCCATCGCCTACGGCCTACAATCGACAACCCAAGCAACCGACCCTGTGATAACCGGCGATCGATCAATGGTTTTATTCTTTGACGGCGATGTAACCGACGCCAACTCCACCTACGATTTCGCAGACAGCGACAAATTCGCCCTTATCGGCGGAGAGCTGCAAATCGGCGAAACTCAAGCCCAAGGCGCGGCCAAGGGCTGTTTCCGTTTCAATGATACAAGCGATGAACTTGAATATTCAGATGATTGTACTACCTATGTCTCATTTACCAGCGGCATTGCCGGCCTATGGACAGACCTTGGCGGTGGGCGTATCCATTATGGTACGACAAGCGCAAACCAAATCGGCGTCGGTACATCAAACCCACAAACAACATTAGACGTCAATGGCGGCATCCGCGTGGGGTCTGTCTCGGGCGGTGCAACACCAACCTTTATGAATCTCGGTGATCTCGGCGATACAGACACCTCCGCCCAGGCCGATAATACCTGCCTTGTCTATCAAATCAGCTCATCCACATGGGAGGCCATAGATTGCGCTACAGCAGCCGCAGGCAGTGACGTCTTTCAGGTCACTGCAAACGTGGTCAACACCGTCGATGTAAATGCCCCCTACACCACCGCAGACTTCGTATTTGGCTCCCCGCAACTTGATGATGATGGCGACGCCAACCACGATAACCGCATGTTCTTTGATAAATCCAAAGGCGCATTCCGCGTAGGAACAGAAACGGGAACAAACTGGGATGATGCCAATGTTGGTACAAATAGCATAGCTCTAGGACGTTCAGCTAATGCCAGTGGTAATGATAGTGCGGCTATGGGCGCACAAGTTACAGCAAGTGGTTTATCTAGTTTTGCTATTGGATTAAGGAATACAGCCGGAGGCCAAGGGTCTTTTGCTCTGGGGATTGATGCTCGTGCAACAAATACAAGAAGTATTGCGATTGGTAACCAAGTTACAACATCAGGACAATACTCTTTAGGTTTTGGTCTTGGTGGAGGAGCAGGCACAGACCCCACCATCTCCGGGTTTAACTCTCTTGGTATATTCATGGGCGATCAATCGGGCGTAAACCTCGCTGTCAATAACCGCATGGGCTTATATGGTGGGGATTTCCTGATTGATGATGATGGCACAGCGGGATCGCAGGGGTGTATCCGCTATACCGAAGGCACAGGGCTTGAATTCTCCGATGATTGCACCACATTCACCGCCTTCACAGATGCTGGCAACGGCTCTGCCATCTTCGAAGTGACTGGCGGCGCAGGTTCGGAAGTTGTAAGCTCCGTTGATACCAACGCCCCCTACGCCACCGCCGACTTCGTCTTCGGCTCACCCCAATTAGACGATGACGGCGACGCCAACCACGATAACCGTATGTTCTTTGATAAATCCAAAGGCGCATTCCGCGCAGGCAGCACGTTCAGCACACAATGGGATAACGCAAATGTTGGGACTTATTCCTTTGCCGTTGGTAAAGACACTACGGCATCTAGCCTATATGACTTCGCAGTGGGTGAAGGCTCTGTAGCCAGCGGAAGCAATAGCTTCGCCGTTGGTACTAACGCTATAGCCAGCAACTACCAAAGTTTTGCACTTGGTGAAAACCTAACCACATCAGGCGCATATAGCTTTGGTTTTGGCACAAGTATAACTGTATCAGGTGATAATTCAGTAGGCCTTGGATTAGGCTTCCCTGCTGGCACAGATCCCATCGTCTCTGGCGACAGTTCCTTCGGTATTTTCATGGGCGATCAATCTGGCGTAGACCTCGCCACCGCCAACCGCATGGGCTTATATGGTGGGGATTTCCTCATCGATGATGACGGCACTGTCGGCTCGCAAGGGTGTATACGCTATGTTGAAGGCACAGGACTTGAATTCTCCGATGATTGTGCCACCTATGCCACATTCGCCAGTTTAGGCTTCAGCCTATGGACAGATAACACAACACATATAACACGTGAAAACACGCATATTTTAGATGCTGGCGCAACGATGACTACGGCTGGATTTGATGCTGGTGTCTCTGGATTTATATTCCATACAGATAAAAACGCCCTCCGTGCTGGTAGAGCCACCGGCAACCATTGGCAAGAATCAAGTATTGGCGCAGAGAGCATTGCTTTAGGCGCTGATGTAACCGCATCTGGTCAATATAGTATCGCCTTGGGATTTAATGCGGACGCCACAGGTTACGGCTCTTTTGCATGGGGATACAATTCTAACGCCTCTGGAAATAGCTCCATAGCATATGGCGGAGAATCTACTGCTTCTGGCTATAATTCCATGATATTTGGTAAAGGCAGCACAGCAAGCGGCAGCTTCGGCCTAGCCATCGGCACAGACGTCACTGCTGCCGGTGATTACTCACTGGCTTTTGGCGCAGGATACAATATTGATTCCAGTGCTGGCAGTGATCCAGCCATATCTGGCGACTACTCCATCGGCTTCTTTATGGGCGATCAAAGCGGTGTAGACCTCACCGACGCAAACACCATGGCCATCCTCGGCGGGGATTTCATCGTTGGATCGTACCAACTGGATGACACAGGCACAGGCTCACAAGATAACCGCATGTTCTTTGACACCTCCAAGGGCGCGTTTAGAGCAGGTGGTCAAGGTGGTACAGAGTGGGATGATGCCAGTGTTGGTAATTACAGTGCGGCCTTTGGTCAGCAGACACTCGCCAGTGCTTCTAACAGTTTTTCCGCTGGTTTTAATACAAATGCGACAGGTTCATCTTCTACCGTATTTGGTAATTATTCAACAGCATCAGGAGGTACATCCTTTGCTGCTGGTAATAACATAATTGCATCTGGAGATTATGCCGTTGCACTTGGCCACAGAGCACAAGCAACAGCATTCGAATCATTTGCATTTGGCTTGGGTACTCCCTCTGGTGCAACTCCCATCGTTTCTGCTGCAAACTCCTTTGGTATATTCATGGGCGATCAATCTGGCGTAAACCTCGCGGTGGCCAACCGCATGGGCTTATATGGCGGAGATTTCCTTATTGATGATGATGGCACGGCAGGATCACAGGGGTGTATCCGTTATACCGAAGGCACTGGCCTTGAATATTCCCACGATTGCTCTACCTATTCAACAATGGGCAACGTCGCCAGCGGCGTTCTGGCCATAGACGACCTCTCCGATGCCTATACCGATTACGCTACAGACAATAACCTGATTATGGGACGTGCGGGCGCAGCGGCACTTACATCTGGTGCAACTGGAAACATTTTCATCGGTAAAAATACCGGTGCAACCAGCGGGAATTCAACCGCAACAACAGACGCAAATACGGCCATCGGCTATTCCGCCATGAACGCATTAACATCAGGTTCAAACAACGCTGCGATAGGTGCAGCCACCCTGACCGCAAACACGACAGGAAGCGACAACACCGCCCTTGGCTCTTATGCCCTCAATGCCAATACAACAGCCGACAATAACACCGCAATTGGTAGAGCCACTCTTGCCGCGAACACAACAGGACAACAAAACACAGGGACAGGCTCTTACGTCTTAGCCACAAACATAATCGGAAATAATAACACCGCACATGGCTATGCTGCTCTGAACGCTAATTTGGGAGACAACAACTCCGCCTTTGGATCGTTGTCTCTCTATGCCAATACATCAGGAGCAGGAAACACAGCAACAGGTTATGCCGCATTATCCAGCAACTTAACAGCAGACAACAACACTGCAAGCGGTTTTAGCGCACTCTCTGCAAACACCACAGGAACAGCAAACACCGCCAGCGGCGCATATACAATGATAAACAACACAGTGGGAAGTGCAAACACAGCAACAGGTGGGGGTGCCTTATTCAGCAATGTTGCAAAATCTGCAAACACCGCCATCGGTCAAGAAGCTATGCGTTATGCCGATGATACAACAACGCCAAGCAATTCCTATAACACCGCCATTGGCCATCAATCTTTATACGGAAGCGTCACCGCGGCAAACAACACCGGCATTAACAACACCGCCATTGGTGCAGGCACTCTACTAAATACAACGTCAGGCTCCAATAATGTAGCACTTGGTTTTCAAGTCGGTGATCTGAACACAACAGGATCAAACAATATCCTCATCGGCTATGATGTAGACGCACCAACCGCCACAACATCCGACCACCTCAATATCGGGAACTTAATTTACGGTGATTTGGCGAACGGAGACTTCATCGTTGGATCATACCAACTGGACGACACAGCCACAGGTTCACAGGATAACCGTATGTTCTTTGATGCATCAAAAGGCGCATTCCGCGCGGGTAGCATAGATGGAACACAATGGGATGACGCAAATGTTGGTGCAAACAGTATAGCCATGGGTGAGGGTGTTACAGCCAGCGGCACAAACAGCATCGCAATCGGATATGCTACCACGGCAAACGGCCTGCGAGCGGTCGCGTTGGGCGCAAACAATACATCAAGTGGTGCACATTCATTTACAGCAACCCGTTTTGCATCAGCCAGTGGTCAATATGGCGTAGCCATGGGATATGCCTCACTTGCACAGGGAGACAGTTCTATTTCTTTGGGACGGGAATCATATGCAACGGGAGACTACAGCTTTTCTTTCGGACTGGGTGATCCTGCAGGAACACGCCCCGTCGTTTCGGGAGTCTCTTCCTTCGGTATCTTCATGGGCGATCAATCTGGCGTAAACCTCGCTATGGCCAACCGCATGGGCTTATATGGCGGGGATTTCCTGATTGATGATGACGGCACGGCTGGATCACAGGGGTGTATCCGCTATACTGAGGGCACAGGTCTTGAATTTTCCCATGATTGTTCCACTTACGCCACAATGGGCGCAGTCGTCAGCGGCACTCTCGCCATCGACGACCTCAGTGATGGCTACACCGATTACGTCACCGATCATAATATGTTCCTCGGCAACACCGCTGGAAATTCTATTCTGGCAGGTGGCAATAACAACGTCTTCATCGGCGAAATTGCAGGGGAAGATACAACGTCAGGCAGCTATAACATCTTTATTGGCAGAGAAGCCGGGCGTAACAATATAACAGGAGCATGGAATACCTTTGTCGGAGATGATTCAGGACGCGCCAATACAAGCGGAAGCTATAATACAGGTTTCGGTGGCTATTCCTTACGCGCAAATATCGGTGGCCAGCAAAATACCGCCATTGGTGACGGTACACTCGAAGTCAATACGTCAGGCGGCAACAACACGGCTCTTGGTCGCCAAGCTCTCTTTACAAGCGGCACAGGGAATAACAATGTTGCTCTAGGGCGAAACGCATTACACATAAGCAACGGTGCATCAAACAACACCGTAATCGGCACAAACGCCGGTGACAATATCACCACAGGGTCGAGCAATATTATAATCGGCTATGGCGTTGATGCCCCCTCCGCCACGGGTGATGACCAACTCAATATCGGCGACCTGATTTACGGTGATATGACGAATGGCTATGTAGGTATCAGCACAAATGCTCCATTAGAAGAACTTCATGTTCGAAAAAGTGACGCCGCCAATACTCCGATTATACAAGTGCAAAACGATGCCGCCTTTGGCGCAGCAGGGCTTCGCCTTATGCGCGCAACATCAAAAGACGGCACAGCTTTCGTTGCTTTTGGTAATGGAAATACAGCAGCGGAGTGGAACATAGGTATCCGCAATTCAGACCTTGATTTTGCGATATGGGACGCAGATACAGGTGATGTAAACCGCTTCGAAATTGATGCAACAACAGGCTATGTCGGGATTGGTGATTTCAGCAGCGATACAATAGACAGCACCCTGCACCTTGCCGCTGGTGACATCCGCCTCGACGGCGGCGCGGCAGGTCAAGCAGGCTGTATCCGCTTTGATGACACATCTGATGCACTTGAATACTCTGATGATTGTTCAACCTATTCCACATTCGCCTCAGCTGGCGCAAATGCCATCAACGACCTGACCGATGCAATCACTGATTATGCAACAGATAATAATATGTTTATCGGCCAAGATGCGGGTACATCCATCGCTAGCGGCGGTATACAAAACCTATTCATAGGTCAAAATTCAGGCACCGCGACAACGACTGGTGATTACAATACAGCAATTGGATATAATACCCTCGCCGCAAATATTATTGGGACAAATAACTCTGCTACCGGTAATAGAACGCTAGAAGCCAACACCACTGGCATTGATAATACCGCCATGGGGGATTCAACGATGAGAGCAAACACAATAGGATCATCAAACACCGCAATTGGTAATTCTGCACTACGCTCTAACGTTGCGAAATCTCGTAACACGGCAATTGGTTATCAATCCATGTTTTACGCAGATAATACAATAACAGCGTCTAACAGCAACAACACTGCCATCGGATATCAGGCATTATACGGAAGTACAACCGCCGCCAATAACACGGGAATTAATAACACATCTATTGGTGCAAATACGATGCTGAATAACACCTCTGGTGGGCACAACATCGCACTCGGTTATCAGGCTGGTGATCTCAACACCACAGGTTCAGACAATATCCTAATTGGTTATGGCATCGACGCCCCAACCGCCACAACATCCAACCACCTCAATATCGGCGGCCTTATCTACGGTGATTTAGCGAATGGCGTTGTCATGTTCGGCACAACAGATTCCACCGATGACGCCGATTACAGTGACCCATTCATGAAAACGGCAAACGGCCTTGATGTGTGGTACAGAACATTTTCAAACAATACAGGCATAAAAACAGACATCGACTTCCAAAAAGCAGGCGGAACAGAAGCCTCTCCAATTGCGATCAGTGATGGTCATACCCTCGGCGGTATCCGTTTCAGTGGTTATGACGGAGATAGCTGGGAAAATAGAGCAGGAATTTACGGCGAAATAGATGGCACTGTATCTAATGAAACAGTACCAACAGCACTTACCTTCAACACAGGCAGCACAAGTATAGCAGAACGCATGCGGATTTCTGCGGCTGGTGATATCGGTATAGGCACAGATTCCCCGACAGACATTTTAACCATCGTTGGTGACGGGCAAGATATTCATCATTATTCTTACTCTAATACTTCTAACTATAAACCAGACTGGTACGGATACCGCGCCCGCGGCACAGAAGCCTCCCCCACGATTGTTCAAGATGGCGACCTCCTCGCGGGGATCGGCGGATACGCCTATGACGGAAATAGTTGGGAGCTTACAGGACAAATTTGGTTTGAAGTCAACGGAACACCTGCTAATGAAAGTGTTCCAACAGATATTGTTTTCTTAACAGGCCTAAATTCAGCCATAGAACGCATGCGAATTGACAGCAACGGCGACATCATCATGGCCGGCAGAGGCGCCCTAACCCTCCATTCAGGTGCAACCGCAGTGCGCCCAAGCACGCCAGTGAACGGAATGATCCGCTATAACACCGATAATAATGCCTTCGAAGGCTATGAAAATAGCACATGGACAAATATAATTGGCGGTGGCGGCCTGTGGACGGACAACACCACGCATGTCACACGTGAAAATTTCCACGTCCTTGATACTGGACTGGCCGCTGGTTCAACCACGGCCGGAACAGACGGCGATGGCACTTATGCCTTCTATGATCCAGATAAAGGCGCAATGCGCGGCGGAGCAATTTTAAGCAGCGCAACATCCTGGCAAGATGCCAATATAGGAACAAACAGCTTCGCATGGGGGGCAAATGTAGAAGCGAGCGGAACGTATAGTACTGCACTTGGTTTTGTCTCTACAGCCTCCGGCTACGTTAGTACCGCTTTAGGGTACGGCACAACCGCTTCTGGAGATTTTTCAACATCTATAGGTTATGGATCAGAATCATCAGCCCTATACAGTTTTGCCTCAGGTCGAGATTCAACGGCGTCTGGTGAAAGAAGTACCGCTCTTGGACAAAACGCCACAGCCGCTGGTTACGCAAGTTTTGCAGCGGGCCGCAATGGCAATGCCTCTGGTTATGTCGCTACGACATTGGGTAACGACGTAGAAGCATCAGGAGATTGGGGAATAGCTTTTGGTAATGAAGTACGGGTCGGTGACGGAACGATTGATGCAACGACACCATGGATTGCTGACGGAACGCCTGGTGAGTTTTCAGTCGCTTACGGTTTGGGCGCTCCTGCTGGAACACACCCACAAGTCAGTGGTGTTGGCTCTTTCGGTATCTTCATGGGCGATCAATCAGGCTATGATCTCACCACCGATAATCGCATGGCGCTCGTCGGCGGGGACCTCCTCATCGATGATGACGGCACAGCTGGATCGCAAGGGTGTATCCGCTACGTTGAAGGCAGCGGCCTTGAATTCTCCGATGATTGCACAACGTTCGCCACACTCTCCTCCATCGCCGGCGGCGCTGGCCTGTGGACAGACAACACCACGCATGTCACACGTGAAAGTTTCCACATCCTTGATGCAGGCCTCGCCGCTGGCTCAACCACAGCTGGTCTTGATGGTAATGGCACATACGCATTCTTCGATCCCGATAAAGGCGCTTTCAGAGGTGGTAATATTACGTCCAGCTCCGCATGGCAAGATACCAACGTAGGCAGTAACAGCCTTGCGTGGGGATATAACACAGAAGCAGCAGGAAGTTTCTCATTTGCAACCGGCTGGACTTCAAATGCAACCGGAGAATCCAGTGTGGCTATGGGGTCTGCCGCTCTTGCAGCGGCCGATAATACAATCGCTCTGGGAATGGACATTACAGTATCCGGAGTAAACAGTATGGGACTTGGCCTAGGAGATGCAGCAGGCACAGCACCCATCGTCTCTGGCACGTCATCCTTCGGTATCTTCATGGGCGATCAATCGGGATATGACCTCACCGATGCAAACACCTTCTCTATCATGGGTGCAAGCGGCGGTGTTGGTATCGGCACAGTTAGCCCAGATGCAGATGGTCTCCATATTGATACTGGCGGTGTTTTAATTCGGGGAACACATTCAGGAGCCTCTAGATTCTTAGTCGAGACAACAGGTGGTGACGCTACCCTCTCTCTCTATAGTGGCGCGCAAGTTAAGCAAGTCTATTTTGACGCTGGATCCCCTGACAACTTTATTATGAGCGAGTTGGGAGTTGGCACCTCCACACCGTCCGTACGCCTACATGCGCAGGACAATGATGCCAACACAAACACCGTAACCACAGTGGGTCGTTTCACACATTCAACCAGCGGAACACCAGCCGCAGGAATTGGCGCAGGAATTGATTTTGAGGCAGAGACAACCGCAGACAACTATGAAATCGGCGCAAGCATAGAAGCCGTATCAACCGACGTCACCGCCACAACCGAAAATTTTGACCTGACCTTCAGCACCATGGCCGCAGGCGCAACAGCAAGCGAAAAAATGCGCATCACCTCCGCTGGTAATATAGGTATTGGTGGTTTTAGCAGCGATACAATCGAAAGCGCCCTGCACATCCAATCTGGCGACATCCGTCTTGACGGCGGCGCCGCGAACGAGGCAGGCTGTATCCGTTTTGACGATACATCTGACCAATTGGAATATTCCGATGATTGTTCAACCTTCACCGCATTTAATGCTGGCTCTGGTGCAAATGTTATCAACGACCTGACCGATGGCTACACCGATTACGCGACAGACCATAATCTAATTTTAGGCCGAAGCAGCGCCACCGCCCTGACATCTGGCGCGACGGAAAATACATTCATCGGTGAAGATGCCGGCACAACAAGCGCAAACAGCACATCAACAACTGATGGCAACACCGCAGTTGGGTATAGCGCCCTATCCGCATTAACAACAGGGGATAGTAATACAGCAACAGGAAAAATGGCACTTCTCTCCAATACAATCGGAGATCATAACACCGCAGCCGGAACCAATACACTGGCTCAACACACAACTGGAGACGATAACACCGCAACAGGTTATCAGGCGCTATTCTCCAGTACAACAGGAGCATATAACACTGCAACGGGTAGCGAAGCCCTTCTCTACAATAGAACAGGTAACTATAACGTTGCCCTCGGTCGAAGTGCTGGTGCAGGTGTTATCAATTCATCTGATATCAGCAACAATGTATTTATCGGGCGTGCATCTGCAATCAATGTTCTAACAGGCGCAGATAATAACGTTATGATTGGTTATCAAGCAGGCGATCTAACAACAACTGGCTCTGACAACATCCTGATCGGTTATGACGTTGATACACCAACCGCTACAACATCCGACCACCTTAATATCGGGAATTTGATTTACGGTGACCTCGCAAATGGCGATTTCATTGTTGGATCATACCAACTTGATGACACAGGAACAGGCACAGAAGATAACCGCATGTTCTTTGACAAATCCAAAGGCGCATTCCGCGCTGGTGGAGCCGCGGGAACAGACTGGGATAATGCAAATGTCGGAAATAACAGCATAGGCCTAGGCCTAGATAGTAGAGCCTCGGGAGCAAATAGTATCGCCCTTGGCTTTGATACAAATGCAACCGGAAACTTCAGTTTCGCAGCAGGAAGCAATGTAACGGCCTCTGGCGAAGTGAGTATTGTCATGGGTGAATGGTCTTCTGCTTCTGGATATTCTGGCATTTCACTAGGCGCAGCGACATCTGCGGGAGCGGACTACAGCGTCGCAATAGGAAGCAGCGCAAGCGCATCAGGCGTAGAAAGCATTGCACTGGGAAGAAAAATTTCCGTATCTGGCGCAAATTCAATGGCATTAGGTCTAGGAGAAGCAACAGGGACAGCCCCCCTCGTTTCAGGTGCTGAAAGCTTCGGGATTTTCATGGGTGACCAATCAGGATATGACCTCACCACCAATAATCGCATGGCACTGGTCGGTGGCGACTTCCTCATTGATGATGATGGAACAGCAGGGTCACAGGGGTGTATCCGTTTTGTCGAAGGCACAGGCCTTGAATACTCCCACGATTGTACGACCTACGCCACAATGGGCGCAGTCGCCAGCGGCGCTCTGACCATAGACGACCTCAGCGACGCCTACACCGACTACGCAACAAACGACAATTTTTTCCTCGGTCACGAAGGCGGTACGAATTTCGGTGCAAATAACGAACTCAATACAGCAATTGGCGTTGATGCCCTCATGTCGCTTAATAGCGCATCCTCAACAGGTAGCTTAGGTGATAGCAACACCGCCATTGGTGCAACCTCACTAACCGCACTAACCAGCGGCGCTTACAACACCGCTATCGGAGACGGCACAGGAGAATCCCTCACAACGGGTACAGCAAACACCGTCATAGGGGCAAGTGCCCTGAACTCAGGAACAGTTAGCAACAGAAACGTTGCCATAGGTCAGGCCGCGGCAGAAAATGCAACTGGACATAACAACACAATGGTTGGTGCTCTCTCGGGGATATATTTCAGAACCGGAAATAGCAACACGTTCCTTGGCCACAATGCTGGACGCGGGAATACGACAGATTACACCTATGACGGCACTGAAAACATTATTATAGGTCAAGATACCGCCATTAATCTCGATAACACAAACGACCAAAACACCATTATAGGAACAGCAGCAGCAGCCACCCTGACAGGCGGAGGTAGCCGCAACATCCTCCTCGGCTATGGCGTTGATGTCCTAACAGCCACCACCAGCGACCATCTCAATATCGGGAACTTGATTTACGGTGATTTAGCGAATGGCGACTTCATCGTTGGATCATACCAACTTGACGACACTGCCACAGGCACCGAAGATAACCGCATGTTCTTTGATAGCTCCAAAGGTGCGTTCCGCGCAGGAACCGTAACTGGAACAGAATGGGATGATGGAAATGTGGGTAGCAATAGCATCGCATTTGGTTCAGGAACAACAGCCAGCGGTGTTTTCAGTGCGGCATTTGGCTCAGGGTCAACAGCCAGTGGAATTGGCAGTACCGCATTTGGTGCGGGTTCAACAGCCAGTGGTGTTGGTGGTTTTGCAGCAGGCGGAGCAGCAATAGCCAGCGGTGTTTTCAGTACTGCCATAGGATCTGAAGTTGTGGCTGGATCAGGCACGGCGGGGGATGGCAACGGCGATGCCTCTGTAGTCATTGGTTTACAGACATCTCCCCAAACAACAGATCCCATTGTCACGGGTGACCGCTCTATGGTTCTATTTTTCGACCAAGGCTCAATAAATGGCAATGATGCCTACAACTTCACCGAAAGTGATAAATTTGCAATCATCGGCGGGGAATTCCAAATCGGGGAAACCCAAGCCCAAGGCGCGGCCAAGGGCTGTATCCGCTATAACGATACATCTAATGCCCTTGAATTCTCCCACGATTGCTCAACCTATGTAACAATGGCTGGCGTGGGTGGTGGTCTTATCGATGCCGATGCCGACACACAAATTCAGGTCGAAGAAGGTGCAGATGATGACACCATCCGCTTTGACACCGCAGGGACAGAACGCATGGTTATCGGCTCTACTGGAAATGTCGGTATTGCGACTACATCCCCCGCCGCTACTTTAGATATCAGTGCGGCCACAGGCGCATATCCAAAACTCATGATGACCGCCACCGACATCACCAGCCCTGACTTCAGTGGTTCAGCCTCCGTAGGGGTCGGGTCAAGCACAAATGTCTTTGGTCTAATTCAACATAATTTGGGCGCATCAGGGACAAATACCGAAGGCGGTATGTACATTAACGGTATTACAGAAAGCGGAGAAAATGCCTGGAACCCACTTCACCTAGTGGGAACACACGGTGGCACTTCCCCGACCACCGCCGCTGTAACCATATCCTCTCAAAAATGGAATGGTACGAATGGCAGATCATCATTATCAGGCACAGAAATTGTGTTAGATGTAGAAAGTGGTTACAAACAATCAACCACTCTTATGCGCCTTCTTGCAGATGGCAGCCTAGGTCTTGGGGATTTCAAATCCGACACAATCGCAAGCGCCCTGCACATCCAAACAGGTGACATCCGCCTCGACGGCGGTGCAGCAAACCAAGCGGGCTGTATCCGCTTTGATGACGCAACAGATAAACTTCAGTTCTCCAACGACTGTACGGCGTTCACAGATATAGACAATGCAAGCATAGGCCTCTCCGATGCCGATGCCGATACCCTAATTCAGGTCGAAGAAGGCTCAGATGATGACACCATCCGCTTTGACACCGCAGGGACAGAGCGTATGGTCATTGATAATGCTGGTAATGTCGGTATCGGCACAGATTCACCAACATATATGCTAACGATCACCGGAGATAATAAAGATTTTGCTCTATACTCTCATAATGGAGCAACACCTGCTAACGGCCCTGACATACTCCTACACAGATCGGCTGGAACATACGATACGCCTACAGCGGTAAGTGCGGATGATAAACTGGGTGGTCTACGTTTTATCGGTTATGACGGAACGGCATACGAACGTGCCGCGGCAATTTACGCCTATGTTGATACAGGTGCCACCGTTGCCGATGAAAACATCCCCGCATATTTAAGTTTCCATACACGCTCAACCGCCAATACAGACAGTATCGAACGCATGGTACTAACCTCCGCAGGCGATCTGAACATTTCAACGGCAAGTGCAATATTAACACTGGGCGATGGCAGCGCCAATAACGGCACGCCATCTCTTGATTTTCTTGGAGATTCTACGAACAAGGGCGCGCGAATACAATATGATGGTATATCAGATACTCTAATTATCAGAGGACTAGATACCAACAAAGCCGAACAACCACTCGCCATCGCGGTGGCTCGTGACACAGGCTATGTCGGCATTGCCACAGCCATCCCCAATGTCGCCCTTGATGTAACAGGGGACATTGAATATACAGGCACAATCACCGACGTATCTGATCGTCGTTTGAAAGACAACATCGTAGCCCTCAATCAATCTGGCGACCTATTGGATCGCATCGCGCAAATTGATACCTATTCCTTCACCATGAAAGATGATGAAAAAGGCCGCACTGAATTTGGTGTAATGGCGCAAGAACTGGAAGAAATATTCCCGACCCTTGTCCATACGGCGGATGATGAAATCGGCACAAAATCTGTGAACTATGTCGGATTAATCGCGCCAATGATCGAAGCCACCAAAGAGCTTCGCGCAGAGAATACCGCTCTAAAATCAGGACTGGATGACCTAAGCCAACAAGTCGCCCTGCTCAATAAAATGGCGGGTAACAATGTTGGCCAAGCATCAATGCAAAGCTATCTTATGTTACTGCTTGGCTTGCTTGGTGGGGTTGGTCTTATGCTCGTCCTGCAACGTAAAAAACAGGGGTAGGATAATAAAATAATGCGCCCTCCCCGCTTTTTGAAATATGCGACTCTCGCAACCCTGCTCCTCATTTCTACCCTTGTGCCAACACGCGCACAAGCGCAGGATTACACATCCAACCTTGTCGCGCACTGGACATTGGATGAGACCAGCGGCACAACAGTCATCGACAGCATTGGTGGCAATGACGGCACAATGCAGGGCGGAATGGACGCCGGAACAGACAGCATAGCCGGACAAATCGGACGAACACTTAATTATGATGGCATTGATGATCGCGTTACTATGGGTAATGCAGATGTGGCGGAAAGCCAAACAAACCTAACGGTTTCTTTTTGGCTCTATCCACGCGGCACCGCGCGCTATGACCAAATCATATTCGGAATGGTAAATAACAATCAACAGCTTTTCGATTTTAGTTACCTGGCCAACTCAAATATTCAATCACGTTTTTGGGGCACATCCAGCAGTAGCTCTGCCGTACAGCTCA
This sequence comes from Alphaproteobacteria bacterium, assembly GCA_002401965.1. Lineage (GTDB taxonomy): Bacteria > Pseudomonadota > Alphaproteobacteria > Micavibrionales > Micavibrionaceae > UBA1672. The sequence continues at coordinate 39,147 of NVUR01000027.1, forward strand.
ACAAATCAAACTTTAACCTTAATCAATGGAATCACGTCGTCATGACTTATGACGGGACAACCCGTTTCTACCTTAATGATGCGTTAAGGGGGACAGGCGCGGTCTTAAACGAATCCACCCGCACCGGCGGTAATGATTTTATACAATTTGGACATGCTGCAACTCCTTTTGACGGCATGATTGACGATGTACGTATTTATGACCGCACCCTTTCCGCCGCCGATATTTCCGCGCTTTTTGCCTATACAGGCGTAGATTACACCTGCGCCAACCCCGACGGCCTGACGGGTGAAATGTTGTTCAATGATGACAACCGCACCTTACAATATTGCAATGCCTCGAACTGGGTCAGTATCGGGAAACCCGCGATTTCAAACACGGGTCTTGTCGGACATTGGAAACTTGATGAAACCAGCGGATCATCCATTGCAGATTCATCGGATAACGGTAATAACGGCACATGGAGTGACGGCGTGAATAACGATGTCACCGAAGAAACCAGTACAGGCCAAGTCGGTACTACGATAAATTTTGATGGTATAGATGACAACATCAACGCAGGTTCAGATAACTCTCTTGATAATATGTCCGCATTTACACTCACAGTTTGGATGAACGCAAACAGTGAAGGAGGAAATGATGTGGGGCGTATATTTAGTAAAAGCAATTGGGCTTTAATTGCAAGTGATACAGGCAGAACAAACGCGCTCACTTTCTACATAACAGACACTAGTTTTAGCAACTACCTCAAAGTCAGGGCTATAGACAATAGCTGGAGCATTGGCACATGGCATCACGTGGTCATGGCTTGGAACGGTGGTACTGATGTAGCTAACGATATGAAGCTCTACATTGATGGAACAGAGGTTGCCTATAACTTGCAGGATTATGATCCAGGCACGCGGGGCGATGATAGCGGCGCTAATTTACTCATTGGCGAACACCAAGGGCAATCTTGGAATTTTGACGGAGAACTCGATGATGCTCGAATATATAACCGCGCCCTCTCTGCCACTGAAATAGCCGATATGTATAACGCCCAAACCGCCAACTGCTCTGCGCCGACATCTAATCTTGTCGGGCATTGGACACTGGACGAAACCAGCGGCTCTACCATCGCGGATTCATCGGGCAACAGTAATAACGGCACATGGACAGATGGCGCAAATAACGATGTCACCGAAGAAACCACCACAGGTATTGACGGCACAGCCATAGCATTCGATGGCGCAGATGATCACGTAACCATCCCCGAATTCCCAGAAGCCGAAAGCGATACAATTACACTCAGCGCATGGATTAAAGTTCAAAGCGTAACCGATGAACCCTTGCGCAAAAACATTGTGTCAAAATACAGATCCGGCTTCACACAATGGCGCCTATATCGTGATAGCGGGTTTGCGAATAATGGGCGCTCTGAAATTTGCTTTTCACTAAGAGCCGACACTTCACTAACCCTTTGTTCCCCCGCTGACTGGCCAACTGACCTTGGCTGGCATCACGTAACAGGTGTTTATAATGGAACAGATATGCGGATATATGGCGATGGTGTTTTATTGAACACACCAGCAGCACAAACCGGCAGCATCTATTCCGCCTATAATCACGATATTTGCATCGGAACCGAATATGCTGGAGGCTGTTACGCAGGTGGCAGTACATGGAATGGCGAGATCGACGATGTCCGCCTCTATAACCGCGCCCTCTCTACCACCGAAATCGCTGCGCTTTACGGTGGGACGGGCGGCACATGCTCCGTCTCCACCTGCGCGTCCCCCTTTGCCCCCAAAGCCACACTGGTCTTCAACACCGATTACGATGTCATGCAATATTGCAACGGCAATGACTGGATCGCCATGGGGCCTGCGGGGAATGGCGGCGCAGGATGTTCAAACCCAAGCGGTCTGCAAGCCGAACTGATATACAATCAAGACCTCAACATCTTACAATATTGTGAGGGCGATGAATGGATCGCAATGACACCAAAACTCGGAACACAGCTCGCGCTCGACCTTGCTGGGCATTGGACGCTGGACGAGACCAGTGGCTCTGCAATCGCCGACAACTCCAGCAACGGTAATAACGGAACATGGACAGATGGCGCAGATAATGATGTAACCGGAGAAACAACAACCGGAACCGTAGGCACAGCCCTCGCATTCGATGGCACAGACGATCACATTTCCATCCCCGAATTTGCAGAATCCGAAGACGATACAATCACAATCAGCGCATGGATTAAGGTTCAAAGTGTAACCGATGAACCATCACTCAAACATATTATTTCAAAATATAGATCCGGCTTTACACAATGGCGCCTATATCGTGATGGAGGGGTTGCGAATAACGGACAATCTGAAATTTGTTTAGCCATTAACACAGATGCAAGCTCGACAGTAGCAACATGCACCCCAACTGACTGGCCAACTGACCTTGGCTGGCATCACGTAACGGGCGTCTATAATGGAACAGATCTACAGATATATGGGGATAGTATTTTGCTGAACACCCCCGTTGCACAAACTGGCAGCATCTATTCCGCCTATAATCACGATATTTGCATCGGAAGCCAAGATACAGGCAGCGGCTGTAGCTCAGCAGGTGTATGGAATGGTGATCTCGACGATGTTCGCCTCTATAATCGCGCCCTCTCTGCCACCGAAATCACCGCACTTTATAATTTGGGAACGCCATGATCTCGCTCTCCAATCGGTACTGCATGTTTAGATGGCTCAATCTACGCTGGCTTAACCCCCGATGAAAACGTGCCAATATATATGACGAGTGCCGCTTACCAATCAGGGACACTGCCGTGGGATAATGCAACATATGACGATGCCCCCGCCGACAGCGTAGATAACGGAGATAGAAACAACCTACACCTACGCCCCTTTTTACCATCCAGCAAGCCAGAGCAGCGACGAGGAATCTTAAACCTACAACACAAAAACAGATCTATCCACTTCATGTTCGAGATGACATTGGAGGGAAAAGAAATACCGAAAGCTAAAAGGAGGAAAATTCTACGAACAAACTATATAAAATTACGGCGAATGAAACTCCCTTGTGAACGCACCGAAATTTTAGGGGGGGGAGGAAGAAATCAGGGCTGTTTATCACTTTTGGTCAATTCAGCATCTCTTAAAACATACCAAGTAATGCAATAAAACCAAAAATCGTAAAAATACCTTTGGCTTTACATCATAGAGGTACATAAGTGTATATGGTTGTTTTGGTACGTATATTACCGAAATTTTACCGAAGAAATAATCTTTGTAAAAACCACAAGCAATTGAAATAATTATATAAAAGATAACATGTAATGTCACGATCAGTTAGAGATTCCGCACTAGAAACAAGATGATGTGGCTACACTATTCCGGACAGAAAATGTATAAAAGTCTAAAATAAGGAATAGAAATAATGTCATCAAGAAAATACAAGCAGAGAGGTGGTCCCAGAAATTCGGACAGTATGTTAAGTTCTCATATTCGGCCTAAGGAGGGTCAACAATATGAGTAAAGTACGCAGGAACCATCCAGCAA
>NVUR01000028.1 GCA_002401965.1 Alphaproteobacteria bacterium
GGGGCTAGCCCCTGAGCAGTCCAAAATAGCGGCATAACAACCTAAAAATGGGAACTTAACTTTGCCGCAAAACTGTCCGAACAAGTGGGACCCCCTCTAACACCGCTCATAGAGAACATCAAAATGATTCGAGATTACTTGCTTATTATGACTTGATGCTATACATAATTCGTAAAATTATATCGGATAAATAGCATGACATATAAAAAAAAAACCATCGGCGAGCATAAATTAACACCTGAGACACTTATGATGTCCTATGGTTATGATCCAAAGCTGTCAGAGGGATCGGTTAAGCCCCCTGTATTCTTAACATCAACCTTTGTATTTTCCTCCGCAGAGGAAGGTGAAGAATTTTTCAATGTCATGTCTGGTCGCAAGGAAGGAAATACGGGTGGCTTAATATATAGTCGCTTTAATCATCCAAACGCAGAAATTATCGAAGATCGTATGGCTTTGCTTGAAGGCTCCGAAAGTGCGGCTGTACTATCCAGTGGAATGGGTGCGATTAGCGCGGTACTGTTTGGTTTTCTTCGCCCTGGTGATGTTATTTTGCACAGTGCCCCCCTATATGGTGGAACAGAGACTTTAATCCGTGGCGCACTTGCAGAATTTGGTATTAAATCCGTTAGCTTCGCAGATGGCTTAGACGAAAAAGCACTTAAATCAGCCGTAGAAAAAGCAAAATCTATGGGGCGTTTAGCTATGATTTTTTTTGAAACACCTGCTAACCCAACAAATACGCTGGTTGATTTCAAACTGCTGTTAAACATCATTGATGAAGTAGAAAAAGACACAGGGCATCGTCCAATTTCTGTATGTGATAATACAATGTTGGGACCGATCTATCAACGTGCATGCCCACAAGGCATTGATCTGGCAACTTATTCACTGACAAAATATATCGGCGGACATAGTGACTTGGTCGCTGGCGCGGTATGTGGTAATAAAGGGTTATTACGTAAGATCAAAGCGATGCGCGGCTCTATGGGGTTGAACCTTGATCCACATACAAGCTGGATGATATCACGTTCATTGGAAACACTTTCCATCCGCATGACACGCGCCGCAGAGACAGGTTATAAAGTCGCTGAATGGCTGGCTAATAACCCTTATCAAAAGGCCGATATATACCACCCTGATTTCATCACTGATGAACGCTATCAAAAAGTTTATAAACGTCAGTGCACAGGGCCGGGTTCAACGTTTTCTTTTGTCATGGATGTGCCGAAGGAAAAAAGTTTCAAACTTATTAACTCTCTGTCCCTGTTTAAATCCGCGGTTAGCTTGGGCGGCACAGAATCCCTTGTTTGTCATCCTGCATCAACAACGCATTCAGGAATTGCCAAAGAGTTACGTGAACTGGCCAATGTTAATGATGGGCTTATTCGCCTTTCCATTGGTTTAGAACACCCAGATGATTTGATTGCTGATTTAGAAAATGCCTTCCGCGCTACATTTTCCTAGCGCGGGAACTAAAACAGATAAAATCCAGTCACAAAAAAACTAAAACAATCCATCAGGTGAATTGATAAGGAAATGCACAGCGATAGACGCGGCATAACCCAGCATAATCACAGGCGCCCATTTCAGATGTGAAACGAAGGTATAATACCCACGCGCAACCCCCATCAAGGCAACCCCTGCTGCTGAACCGATCGAAAGCATACTACCTCCCACTCCCGCAGTCAGTGTGATAAGAAGCCACTGGAAATGATCCATTTCAGGATCCATCGTAAGAACTGCAAACATCACAGGGATATTATCAACAATCGCAGAAAAGAATCCAAGAATAATGTTTGTCGTACTTGCCCCAAGCCCATCATAAAAGGCCGTAGACATCAGCTCCAAATAACCAAGGAAAGCCAAGCCACCAACACTGAATATAACACCGAAGAAGAAGAGTAACGTATCCCATTCTGCTGAAGCTACATTCTCGAGAATATCAAAATCTTTGTCTTTGACCGCGCCTCTTTGACGAATAACCCACGCCGCAATCATAAGAAGTGACATACCCGTCATCATCCCGATAAACGGCGGTAAACCAAGTGTCTGCTCCAAGCCGACAGCCATGGCAATTGTTAGGAACGCCAAAAATATAATCAGCTTTGCACCTTGCTTTAGCTCGACATGCTCATCAATTGTCTCAGGTTGTTCCTTAGGAATAAATAAACTCATAATAGCGGCAGGAATAAGGAAGCAAACTAATGAAGGAAAGAACAGAGCAAAGAAATCAAAGAATTCCAGCTTATCAGCCTGCCAAACCATCAAAGTAGTAATATCGCCGAATGGGCTAAATGCCCCGCCCGCATTCGCAGCAGAAACAATGTTAATACACCCAATTGTTATAAAACTCGCATTCGAACGACCAACAGCCATAATCACCGCGCCCATAACCAACGCCGTCGTCAGGTTATCTGCAATCGGTGAAAGAAAGAATGCAAGGATACCTGTCGCCCAAAATAACTGTCTCAAACTCATGCCAGATAGAACCAATTTCATCCGAATAACAGCGAAGACATTACGGTTCTCCAATGCACTAATATAAGTCATCGCAGCCAATAGAAACAGCATCAAACCCGCATATTCTTTCAGACCATGCATGATAGCCTCGTGCAAAGCATCTTTATCAACACCATATTCAGGGGCAATATAGGCCACAACAATCCAGATAAGACCCGCGCCCAGCATAACAGGTTTTGATTTACGCATATGCGTATATTCTTCAACCAGAACCGCAGCATATGACAGCACAAAGATAGCAATACATAAAAGCCCCGCCCAATGTAGACCAAGGTTAAGATTATGCGTTTCTTCTCCGCCTGCGCTCGCTAAGACTGGAAAGGAAAAGCAAAGGCTTGCTGAAAAAATGAAGGCTGCAATGAGGGTAGAGAAAGAACGTAAGGTCATTATTTTTATAACTACTGTTTATCGTTAAAATATTACGAAGATTTGATACCACAAAATACTAAATCAACCAAGGCACAATCGACCCAATGAGTACCTTATTCGTTCGCTTTATCTATTTGTTTCTGAAAAGCGGCCAGAGTTTCCTTGCTAACGTGGTGTTCAACCCCTTCGGCGTCCATTTCGGCGACGTCATCACTCACCCCGATAGACTTAAGAAATTCCGCCACAATAATATGGCGTTCCTTGCACGTTTGAGCCAATTCCCGCCCTTCATCGGTTAAAAATAAAGACCGATAAGGCTCTGAAATAACCAAACCTTCCTTTTTAAGGCGAGTGATCGTTTTATTTACAGTGGCATGGGAAATACCGAATCGTTTGGAAAGATCAACAACGCGTGCTTCACCATTCACCTCGATAAGATCAGCAATCAATTCAACATAATCTTCTGCATTTTCACTTTGGTGAGCATGACGGACACGCTCAAACCATGATGCTTGCTGCTTCGGATCTGCAAGGGAATTTTCTGAACTCATATTCAAATATCCTCAAAAATTAAATTAGCCACACGCAAAAAATGTTGCCATGGCTAAACTTTGGTGCCTATACTATATATAGTACATAAATCGGGTAAATACATAATGAAAAACATATTATTTATAGTTTTAGCACTGCTGACAACACTTATGCCCTTTTCTGCATCGGCGGAAAAGCCGCTCTATATCGTCACGACAACATCCCAAATCGGCGATTTAGTGAGAAACATCACAGGTGACAGCGCCCGCGTTGAAGCTTTGATGGGCACGGGAATTGACCCGCATCTCTATCACCCAACCCGCACAGATGTATCCAAAATGATGCAAGCCGATATTGTTTTTTATAACGGGATTAATCTGGAAGGAAAAATGGAACATTTTCTGGAGCAGCTGACCGCCCGTAAGCCAACCATTTCCATCGGAAGTGCCCTATCTCTTGATACATTACAGACAATCGATGGGCTAGAGGGCTATGACCCGCATATATGGATGAGTGCGAACAACTGGATTCTCGGGGGTGAGATCATTGTTACCGCACTGTCTAAACTCCGCGCTGATAACACCGCCCTATACCAAGAAAACAACGTGATATATTCGGCAAAACTCAAAACATTGGATGATTACGTGCGCACTATGATTGCCACAATTCCAGAGGAAAAACGCATATTGGTCACCGCGCATGATGCGTTCGGGTATTTAGGATCGGCGTATGATATCGAGGTCATCGGCGTGCAAGGCATCTCCACAGAAAGCGAAGCCGGCCTCACCAAAATAAAATATCTGGTTGATGTTCTGGTTGATCGCAATGTGCCTGCAGTGTTTGTCGAAACATCTGTCGGCGACCACAATATCAAAGCCATTGTTGAGGGCGCAAAAGCACGTGGGCATGATGTTAGAATCGGCGGTTCACTCTTCTCCGATGCGATGGGCGTCGAAGGCACAATCGAAAGCACTTATATTGGTATGATGGAATATAACGTGCGAACCATCACCAAGGCATTGGGCGAACATGTCGATGGATAACACAATCGCCCCACTCTCTGTTAAAGACTTATCCTGTCGTTATACGCGGCAAAATAATTATGCCCTGCGCGATATTTCATTCACCGCAAAAGCAGGCACAATAACAGGTGTTCTGGGGCCCAATGGCGCAGGGAAATCAACATTTCTGAAATCCATTCTCGATTTATTACCACATGAAGGCTCAGTAAAATTCTTTGATGGCACGCTGGCAAAGAACAGACAAAAAATCGCCTACATCCCACAGCGCAGCTCCGTTGATTGGGACTTCCCCGTCAGTGCGTTGGATGTGTGTTTGATGGGTTTATATCCCCGTATTGGCTGGCTTCGCCGTATTAGCAAGGCACACAAAGAAGAAGCCATGCACTATTTAGAGCAAGTGAAATTACAGGACTTCGCCCACCGGCAAATCGGGGCATTATCAGGCGGGCAACAACAACGCGTCTTTATGGCCCGCGCTTTGGCACAACAGGCCGAGCTGTTCCTATTGGATGAACCCATGGCAGGTGTTGACCAAAAAACACAGACACTACTGTTTGACCTGTTTAGTGACCTAAAGCAGAAAGGCAAAACCATGCTGATTATCCATCATAATTTACAGGCTGCCAGCGCGCATTTTGACCATATCCTCCTGCTGAACCAAACTTTAGTCGCACAAGGCGCGCCCGAACAAGCCTTATCAGAAGACGCCATCAACCGTGCCTATAGCCCGATAGAGGCATAAGCGATGGATATAATCTCAAGCCTTTTGACCGAGCATTACAACGCAACAATCGTGTTTTTCGCGACCGCACTGCTTGGCTTATCGGCGGGCTTGATTGGGTGTTTTCTCGTGTTACGAAAGCAAGCCCTTATCTCTGATGCAGTAACACATGCAACCCTTCCGGGGATTGGTATCGGGTTTTTACTCTCGCTGCACTTTGGATTAAATGACGGTAAATACCTACCGCTGTTATTATTATGCTCCGCAATCACGGCCTATCTCGGCGCGGCTGCTGTACAGTTTATCACCAACAAAACGCGCCTCTCCCCCGATACAGCCATCGCCAGCGTTATGAGTTTTTTCTACGGGCTTGGCCTACTGCTGCTCAGCATTATCCAAAACATAGATGCAGGAAACAAGGCAGGATTAAACTCGTTCTTATTAGGGCAAGTGTCAGGCTTGCGCATTGATAACCTCATATTACTCGGTGCGGTATCACTCTTTGTTGTGTGCGCCGTTGTTATGAATTTTAAAAACTTGCGGCTGCTGTGTTTTGATAAAAACTACGCGAATCTTCTGGGGCTAAAAGTAAAAACCACTGAAAATATTCTCCTATTCCTAATGATCCTTGTGATTTGTACCGGTCTTAAAACCGTCGGCCTTATCATGATTATTGCTCTGCTGATTATTCCGGCGATTACCGCCCGCCTCTGGACAGAGCGTAGCGAGCTGATGGCCGCCCTTGCAGCCTTCTTCGGCGCATTAAGCTGTATCGGTGGAGTCTACCTCTCCAGTGCGCTCTATGACCTGCCAACGGGATCTACAATCGTCCTATTCGCCTTTGCACTTTTCGCCGTCAGTCTGGTGATACGAATCATACGAGGCGCAGATGCTTGATCAATTCTTTATCATCGACTTTCCCGCGCTGGTCATTGTGACACTGGCCAGTATTCTCTGCGCCCTACTCGGCAGTTTCCTCGTCCTGACCAAGCAAGCGGTTATGATTGATGCAATATCGCATTCGGTTCTGCCAGGCATTGTGGTAGGGGTTTTGCTCTCCGGTTCCTTCAGTATTCTATACGTTATGGCGGGCGCGCTAACTTCCGCCTTGATTGCAGTGCTCTTGGTTTATGTATTCCAGCATTGGGGTAAGATCGAACAAGGTGCGGCCATAGGCGCGGTCTTCACCGCCATGTTTGCCTTTGGAGTCTTATTGCTGGAAACACAAGTTGGATCACGCATTCATCTGGATACACAACACGTCCTATACGGCGCATTAGAGCTAACATACTGGGCGAATCCATTTGAGTGGAGCTCTATGCCCACGCAGATTAAAACCTTGGCTGTGCTGCTGATTATCACCGTGGTGTTCTTGCTGGCCTTCTTTAAAGAGCTACGCCTCACCACCTTTGATCCCACTTATGCAAGAATCATGGGGTATAAAACATATCTATTTCAAATTACTTTATTGGTGCTGATTTCCCTTGTCGCTGTCGGATGTTTCGAGGCAACAGGATCGATTCTGGTTATTGCCCTGTTTATTTGCCCCGCAGCAGCCGCACGGATGCTTTGCGACCAAATGACCAGCCAATTACTATTAAGCATGTTCATCGGGTTATTCTGCGCCGTAACGGGCTATTTATCCTCCGCCTTACTGCCGATGTGGCTTGGTTTTGATATGACAGTGAACAGTGCCTCTGTCATCGCTCTTTTTTCAGGCATAGGCCTAATTATAGCTATCATTGCATCACCTAAATATGGTACCTTCGCGAAATAGAGAGGTAGTGACCATAATTATCATGATATATCTTGACACTAAGCGGTGAGTGTGGTTATTTCCATCGCCTACGACATAAAAGACTCGGGTTTGAGTTTGGGCTGTTGTAAGAACGAATTAAAATGAAAACACACAATTAAAACGGAATAAAGCGATGTTTGCGGTTATTAAAACTGGTGGAAAACAGTATAAAGTACAAAAAGATGATAAACTTCTTGTTGAGAAACTAGAAGGTGAAGATGGTGCAACGATCATACTTGATGAAGTTTTGATGGTCGTAGATGGTAAAACATCAAAAGTTGGTGAGCCATTGGTTAAGGGTGCAACTGTTGAAGCGACATTGGTTCGCCAAACACGCGGTCCTAAAATTACAATCTTCAAAAAGAAGCGTCGTCAGAATTACCGTCGTAAAAAAGGTCATCGTCAAGATCTTACAATGATCCAAATCACAAACATTAAAGCGGCTTAGTTCTGGATATAGAACGCGCAAGCAAATTAGGAGATAAATAATGGCACATAAAAAAGCAGGTGGTAGTTCCAGAAACGGTCGTGACTCAGCTGGTCGTCGCCTTGGAATTAAAAAATACGGTGGTGAAGCTGTATTAGCCGGTAACATCATTGTTCGCCAACGCGGAACAAAATGGATACCTGGTAAAAATGTTGGCCTGGGTAAAGATCATACAATTTTCGCATTGCTTGAAGGACAGGTTCTGTTCACAAAAAGCAAAGGTGACAGAGCGGTTGTTAATATAGTTCCGGCAAATGATGGTTCAACAGCACAAGCCGCTGAATAGACCTCTTTGCGAATAAATAATTTATAAGGGGGAGCATCATGCCTTCCCCTTTTTTAATGAGCACCATTTGAGCCGATAGAGAATAAAGACGATGAAATTTTTAGATGAAGCAAAAATCTATTTAGAGAGCGGAAAAGGCGGCCCTGGTTGCGTTGCCTTTCACCGTGAGAAAAACATCGCCTTTGGTGGTCCTAGCGGCGGAAACGGTGGTAAAGGTGGCGACATTTATTTTCAAGCCGTTGAAACCCTCAACACGCTTATTGATTTCCGCTTTATGCAACATTATCGCGCCACACACGGCAAGCATGGTTCTGGTCGTAACAGAACTGGACCTGGTGGTGATGACTTAGTTATCAGAGTTCCTGTCGGCACTGAGGTTCTCGATGATGAGAAAGACACTGTTCTTGCGGACCTTAGTGAAGAAGGGCAAATCGTCAAATTTATGAAGGGCGGCGATGGTGGTTACGGGAATGCACATTATAAAAGCGCAACCAACCAAGCACCACGCAAATTCACACCAGGCTGGCCTTCACAAGAAATGTGCGTATGGTTACGCCTGAAACTAATCGCAGATGTTGGTCTTGTTGGATTGCCGAATGCAGGGAAATCAACATTCTTGGCAGCGTGTTCCAATGCCAAGCCTAAAATTGCGAACTATCCTTTCACAACACTGCACCCTAACTTAGGCGTGGTTAAGGTGGGCGAGAGAGATTTCGTTATTGCCGATATCCCCGGCCTTATCGAAGGCGCGCACGAAGGATTAGGGCTTGGTGATCGCTTCCTCGGCCATGTGGAACGCACGTCAGTTCTGCTACACATTATTGACTGCACACAGGATGATATTGTCAAAGACTATAAAACCATTCGCCATGAGCTTAAAGAATATGGCTGTGACCTTGAGAATAGACTTGAGATCGTTGTGATTAACAAAGCGGATGCTCTGGGCGCGGAATTGGCACAAGATCAAGCGCAAATGCTGGAAGATGCCATTGGCAAAAAGGTGAATATCATGTCTGCCGTTTCAGGCGAAAATACAAAGAATATCCTCTATCAACTTGCAGAAGTTGTTTACCGAGAGAAATATGGAGAAGGCATAGAAGATACAAGTTTTGATCCGACATGAAATTGATTTTAGAAAACTCTAAACTGATTGTTATAAAGATCGGCTCTGTGCTTGTCCGCGGTGATGCATTGGATCAGGCAAACCAACCATGGATGAACGCGCTGGCACAAGATATCCGCACCTTAAGAGATCAGGGTAAAAAAATTGTCCTCGTATCTTCGGGCGGCGTTGCTTTGGGACGTAAAGCACTGAACATTGCCTCTGATATTTCCCCAAGTTCTATTCCATTGGCCAAGAAACAGGCGGCTTCTGCTGTTGGTCAATATCATTTGTTTAACGGGTACTTTAAGGCTTTTGAAAAACAAAGCATCATCGCCGCGCAGGTTCTTTTGACCATAAGTGAAACAGAGAACCGCCGCATGAACCTGAATGCACGTGAGACGCTCCATACGTTATTGGAGAGTGGTATCGTGCCGATTATCAACGAAAATGATACCGTCTCAACCGAAGAGATCCGCTTCGGCGATAATGATCGTTTAAGTGTCAGAGTGGCGCAGATGATCCTTGCTGACACTGTTGTGGTCCTGTCGACAACGGATGGCTTATACACAGATAACCCCGATATTAATCCACAGGCCGAGCATATCCCCTTTATTGATGGCCTCACCGATGAACATACCAAAATGGCGGGCGATGCCATCGCAGGCTTAAGCACTGGTGGCATGAAAAGCAAGATAGAAGCCGCCAGTGCAGCAACAAAATCCAGCATAAATCTAATCATCACAGATGGGCAGGATAATCACGCCTTGTCTAACCTTTATGATGATCCAGCTAAAAAATCCACATTGTTTGCAGCGCAAAAATGCGATAATAATGCGCGCAAAATATGGCTCGGCGCACACATGAATCCAAAGGGCAGCGTAACCATTGATGATGGCGCACTCTCCGCACTCAACAGCGGCAAGAGCCTCCTCCCCGTTGGCGTTAAAGGCGTTTCTGGTAATTTTAAGCGCGGTGATGTGATTGAGATTAAAACACTGTCAGGTGATAAAATCGGCATGGGTATCAGCGCCTATAACGCAGATGATGCGCGGCGTATTATCGGCATAAACAGTGCTAAAATTCATGAAATATTAGGCTATATCGGACGCACCGAACTTGTCCATCGCAATGATATGGTGTTAGAGACTTGATCATGAATATTGACAGTATACAAAAACTGCATTGCATCATACTGCCTGAAAAGTATCTACGCTTTCTATCTGATATCAATAACGGAAATGAATATTACTTTAACGAACACGTTGTTGAAGACCCTGATTTTGAAGGGAGGTGTTGGTGGTTTTTTGATGAAGTAGCCCTCTCAAAAGATATTGAGATGTTTCAGGTTGGCCATGCCCCCACTCATCAACAATTGATCCTTTATCTAAAAATATTTCAAGAATTCAGCAATGACGACTTTGTACATTCCAATGATGGCAAAATTTCTACCAACAGAGTATCTAATGGATTTGTAATTGCCGAAGAAAACGGAGACTTACTTTATCTTGACCCTGAAGATAATTGTTCTGTTTGGATATTTTACCATGACGGTAATGACGTTATGAAAGTATCGGATTCATTCGAAAAATGGTTATCTAAAGCCACTCTCGCCTAGGGGGTCTGATACCACTCAGAACTTGTCCATCGCAATGATCTGGTCTTAAGTTTTTAGCCGTATATTTGCCGCGGCCCAGCTTTCTTTTGTTACTTTCCAAACTTCTGAAACTGTATCACCACTATTGTGTTCCCCTTTTTCCATCCCCACAAAAATAGCGCCCGTTTTTTCTTTTACACGCCGTGACGCTATATTGCTTTTTGCATTTGTTACTGTGAATTTTTTTAACTTAAGCTCATCAAATATGAAATCGTTTACCATTGCGACAGCTTCAGTCATAAATCCCTCGCCATGATATTTTGAAACCAGCCAAAACCCTCTGTCCTCTCTGCTTCCGCGTTGAATTCCAAAACTAATAGCACCGATAGAGGTATGAGCCTTTTGCTTCAATATAATAGCCCACACATTTTCCTTCCCTGCCTTCACATTTGGCATCACCCTATCGCGAAGAAACGTGAACGCACCATCATCTGGATAAGGCCATGGCACTCCAGAATTCATATGTTTAATAATATTCCAATCATTAAAGTGTGTCTGCATATCGGGCGCATCATCCAAAGAAATGGGGCGCAATATTAAACGCTCTGTTTGCAAGGTTGGTGTTTTCATTCATTATAAATACCTAACCGAATCAAAAAGGGCAAGAGATGCGAACAGATACACCCCAAACTATTTATCTAAAAGATTACACACCCTTCCCTTTCGAGATTGAAAATCTGCATCTTAGTTTTGATATCCGTGATGGGCATACCATCGTTACCGCAACCACAGCATATAAACGAAAAGACGCGGCAACAACCTCGCTTTACCTTCATGGTGAAGAGCTAGATATCATCGATATATCAATTGATGATCAGAGCGTTGATGTATACGAAAAAACAGATGATGGCCTAACATTAAATGTGCCTGACAAAGATACATTCACATTAAGAATCCAGAATAAAATATATCCTGAGCAAAACACACGCCTTGAAGGGCTATATAATTCAGGCGGTACATATTGTACACAATGTGAAGCCGAAGGGTTCCGTCGCATCACCTATTACCCTGACCGCCCCGACGTGATGACCATCTTCACCGTTCGAGTAGAAGCCGATAAGAAATACCCTGTTTTGCTTTCAAACGGTAACCGCACTGATGGCGGCGAGGTTGGGGAAGATCGTCACTTCACAATATGGGAAGACCCGCACCTGAAGCCTTGTTACCTATTCGCGCTTGTCGTTGGCGATCTGACACACATACATGACACCTTCACCACAGCCTCCGACAGAGAAGTGGATTTATACATTTATGTGCGCCACGGTGATGAAAGTCAATGCGATCATGCTATGGCCAGCCTTAAGCGCTCCATGACATGGGATGAAGAAGTATATGGCTTGGAATACGATCTCGACATCTTTAATATCGTTGCGGTCAGTGACTTTAATATGGGCGCGATGGAGAACAAATCTCTCAATATTTTCAATACTGCGCTTGTTCTGGCGCAACAAGAAACCGCGACAGATCAAGATTTTATGCGTGTGGAAGGCGTGATTGCCCATGAATACTTCCACAATTGGAGCGGTAATCGCGTCACCTGCCGTGATTGGTTTCAGCTATCCCTGAAAGAAGGACTAACGGTTTTCCGCGATCAGGAATTCTCCAGTGATATGCACTCGCGTGACGTTCAGCGCATTGATGATGTGACTCATCTGCGCCGCTTCCAATTTAGTGAAGATGCATCCCCCCTCGCGCACCCGATCCGCCCTGATAATTATATAGAAATCAACAACTTCTATACCATGACGGTCTATGAAAAAGGCGCAGAAATCATCCGCATGATGCGCACTATTCTAGGCACAGAAAAATACCGCAAAGGCACAGATTTATACTTTGAGCGCCATGACGGACAAGCCGTTACCTGTGATGATTTTGTTAAAGCAATGGAGGATTCCAACGACGCAGGTTTATCACAATTCAAATTATGGTACTCACAAGCAGGTACGCCAGAGCTTAGCTTTACTGGAACCTATGATGAAAAGAACCAATGCTATGACGTAACGTTAAAGCAGAATATTCCCGACACCGTTGGGCAAAGCAATAAAAAGTCAATGACGATCCCCTGCTCGCTTGGCTTGATTGGCGCGGATGGTAAGGATTTGATTGAAACGCAAACATTGATTCTAAGCGATGCAGAGCAGAGCTTCAAAATAGAGAACATCACCGAAAAACCTACCCCGTCCATTTTACGAAATTTCTCTGCGCCCGTAAAATTAACAACCGATTTGACCGATGATGATCTTGCCTTCTTGATGATTAATGACAGTGATG
This sequence comes from Alphaproteobacteria bacterium, assembly GCA_002401965.1. Classification (GTDB taxonomy): domain Bacteria; phylum Pseudomonadota; class Alphaproteobacteria; order Micavibrionales; family Micavibrionaceae; genus UBA1672. Next base: position 12,768 of record NVUR01000028.1, read on the forward strand.
GCTTTAATCGGTGGGAAGCAGGCCAAACCTATTACCTGCGCACAATCAATCAGATCATGGAAACAGGTGACGCGCCGAGCCAAGCATTCTTGGATATATACGGGAATTCACTAGAGCGTGCCACGCACCCCGATGCTGATAAAGCATTAATGGCGCGTGCAATCAGCATTCCAGATATCTCCAGCATCAGCCAAAATCAGAATATCATTGATCCGCAAGCCATCCATGAAACGCGGGAAAGCATAATCAACGCTGTTGCTGATAACTTCGCGGATTTATTGCAAAAAATATATACCGACAACCGTACCAGCAATGATTTTTCCATTACTGCCGAGGCCATGGGGCAACGCACATTGCAAAACACCGCACTAATGATCTTGTCTAATAAATTAACAAATGACGATGCAACGCGATGTAAAGCCCATTATGACACAGCGAATAATATGACAGATCGCATGGCTGGATTATATCTGGCATGCGCCCTTGATGGTGCAGTACATGATGAAATCGTGAATGATTTCTACACCCGCTACAAAGATTACCCACTGGTGATCGATAAATGGTTCGGCGCGCAGGCACAAATTCACCTGCCCAAAACCATAGATGTGGTTAAGCAACTTCGCCAACACGCAGATTTCAATATCAAGAACCCTAACCGCGTGCGCTCCCTATTCTCGGCCTTTGCTATGAGCAACCCTGTGCGCTTTCATGCAACAGATGGCTCCGGCTATGCGTTCCTACGGGATGCAATTATTGAGCTGAACAAGATCAACCCGCAAATTGCTGCACGCCTGCTAACACCTATGCGAGCGTGGAAATCTTACACACCTGACCGTCAAATTATGATGAAAGATGCGCTGACGGAGATATTGAAAATCGAAGATATCGCCCCTGACATTTTTGAAATTGCCAGTAAAAGCCTGAATGACGCATGACAGATTTCTCATTAGAAGATCAATGCGACGGTATAGTCTGCGGATTGGATGAAGTTGGGCGCGGCCCTTTGGCTGGCCCCGTCGTGGCGGCATGCGTGGTTATTCCCAAAGACAAAAGGATGCTCGACTTTATTTCAGAAATCCAAGACAGCAAAAAACTATCTGCCAAGAAACGCGAAGAGCTTTACGATAAAATAACGACGCACTTCCCTTACGCTATATCCGAAATCACACCCGAAGAAATTGACGATATCAATATCCTGCAAGCCTCTCTCAAGGCGATGAAGACGGCGCATGATACATTGGATAATATTGAATATGCACTGGTTGACGGGAATAAAGCGCCGCAGCTTAGCTCCCAAACCATGACGGTTGTGAAAGGCGATTCTAAATCAAAGACAATTGCCGCCGCCTCCATCATTGCAAAGGTTCACAGAGACCGCATCATGCTGGCTCTATCAAAGCAATATCCACATTATGGTTGGAGCAATAATTCAGGCTACCCCACCAAACAACATCGCGCAGCCATCCAAGAACACGGCATCACACCACATCATCGCAAGAGCTTTGCCCCTGTTCGAAATTTTATTGAATCGCAACAATAGTTTAGATCAACAACAACTTATAAGCTGTTGAGTCCGCACCAAAATAATATCTTTTTTTCTTGACCCAGAGTCCATAATGACTCATGATTCGCTCCTAACTCTCATAAGGAATACAGAATGTCGAGTCAAAAGAAAGATTTACCCACAGAGTCTATTATAATTGGTGACTGCGTAGAAAATATGCGCAAAGTCCCTAACGGCTCGGTTGATTGTATTTTTGCTGACCCGCCGTATAATTTACAACTTGGCGGAGATTTACACCGCCCGAATAATTCAAAAGTTGATGCGGTTGATAATGACTGGGATCAATTCGAAAGCCTACAAGCCTATGACGAATTTACACGCGAATGGCTAAGCGCCGCACGTGACACATTAACCGATGATGGCTCAATCTGGGTCATCGGCAGTTATCACAATATTTTCCGCTTGGGCTATATCCTACAAGATATGGGTTTTTGGATTCTAAACGATATTATATGGCGCAAATCTAACCCAATGCCGAATTTCCGTGGACGACGTTTTACAAATGCACACGAAACAATGATCTGGGCATCCAAGTCCAAGAAATCAAAATATTACTTCAATTACGATTCCATGAAGGCATTGAACGAAGATTTACAAATGCGCAGTGATTGGTTTTTGCCACTTTGCACAGGCGCAGAACGTTTAAAAGATGAGAACGGGAAAAAAGCCCACCCAACGCAAAAGCCTGAATCTCTGCTCAGTCGCGTTATTATGGCTTCAACCCGTAAAGGCGATATGGTACTCGACCCCTTCTTTGGAACGGGAACAACAGGCGCGGTGGCCAAAAAGCTTGGGCGCTCATTCATCGGACTGGAACGTGATGAAGTTTATGCTGACTATGCCAAGAAACGCATTGCTGCAATTGACCCACTAAAAGATAACTTAATCGATACCAAGCCGAAACGTGAATTACCACGTGTTCCATTTGGCACCCTCATTGAGCGCGGCTTACTAGAGCCCGGCGCAGTACTAACAGATTCAAAGAAACGCTATAAGGCCACTGTGCATGCAGACGGCTCTATTATGGTTCAAAATCGCATTGATAATCTACGCGGCTCTATCCATAAAATGGGTGCGGCAGTACAAGATGCGCCTTCCTGTAATGGCTGGACATATTGGCACTATAAAGATGGGAAGAAGTCCCTGCCAATAGATCATCTACGAGCACAAATACGCGCCGAGCAAAGCAATGTCTAGCCCCACAAAGACAGATACAGTCTTTATCAAAGACCTCATAATCGAGATGTCTGCGGGTATCTACGACCATGAAAAGGCAAAAAAACAACGTGTTATCATCAATATAACGCTGGATGTTAAGTGTAACGCCAACAAAACGCTTTCATCCATCAATGATGTTGTGTCCTATGAGGATGTAACAAATGAAGTCCGTAATATTGCGCTGACCAAGCATTATGATTTGCTGGAAGAACTCGCAGAGTTAATTGCCACAGCCTGCGTCGCACATAAACACGTACACCAAGCGCACATACGCATAGAAAAACCAGATATCATCGCAGACGTCCATACCGTAGGGATAGAAATCACAAGACCATAATGTGCAATCTATTCTTGCTGTACCTATAATAATAGACATGCCAGGAGCATAAGTTATGAAAAAAAGAGCATTAATTGTTGCACCCGGCAGAGGGACATACAACAAGGCGGATCTTGGATATTTACAAAAATATCACGCGGATAAAGCAGGTTTCATTACCATGATTGATAATTATAGAACGTCTCAAGATCAAACCACAATCTCTGACCTTGATGGCAAACCGAACTACAGCTTAAAAGAACATACGCGCGGCGACAATGCTTCCCCCCTTATTTATGCTTGCGCTTATGGAGATTATCTTTCTATCGACAAGAATAAATTCGATACTGTCGCCATTACAGGCAATTCTATGGGCTGGTATATCGCTCTTGGCTGCGGTAAAGCCCTGTCAGAGGTCAGCACAATCGACGTTATTAATACAATGGGCACAATGATGCAGGACTCCCTTATCGGCGGGCAGCTGATCTATCCGATTATTGATGATAATTGGAATATTATTAAGGGCAAAGAAGCAGAACTGGCACATATTGTTAATGATATTAATGCAATGAAGGGGTGTGCGCTTTACACCTCTATCATGCTGGGTGGCTTTATTGTTTATGGCGGCAATGATGCCGCGATTAAGGAACTGCACAAACGTTTACCCACAGTGCAAGATCGCTTCCCGCTTATATTGCCTAATCACGCAGCGTTTCATACATCCTTACAAAAACCAATATCGGATAAGGCTTTGGATATTTTTTACGCCGATATTTTTTCTGCACCGTCCATCCCCCTGATTGACGGACGCGGGCATATCTGGCGTCCCTTTGCCACGAATCAGGATGATATACAGAGCTACACCTTTAATTATCAGGTTCGCCAATATTATGATTTCACACGCGCTATTCAGGTTGGTATGAAAGAATTTGCCCCTGATTGCATTATAGTTCTTGGCCCTGGCACGACGCTAGGTGGGGCAATCGCGCAGAGCCTTATCCAAATCGGGTGGGATGACCTACATTGCAAAGCCGACTTTATTGAAAGACAAAAAGGAGACAACCCGATCCTCTACGCCATGGGCATGGATGAACAACGCATCCACGTTGTTTGAGTAGGATCATTAGCGCAGATATGCTATGTCTTTTTCATGAGCATTAAAAAGACACATGATATTCACGACCTTATTAAGGTTATGGAAGACCTGAGAACGCCCGAGAGTGGCTGCCCTTGGGATATAGAGCAAGATTTTAAAACCATTATCCCCTACACGCTGGAAGAGGCGTATGAAGTTGCAGATGCGGTAGATCGTGGCTCTATGCCTGACCTGCGGGAGGAGCTGGGCGATTTACTGTTCCAATCCATCTATCACGCGCAAATGGCGTCAGAAGCTGGGCATTTCGATATTTACGATGTGATCCATGATGTAACAGCAAAGATGATATCGCGCCACCCACATGTTTTCGGCGATCTCAAAGCAAGCTCTGCCGCAGATGTTGATAAAATCTGGGAGGCACAAAAGCAAGCTGAAAAAACGCAAGGTAATGGTAATCCCAAAAGTGCTTTAGACGGCGTAACGACGGCACTACCTTCCCTCTTAAAGGCGCAAAAGCTACAGAAAAAAGCCGCTAAAGTTGGATTTGAATGGCCGGATGTATCGCATGTTCTGGATAAGCTGGAAGAAGAAATACAGGAAATGCGCGACGCTATTGAAAATAAAGACGCCGAAAATCAACAGGAAGAGCTGGGAGATTTATTATTCTTGCTTGCCAATTACGGACGAATGCTTGGCATCAATAGTGAAGAAGCATTACGACAATGTAATAATAAATTCGAAAGTCGCTTTAGAGGGCTTGAACAAGATATAAAGGATAATGGCTCTTGCGTTACCGATGCATCTTTGCAAGAAATGGAAGAGGCATGGAACAGGCAGAAAAAACTGGAAAAATAACAAAGTATGAAATGGTGCAGCAGCTAGAGTGTTGCCAAATCAGGGATAATCACAATAATCAAATGTGACCTTTGCAAAAGATTTTTCCCCCGATATGATCGTAAAGCGATATTCCTTATCTTTGACAATCATTGAATAGCGCATAGGAAGCAATCCTTTTTTCGTCGTTGGCTTGCCGCCTTTAGACTGAAAGGTAATATCAACTGATTGACCAGGGTCAAACCATGCCTCTTTATTCCCTTTACTGTTTTTAGAAGCCATCCCTTTACCAAAAACAGAGATTCCACCACGAATAGAGGCCTTACTATTTGCCCCCTTATAAACCGGAGTCGTAACCACAAAACGCTTGCTCTGCGGGTCGCTACAGTTTTGTGGTGGGCGAGCAGACAAAATCACAGATTCCAAACGCTTTACATCCACACCCTGATCTATCTGTTTTCGCACCAATGTCACTAAATCCCGCATTGCTCCATCTGAAAGCAATTCATCATAACTTGCGCGAAGCTGTTCCAAGCGGACATTTGCCGTCTGCGCCTCCGCACGAAGCTCTATCATAGAATCTTGAGCATCAGTATTTTCTTCATTCAAAATACGCTTTTCCTCTTGCAAAATATACATATTTTGCTGTGAACGCATGCCGCCCACCCAATATCCTGCACCGAAAATGCCACCAAAAATAAAAATAAATGTTAAAATACTGCCTGTACGGCGCGCACTACGCTGACGATAACGATCATTAGGGTTGTAACTGGAAAAACTCATGAATTTCTGTTTTACCTCTTAAGAAAGCCCAAAATAGTATTTTGCAACAAACATATATGCAATCCACATAACAATAACAAGGGGGACGCCTGCCTTGATAAAATCTCTAAACTTATACTGCCCCGGCCCCATAACCAATAAATTCGTTTGATAACCAATCGGGGAAGCAAAAGAACAATTAGCGGCAAAAACAACAGTCACCGCAAAGATATAGGATAAATCAAATTCCAGATCAGGCGGCGTTTCGATTTGCGCGGCAAGATTTAACGCAATCGGCGTAAATAAAATCGCACAAGCATTATTGGTTAAAACATTCGTGGTAATGGCCACAATGATGAAAAGTAACGACGCCAACAATAATGGGGAAGAAGAGAATGGTGAATGCAAAATCAAATCAGCGATATAATTCGCTCCCCCCGTCACTTGTAATGCCCCCCCTAAAGCGAGCATCGATCCAACCAATAAAAATATCTTACGATCAATCGCGCGCGTTGCTTGACGAATATTTAGACACCCCGTTCCAATCATTGCAACAGCTCCTGCAAAGGCCGCAACAGGAATTGTTAGAAAACCAAGGGCTGCACCACTAATCGCTGCAAGAAAGATAATAATCGCGATTGGTGCTTTCCCCGGAACCGGTAAATCTTTTTTGGATCCTGACAGAACGATAAAATCCGGATTACGCCTTAGATTATTAATGCGGTTATGCTTTCCCGCAATTAGCAAAACGTCACCTGCCTCCAGCCTGATGCGCCCTAAACGGCGACGTACAACACGCGCACGGCGCTGTATTCCCAAGACGATAGCACCAAATCTTTTATGAAAGCTCACATGGTCGAGTGACATATCAATCATACGCGATGCCGGCGTAATCATTATCTTTGCAAGAACGCGTGTTTCAGCAGCTTGTAAAACAGATCCTTCGCCTCCCTCATCATCAAGGTTATCATCACCATCTATGATCTCTGCTTCTTCCTCGGACAATAAAAAACCGGGATATTGCATCAATAAAGACCCTAATGTTTGACGCGTTGCGGCAACAATTAATATATCACCACTGTGAATGCGATGTCCTTCGAATGGTGGCAAGATCAAATGCCCTCCACGCTGAATCAGCTTCACATTCATATCTTTTAACGCGGAGAATTTTCCATCGACACATTCCGCGCCGACAAGTTTGCTGTCCTCTGCAATATCAAGTTCAGCAACGAATTCGGTTTCCCCACCGACCAGCTCTTCCTTAATGGATGCGCGATTTGGCAAAGTGCGCGGCACGACTAAAATAACGTAGATAAACCCGACGCTCGCCAACATTGCACCGGGAATCGCAAAATCAAAAAAACCAAGAGGCGCGTACCCTACTTCAACCATAGAACTGGAGACAAGCATGTTGGTTGAAGAACCAACCAAAGTCACCATACCGCCCAAAATAGCAACATAACTGAGCGGCATCATCATTCGGCTGGCTGGCGTCCCGACAGAATGCAGAACCGCTTGCATCACCGGTATTGCAATAATAACCAAGGGTGTATTGTTCATGAAAGCACTTAGAACCATCACGAAGACCAGAATCGCAAAAACAGACAGCCATGCATATTTTTTGTTCTCGAAAACGAAGAGATTGGTTAGAAAGCGTAATGAATCCGTATGAATCATCGCCTGCCCCATCACCAACAAAGCCAGAACCGCAATCAATGACGGATTCGCAAAGCCAGATAAAATAATCTCTGGATCTAACAAGTTATTCTGGTTTTCATCAACAATCGAAAATATTTGCCCGTAAAGCAGCAAAATCGTCATCAAGAAAACGCTGGTCACTTCCAATGGGAATTTCTCGCGGACGAACGCATACACCGCGCATCCTGTAAGGCACAACATAAACCACATATGAAAACTGGAATCGATTACAAAACCCAAGACTATTCCTCATTACATTATCGAAGCAGAAGTGTACTCTATTTTGCACAAATTTAGAAAATCTAAATTGGGGTTATTCTTCACCACCACCAATTTGAACCCCCGACGTTTCAAATTCGCCTAGGTTTTTAAGCCCTATACGAAACATAACTTCTGTTCCGCTGTCTCCCGATGAATCATCGGTAAGGGTTCTTTGTCCAATCATAGAAAGGGAAATACATTGGCCGATGTAATCCACACCAAAATTGGCTTTACGAAGACCGGGGTTATCACCAAGATCATGGCGCGCCGAACCAAAAATACGCCAATTATCATTTATATAATAGGCTGCGGAATTACGGATTTGTTCACGGGTTTCATTAATATCTGTGCCGCCCAATCCTTTTGCGTATAAGTAACGTGACGACAATGTTAAATCACCTATGTTTGCAGACGCATCAACTTCATGGCGTTGAGAATGTAAGCTTTCATTATCCAACTGGAAGCGATAATCCAGCGTATAATCCCCCTGATAACTCCCTGAGATTTGCCCAACGACATCAGAATCACGACCGTCTAGCCCTGATCCACGTGAAAACGGATTATCATCTTCTTCAAAACGATAGCTCTGCCCAAGGAAAGCCTCTCCATAACTGCCGCCATTGCCATATAATCCTGTTCTTAAGCCGTATGTGACATGAGATTGATCCTCGACACCATCAACTCCGGGGAAACGATCTGCCTCAAATAAGTTTAATGTATCAATTTGAACATCCTGACTATCCTCATTGGGGATATCATCATCAATACTAATATTAGGGGCAAAGGTAAGAGACACCATAGGCTCAATCACCATTTGTGATGTCTCAAACTGTTTTGCAATCGGATAACTGGTGAATGAATGAATGTAGCCGAAGGCTCTGCCTTCTCTGGAGTTCCCATCAATCAAACTATTACCGACAGAACCCGTGCGATCATTGACGTCATAGAGTGTTCCTTGCGCGTTTGCATCTAAAACAGAAACAAGCCCATAGTCAGATACAAAACGCCTTTTCCAGCCAAGTGCCGCATGCACTCTGTTCATATCTTGCTCTTTATTATCACGCAATAAGCCAAGCAAAGACGCATCAATGCTCCACCGTCCACCAATCACAGGCATTTGCCCCGGCTCACCTAAAAAACTAGCCTGTATTTCGGGTAGGACATGTGGCTGATCCTCTTGATTTTCCTCAATGCGTAAATCCTGAAACGCCAACAAACGTCCAACAGCATAATTACGCCCTGAGAAACGCTCAATATATAGTTCATTTTCAAGAACATCATCACTATCGAAATCGTATTGACGCAAATATTGATCATCCGAAGAGACATCCAGCTTGATACCGCTGCGCCATTTATTATTGATATTCCATAAACCATCAACAGATAAATGCCCTCTGAACGCTTCATCTTGTTCAACATTTTGCCCCGAATCTCTTTCAGTGCGCTTGGAATAAGTGACACTGCCATCAGCCACAAGTGACGCATTATCCCAACGTTGCCGCCATTCCAACATTCCCATCGGCGCGGCATCTGTCATCACCATAACGCCAGCCGTTAAATCTTTCTCTGGTGCAATATTCCAGTAATAGCTACTCTGGACAAATGTTCCTAAATCACTTTTAAAACCAGCAGAAGGCGTTAAAAATCCGCTCTTACGCTTCACAGAACCATCAGGATGCGCGAAATACGGCAGATATGCCACTGGCACGCCCTTTACCTCAAAACGTGCATTACGGTAACGCACAACCTTATTTTCTTTATCATGCTCGACCTCTGATGCGCGAATCTGCCACAAGGGTGCTTCATCGGGATTATCCTTACAAGACTCACATGGCGTATAAAACGCATTTTTCATAATCGTCGAGTTACCACCCACATGACGACCATTTGATGCTTTAAACCGTGATCCATCAACCAGAAACGTTTTAAGCCCCTCAACAAAACCATCCTTCAGCGCATTATTAAACTCTGCGCGATCCGCATAATGCTTGTCACCATTAAGATCTATAAACTCAACATTACCTGTCGCGACAACAGTATCTTGCATCAAATTATAAACAATTTGATCGGCTTTAACGGTTTTACCGTCTTGTATCAAAATCACATCACCCGATGCGGTTACAATTTGACCACCATCATCATGCACCAATTTATCTGCCTGCAAATCAACAGGCGATTCTCTGCTCTCCGCGGCAGAAACAGAGTGCGACAAAGACAGAAGTGCAAAACAGCTTATCCCTGTAATAAAAAGCCTGCGTACAGAAAATAATATATGTGATTTTTGTATCATTAGAGTCAGCCAGTATGTCCTTAGAATCTATATTGGAACCTACATATAGTTTTGAGTTTTCATCCCATAAAGTCAATAGAGGAGCATAATTAACACGATTAAATACTCACAAATGTTGTGTTTATTTTTTGCGTTCGTTCCCCGAACAAAATATTATGCTTTCAAAATGGGGTTTCCTGCATTAACCCAGGCCTTAATTCCCCCTGCCATCGATAAAACATTGCTGTAACCCATTTTTTGCAGGTTATCAGCAACCAAAGCTGAGCGATTTCCACCACCGCAATACAGCACAATTTTATCATCCTTACTCTCAACAAGCGTATGAATTTTGGCCTCAGCCCAACCTTTACTAAGAAATTCAGACTTCTCAATGTGGTATTGATCGAACTCGTCTTTATCACGCACATCAATCAAGCAAAATAAAACGCCTCCACTTTGCATTGCCCTAACATCATCAATACTCACTTCCTGAATACGACTTTTTGCATCATCACATAAAGCATCAAATTCCAGTGCATGATTTAATGTCTTTGTGTTTATGCTCATAATATTATCCAATAATTATTTGAAAAAAGCGGGGACATCATCGCCAAAACCAGCAGAGTCGGCACTTTCATTTTTATTATCATGTGTATGGCTGGATTTTTTCTTCGGCACATTCGGCGTTTTTTGCGCGGAGTGTGGGGGTTTAGAAGCCGAAGGTTTTGGATTCGATTGAGGCTTTGAACGCTCTCTAGAACCCGTGTCGCCTTTTGAGGTTGAGACTGAACGCTCACCGCCCATATCAACGATTTCAATTTCCTTACCTATACGCTTAATCACTGCGTTCAATTGCTTATCATCATATTTCGTGACCAACATCCATGCGCGACCCGTTTCACCGGCGCGACCTGTCCGCCCGACGCGATGCACATAATCATCAGGCGCACCAGGCACGTCATAGTTAAACACGTGGGAAACCGACGCGACATCAATACCGCGCGCGGCAACGTCACTGCACACAAGCAACGGTATTTTACCGGCTTTGAATTCTTCCAGCGTTTTTGTGCGCGAAACCTGCGCCATATCACCATGCAATGGACGGGCATCATGGCCTCTGCCTTGCAGCCATTTACTTAAGGCATCAACATCGCGCTTGCGATTACAGAAGATAAACGCGGTTTTCACTTTTTCCTGTTTGATAATTTTTTCTAAAATAGCATTTTTGCCCTTTGGCGAAACATTCACCCTAAATTGCTGAACGGTAACAGCCGTCGAAGCAGGCGGAGAAACGGCCACTTCTCTGGGGTTACTCAAGAATTTCTCAGTCAGCTTTTTAATCTCCGGTGCCATTGTCGCAGAAAACAACAATGTCTGGCGAATAGGTGGCAAGTGAGAACAAATCTTCTCAATATCAGGAATGAACCCCATATCCAGCATACGATCTGCTTCATCAATCACCAGAATTTTAATATCATTCAGCAAAATTTTGCCGCGTTCGAACAGGTCAATCAGGCGACCCGGTGTTGCAATCAGAACATCGGCGCCACGATCAAGGATTTTTATTTGCTCAGCCATAGACGATCCGCCAACCAGCAAAGCCTTCGTCAGTTTGGAATTTTTACCGTATGTATCAAAATTTTCGGCGATCTGTGCGGCAAGTTCGCGCGTTGGGGAAAGAATAAGAGAGCGCGGCATACGTGCCTTTGCACGTCCACCTGCCAGAATTTCAATCATCGGCAAGGTAAAGCCCGCCGTCTTTCCTGTTCCTGTTTGCGCCAAGCCAACGACATCGCGCGACATCAAGATATGCGGAATTGCCTTTTCCTGTATCGGGGTCGGTGTATCATATCCACAATCTTTAATCGCGTCTAATATCGGGGCACTGAGGCCTAATTCTTCAAAATTCATCTACTCTTTTTCAATCTCTATATTTCTTTTCGTATGAATAGCTATTATAAATACAGGAGAAAAGCAACAAAAGTGAGTCAAATGAGCCTAAAAATCGCAATTCAGATGGATTCTATCCAAAATATCGACATTAATCAGGACAGCACCTTCGTCCTTGCCTTGGAGGCTCAAAAGCGCGGATACACCTTGTATCACTATCTTACGCCGACTTTATGCCTTGAAGATGGGCAGGTTACCGCCCGTGCCAACAAACTCGAGGTACGGCGCGAGCAGGGCAACCACTTTACCCTTGGTGAAAGCGAGATTATCAACCTCAGATCCGATATTGATATGGTTTTGATGCGCCAAGACCCGCCTTTTGACATGGCTTATATTACCGCCACACATATTTTAGATCATATTGTGGATGATACGTTGGTGATGAATAACCCTGCAGAGGTGCGTAATGCACCGGAAAAACTGCTGGTGACGCATTTCACTGATCTTGCCCCACCGACACTTATTACCTCGGACGAAGAATCACTGCGGGACTTCTATAAGAGGCACGGCAATGTCATTTTAAAACCGCTCTACGGCAATGGCGGCGAGCAGGTTTATCATATTGACGAGAACAGCTTTAATTTCAATACTTTGCTGGAGATGTTCGAGAAATTCTATAAAGAGCCGATCATCATACAAAAATACCTTCCTGAGGCGCGTAAAGGTGATAAACGCATTATCCTGATTGAAGGAGAGCCTGAGGGCGCGATCTTGCGCGTTCCTGCGGCGGATGATGCGCGTGCCAATTTCCATGCAGGCGGCAGTGCCCAGAAAACAACACTGACCGAGCGGGAAAAAGAAATTTGCGCCGAAATCGCGCCTGAGCTTAAAAAACGTGGGCTGGTCTTTGTTGGTATTGATGTGATCGGTGATTACCTAACTGAAATTAATGTAACATCACCGACAGGATTACAAGAAATCAACGCACTGGACGGGGTTTGTCTGGAAGCACAGCTTTGGGATGCTTTTGAAGCACGGTTAAAAACATGAGCAAGCACGAAATGGAAGAAAGCCTAGACTTCACACCAAAATTCGATGAAAAGGGATTGATCCCATGTGTCGCGACTTGCGACAAAACGGGCGATGTTTTGATGTTTGCCTTTATGGATGAAGAAGCATTGAACAAAACCATCGAAACGGGCGAGGCGCATTATTGGTCTCGCAGCCGTAAATCTTTATGGCATAAAGGTGCGACCAGTGGTCATATTCAAAAAGTTACCGAAATGCGCACGGATTGTGACCAAGATTGCATCTGGATTAAGGTCAAAACGGATGAGGGCGCATGCCACACAGGCAGAAAATCTTGCTTTTACAGAAAGATACAAGGTGATCTTAATGTTAAAATGGCGTTTATTGATGAAAAGAAGCTATTTAACCCTGATGATGTCTATAAGGGAGAATGCACGGATAAATAAATTATCACGTTAATTACGAATAGAAACGTAGCGATTTTTAATGTCCTTGCGGTTTTGTTTTTCTTCGTACCACATGGGCCATGGCCACATCCGGTATCATGGCAATCAATGCGCTTGCTGATGAAATGCAAACCCCAGCCAAGCACAAGAATAAATGCAGACATTCCGATTAACGGGATTTCCCAATCGTGCATAACGTGGTGCGTGCTTTCCATCCAGACAGGCATCACGCCAATAACGCCCATACCAACAAAAATAGTCAGCACACTAAAGATGCTCGGCAACACACAGCAGAAAACATGGCTGACTTCGGATAGGACAACAACCCAAGAGAATATACCTTGCACGCGTTTTATCTGTGTCATGTTCATTACCTCTAAAAGGTTGCTTTAATTATCAATTGATAATGGCTTTATAACCGCCCTGCGCTCAATACGCAAAGAAATAATGATATATTATAACATAATAGTTTGATTTGCGCGGTGCTTAGGATGCCGGCGTCGCGTCAACGATATGCATCTCAGCGGATTTACGGCCTTGCCATTCATTGATTTTAAGCTGACCAAGAATATGAAAAGCCTGTGTGCCGCTTTTAAGTAAAGCATCGCCAAGCGGTGTATCAACACTGCGAAACGCCATGGCTTTCACCCGCGTACCGCCTTCCCAGTCACTAATCATGACCCGAATATGCGCGCCGCCAAGAACATCAGCCTTATGAATACGGACATTTTTAAGCATAAAGACAGGCTCCGGCTGTTCTTGGCCGAACGGCCCTACTCTATTTTGCAGTAAATCGATCAGATCAAGGGTAATGCCTTGCACCGTTAACACGCCGTCAATAACGGTTTCAACGTTGGTATCGGTGTTTTCCATCTGTTTTGCGATATCTTCGCTTAAAAAGCTGCGTAAATCATCCAGTTTATCGGGGTTCATGGTGAAACCACCCGCCATAGCATGACCGCCGCCCTTTTCAAGTATCCCCGCAAGACGTGCATTGATAAAGCTTTGCGCGATGTGAATGCCGGGAATGGAGCGCCCTGACCCGCGCCCCTCCTTCTCTCCCGAGAGATTATGCGCATAAGTCACAACGCAGCTCGGCTTTTTATATTTCTCTTTAATGCGCCCCGCGACGAGGCCACTTAAACCCGGATGCCAATCCTCATGATCCAGTAAAATCAGCGGATCATCTTGCAGGCCTAGGTCTTCGACCATGGCAATGGCTTGTTCCTCCATGGTTTTTTGGATCGCTTTGCGTTTATCGTTGCAATCATTCAGCGTCCAAGCGATGTTCTTGCACTCCTCCGCATTATCACTGCTTAAAAGTCGTGCGCCTAAGTCAGCTTCATGCACGCGACTACCCGCATTAATGCGCGGCCCCAGAACGAATCCGCAATCATATGTCGATATTAGCGGCGTGATCCCTGCGACACTCATCAGTTCCTTAATTCCAATATTCATTTGATCATAAGGCACGGCAAAACCCATGCGAATGAACAAGCGGTTCACCCCCGTTAACGGCACCATATCGCAAACTGTGCCAAGCGCAACAATATCCAGCAGCCCCTTCAAATTCGGTTCACTGATCCCTTTATTTGTATAAAACCCACGCTCACGCAGGCGATTATTAGTCGCGACGCACATCATAAAGGTCACACCAACAGCCGCAAGCATATCAAGGTCAGAGGTATCATCTTTGCGTTTTGGGTTAATCACGTGCCAGCATTCAGGTAAATCATCCTCTGCTTCATGGTGATCCAGAATGACGATTTTGAGGCCGATATCCGTCCCCTCTTTCACGATATCGAACGCCGTTGTCCCGCAATCGAGCATCATTAGAATATCTGCACCCTGCTCTTTCAGTTTCTTGAGTGCATCAATATTGGGGCCATAACCCTCGCTCAAACGATCAGGGATATAGATCGGCGCATCAACGCCAACCGCTTTTAAGAACCGATAAAGAACTGCGGATGAGGTTGCGCCATCGACATCAAAATCACCGAAAATGGCAAATTTTTCTCCATTTTCAATGGCTATTGCTATGTCTTCCGCCGTATCACCCATCGTTTTTAGAGAGAATGGATCAGGAAAGTCATTCTTTAGTGTCGGGTTAAGAAAGCTCGCCACATCTTCAGATGCAACGCCGCGCTGGCACAATAAACGCGCCACAATTTCGGGGACATCATGACGGCGCACCAAAAGGTCAACGTCATCAATGGCCACATCGGGAATGACCCAACGCGCCTTATTTAAGGAATGTGAAACAATATTTTCTGACATACAGACAGAGTAAAAGATTCGCGCAGAAACGAAAAGCTATTAAATAGACTTCAACCAGTTTTTACGGTTCAAATTATGTGTTGCTTCAATGCGGCGCACTGTGCCGGACTTGGAACGCATAACAATCGTTGATGTTTTTGCACCACCTGGGTAGCGACGCACACCGCGAAGCATTGAACCATCGGTCACACCCGTTGCCGCGAACATTACGTTGTCGCCTTTTGCAAGATCATCCGTTGTGTAAATTAGATTCAGATCAGTAATGCCCCAACGTTCTGCTCTGCCGCGCTCATCATCATTGCGGAATGTTAGGCGACCCACCATTGAGCCACCAATACATTGCAACGCCGCCGCAGCCAAAACACCTTCCGGTGCGCCGCCTGAACCAACATACAAATCTATACCTGTATCAGGGTCAGTTGTCGCGATAATCGCACTAACATCTCCATCACCAATCAAATTGATCCGCGCGCCTGACGCACGCACATCAGCAATTAGTTGCTCATGACGCGGACGATCCAAAATACAAACCATTAGCTCATTAATGCTGCCGCCCTTTTCTTTTGCGACCTTCGCCAACACATCGGCAATTGGTGCATCAAGGTCAAGAATATTGGCATCAATACCCGGGCCAACCGCGATTTTATCCATATAAACATCCGGTGCATTCAAAAACCCACCTTCATCTGTCAGCGCAATAACAGCCAAAGCATTAGGGCCACCAGCCGCCGTAATATCTGTGCCTTCCAATGGGTCAAGCGCGATATCGATGCGCGGGCCACCATTGCCTGCACCAACTTCTTCACCAATATAAAGCATTGGCGCTTCATCACGTTCACCTTCACCAATAACCACGCGCCCTTGAATGTGGAGCGTATTCAGCGCAGAGCGCATCGCATCAACAGCAACCTGATCCGCAGCCATCTTATCACCACGACCAACCAACCTAGACGCCGCAAGAGCTGCTGCCTCAGTTACACGTGCAACTTCCATTGCAAGGTTACGATCCATTAATTCTGCGTTTGTATCTTGTGTCATATTGCCTGCTCGTGCTTGTGTCATTTTGGTTTATCCTATTTTGCTGTCTATCCTATAGCTCTTCAATACGCATGAGACAAGGTTTTTCCGCACAACTATCCAAGTTTTCTATAAGGGAAACCGCCTCTATCATAGCGGCATGACGCGTTTCATGGCATGTTAAAACAATTGGCACAACGTGATCCGGGTCACGACCATGCTGTACCAAGCTCTCAATAGATATATCATTATCCTTCAAGATAGAGGCTATATCCGCAATCACACCTGCGCGATCTATTACATTTAAGCGTAAATAATACCGTGCGCGTGTATCCCCCATTGAAATCCGTGGGGCTTCTTTTAAATTCTTTGCCGCTATACCAAAGGTCGGTACTTGAATGCCGCGCGCCAGATCAATGATATCCGCCACGACTGAAGACGCCGTTGGCCCCTCGCCCGCACCTTTACCTGTGAATAATGGGCTTTCTACGGAATCACCTTCCACATAAACGGCGTTATAGACATCTTCGATAATGCC
Organism: Alphaproteobacteria bacterium; assembly: GCA_002401965.1. GTDB lineage: Bacteria > Pseudomonadota > Alphaproteobacteria > Micavibrionales > Micavibrionaceae > UBA1672. Next base: position 29,983 of record NVUR01000028.1, read on the forward strand.
CATCGGTGAATGTATCGGAACCAAGCATGGTTCCACACTTTGCATAATTTCACCATCAACGTCACGGGCAATACCAAGCAACTTAATGCGATAGCCGAACTCAGTTGCTGATGCTATATCCGTTGCGTTAATGTTGCTTATTCCCTGAACTTGCAGCTCGCCGAAATCAGGCTTAACGCCAAATGCAATGGAGGTTATCAGGCATAGCTTATGCGCCGCATCTATTCCCTCAACATCAAAAGTCGGATCAGACTCGGCGTAACCAAGCTCTTGTGCTTCCTTCAGAACTTCCGCAAAATCGCGCCCTGTTTCGCGCATCATGGTCAGAATATAGTTACAAGTACCATTGAGAATACCATAGACGGCATGAATTTTATTGGCCGCCAGCCCTTCACGTAATGCCTTTATAATCGGGACACCGCCTGCCACGGCGGCTTCATAGGTCAAGGACACGCCTTTATCTTCTGCCTTAAGCGCAAGGTCATAACCGTGATGCGCCAACAACGCCTTATTCGCGGTTACAACATGACGGGCATTATCCAACGTGCCATTCACAAGATCTGCTGCCACGCCCTCTGATCCGCCAATCAATTCAATAACAGCATCAAGATCGCCATAACGCGCAAGATCCACAGCGTTATCCACCCATTCAAAACCGGAGATATCCACACCGCGATCTTGACCTTTATTGCGCGCAGAAACCGCAACAATTTTAATCTCACAACCTGCACGCAACGCAATAATATCAGCATTCTTCGTAAGAGCTTTAATTACCCCCACACCAACAGTTCCTAATCCGGCGATACCGATGCGAAATGGTTTATTCATGTTGCTATTACCCTTTATTGATGGCGTCTAAAGTTGAATAATGGTCTTAGCCTTCTTTGCGATATGTTGCAAGGGAGTTGGCTTGCTTTTTGCACCGACATAGTGTTTTAATGCCCAATCACAATCAAACTAACATCTTTGAATCCATTATATAACACTTGATATAATCACAGGGCACAAGAAAAAAGACGCTTGGCAAAAAAGCATAATGTGCTAGATTACATTAATATTCTCCCCCCCCCTCGGAAGGTCGTTTTGTGAGTACAGCAAGAAAGACCTCCGCCGATATTAAGTCAGAAAAGCCGTTACAAATGCCAGATAAATATGAGTGGAGAAAAAGAGAGAAAAAACTATATATCCCTAAGGATAGGCCAGAAATTGTCGAGGTTCCAGAATTTAAATTCTTAACAATTAATGGTGAGGGAAGCCCAGCAGGGAAACTTTTTACGGAATGCATAGGTACGTTATACCCCCTCGCATATGCAATAAAAATGCTGCCTAAAAAAATGGATGTGAAGCCAACCGGCTATTTTGATTTTACAGTTTACCCATTGGAGGGCGTTTGGGATATTAATAATAACGCTAAAAAGAATTTCTCAGGAACTATCAATATAGAGGATTTAGTTTATCAACTGATGATTCGTCAACCAGATTTTGTTGATAAAAATTTCTATTGTGAAATGCTTGACTATGTGAAGAAAAAGAAACCTAATCCTCTTTTGGATAAAGTAGAATTTAAATCCATTTCCGAGGGAAAATGTATTCAAATGCTTCATCTAGGTAAATTTGAAGATGAGCCAGCCAGCTTTGAAAAAATGGAATTATTTGCAAATTCAGAAGGTCTTACTCGTTTTTCTAAAGTGCATCGAGAAATATATCTTCCAGATACACGAAGAGTTGCACCAGAAAAGCTCAAAACTGTATTGAGATTTCAAGTTAGATAGCTGAAACTGATATACTTTCAGGTCAAAAACACAGCTTTCACATGTAGAGTAAAAATTATGGAGAACTAAATGCAGACAAGACTAAACTAACTTTTTCTTCTATAGCTTTAATGCCCAATCATAACTGGAAAAATATAATGACCAACGCCCAAAATTCAAACAAGCCCTCAGACGAACAAGCCTTTAAAATGCCAGATCCTGTGGCTCTGGGGCAGGCTTTGGTTGACGCGTATGAAAAAGCACAGCCCCTATTCAATGACTATATCGGCAAATATGGCAGTGCAGATTCTATGGATCAATTTTCCTCTATTGATTTTGACCCGATGAATGTCCAAGACAGCTATATGGAGTTTCTTGATCGCATCGCAAAAGACCCCAGCAAATTTATGGAGGTTCAAGCCCAACACGCGCAAGACTGGATGAATTTATGGCAAGACAGCATCAACAAATTCATGGGGCAAACGACAGAGCATACGCCGATAGCCCCTGAAAAAGGCGACAGACGCTTTAAAGCACCTGAATGGCAAGAAAATGCGCTGTTCGACTTTATCAAACAATCCTACCTTCTGACCTGTAATCACATGGAGAAAACCATTGAGGACGTTGATGGTTTGAGCAAAAATAAAAAAGAAAAATTAAATTTCCAAACAAAGCTGTTCACCGATGCGATGTCCCCAACCAATTTTATGATGACAAATCCTGAGGTTCTTAATGAAACCATGAAAACAGGTGGACAAAATTTAGTCAAAGGGTTTGAAAACCTGATGAGTGACATCAAGGACGGAAAGCTCAACATTCGCACCACCGATAATACGGCTTTTGAACTAGGCAAGAATATCGCCATGACAAAAGGACAAGTGGTTCACCAAAACGACATGATGCAATTGATCCAATATGAACCAACAACCGACAAAGTGCATAAAACGCCGCTGTTAATTATACCGCCATGGATTAACAAATATTACATCCTTGACCTGCGCCCTGGTAATTCATTGATCGAATGGGCTGTTGCACAGGGTCACACGGTTTTCGTGATTTCGTGGGTTAATCCAGATGCAACATTGGCGCAGAAGCAGTTTGAAAATTATATGAATGAGGGGATTTTGGAATCCCTCACTCAAATCGAGAACATCACAGGTGAAGCACAAACCAATGCCGTTGGATACTGCCTCGGCGGGACATTGCTGGCGACCACCCTCTCCTATTTGACCCAAAACAAACAAGACAACCGCATTGCATCTGCAACGTTTTTAACCACCTTGCTGGATTTTGAGCATGCAGGCGATATGAAGCTGTTCCTTGATGACGCGCAACTGGATGTGCTGGATGAAATGATGGATAAGCACGGCGTTTTGGACGGTAAAGAGATGCAAAAGACCTTCAGCCTGATGCGCGCCAATGACCTGATATGGTCATTTGTAGTAAATAACTATTTGATGGGGCGTGAGCCATTTCCCTTTGACCTGCTCTATTGGAATGATGATTGCACCAATATGCCCGCCGCGATGCATCGCTTTTACTTGCGGAATATGTATCAAGATAACAAACTGATTGAGGCTGGCGGTATTGATGTGAATGACACGCCCGTTGACTTATCAATCATCAAAACCCCACGTCACTTTATTTCCGCCCGCGAAGATCATATCGCGCCATGGAAGGCGACCTATGAAGGCGTTGGGTTGATGAGCGGTGATAACGTGACCTTTACCCTTGCCGCGTCAGGTCATATCGCGGGGGTCGTAAACCCGCCTGTGAAAAACAAATATTGTTATTGGACAAATGATAAAATACCTAAAGCCGCCGATGAATGGCTGGACAATGCCGAACAGCATGATGGTTCATGGTGGCCTGCATGGGATAAATGGGTCAGTGACTTTGGCGGCGGTGAAGTAGCGGCACGTAAAGTCGGTAAAGGCATTGAAGCTGCTCCGGGGAGTTATGTTAAGGTAAGGCGGTAGACCGTCATTAAGGTTCACACTTCAAGCTATTTAAGACTCGTATGAGTTCAGTTTTTGGAACGTCCAACTGAATATCGTCTCCGTGACCTACCGTGTACAGAATGGGCAGTGTCACCTGATATTGCGCTGGAGATAACTTATATTTAATTTTAGTGAAAGCAAGCCTCCACATTAGATAGCGGCGCTCCTTACGTGACGCTTTAAAAAAAATATGTACATTTTGAATATCCGTCTTACCCGCACGAGTATACAGGATTGTCTGCACTTTAATTGCTTTATAAAATCTATCCTTGGAAATAAATATCCGACGCACTGGAAACCAGATTCCTTTGTCCGACACCTCAATAATATTAGGGTTCTTATTCAAATAACGAGCATATAAAATATAAGCTACACACATACAAATCATCGTTAGAGAAGCAACAACGCCATCACTATCCGCCTCAAGAAAAGTATTATTCACACCGAATATTAAGAACAACAAAATAGCATAGGACCAAAACAATTTTTTCTTCTGCGTTAATTTAGCAACAAAGAATGGAGTAAAACCAGCTGGCTTTTTAAAAGAAATACCTTCGCTCAAGACCCAACACTCGCCTTATGCTCCCGACCCAGTTCAACATAATGTGGGGCGGACCATTTGAGGTAGGCGCGTTCTTTATCGGTTAGGTCGCGCATGTATTTGGCGGGGCTGCCTGCCCAGAGCTCACCCGAAGGCACGCGTTTATTTGGGGTGAGTAATGCACCTGCGGCGAGCATACCGTGGCTTTCCACCACCGCGCCGTCCATGACGCAGGCTTGCATACCGACAAAGCCGAAATCCTCTATCGTGCAGGCATGTAAGATTGCCAGATGCCCGACGGTGACATCATCACCAACGTGAGTGCCTTGAAAATTGGTCGTAACATGAATGACTGTGCCGTCTTGGATATTCGTGCGCTTACCGATTTTGATGTCATTCACATCCCCGCGCAGCGCGCAATTATACCAGATATTGCTATCCTCCCCGATTTGCACATCACCAATAATGGAAGCCGAGGGTGCGATAAAGGCGCTGTCATGGATTTGGGGGATAATGCCTTTATAGGGCAAGATAAATTGGCTCATTTACTTATAGACCTCCGCAGGCATACAAAGGGATTTTGTACCATTAAAGCCTTCTTGGAATTTTACTGTGAAATATTCGGCGCCCCAATTAAACGTCTTCACCACATCAATGAAAACACCCGCTGCATCAAAGGGAATTTTTATCGTGCTTTCGATTGTAGTCGGGGTAATAACGGCGGCATTCTTCCGTTCTGCATCTTTTTCAAACAGCTGTAACGTCCCGCGCACCATTCCACCTGCTTTGAATGGCTCAAGTTTTAAAGTATAGGCATAATTCGGGTTAGGAAGATCAATCGTGCCAATAATATTCGCAGTGTAGAAATCCTCTGGCGCGAAGGTTTGCACCTGCACGAAATCAACCATTAATTCACCATAGGCACATTGTGTGGCTTTGGCTTGCGACGCACTAAGGGTCACAAACAGAATCGATCCCACGGCACATAAATTCAATATTTTTTTCATCATAAACACAGCATAACGAAAAAACGCCCCGATGGAAATACTCCAAGGGGACGTTTTGAATTCTATATAGTTTGCTCGTAGAATTTTCACGAAAGAAAACGAAAAGCGTTTTAAAAGTAATATAATTTGTTTGTACGTCAGGCATCCAAGGCGACGCATATATAAATATATGTGATCCGCAGGATAACGTAGCGTACAATCAAATTTATTATCTTTTGGCCCACTGCTTCGTACGACGGGCTTTATGCTTACCGACTTTCTTACGTTCAACAATACGATCATCACGTGTCATCATGCCAGCTTTCTTCAAAGGCGGACGTAATGTTGGCTCGAAGTTTTCAAGCGCACGTGAAATACCGTGACGTACCGCGCCAGCGTGACCAGATAGACCACCACCTTTAACAGTACAGATAACGTCGAATTGACCAACACGATCCGTAACCAAGAACGGTTGATTTAGAATCAAACGGTGGGTTGTGCGTGTGAAGTAGTCGGCTTGATCCCTGCCGTTCACTGTGACTTTACCTGAACCGGCCTTGATCCATACACGTGCCACTGCGTCTTTACGACGACCAGTTGCGTATGAACGACCTAGTTTGTCGATTTTTGGCTCTTTTTTAACAGGAGCAGTAACTTCAGCGTCTTCAGTTTTATCAGCAGCAGGCGCATCAACTTTCGTTTCTGCAACGGCACTGCCGATGTCTTTAAGATCTGTAATTTTTTCGTCTTTTTTATCAGCCATGATTATGCCCTACCTTTTGTTTTTTGGGTTCATAGATGCAACATCTAGAACTTCCGGCTTTTGTGCTTCATGCGGATGTTCAGTTCCAGCATATACGCGCATATTTTTGAATACTGTACGTCCCAAAGGCCCTTTAGGAAGCATACGCTCCACAGCTTTTTGAACAACACGCTCAGGGTGTTTACCATCAAGGATCTGACCTTTAGTGCGTTGTTTGATACCGCCCGGATAACCAGTGTGCCAGAAGAAAATTGACTTTTCGCGTTTACGACCAGTCAAATGTACTTTTTCGGCGTTAATGACAATAATGTTATCGCCACAATCCACATGTGGTGTGAATTCAGGCTTGTGCTTGCCGCGAAGACGTAGTGCTATAATACTTGCAAGGCGACCAAGAACAACGCCCTCTGCATCAATTATAATCCACTTTTTCTCCACCTCGGCAGGTTTTGCAGAATATGTTTTCATCTCTTTTAGACTTTCATTTGCTTTTATATTTTAAAAGATGAGGCTTTATGAAGGATATAACGTGCGGTGTCAACAAAATTTTACAATAAAAACAACAAGGTATGTACGGGGTACTTTAACACCCCAACCTCATTCCTACAAGTTAAGATCATAGAGCGGATCATCCGGCGTTAAATTACTAAAATCAGAATCTTCCTTCGTATATATTTCATGCACCAGCGATATCTTAAGCGCATCACCCTTTTCAACATCAAAATATGTTCCTGAAGGATTTTCCTGCGCTTTATCATGTCCTACAGTTATGACTCCAAAATGCTTCCCTACAACAGGATAGTCATCCTGAAACCCCATTTCATCATGTACGAATTTGGCAAAAGCATGCGATAATTGATCTTTATCTGAAAGGTTATAAACTTTTCCAGTTTAAAACGAGAGTATTTGAGGTCAATATTATCCGTAACAATTTCCAACGAAAAAGTTGCAGGCTTATCGACATGTCTCTCTTTTTCTATAATATTAGCGCCATGCTTTTCTGCAAATTCCCCCTAAAATTAAATTCCCCCTAAAATTTTATGGGTGTTGCACAATGGCTATAGACCTACCCCCTAGAATATACTTTGCATGTGGTGTGCTGATATGCATCAACGGTATTGATGGCCTGTCCGCTCTGGTTAAAAACAAATTGAATCGAATATTATTGAAAGCAAGGCCGTATTTCTCGGGCGTCGGGCTGATCGTGTGAAGCCATTATATGATAAAATGGTCGTTTCATGCGGCCAGGCACGGCACACCTCACTAAAGCCCAGCTTTAGATGTCGCTCGAAGGCATAGATTGGAACAGGCCAGTTTGGGCGGATAAAGCATCATTTAATTAGGTTCAGGACGTATAAATATGATTTCCCCAATGGATGATTTATGATTTACTGATAATGAAGGAGATGCCATCATGTACAACTTATATTATTTAACCCCAGATCAATTAAACCTTACTTTCCACCGTCTCGTGGCGTTCCGCGCGTTGATGATTTACGTGTACTCAGTGGTATTATCCATGTTTTTAAGCGTAGTCTTTAATGGCGCGATGCGCCTGCAGAATATGGTCTGAACAAGACTTTGTGCAACCGCTTTATCCGGTGGAGCCACATAGGTGTGTTCGATAAAATACTTTGCTCTTGTTGAAGTGCAAGGCGTTCCTGAGTAGTTACAGACGCAACACACCTTTAAAGCCCATCGATCTAGGCTCAGGACTCATTAAATCGACCATATAACAACAGCCGCGATACAAATAGCAGAGAAGAAGGTATGTGCGCATCTGTCATAGCGGGTAGCGATGCGTCTCCAGTCTTTTAGACGCCCAAACATATTCTCGATTTTATGGCGTTGACGATGGAGTTTTTTATCA
>NVUR01000029.1 GCA_002401965.1 Alphaproteobacteria bacterium
GGGGGGGGCGTCTTCTAAAAGCAGTTAGCTGAGAACATCCACGCCACAATTGACAGAATAACACAAATAATTTGCGCTTAAGCAACAAAATGACTTATAATGGTTCAATATAATAATTATAAGGATAAAATAATGGGTGAGAGCATAAAGGTGTGGGAACTGGATTTCATTAATTTGGACGAAGAGAAGTATGGCAGCTTCTCTCATTTTAATCCATATGATGATAGCGTCGCCGCTCAATCAAAGCAAAATTCAGCCGATTTTAAAGAAACACCAGAAGGAAAAGCACAGTGCGAGCTTCTTATCGAGCAGATGAAGGGGCAAATGGCCGCGCAAGGCATCGTTGATTATGAACCGACAGACGCCTCACTTGACGCCGCCTTGCGTTCTGCACAAATAGCACAAGAATACGGTCAGGCACCAGAACTAACGAATCAAGAACTTTTGGAAACTCATGGGCCTAGCTGGCTTGAGGAAATAGGATCATTAATTTCAAATTTTTCTAATGCAGTACAAGATAAGACCTCTGAACTAGGCAAAGATGGCCTTCGCCTTGCCGTTGACGGCGTGAAAAGCAATGATGGCTTACTCGGAAACGCTTCAGATGCCATTATAAACAGAGAAGAACAGGTTAATAGCGAAATAAACGGACCAACAAACAGCACACCTGCCCCATAATTCTAATAACAAGAAGATTTTTAACGGCAGATTGCAACAATTTATTACAGCTCAATACTCTTGCGCCCGATTTTGTCGTGCAAACAATTATTGGTCATATTCTGACGATGAAAAATTGTTAAAGCCGCATCTTTCAGTTCCTGAATGCCTGAGTTATGATGGCAGAGTTCTTCAAGAACAAAACTATAATACCCTAAATCAATAGCGTCATAGGCACTGGCTAATACACAATCATTGATATCAAAGCCAACAAAATGAATTTCTTCTATTTTCCTCTGCGTCAAAAAATTTTGCAAATTATTCAGATCATCTCCCCTAAAACAGGATCGCGTCGCCTTTTGAACGTGCAAAACCTTCGCTTCATAAGGCTTTAAAACCTCCATAACAGACTCACAGGTTTTTCCTGTTTCCTCTTTCGTAAGCGAAAAACCCTGCTGTTTGTAAAACATTGTTCGCAACGGCGCATGATATTCCGCCAACACATAGGCGTCATATGGCACTTTTTCAATATAGCGAGTAATTTTATCTGTAATAACTGGAGGCACATCACCTTTGCAGGTCAAAGGTTGAACATCAATTACGAAAAGAGCTTTTCTATCTGCCGCATCTGGAACAATCATACAATATCCAATCGGAAATTTTTTAAGGATGTTGGTGGGCGCGGAGAGAATCGAACTCTCACTTCCAAGGAAACAGGATTTTGAATCCTGCGCGTCTACCAGTTCCGCCACGCGCCCATTGAATTGCATCTATTAGACTGGTAAGCGCATCTGCCGATGCCTCTAATAGTGTTAGTCTGGATCATTTACTGACCCTGCAAAACTTCTAACAATTCCTCTTTAGAAAGTCCATGCTTTTCTTGTAATTCTTTCAAGATGCTTTCGCGGTTAGGGCTCTCCTCAGGGGAAAACGAACAAAAGTCTCAAACCATTAAACGGCGAACAGCCCCACATTTACATCATGTAAAAAAGACCAAAGATACAACAGTGCAATATTCTTTAATTTCCCTCTCGTCAAAAAGGCCAATATTTGTTATTCAATCTACATGCATAGTATATCAGACATATTCAAAGACATTGATGCCAATATGAGCGGTGAAACGGTCAGTATTGATAATCTACTGGAAGCCGTTCATGAGCGTGGCTTTGGGCTTTTGCTTCTTATATTATCCATCCCTATGGCTTTGCCTGTTCCCGTGCCACCGGGGATTAACATATTGCTGGCCTCCCCGCTTATCCTGTTGACCGCGCAGCAAGCCCTCGGCAGACACACAATATGGCTGCCACGATGGATGCGTACCAAAACCATTAAGCGCGAAAGAATGAGCGCGATGATAAAAGCAATCCTGCCTTGGGCTGCAAAAATAGAACGCTTCATCAAACCACGGCTAGAATTCGCAACACTTGGCATATTCTCGCACCTGATAGGGATTTTTGGTCTCATCATGGCGCTAACAATATGCATTCCCCTGCCTCTGACCAATACAATCCCCAGCCTTGGTATTGCCCTGATGTCGATTGGTGTTATTACACGCGATGGACTTGCTGTCTTATCAGGCGCGGTTATTGGTATGCTGTGGGTGGGAGCATTAGCGATGGTCGTCATATTTTTGGGCACAGAGGGGATCGACCTTGTAAAGGAAACGATAAAGGCTTATTTATAAAGCCTACTTATAAGAAAAGTGAGGCGTACGTGATGAATAGAATCAAGATAATATTAAGTACTCCATCACTGTCCTTTGCACTCATCGCCCTTATATCATTCACATCTTTGACCGCCGCTTTTATCGCCGAAGGTCTATTGGAATTAGAGCCTTGCATCCTTTGCATCTATCAACGATACCCCTTCGCCTTTGGGTTATTTTTAAGTCTGATCGGCTTAACCTTACGTAAGAAAACACCCATCGCCACAGCATTACTCAGCATTTGCGGGATAACTTTCCTGATAAACAGCATCATCGCCAGCTATCACACAGGTGTTGAACAACATTGGTGGACATCCGCGGTAGAAGGCTGTTCCGTCGTGTTTTTGGAGAATAGCCACACCAAAAGCATCCTTGAAAACATTATGAGCGCACCCATGGGCGATTGCAGCAAGATCCCGTGGCAAGACCCTATCCTTGGTCTATCCATGGCAAATTATAATATAGCACTTTGTTTTGGCTTGTTTATTTTCTGTATTGTCAGCGCAATTATGGTCGCAAAATCTAAACAGCTACACTCAAAAGAGTCATAACACCAACAGCCAAACCACCGTGAAACAAGAAGAATCCTACGGATTGCTTCAACGTGCGTTTCTTCCCGAAATCAAATAAATCATCAAACATAACCGATACTTTCAAAAATTATGAAAGCACAATACGACCAAGAACCGCAGAAAGTCAAGGTTTTCTGTAGAATACAGATATATCATAATAAAAAAGCCGGAGCATAAACACACCGGCTTTTCCGCTTTTAAATCATAGTTTCAGTCTATTTACCTTTTTCAAGCGTGGTCAAGTATGACACCACAACCATTCCTAAAACGATATCAACCTTGTATGATAAATATACGCCAACAAGAGATACGATAACGGCCATCATATCATTGGTCAGTTTTTTACCTGATAAGATCATACTGGATATAATCAGCGTCCAGCCCGTTCCAACCAAAGTATGCCAGTAGCTGCCTTCGAAGAAGGTTCCAACTGTGCCATCAACCATACCAAGCACACCCATATAGTGGCCAAGGAAGGTTGATAACCCTACCAGCAAGACCGTATAGAACAGGAAGAACCCGAGGGCCTGCGTGATTGAGCGTAAATGTGCAAGATTTGTGATATGTGTAAACATAACGTACTCCTTTCATTGCACTTCGCGCATCCCCTTTTTCAATGGACACCATGCCCGTATCAATGGGTGTTTGCGCTGGTTAATGGTATGTTCGGGATTACACCTTCTGCATACCAAAACTTTTTATTCCGTTAAATCTGCATCCCAATACAAAAAATCTTCCCAACTCTCATGCAGAAAATTTGGGGGGAACCTTCGGCCTCTATCTTGAAGCTCGTAAATTGAAGGCTGCCGCGGCTTTACCAATGGGTACATCCCTATATCGGCCGGCATTTTATTTCCCTTTTTCGTGTTACAGCACTGGCATGCCGCCACGATATTCTCCCAATTCGTCAACCCGCCTTTTGAGCGGGGCACCACATGATCAAAGGTTAAATCATGGGTCTGAAAATTATCGCCGCAATATTGGCACCGCCACTTATCGCGCAAAAATAAATTAAATCTCGTAAAGGCCGGACTTCTAGTCGTCGGCACATATTCCTTTAATGCAAGTACAGAGGGCAAATTCATCTCTAATTCCGGTGATCTGACGATCCGCTCATACTCATGAACCACACTCACACTCCCTCGAAAAATAGCCTTAACAGCATCCTGCCAAGACCATACAGATAGAGGGAAATAGCTCAGCGGTCTAAAATCCGCGTTCAGAATTAAGGCGTGGCACCTCTCTAAAGGTATATCTAATGGCGTTGTTACTATGTTCATAAGAAGACTCTCCTCTCTTATCGCTTTGACTTTGCCAATAAGAAACAGAACGCTTCACATGACAAAATGCATGTCGGAAGTCTGCACAGGAAGGCGTTATAATAGCCTGCAGGCCTCGCATCTCATAAAGCTATTGTACCATAAGTTTAGGTAATATTATTACAAGAAATGCAAATTTCATTGCTGCACTCCACAATTTATTGCGGTGATTCATTTTCCGTAATCACAATAAATTGTTTGTTTTCAATACCCTGCTGGATATAAAGAAAAATAGAGAGCCTTTGCTGCAACGCAATATAGGAGGCGTTAAAAATTGAATGTTTTCTTTAAAAACGCGCCACCAGCGTCGATTCCCTGCTGGTCAATTGAATGCGTTAAACCTGCGCTTGTGTGACCTGAAACCTCAAACCCATGCGCCGAAAGCATCTCTTTCGCCATAGACCATGCCTGCACAGGCACAACATCATCCGCTTCCCCATGGATTAGGCATATAGGCATTTTCTGCAAGTCTTTCGCCGCATCCTCATCCCAGAGCAAAGCACCAGAGAACCCTAAGACACCTGCGATTTTTGATTTTAAGCGTGGTGCAACGTGCAAACTGGTCATCGTTCCTTGCGAAAACCCAAGCAAAGCCAGCTTGTCGGCGGCTAAATCATAATGCTCTAACTGCGCCTCGATGAACTCTTCTACCAGAGGGCAAACGCTTTTCACCCCCGATAACATCACATGCGGGTCACGATCAGCCAAAGAAAACCACTGATATGCGTTGGGATAGCCCGCAGGCACCATATCACACGCAAACGGCGCATCAGGCGATATAAACATTGTATTAGGCGCATATTGCGACAATATCGGTGCAAGTGATATTAAATCCTGCCCGTTTGATCCAACACCATGCAACATAATCACAAGACGTTCAACTTTACCGCTTTGCGGTGCGTGTTCGTAAAAATTTGAAATACTCATAGAAAGATATGTAGCACAGCAAAATAAGATTTAAACCTAATATTATTATAACATTGACTTTATAAGGTTTATTTTCCTATAATTGAGCTGCTCACAGAAGTGATTTTGTCATAATTTTTCCTAACACCCCTATATAGTCATATAAATTTAACAAGGCTGATTAGAAAAAATTCTACGAACAAACTATTAAGACCATTTATTGAATCACAATGTAAAATCCACAAAAAGCCTATAGACCTCAGCCTAAATATTGATACAATGTTGCCAAATTAAGTGGATAATACTGTTCCAGACAAATAGATGGATGATTCTAAAATGAAATATGACTTATTACACATTCAAGGCAAGCCCTATGTTCTTGTGCCATTACATGATTACCGTGAAATAAGTTCAACAGGATCAGACAGCACGCTGCCCAATGATATTCTGGACGAAATTGCCGCGCAACAAACACACCCAATCAGAATTATTCGCAAATTCCGCGAAATGACACAAGCAGATTTAGCCGAAGCATCAGGTATTTCCCGTCCCTATTTAACAGAAATCGAAACGGGGAAAAAAGATGGCTCAATCCGCGCTTTAAAGGCTTTGGCAGAAGCACTTGGCGTTACGGTTGGTGATATCACCTAAATCTTGAGGTTCGAAATACCCTGCTCCAGATCTGCGATAAGGTCTTGTGTGTTTTCATTACCAATTTGAAAACGCAAAAAGAAACCCTCTTCTTTCCAGTCAGAACGATAGGCTTTCATATCTTGCGGTTGGATCAGGCTTTCATATCCACCCCAACTGCTGCCGACGGGGAATAATTCTAACGAATCAACAAAGCGCGCAATACTCTCCATCGTATATTCGGGTTTGAGCAACACACTGAATAAGCCATTTACACCGGAAAAATCACGTTTCCAGATATCATGTCCGGGATGATCGGCCAGCATAGGTGAATAAAGGCCTGCAATTTCGGGGCGATTTTGAAACCATGCCAAGACAGGCTGCATCCCTTTACTGGCTTGCTTAAGGCGCATTTCCAATGTACGCAACCCCCGCAGCGCAAGATACATATCCTCTGCCGCGCCACAAACCCCAAGGTTTAAAGCACAAGATTTAAGGGTTTTATAATGTGCTTCATTATCGGCAATAACAACACCAAGATTGATATCGGAATGCCCGCCAATATATTTTGCACATGATTGCAAAACGATATTCGCCCCATGCGCCAACGGGCTGAATAATATGCCAGAAGAATATGTGTTATCAACAATTGTGATAATACCACGCGCCTTGGCCACAGCCGTAATCGCAGGAACATCCTGCACATCGAAACTGGCAGAACCGGGGGTCTCCATATAAATAACGGCGGTGTTCTCGCGGATAAGGCTTTGGATATCGGCGCCGATCATCGGATCATAAAATTCAACATCAACCCCAAAAGCGCGCAACTGCTTTGTCACAAAAAATCGCGCTGGCGGGTAACAGCTATCCACCATCAGAAAATGATCTCCAGCCTTAAGAAATGACCAAAGCGCCGTTGTTATCGCAGACAAGCCACTTGATGTCGAAATCGCATTAAAACCGCCTTCCAATTCGGCCATCGCCCCTTCGAAGGCTTGAGAGAGAGGATTACCCATGCGACCATAACGAAAATTCGTGTCAAGATCATAATAGGCGGCTAAATCTTTGTAAAGAATTGTCGATGCCCGACAAATTGGCGGATTAACCACACCGAAATAATCATCAGGCTTACGTCCTGCATGCATTAACTTTGTTTCTCTGTGGTAGCCTGCTTTATCGCTCATCATTCATCCTTTCGATTGTGTAATCTCTATCATGCTTCAGCGCAGGAACAGCCGCCCGCGCCTTCCTTACTGAGGCAACATCAAAATCCGCAAGGATAACGCCCTCTTCCTCGTCGGCTTGGGCAATAATACTGCCCCATGGATCAATTATAATGGAATGGCCATACGTTTTACGTCCGCCTTCATGCTCGCCCACTTGTGCGGCGGCAATAACGTAACTGCCCGTTTCAATGGCACGTGCGCGCAGTAAGGTTTCCCAATGCGCCTGCCCCGTCGGAACAGTAAACGCCGCAGGAACACACAAAACATTTGCACCACTTTGCGCGAGAGACCGATAAAGGCAGGCAAAGCGAAGGTCGTAGCAAATACTTAAACCAGCAGTGAAATCATCATCAATATTGGCAGTAACAGCAACATTTCCTGATGCCATAACATCACTTTCGCAATATGTTTCACCATTGGGTAAATCAACATCAAAGAGGTGAATTTTATCATACACCGCCTGCACACGCCCATCGGGAGAAAATAAGAATGACCGATTAAGGAGCTTCTCCCCCTCCGCCTCCTTAACCGCCATAGAGCCGATCAATAACTTAATACCAAGCTCACGCGCCAAAGCGGCAAAGAAAGGCACACCGACATGGGCGTCCTGCGACTTTGCACTGTCCAGCTTTAACGCTGCTGGTGTGCGAATATGGCATGTATTTTCGGGCGTTACGACAAATGTCGCGCCGTGTGCCGCAGCCTCGCGAATGAAATGCGCGGCCTTTTCTAAATTCTCTTGAATATCGGGGCTGCTTGTCATTTGCACGCAAGCCACTTTTAAAATATCAGCCATTTAAAACGTCATCCAGTTTTCCTTGCGCGTCCAAAGCATGCAATTCATCGCAACCGCCGTAATGCTTATCACCAACGAAGATTTGAGGAACGGATTTTGGCCCGCCTGTGCGCTCTATCATTTTGGCGCGCGCGGCATCATCGCCCGTAATATCGTAAGTGGTGTAAGTCACCCCTTTGGAATCAAGCAACGCCTTTGCCCGCGTGCAATACGGACATGTCGACCATGTATATATTTCTATTTTTGCCATTTTATATCTCCTTACGGTATTACGAATAATGGTGGATTCTAACACGACATAAAGACAAAAATATAGTGATTAATATCATCCATATCACGAATCAAAAACAACGCGCGCCAAAGTCAGGACATCAACCTGCCCTGCGCCGTGGTGATATAACAGTTTTGCACACTCATTCACCGTTGCACCCGTTGTTAAAACATCATCAATCAGGACAATAGATTTGCCCTTTATCATGTCCCGATATTTGGGAGAAACATCAAAAGCCTTTTGCACATTTTTGGTACGCTCATCACTGGTTAGATGCCCTTGAGACGGTGTTGCGCGCACACGCTTCATCGCGGTGGGTAAGTGCGGAATATCGCTGGATTTTGATAACGCACCGGCAATTAAAGCCGCCTGATTATAACGCCGCATAATCAATCGCGCAGGATGCAACGGCACGGGAATAAGGTAATCCGCCTGCCCTAACATTTCTTTCCCCGCTTGTTTTAACCACGGCACAAAGGATTGAATAACATGCGTTTTATCACCATGCTTAAACCCCAAAATAAGACCACGGCTGATATCATTATATTGAAGAGCAGCACGCGCAGAATAATAAACAGGCGGCGTTTCCAAACACGTCACACACCGCGCATTTCCTTCCGTTTCGAACGCTAAAGGCACGCCACAATGCGCGCATAACGGATCGGCAATAAACACAAGATCCCGCCACGCATCGGATGAAATCATGCCTTGTGCATCAACAATATCACCCGTCACCGGACAACGCGGCGGCAAAATAAGGTTAAGCCCATCCGCAAGAATAGACTTCAATGTTGATTGTGCATGCGCGTAAAGAGGCTTCATATTTCACGGACTTCATATATAATTCGTGCGTTTTCCTTCCGATAATTGTATGATGCATCGCTTGGAAAAGCAAAAAAAACCATATATAAAAGCGGGATAAAAAAAAGAATTAAGGCTCATGACAGAGACAGATAACACCGACCTATTCAAAGACGAAACAATAGATTATATCGAAGAGCGTAATTATATGCTCAAAGATATACCCTATAACGTTGTGCATCGCGCATGGTTTACCCTGTCGCATCTGTTGCTTGATGAAGGTGCGAAGGTGCTGGATATGGGATGTAATGATGGTGAGCTGACCTATGCGATGGCCGTCCTAAACCCGAAAGTGCGCTTTATTGGTGTTGATAAAAGTAAAAAGACCATCCGCGTTGCCAAAGAAAAATACCAAACACATAATCTGGAATTCAAGATCGGCGATGTCTCCAGTGATCTGTTTGAGCCAGAATCCATTGATGCCATCATAAATTCCTATATCTTGCATCAGGTATTTTCCAATGCACGTTATAATGAGCGCATCATCACCGACACATTGCGAAAGCAATTTTCGATGCTGAAAAATGACGGGACAATGTTTATCCGTGATTACACAAAACCAGAAGGCACAGACTTTGTCCTGCTGGAAATGCATGATGAGGACAGCATAAGTGACGAACTGGCCGATCTATGTGAAGCCGATCTTCTGGTTTGGTATTCAGAACATGCACGCCCGAAACAAGATCCTGGCTGTGGTGGTTTCTTTTTAGAGGAACTCCCCCCGCGTTTTCCGCGTACACGATTATTCCGCCTGCCCTATAAATGGGCTTATGAATTTATCATGCGTAAAGATAATCGCGAGATTTGGGAAAGCCGCCTGCCCTTTGAATACACATATTTCACCGTTCAGGAATTCAGAAGAGAGCTGCGCGCCCTTGGTGCGCGCGTACAATATTCCGCGCCGCATTGGGATGATGAGTACATCAAAAAGAACTTTGACGGACATTTCAGATTACTACAGCTGGATGGTGAACCTCTGGGCGATCCGCCAACCAGCTTTATCGCAGTGGCGCGCAAACAGCCGGAACGTGCCAGTCTAAACATAAAAGAAAGACGCATCACGCAAGATGAAACAGGCGTATTAGAAGTCAAGACATTGCGCGACCAAAAAGACGGCACGCTGGTCGACGTTATTACGCGTAACAGAGAGCTGGCCGAAATTCTGCCCTATCGCCTTGATGAAGATAACCGCCTGTTCATTTACCTGCACGATGGTGTTGTGCGCGGCATCACCAACGCCGTCAGACGCAGCGGCGTTAACATTGACGGGCGCGAATGGTCAGGCCATATGCTAGAGGCCATTACCACCGATTATGAAGAAATTCTTGGTTTAGGGAGTATTACCCCTGAAAATACAAAGGACTTTGCAAAATCATATATTGGCCTGAAAGCGCAGAAACAAAGCCTGATTGAAGCAGGGCCACTTTATTACCCTGATCCCAATTATATTGATGAGCGCGTACACACCTTCTATTTACCCGTACAAGACAGCAAAAAGAAGATAGCTCCAAAACGAGACATCCTTGAGCCTCACCGTTTTCAAGCAAAAGGCATTATCCGCGAATTTAGCGCACAAAATGTTCTGGATGCGGTTGCCGTTGGCCTTATTCCAAATTCAAGGTTGGAACTGCAAATCCTTTCACTGATGCAACACCTGAAAGTCAAGGCGGAGAACTGGATCAGCAGAGATATAAACATCGCGGCAGGTGAAGTGACGCGAACATTCAAAGTGCGTGACTTCCTGAAACAGATCAGTAATTCTGACAAACGTTTTAAAGAGGTTAAAGGATCTGCTGGACAATTACGGACGATAAACTCCATTTTTGTGGAAGAAGGCCAAAGTCAGGGCGGACGAACAGGCATTTCATCGGAAAGCGTTGATTTTGCCTTATCAGATGAGAAAACCGTCAATACCGCGGTTGTTCTTCCCCTGACAAAAAGCCTTAAAGGCGATATTCATGCTGGTTTCATGATAAAGCATATGCCCGTGCCACAACGCTTTGAAGGCAATGGTCTAAGCGTCAGCGCGCCGCAATTTAATATTCCCAAAGAGATCACCAACTATAAAATGCTCAAACAATTCATCGCCGAGAAATTCGGGGTTACGCCTGATTTGGTTATCAAATTGGGGGAGAGCTATTTCAGCCATATCGGGATTACACCGCAACGCATTCACCCCTTTGCGGTGACTTCCCCGCCTGAAGTATTCAAAACACCAGGCATAACTTTTATTCCAATTTATCAATATATGTTGCTCTGGAAATCTATTTCCAAGGAACAGCATTTCATGACAATATTGGCGCGGGCATATCGTTACCTGCCAGGACATATGAAATTGCAAGCCAAGCGCGATGTTAAAATTATACTGGATGATATATTCAAAACCGCGCAGCCAGATTGGTCGATGCCCGATGCTATACCGCCGACCCAATCACAAACCACGCAAGCAAAAAAGAAAGATGACGATGATGAGGTAAAACCAAAAGCACCGTCACAAACCGCCAGTAAAGGCAAAAGTGCGAAGAAAAAAGAAAAGAAAGAAAAGCGTAAGAGAAAGAAACTCGGTCTCAGCGGGGCAAAAGATGACAATTTGGAAGCGGACAGCGCAGAAGCATCAGGTGATCCGGAAAGCCTTGAAGAAGAAAATAAGAAAAGAGAAGCGGCAAAGTATCTGGATATCAGCTTGATCGAAGATTTCGAGAACGAAATAGACGCAATCAGAGAAGCCCTGGAAGAAGAGCAAGATAACGAGCCTAAGCCAGAAAAATGGTAACATCACCGCAAACCAGCAATGATATCCTTATATTTGATCGCGAACTGGTCAAACATAAAAGACAACGCGCCGCGCGTAATTTTTCAGATCACGACTTCTTATTCCAATGGAGTAAAAACCAGCTCTGCGAACGTTTGCACGACATTAACCGCACTTTCGATACCGCCCTGCATATCGGGTCGCGCAGCCCGATATCAGCACACCATGATAAAATTGGCACAATGTTTACATTGGATTTACCAGATACACCCGTAGAGCCTTGCGCGCCGTATATTCAAGCATCAGAAGAATTTCTACCCATTGCCCCAAAAAGCATGGATTTAATCCTCAGTAATTTGAATTTGCATACGGTAAATGATTTACCCGGAACTTTGCTGCAAATCCGTAACAGCCTGAAAGATGACGGGTTATTTATGGCGTCTATTTTCGGCGGTGAAACCCTGCACGAACTTAGAAAAACCATCGCAGAGATTGAGCTTTCTATGTTAGGCGGTATAAGCCCCCGCATCGCACCTTTCGCCGATAAACCGCAAATGGGCGACTTACTACAACGCGCCAACCTTCACTTACCAATCATTGATTCCGAAATAATTACAGTAACTTATGATAATGTTTTCAAACTATTACATGATGTTCGTGGAATGGGTGAAGGCAATACAATCATTAACAGAAATAAGACACCGCTTAACAAGGAATTCTTTATGCGGCTCGCCCAAAAATACCATGAAAATTTTGCCGAGCAAGACGGACGTATTGTCGCATCTTTCGAGATTATCTTCCTACATGGTTGGGCACCGCACAGCTCGCAGCAAAAGCCTCTGCGCCCGGGCAGTGCGAAAAACAGCCTCGCCGAAGCCCTCGGCTCCACAGAAATAAAAACCGGAGAAAAAACAACGCCGTGATTGATATTCAAATCATCCCTATTCTAAAAGATAATTATGCCTATCTTCTGCAATCACCTTGCGGAAAAGTGGCTGTTCTCGACCCTGGGGAAGCCGATCCGATTATAGAGATTTTAAGCGCGCAAGGCTTACACCCAGATTTCATTTTAAACACCCATTACCACTGGGATCACACAGATGGCAACGCCGCACTAAAACGCAAATACGGCGCACAAATCATTGCCCCTGAAAAGGAAGCCGCGCTTATAAAGGGCATTGATATCGCCGTAACAGAAGGTGATATTTTTACATTTGGCACAGAAAACGCACAAATCATCGAAACACATGGACATACACGCGGCGGGGTTTGTTTTTACTTCGAAGACAGCACCACCATATTTACCGGAGATACATTATTCTCCCTAGGCTGCGGTCGCCTTGAAGGCACAGCACAAGACATGTTTGAGGGATTTCAAAAAATCATGGCCTTACCCGATGAAACCCTAATCTATTGCGGACATGAATATACACGCGGAAATGCGGGGTTCTGTCTTTCTCAAGACCGCGATAATGAGGATTTAAAGAAGCGCATAGAACAAATCAAAACCCTACGCGCTGACGGACAACCAACAATTCCAACAACGCTGGCTCTGGAAAAGAAAACGAACATCTTCATGCAAGCAAAAAGCGCGAAAGAATTCGCCGCGCTTCGCCTTAAGAAAGATAATTTCTAGGTCAATATTAGCTTTGCGGCTTACGTGGCGCGCGACGGCGACGTGGTGCAGATTTCTGAATAATAGGCTGCGACCCAATTTCTGCACTTCCAACATCATCAAGGATAGACGCACCTGCCCCCTTATTACTGGATTTATGTGAAGGAATTGGTAATGGCTTTGCTGTCACTTTTTCACGCTCACTTACGGCCAGATCAATTTCCAAGCGGGAAGAAACCTTACGCAACTCATGTATAGCAGAGTGCAATTCCTCTTGCGCTTTCTTATCCTGCTTTTTTGAATCCCATGCCTCATGGGCAACCAAACAGTTCTGCGACGTTTCTTTCAATCGTGTTTGAATATCGTCCATGTATAAAAGCTCCTCTAATATTAAATTCTAAGCGCACACCATATCCATTTGACGCACCATACGCAAGTCAATTGACGATAACGAAGTAAAACGTGATGTTGAACATTTATTGACAGCATTTAATTTGTTCTATACTGACGATTACATGCATTGAATTAGGCGCAATACCTACTAATTCTCACCCCCTTGTGGCGTAAAATATGCGCCACAAACAACGCCGAAAATTGAAAATATCTTGCTAAATTGGAAGCAGTACGCTATTCTTGGTGTAAATAAGTATAAAAATTTGGGTTCAAAATCGCAAACGATACGCCCCTATCATAAGGGATAATATCGAGCCATAGAACAAGGCCACACAAATTAAACGGTGAATTAATGAGGTTTTTACAAGATATCAAAAGCATCTTTATTGATGATTTTCAGGCAGGAGCAGAGGAAATATCTGACCTGCCCGTTGTGTTTGTTGACCCCAACAAACTTCATCACAAGGAGGGCGGCGTTCATCCTGATGCCTTAAATATACTTAAAGATATGATCAATGAACAAAAACCCGGCTTAGGTGATAAGTTCACTGATGATGATGTTATACAACACCTTCAACAAGGACAGTTTTCATCTAAAAGAAAATTTCAAGGTGAGGATCTATGTATTATTAACATGCCGACCTCTGACCGTGACCATAAAAACGAAATGGCTCCATTTCTATCGAATAATGATCTTGATAGAATAAAATCAATTCCAGGCGCTGATAGCCACTGGGATCGTATTATTGGCATGCATGAGGGCGCACATTGCAACCAAGACACCTCTGACAGTAGCGGTTTTGGGATATTAAGGCTAGAGATTGGAGCAGATCAAGCTGCTATCGACTGGTTGGTAGAAAATAATCTTAATGATATAGCACAAGCATTCAAGGATTACCGTACGCTCGGTGCCTCTAGCGGTATAGTACAAGGAATAGGCAGACCTGGTGATTTACAACATGCAACTGGCAGTTTCCTTAACCTCAGGGACGGTAGCCCCCACTTGCCTATGGATCTTTTGGATAAGAATATGCATATTTCAGAATTCCAATCTGAAATAACCAAAGAAGTCGCTCTATTAAAAGGCATTGAGCATCATGATGCTGAAATGATGCGTTATGATGATCCAAAAAAGTTTGCTGAAGCTGCACAGGATGCGATTGATAAAGGGCAACTAAAACGCCCCAATCCATATACAGAAAAGCTCGCACAAGACTACATAAAGAGTTTTGATGGAGAAAAATTCGCCCCCATTGAACGACCACCGCTGGGGAAGGCACTCATCGGATTTGAAGAAAAGATGATGCAAGAAGTTATGACCACACATAATATATCTGAATTTGAAGCGCAGAAAATGCGGCATAATGATCCAGAAAAATTTATTACAACTTTAGAGGATGCCCTTGGAAAAGGTCGAATTAATACAGATCCTGCTCCATATACAGAAGCCATAATAAGGGATTATACAGAAAGCTTCAGAAGGCAAATTATTGAAACAAAGCCAAAACCACAATGGCATAATCCACATGCCTCAGCAGAAAACAATATTCAGGACAAAGCCCTGCTTGCATCTAATGTATCTTCTGAAAATTTTAAAGTTAGTGATAATGGTAATACATTTACCTCAACCCCCACCCAAGATATGGACACCAACACACCCAATGGCGTAACGGTTCATAGTGATTTATCTTCGGTTTTACCACCGGATGCGACGTTGACAGTGCAATCAAATGCCCCTAGTGGCGTTGCGTTGGTTGCAGATATCGTACCGACAGCGCAGATTAACGTCATTAATGACAATGGTAATGTCATTAAGCTGGAGCAGCAGCAGGCGTTAGAGCAACAACTCCAGCTGGAGCAACAACAAGTAGTACAGCAGCAAGAATTAGCACAACAGCAGCAATTACAGCAAAATCAAACTATGGAATTCAAAATACCTGTTTAACCTATTGTAGAATAAATGTTTTTTTATAATTCTTTGACGTTATGCCTTTGAAATATGATACAAAATCTCCTCTATTACCTGAAGAAGACCAGATAAACTGCATTCTCCCTTATTTTCCAGCCTGTCGCGGCATTCATCATATAGTCGATTTAATAAATAACTGAGCCTGAGACCACCTCTGTTTAAACATATAGCCGAATTTATCCTTGGCTTTATCGATTATTCGCGTTAAACATCTTTAATGACTGATAAACAAAAATTAATTCTCGCAGTGCCTAAAGGACGTATATTAGAAGAGCTAATGCCTCTTTTAACCGCGTGCGATATTATTCCTGAAGATGACTTTACCAACGACAAAAGCAGAAAATTACAATTCACCACTAATCATGATGGATTGGACATTATCCGTGTCCGCGCCTTTGATGTGGCAACCTTTGTTGCCTATGGCGGCGCGCATTTGGGCGTTGTCGGCAGTGACGCCATCGAAGAATTCAATTATTCCGAGATTTATGCCCCCCTTGATTTGGGAATTGGTGCTTGCCGCCTCTCTGTTGCCATGCCCACCAAAGACGCCGCAACGGACGACCCGACAAAATGGAGTCATATCCGCGTTGCAACAAAATACCCATCTTTAACGGCGCGCCACTTCGCAAAACGCGGTGTTCAAACCGAATGCATCAAATTAAACGGCGCGATGGAAATTGCCCCTGCCCTTGGCTTGGCCAAGCGTATTGTTGACTTAATATCAACGGGAAGCACGCTGAAAGCCAACAATATGGTGGAAGTTGAAAAGATACTAGACGTCTCGTCTCGATTAATTGTCAATCGCAGCATGCAAAAAACCCGCGTCGAAGATATGACCACATGGATTAACGCATTCAGGAATGCCGTAAAAAACAGATAGTGCCACAATGGAACAAAACAAAAAAAGTAGTATCGCATCCATTCGCCTGACAAAAAAAGACACACCAACCGTTGCCCACCTGATCCAAAGGGATTGCGATATAGCCCTAAGAGACCTAAAACAAGACAGCTATTTCCAGCCAACAGATGATGATAATGGCCCCTATGCACTGGAACTCTACATCGAGGAAAACAGGCTTATCTTCCATACGCAAAATAATGACCAACAAGACCTGCCCTATCTGGTCTTATCACTCACCCCTTACCGCCGCCTGATAAAGGATTACTTCATGATCGTCAGCAGTTATGATGATGCCTTGCGCGATGGTAAGCCCTCACGCATAGAGGCCATCGACATGGGACGGCGGGGCCTGCATAATGAAGGCGCGGAATTATTGATGGAACGCCTGACAGGAAAAATAGAACTTAACATCAACACTGCCCGCAGACTCTTTACCCTGATTTGTGTCCTCCACAGTGGAAAAGCGCATATTTTGCGATAATACAGGCAGGAATTGACGCCACGTAAGAAACAGTATAAAACCACCACAGTTTACTTAATTAGAAAAGATTTAAAAGCCCATGGCAAAAGAAGAATTACTCGAATTTAAAGGTGTTGTAACCGAAGTTCTACCCAATGCGATGTTCCGCGTTACCTTAGAAAATGAACATATTATTTTGGCGCATACCGCTGGAAAAATGCGTAAAAACCGTATCCGTGTCCTTCAAGGCGACTCCGTTGTTGTTGAAATGACCCCTTATGATCTATCAAAAGGTCGTATTATTTTCCGTGAAAAATAATCCTCATAAAGACATCATACTGGCCTCTGCTTCACCGCGGCGTGTGGACTTGTTACAGCAAATCAACATCACACCCGCGCACATTATCCCCGCCGATATAGATGAAACACCGCTGAAAAATGAGCATCCAAGAGATCTCGCCCAGCGTCTCGCCCGTGAAAAGGCACAAGCCATCGCCAAGGATAACCCAAACACCTTCATCCTTGCCGCTGATACGGTTGTCGCATGCGGACGGCGCATACTCCCCAAAGCAGAGACCGAAGACCAAGCACGCCATTGCCTGACGCGCCTATCAGGTCGCAGGCACCATGTTTACGGTGGCATTTGTATTATCACCGATAAAGGGCAAGAAATTACCCGCCTTTGCGATACCATCGTCAAATTCAAACCTCTGACCGATCAAGATATAGACACCTATATTTACACAGGTGAATGGAACGGCAAGGCAGGTGGCTACGCGATACAAGGGTTTGCCGCCTCATATATTTCATTCATGCAAGGATCATATTCTAACGTGGTAGGATTATCACTTTATGATATAATGCAAATTCTGCGCGGGAATGAATTTTTCTGCAAGCAATAATAATTGAACACCTAAATTATAGTCATTCATATCTTTATACGGGCAAGAAACGAGTGACACCGCGTATATTAATACGCTAGGAACCGAGTGACGCTGTCCCGAATGAATAGATGAATGACTATGGATATATTAATTGAAGAACTGGAAACCAGCATCTGGACAATAGCTCTTGATAATGGCCGCCTTGAAGGGATCGAAATCGACTCCCCATATGAGGCAGTACGATGGGGTTCAATTTACTGGGCAAAAGTCACACGCATAGACGCCAGCCTCGACGCCGCTTTCCTTGATCTGGATGGTGACAATTCAGGCATACTCTATAACCGCGATGTCCGTTATAAAGGCAAAGATGGCGAAATTTGCAAAGGCGGCGACAAAGCCATCGGCAAAATCCTTAAATCAGGTGACATGATCGCCGTTCAAGCAAAAAGCGCGTACACACCTGTTGCTGACGGTGATATATGGCAAAATAAAGAAGATAAAACCACCCAGATGAGCATGGATATCACGATCCCTGGTCGCTATCTTATCTATTGCGCCTTAGGTCAAAGAAACAGAATTTCCAGCCGTATTCGTGATAAAAACTTACGTAAACAACTGGAAAGCATGGTAAACACGTTAGAAGGTATGAATGGCTTTATCTTACGAAACGCGGCGGCTGATTTACAAACAGATATCCTTAAGCGCGAAGCCAATGTCCTTAAAGAAATGTGGACACAAATCAGCGCCTATTTTAAAGGCAGCGACCCCGGCCTTATCGCACTTGGCCCCGACTCCATACAACGCACACTCAGCGATCAAGCCATAAACCCGATTGAACGCATAGAAGTCGTCACAATGGAACATTTCACGCAGGCAGAGGAATGGTGCTCTATTTTTGCGCCAGATCTGATGACAAAAATAACCCCGATTGAGTTGAATGACGCAACACAAGACCTTGCCTTGCTTGAACATCGCGATGTTTTGGGGCAAGTTGAATCCCTGCTACATGATTATGCCTTCTTAACACAAGGCGGAAATATCATCATCCAAGAAACCGCCGCACTGACCGCCATTGATGTTAATAAAGGCAGCGACACACGCTCTCACCTTGCCTTGAACATAGATGCCGCGCGGGAAATAGGCCGACAGATACGGTTACGCAATATCGGTGGAATCATCATGGTCGACTTCCTAAAAATGAACAAAACCGATGAGAAGAAGTTACTCAAAGAGCTGGATAATGTTATAAACCAAGACCCTTGCACAATTCAGATACACGGGCTTACAAAACTCGGCCTGATGGAAATAACCCGAAAACGCCGCACACCGCCCCTGCATGAACGTTTTGACGGACTGGATTTCTGATACAATAAATTTGCAGCGTTTAGGCGCAATATACTAAAATAACGCTAATTTCTCTATAACAGCATAAATTCAGAAAAATATTTTCAACAATACAAACTAAGTCTGGACATCCCCATTCAATTATCTTATAAGCCGTATACCTCGTGATTAGATTCACCCGTGCCCGGGTAGCTCAGGGGTAGAGCAAGGGATTGAAAATCCCTGTGTCGGTGGTTCGATTCTGCCCCCGGGCACCATTATTTCTTAAAAATGGATACCCTCTCGTCAATAAACAGAGAGTAGAGATAGCGCAAAATATCTGATGTGCCTTTTTGCGGGATTCTACACAAAAATTAGAATCAAATTCCCCTTAAAAAGCATTACCCCCCTTTCATCTCCCTCACAATCATATTATAAAGATGCCCATGGCTTCAGGATCTAAAAAAGTTATTATTGCTGCGCTGATCGGAAATACTCTTATTTCCATCACAAAGTTCTTCGCCGCGTCCATAACAGGCAGTGCCGCGATGCTGTCAGAGGGCATACATTCTCTGGTGGATACGGGCAATCAAGTCCTGCTGCTCTATGGCTTAAAACGCGCAGCAAAGCCTGCGGACGCCGAATTTCCCTTTGGTCACGGCAAAGAAATCTATTTCTGGAGCTTTGTTGTCGCCATCTTGATTTTTTCTGTCGGCGCGGGCATATCCATTTATCAAGGGATAAACCATATTTACCACCCCACAGAGCTACACGATCCGACAATCAACTACATCGTACTTGGAATGGCGATCCTGTTCGAAGGGGCTGCCTTCCTCTTCGCGCTCAAGGAATTCAACAAAGTGCGTGGGAATTTAGGCTATGTCGAGGCCGTTCACAGCGGCAAAGACCCCTCATTATTCGTCGTTCTGTTCGAGGACTTCGCCGCCCTACTCGGCCTGTTCGTTGCATTAATCGGCATTACCCTTGCCCATATAACCCATAACCCGCTATGGGATGGCATGGCATCGGTCGTTATTGGTGTTATCCTTGGTCTAACCGCCATTTGGCTGGCCTATGAGACAAAAAGCCTGCTGATCGGTGAAGGGGCTGACCCTAAGATTGTTGAAGATATAAAGAATATCGCAGCGAAATATGATGGTATTGAACAGATAAACGAAGTGCTGACCCTGCATATGGGACCAGAATTCCTGCTGGTTAACATCAGCATTGATTTTAATAATGACCTACCTGCCGGTAAGGTAGAGCAAACCATTGCCGCGATCAGTGCCGACATAAAATCCACCCACCCCTTCGCAAAGAAAATCTTTATCGAGGCCGAAGCGGCAAAGCCATCTATCATTAAGGCAACACAAGACTAACCCCTTGAAAAAGATAGATACCCTATAAATTTAGATCAAATTTTATCTAAAAATAATCACTTCTTAACTATTTCCATATTAATATACGTGACCCCTTATATAAATAAGAGGCATTCCCCGCACCATAAATGCAGGGAATATAAAGATATAAAAATTCAGGTCGGGAAACGTAAAATGGCACATACAATTTTGAATAATTTTCTAACGGGTTCAGGAACGCAGGAAAGCGCGCCTGACAACACACAGAGAATTACACTGCAAAATGACGGACAATCCGTTGACCTTCCCGATGCTTCCTATGTAAGAGATGCCAGCATTACACGTGATGGCGTTGACCTTGTTTTAGAAACAGCAGACGGCACAGTCATTATAGAAGGATATTACACCGCCGAACCAACACCAAATTTAGTAGCCCCCGATGGTCTAACCCTTACCCCAGACCTTGTGAATTCCTTTACACATGGCGGCAACCAATATGCAGATGCCGGCACAGGGATGAGCGATATATCCCCCGTTGGCGCGGTACAGGAAATCAGTGGTGAAGCCACAGTCACACGCCTAAATGGCAACGTAGAAGTCATTGGCATCGGCACACCTATCTATCAAGGTGATATTATTGATACGGACGAAGATGGTGCGGTTAACATTATCTTTGTGGATGATACAACATTTGCAGTATCCGAAGATGCACGTCTTTCTATCGATGAATATGTGTTCGATGCATCCACACAATCAGGTGTATCAAATCTCTCCGTCTTAAAAGGTGTTTTTGTCTTCACCTCTGGCTTAATCGGACGTGATGATCCAGATGACGTGATGATCGATACGCCATCAGGTTCTATCGGTATTCGCGGAACAATTATCGCAGGTGATGTAACGACAGGTGAGATCACCGTTATTGAGGGCGCGATTGTTCTTCACGATTTTTCAGGGAACACAATCACCCTATCAAATCAATACGAAACAGCACGATTTAATGCTACGGAAGGCCAAATCGAACATATAGGCAATCTAAGTGCAAATGATGTAATCACAAAATTTATGAGCGTTTCAACCGTTGCCGCCGATCTATTCTCCTCCATTCAAGATTCAGCAACGGAAACAGGGCAACAGAATAACGACAGCTCCGCACAAAGCGCAGCTCAAGATACTGATCCTGAAAATTACGAAACACAAGAAACGGAGAGCCAGCAAGAGACAACACCAGAAGCCGCCCCTGAAGTCATACAAGAAGACGTAAAGGCAAGCACATCATTAGAAGAAGTCATCACCAGCGAAGATATCGCACAATCAGGTAAAAGTGATACAACCGAAATACAATCAGATACGGCGCAACCCTCCGAACAGGATACTAGCGAACCCCAAACAACAGGATCAGGCACAGTAATCAGTACGGGAACGCAAGACACGCAAACCTTTACACCACCACTATCACCGCCGCCGATCGAACTTACTGCACCAACATTCGCAGGGCTTGCACCAAATTTTTCCGGCCTTGATAACTTCTTCAGCGGGTCACAAGACAGTCAATTCTCTTATAATTTTTCTCATGAATTCAGCGATCCAGATGGCGCAATAACAGGCTATAACCTTGTTAGCGCTCCTGTTAACGGCGATATTGCCAGCTACAACTTGGATACAAGCACAGGATTTATGTCAATCACCTTCGATAACACTGTCACAACAAACTCCACATTCACATTTACTGTCGAAGCCCTAAGTGACTTTGGCAATGCGAGCAACACATATACATTTGATATTTACGGCGCAACAGTAACAACAGGCACCACCACCATCACCGGATATGGCGATGTTTACAGTGGCACAGACACAACTATTAACATTATAAATGATAACGTTTCAGTATTCACGGATGGAAACAGCATAAGCAACACGATAAACATTAACGCAGACGGAAGTTATGTTAAAACAGGTGATGGCGCCGACACTATTAACATAAATGCAGGACAAACAGGATACCATACCTATGGTGATGCTGGAGGTGACACATTCAACATTGCCGAAGCACAAGGTAAATCCTATGGTGGTGGCGGTGATGATGACTTTATCTTGCTGGATGCAAGCGTTGTAACCGATTTTGAAACATTAAGCACCGGCCTAAAAATTGATGGTGGCGTAGGAAATGATCTCATCCAACTCGCAACAGCAGGTAACATAGATTTCAGCGCAATAGATGCAGGGCTTATCAATAACATTGAAAAAATCGCCTTTATCAACGGTCAAACCAACGTCATAAATCTGGATTATGACAGTGTGATTTCAATGACCGATGCAGATAACAAACTCATCATCGATATGGATAATAATGACACATTAAATTTTACAAATGCTGGCAACACATTCACTTATACAGGGTTGGACGGAACAAGCAGTTACGATGTTTATACGGATGGCACACTCACCCTCTTAGTTGACTTAGATAACAGTGCGGTGAGCGGTATTATATAAGAAAACAAGAACAGAACGTGTGGGTAAGGCTGTGGATTAAAATCTAGCATGATTTTTCCACGGCTCTTTGCCATCCGGAATACAACACATCCATATCCCGTTTTTTCTCTCTTGGCTTATAATGACGATCAACTTTCCAGCGCGCCGCCACATCATCAATTGAGACAAACACACCGGCCTGCACCCCTGCCAAACACGCCGCGCCCCACGCCGTACACTCCGCTACCTTTGGGATTTCAATATCAATGCCAAGGGTGTCTGCCAAGAACTGACACATAAAACCATTAGCCACCAACCCGCCATCAGCGCGTAAAACATCAATTTTCTGCCCGCTATCCTTCTGCATAACGTCGATCAGGTCGCGCGTTTGATACGCTTGTGCCTCTAACGCCGCACGCACGATATGCGCCTTTTGCGTATCACGGGACAAACCACAAATAACCCCGCGCGCCGCAGGATCCCAGTACGGTGCGCCAAGACCGGTAAAAGCAGGCACAAAATAAACGCCGCCATTATCGGGCACCGATCGTGCCATATTTTCACTCTCTTTTGCATCACCAATGAAGCTTAAATTATCTCGCAAAAACTGAATCGCCGTTCCCGCATTAAAAATTGAACCTTCCAGCGCATAAGAAACCTTACCGTCGACACTTGCCCCTATAGTTGTTATCAATTTGTGCTCCGATAAAGTTGGCGCATCACCAATATTCATCAGAGCAAAGCACCCCGTACCATAGGTTGATTTCACCATGCCGGAACGGACACATCCTTGACCGATTAGTGCAGATTGTTGATCCCCCGCCATACCGCCCACCATCAAGTCACAGCCAAATAAATCCGAATTAAATTGGCCAAATTCAGATATATTATCCAATACTTTTGGAAGCATCTTGTTGGGAATATTAAATAATTCAAGCAAATCATCATCCCATTGATGATCAATTATATTATAGAGCATTGTCCGTGAAGCATTGGTCGCATCGGTCGCATGCACCCGACCACCTGTTAAGTGCCATAACAGATAACAATCGACCGTTCCGAACAATAGCTCACCATTCTCTGCCCGTTCACGCACGCCATCAACGCTTTCCAGAATCCACCTCAATTTGGTTGCAGAGAAATATGGATCAAGCAACAATCCGGTTTTCTCTCTAACCATTTTTTCATCGCCATTTCCTTTTAAGGTTGTGCAAAATTCTGCCGTTCGACGATCCTGCCAGACAATTGCGTTATAGACAGGCTCCCCCATCTTCCGATCCCAGACAATTGTCGTTTCCCTCTGGTTTGTAATACCCACACCCGCAAGTGAAGCCGTCACATTTGCATCTTGCGACAAAACATCCCTAATCACGGAAAATGTCTGTTCCACGAGTGCTTTTGGATCTTGCTCTACCCAACCATCCTGTGGATAAATTAAGTCCACAGGCTGTTGAGAAATAAACCGAATGTCACCGTGCTCATCAAAAATAATCGCACGCGAACTACTCGTCCCTTGATCAATCGCCAAAAGATGCGTTGTCATAGTCTAAAATTCCTTCAAAAAATCAAGATGCCAGAGCGGCCTCTATATTACGAACAGTGTCATCAGATATATGCAAGCCAAGCTTCGAACGCCGCCACACGATATCCTCCGCCGTCGCTGCCCATTCATATTGAACCAGATAATCAATTTCTGCCTTAAAGACCTGATCGCCATAATGCATTCCCAAGTCATCCAGCGACTCCGCGCTATGCAGAAAATAATCCATCCGCGCCCCGTAAGAACGAACATAGCGTTGCAATAATTCAACAGGCAACCACGGATATTGCTGTCGTTGTAATTGCGTATAAGCCTCAAGACTATGCCCGCCAAAATCACCACCGGTTAAAGGCTCTCCCGCACTCCACCCTTCAACAACGCGCCCTGACAAGCGCATCAACTGATTAACAACAGCCTCGCTCAAGGCACGATAGGTGGTTAGCTTACCGCCAAATACAGATAAAAACGGCGGATCATAGCGGCTATGGTGATAAATACGATAACCACGTGATATCTCGCTGGAGTTTTCTTCACCATCATCCAGCAAGGGGCGCACACCACTGAACGTGAAAATAACGTCAGAAGGCAATACAGTCTTGGAAAACGCACAATTCACCGCTTCGCACAAATAGGCCATCTCCACATCAGAGATTCTGGCATCACGTGGATTACCCTCAAATTCCTCTTCCGTCGTCCCCACCAGCGTGTATTTACCCTGATACGGCGTAACAAACACAATACGTTTATCCGGTTGCTGTAACACATAGGCGTGATCGCCCTCATATTGGCGCGGCAAAATAATATGACTACCCTTTACAAGGCGAACCATCGGCAAATCAGGGTCACGATGCCCAATCCCGACACCCTCCAAAAACTTACCAACCCACGGCCCTGTTGCATTCACAACCATAGATGCACTAACATCCAGCGTCTCGTCAGACATCGTATCACGCAACGTAACGCGCCAACGCCCGTCACAGACCTTCAAACTCTCACACCGCGTATAGGTTAACACCTTGGCATTACGCGCGGCGGCGTCCACCGCATTCAAAATCACCAAACGCGTATCATCCACATAGCAATCCGAATACACAATCCCGTCCAGCATATCATCCAGCAAAGGCTTGCCAAACGCATGATCAGCAAGCTGCACAACACGCGAATTCGGCAGAGATTTCTTACCGCCGATATGGTCATAAAGCCACAGTCCCAAACGTATAAGCCATTGCGGACGCTGTTCATCATCTTGCAAAAACACGCATTCAAGCGAAGAGATAAGATGCGGCACGTTTTGCAACAGCACCTCGCGCTCTTTCAAGGCCTCGCGCACCATGCCAAACTCACGATGTTCCAAATAACGTAAACCGCCATGGATCAACTTCGAACTGGCCGAAGATGTTGCCCCGCCCAGATCCTCTGCCTCAACCAAAAGCACAGATAAACCGCGACCAGCAGCATCCCGCGCGATGCCTGCGCCGTTAATTCCACCACCAATTACACATAAGTCATAATGAAGATCATCCATATCCAGCTCAGGATACAGCAAGAGCCATCATATGGAAAGGCTGAGTTTTCCACATCATGTAAATAACTTTATCAATACAATAAGTCTTTGACACACAATGGTATTTAGATAACACTCCACAGAGTAATA
Organism: Alphaproteobacteria bacterium; assembly: GCA_002401965.1. Lineage (GTDB taxonomy): Bacteria > Pseudomonadota > Alphaproteobacteria > Micavibrionales > Micavibrionaceae > UBA1672. The sequence goes on from NVUR01000029.1 coordinate 26,262, forward strand.
CACATGTATTCCTTCAGGTTCTCTGATGCATATACGAAATTGGACATACAAACCTTCCCTCCTCGCAGCCACCCTGCTTTGCGCGGCTTTTGTTGCTGGAAAAACAGCACATGCCGCCCCTTCACAAAAACACAGCCCCGCCCTCACCGGATTTTTAGGGTTAAACACAATCCCCAGTGCCCGCATGGATGAGGTTGGCACCGTGCGCATGGGCGTTTCAACCCTCGACCCTTACCTGCACGGCTATATCGGCATACAAATCGCCGAACCCCTCCACATCAACATCAGGCAAACAGCAGAAGTTTCAAACCTCACGGAAAACCCGAAAAGCCTGTATCCCGGCGTTGATTTGAAATTACGCCTCGTAAAAGAAAACGCCACGCACCCCGAAATATCGCTCGGCCTGCAATCTGCCTTCGGACACAAAAGAATGGCGGGCGAATACATCGCGCTGTCCAAGCGTTACAACAACTTTGACTTCACCGCAGGGCTTGGCTGGGGACGATTTGGCAGCGCAGGACATTTCAACAACCCCTTCAAAGTTCTCGGCAGCCATTTCGAACATAACAGAAACCCAGACAGCGACACGCCAAACACACCAAGCGACTGGTTTACCGGCGATAAAATCGGCCTGTTTGCGGGCGTAGAATATTTTTTGCCCTATGACGGCCTCTCTCTAAAACTTGATTACGGCGCAGATCGCTATAGCGCAGAGAAAAACAGTTTTGACTATAAAGCCCCCGCCCCGTGGGGCATCGGGCTGGCCTATACGCCGAATGATTGGCTCAGCGCCAGTATCGGCATGCAAGGCACAGATAAGGTGATGGGCCGCATTTCCCTGCAATCCATCCCGTCCAAATGGCCCTTCACGCACAAAACATACTCCAAACCGAAGCCTTTCTATAAACAACGCGGCGCACGCCTGAATATCGCCGGTATGAAAAATGCGGCGGCAAATGATAATATCATCCTCACTGACATCACCAGCAAAGGGCAAAGTATTTTCGCCACACTCGACATATCTGCCCACACGCCTGCGCCGCAACAAATCGGACGCGCCGTACGTCACATCGCCGAACATAGCGGACAAGATATAGAGGCGATAACCATCACCCCACGACACGTACACCTCATGGGAACCCCGATTAAAATCATGAGATCCGATGTTGAAAACTATCTGAAGAACAATTTATCCAGTCCACAGGAAATTTGGAAAAACACCGAGTTTGTAGTTAGTACAGATGAGGATAAAAGGCATAACCCCTTCTTATCCATACGCGGAACAAACAATAAAACTACATTGACGCTGGCACTGGAAAATCAAATCAGCCTCTCGGAAGAAGAAAGCGGAATCCTCTATCGCAGCTCAGCATTTATCAATGCGCAATCAACACCATTTCTCGGATTTTTAACAGGTACATCCCTTCGCATTAACTTAGGCAACAACCTAAATGATCGCACCTACATCAACAAAACCCAACCAACCGAGCTTACAAAATCCTACGCACAAGAACGCATCAGCCTTGAAAACGCTTACGTTGGATACGCCCACAGCTTCACCCCCGCCTTACACGTCATGGCAAGCGCAGGTTATCTGGAGGAAGGATATGCCGGACTGGGCGGTGAAATCCTGTACCGCCCCTTCTCCTCACGCTTTGCATTCGGCGCCGAAATCTGGAATGTCACCCCGCGCCAAGCAAACACACTCCTCAATATGGGGCTATATGCAGGACAAAACAGCATCACCGGACACCTCAACGGATGGTACGATTTACCGCATCATGACATGACCATTCACGCACGCGCAGGGCGTTTTATCGCAGGTGATGTTGGCGGATCATTAGGGCTGGAGAAAACATTCAAAAACGGCGCAAAACTAACTGGTTTGGTCTCAATCAGCAACTACAGTGACACCGATATTTACGGCGGAACCACCCATGCCTACCACAGCTTAAAGCTAAGCCTTCCTCTGGGCAGTATTCCCTATATCCCCACGGGCAGCGAAGTGCGTACAAAGATCGAACCATTTGATCGCGTCACCGCACAAAGCATAAACCCACCACGACGCCTTTTCGAGATGACTGAGAACTTCACACTCGACCATATGGCAAAGCACTGGACGAACATTCTGGACTAAGCGCCGGAGCAACAATAGAATCAAATTGCACCACGCAAAAAAATACCGCCCGAAGGCGGCTGTTAGTTTTATAAATTTTTTACTCAAAAGTTACACAAGGATTTTGGGATTTATGTGTAACCCATTAATAACGACCTTTACTCTTTTTATATTATTCAATGCGTATCGTTATCTTTATTTAAAACTACATTTTACAAATAATTCTTACCAAAAAAGGATATAAAACTGTTATTTTGCTTACTTTTTTTATTCATACACCTTACATTATCTATAATACATACATTTTTATGTAAATACAAATAAATTTTATTTTCTAAACTGTTTTAATGCGTTAGCTATATATTCTGGTGCTGCACATTCAAATTCCATTTGCTTTTCTGACGTGGGATGAATAAAGGATATATGCCGTGCGAACAACATTTGATGCGACAATTTAACCATTTCTTTAATAAATTCATTATCATAGCCAGCCTTTTTCATTTTTGCAATTAAGCCAGTTTGTTGCGGCCCATACAAAGGATCCCCAATCAACGGATGACCTATCGCCTCCATATGCACACGGATCTGATGGGTGCGCCCCGTCTCCAACTTACATTCAACCAACGCGCAGGCCTCTCCATAATTCTCAACCACCTTATAATGCGTACGGGCATCACGCGGGGTATTGCTCATCACACTCATCTTTAAACGATGATGACGATGACGACCTATCTCTCTGCTAACCACCCCCTTTATCGGCATAGGAACCCCAAGCACAAGCGCATGATAAATACGGCTTAAGGTGCGATCTGCAAATTGTGCGGACAAATATTGATGTGCATGGTCATTCTTAGCAACCATGATTAAGCCACTGGTATTCTTATCTAAACGATGGACAATACCCGGACGAATAACACCACCAATACCCGACAAACTATCACCACAATGATGCAACAACGCGTTCACCAAAGTCCCGCTCCAATTCCCTGCTCCAGGGTGAACAACCATGCCTACGGCTTTATTAATCACCAACAAATCATCATCTTCATAAACAATATCCAATGGGATATCTTCTGCCTCAGGCTCTCCCATTTCAGGCTCTGGCACGCAGACACTAAAAATATCACCCTCACCAACCCGTGTTGATGCAGATTTCAGCACCACATCATTCAAGGTAACATGACCATCCACAATCAGCTTTTGCAGCCTAGAACGCGATAATTCATCATAAACTGCGCTTAAAAACTTATCTGCGCGCAAATTGATATGCTGCTCTTCCGCAACAAATGTTAATCTATTTTCTTCCATTATCCTAATAACCTACTGTTTTTAAATTTAAATTCATCTTTTACACGGGTCAGTGTACGTATCAGGCGTATCGCCAATCAACACCCACCCATCCCGCGTTACCTTATTATGACCAATATCATTTATAGCCGATTCTTGCGGCTCTGCAACCTGCTGATGGTCTGCATTATTGGATGAATGACCTTCCTGCGCCTTCAATTTATTCCTCAGCATCTCCAACCCTTCTTTGGTCTTATCCGATAGCTCTACATCAGGAAGGTTAACATATCCCTTCTCCTTTAAGGGAGGATTAACATCTGACGCCTTCGCAACCTTATCCGCCTTATCTTTAACGCGCACATGTGCATACCCCACCATAACGCGCCCGCCATCGCCCCCCTCTATCATTTGGGACAATGACACACCCTGCCCGTAATAATATGCATCCCCTGACAGCGTAATACCGCGTGGAGAAAGGGTTAACAAATGTGCATAATCCATATTTTCAGGAATTATTCTATCTTCAAACGGCAAAGTGCCAGCTTCCTCCACTCCCGTTCCCTTACGCATAGAAACCCTTGAGCGCGCCATCATCATTAAATTTATCAGCCCACCTTTATTCACATACATCCCTTGCGCGGCATAATCATGGTGCCCTGTTTCTCCGTGATAATATCGCTGCCACATCGTCTGCCCATTATTCCCATCCAACAGCATAACCCAACTTCCCATAGGATTAGAATCGGCTGGAAGGACATCACCAAATACAAGGACATAACGGTCACGGTACCCAGACGAAACTTTAATTTTGGCCGATAATCCCCTGCCATACTCTTTTTGCCATGCCAAAGATAAATCCGCATTCAGGCGCAAAACCCACGCAATTTGCTTTCCGATATTATTTTCGAAATATCCCGTAGCGATATATCCAGTTTTTCCGTCCTCGAATTTCGACACAGACAGACCCAATATTTCACTATCCATTCCCAAAAGATATCCGCGACTAAACTTATCGTTTCCATTTTTATCCAACAGATAAACAAAAGCACTTTTGCGTAATGCCCCATTTTTACCTTCGCCAATTACAGACTCCGCACGAACAGAAACGCTCCAACCTTGCCCATCGACAGAAGGAACAATATCAGTCGCGAACAAATCAAAGCCCTTATCCTTAATTGTCTTTTGCGATCTCAAAACAAAATCCTTATCAAAAAAGCCAATCCAAACCGCAGAACGTCCCTGTGATTTACGCCTATTAACCATAACAAGATAACCATCACCATGGCGCAACATTTTAACAACCCCGTGCAGACCATTAATCTGATGATGCCCCTCCCTTAAAACCCGACCGCGGTGATCCAAATGAACAAACACCAGAGAAGGCGCAGCCCCCGCGCGACGCATAACCTCCCCGACTGCCACAACACCCTTCCCAACATTAACAACAGACACAAACACTTCATCGCGCTGATCCTTACCATAAGCACTGTCCCAAACCGTATAAGACCCAGGGTCAGGATGGTGCAATTTTGTTATCATCTCATATGGGGCTTCACATTGCTGTGCCTGACTTGTTTGCGGCATTGCAATTGCTATACTCAAAAATAAAAGCGCATAAAAAGGATTTGAAATAAAAAAATTATTGAGCATCATCGCCATCACGTTTAGAATAAAGTATGTTGTTAGCGGAGATATCCACCGACTTACCCACAAGTGTAGAGCCGAATAAGTAAAATGTCTATGAGAGTTCTTATTATCAGTGATGCATGGCACCCACAGCTTAACGGTGTTGTCCGCACATATGAACACCTAAGTCACGAGCTATCAACCGCGGGGCATCACGTCGAAGTCATTGGCCCTGCTGACTTTGCCGCCAGTGTACCTATGCCATTTTATCCAGAAATAAAGCTGGTTATTCGCCCCTTCAGGCGTTTAAGACGATTGATAAAAGACTTTAAACCCGACAAAGTTCACATCGCAACCGAAGGGCCATTAGGCTGGGCAGCGCGTAAATACTGCATAAAAAACGATATCAAATTTACCAGCTGTTATCACACACAATTCCCTGATTATGTTGCCAAGCGTTTTGCGTGGCTTATCCCGCCGCTCTATAATATTGTTCATCGCATCGGCATTCGCATTGTCCGCCATTTTCACGCACCCTCAAGCACCCTCATGGTTGCCACAAAAAGCCTGGAAACACAGTTGCTGGAGTGGGATTTCAAGACCAAAATAAAACCCCTTTCACGCGGCGTAGAAACCTCTATTTTCCACCCTAACAAAAGCCCCGCCGAGGAAAATATGCTGGCTGACCTGAAATCTCCTATTGCGCTTTATGTCGGGCGGATCGCGATTGAAAAAAACCTTGAAGATTTTCTGGATATGGAATGGAGCGGCAGCAAAATTATGGTTGGCGATGGCCCAACGCGCAGCGCACTGGAAAAACGATATCCCGATGCCATTTTTGTCGGCAAAAAAACCCGCGAAGAACTGGCCAGCTATTACCGTGCCTCCGATATCTTTGTCTTTCCCTCAAGAACAGATACTTTCGGCATTGTATTGATTGAGGCCTTGGCCTGCGGACTTCCCGTCGCGGCCTATAACGTTATCGGCCCCAAAGACATCATCACCCATGATTACCTCGGTGCACTAAGTGACACAAACCTTGCCGAAGCAACAAAGCGCGCCTTAACACAGGTTGATAAAGACAAGCGCGTACAGCACGCAAAAGATAATTACAGCTGGAAAGCCGCAGGAAAGCAGTTTATTGATGCTTTATAATACGGGTAAGCACCAATAACCATTTGCTTTTTAACCCTTATTTTTCCTACACTGAAACCAATTATGCAATAATGGAGATTATATGGCCAATATATTACTGGCAGAAGACGACAAATCTATGCTGAACTTTTTAGTTCTGGCATTGGAACGTGCCGATCATAAAGTCACCGCAATGCAGAGCGGCATTGATGCCCTAAATGCCCTGAAAGAAGGCACTAAATTCGATCTCCTTTTAACCGATATTGTCATGCCTGGTCTGGACGGGATAGAGCTTGCTCAAAAAGCGAGCGATATATATCCGGACATAAAAATCATGTTCATCACCGGATTCGCCGCCATGGCCATGCGCAGCGACAGTGATGAAACCCCAAACAATACCAAAACAATGTCAAAACCATTCCACCTCAATGATTTGGTTGAACAAGTTGAAAATATTTTGACGGATTAGCTATAACAGGCTCTTGCCAGCGATTTTTGAAATCTCAGAATACGCAAGCAAAGCTCACCTATTGTTACTTCCCGATTTTCCGAAGGCAGGCTCACGTTCATGCCATATATTATCTTCCATAATCTGCAAAACTTCGCGCGATACGTCATATTCCTTTATTGTAATTTTATACGTGCCATCAAACCAATATTTAAGGTTAAGGGCGTAAGTTTTTTCAACCCCCTCACCAAGATGTTCTGATATACGCCTTCTTAAACCAGTCGTCGATGAACCAACATACATAACAGATGAAACTTTATTAGGTTTTGAACAATTTCTTTTTGTTGATTTTTTATAGTTGGAAAAATCATCGAATGCCTTCTGCGTATCTCCTTCAACTTGCTCAATGATATAAATCGCATGTTTAATACCATCCAATTCAGAAATATCATTCATTACAAACTCTTGAACAACCGTAGCTTTTTTGGCCTTCTGACAGTTATCTATCAATGTATCTATATAATTCAATTATCTATCCCTATTCATTTTCAAAGGTGTTTAACATAACCATTCTGATGGGCTATCCCCCCTATGGTAACATAGGCATATTCAGTATTCCAAGAGGTGGTCCCAGAAATTCGGACAGTATGTTAAGTTCTCATATTCGGCCTAAGGAGGGTCAACAATATGAGTAAAGTACGCAGGAACCATCCAGCAA
>NVUR01000030.1 GCA_002401965.1 Alphaproteobacteria bacterium
AATAGGGAAAAATAAAATAGGGAATTGACCGAGATGATTAAGTAAATATTTAAGAAAGGCCGTAGCCTTTATGGATCTCGGCGTATTAGAAGTGAATTACAAGAAATTGGCGCAGGTGAATATATCGAGCTTTTTTATAATCGTATCAGAATACATTCGGCTAATAATTACATGTCGCCTGTGGATTTTGAACAAATTCAGAAAATCACTTAAAAATTTGTCCGTTAAACTATTGCCAGATCAAAAATCCCTAGTATTAGGGTTTCTGTGATTTGGCTAAGAAAAATAACAGTGATTTATCAGGGTTTTTTATATTGATATATAGCCTGTTTTTGTAAAAATCTATAAAATCATAGCTGTCTTTGATTCAGTTTTAGAAAGTTTTGAGCTACTTAAATAGGCGTTTGACGAATATAATACATCACCGCAAGTTTAATGATTTTAGGGCTGGTTTTGAAATATTTTAGAGGCTTATGTTTGATATGTCTCAAGTTAATCTTACTTGGTTTCCTAACACTGCTTAATAACAACGTGTGTTTGTATTTTCTTAAATCCCTGTAGGTTGAAAACATCTGTTTATAAGTTTTTGTTCGGGCTTCTTCTCTATTATACTTTTGGTTATAATCTGCTTTATGTATTCTGTGTGTTTTTATTTTAATTAAATCAAGAGGGACTATATATGCCAGTTAATCCAACATATCCGGGCGTTTACGTTGAAGAGATTTCATCAGGGTCACGTACAATATCAGGCGTTTCAACATCTGTAACAGCTTTTATCGGTTATGCCGCTAGAGGGCTTGATAACAGGGCTAAACGTATCTTTAGTTTCGGGGGGTTTGAGAAGCTTTTCGGTGGTCTTGATTCGGAAAGTGAGATGAGTTATGCCGTTCAGCAGTATTTTTTAAATGGTGGAAGTGATGCTTATATTGTTCGTGTTCCCAAAAATGATGCTGTTGCCGCATCTGTTGTGTTGCAAGATGGTGATGAAGCAGGAGCCAAGGATGCGCTTAAGCTGACGGCATTAAGCAAAGGGGCTTGGGCAAATGATGTTCTCGTTGATGTTGACTATAGAAGTGTTAGTGATGATAAGTCTTTTAATCTGACGATCACAGATATTGTAAGTGGCGCGCAGGAGGTTTTTTCGAATGTTACGATAGATTCTGGGCAGGCAAACTATGTTGTCGTCCGTGTGAATGATGAGGATAGCGGGTCGCAAATGGTGTTGGCTGGTGTGCCTGATGCTGACGCCGATCGGCCGTTACAGACTGGAACCGAAGGTGGTGATGTTACTTTTTCTGATCTAAAGAATGACAAGGCATATGGCCTGAAAGTTAAGGCAGATGTTCCTGCAGGTGCTATTGATAATATTGAAGTTACTATTATAGAGACAGGTGAGGATTTGCCAGCCTCAATGCTTGGGCTTGCCAGATTGGTTGAACGTAAGTTGAATGAAAAAATTGGTGAAAATCTTGCTGGTGCAGCAGTGAAGGTCGGGGTGTCGGCGTCTGGTGATGGTTTGCACGTTGTTGCGAATTTTTCAAAAAGCCTTCTGGATGAGTCTCTTGATGCGAGTTTTAGTTTTATTGCTGCATCAGAGAATAGCATCTTGGGAACTCTCAAACTCAGTGCGGCTTCGGCCAGCAATAATGTCGGGCATTATCGTTTGGGCAAGGGGCGTGCGACTCTTGCGCAGGGCGTTGCTGTTGAAGGTGAGGATGGTATCAACCTTCCGAAGACGGCTGATCTGATTGGTAAAGAAGTCGACTTTTCGGGGCTTTATGCTCTTGATAAAGTTGATATGTTTAACATTTTGTGTATCCCGGATGCGACAAGGGCGAAGGCAAGCGATCCATCTGCCATGGATCCTGATCCTGATGATGCGGGCAGCCCTGCAGTGGATTATAATTCGGTTTATACTGCGGCTATGGCGTATTGTCAAAAGCGCCGTGCGTTTCTGATTGTTGATCCTCCGCCAACTGTAACGAATACAGATAAAGCAACAGACTGGATTTCTGGTGGTCTGAGTGTTAGTGGATCAAATGGTGCGGCATACTTTCCACGTTTAAGAATGCCTGATCCGCTTGATAATTATAGGCTTCGTACATTTGCTCCATGTGGTGCGATTGCTGGGCTGTACGCGAAAAACGATGCATCACGAGGTGTCTGGTCGGCGCCTGCAGGCACAGATGCAACTCTCGCAGGGGTTAGTGGTTTGGTCTATTCATTGAATGATGCAGAGAACGGGGTGCTTAATCCTTTGGGGTTGAACTGTGTTCGTTCGCTTCCTGTTTACGGGACATTGTCATGGGGAACGCGCACCCTTCAAGGGGCTGATGCTATGGCGAGTGAGTGGAAATATGTTCCGGTGCGTCGATTGGCTTTGATGATTGAAGAAGCTTTGTTTCGTGGTACGAAGTGGGCAGTTTTTCGTGGAAATGATGAGCCGTTATGGGCGGATCTGCGAACGAATGTGACATCTTACATGCATACATTGTTTCGTCAGGGAGCGTTTCAGGGGCAGTCGCCGCAGGAGGCTTATTTGGTAAAATGTGATTCCGAAACAACAACGCAAGACGATATTGATCGTGGGATTGTGAATGTTGTTGTCGGCTTTGCGCCATTGAAACCTGCTGAATTTGTCGTTTTGAAAATTCAGCAGATTGTAAATAACCAGTAATTCGTTAGATATTTTGAGGAGAAAGTGCAATGGCACAATTTAAAGTTAATACAGAGCGTTTTGACCCCTACAAAAATTATAAATTTCGCGTGAAGTGGGATGGTAATTATGTTGCGGGCGTCAGTAAAGTGAGTTCGTTAAAGCGTACAACAGAGGTTGTTAAGCATCGTGAAGGCGGTGATCCGAGTACTAGCCGTAAGTCTCCTGGGCGTACAGAGTTTGAAGCAATTACTCTTGAACGAGGTGTGACGCATGATCCTGATTTTAATGATTGGGCGAATAAGGTTTGGACGTTGAATAATGCGCTTGGTAAGGAAAGCTCAGTTAAAGATTTTCGCAAGGATGTGACGATTGAGCTTTATAACGAAGCGGGGCAAGTTGTTATGGCTTATACACTTTTCCGGTGTTGGGTTTCCGAATATCAAGCTTTACCAGATTTGGATGCGAATGCGAATGCCATTGCTATTCAGATGATTAAAGTTGAGCATGAGGGCTGGCAGCAAGATGTCGGTACACAAGAGCCAGCAGAGGTTAGCATTTGAGGCATGATGTATTCCATGCTTTGAAAAGTCGTGATGTTCTGGCTTTGTGGGAAGCTGGAGCATCTTCGTCACCTGATCGTGTCATGGATATGCTTTTAAATGTTGTGCTGCCTGATGGTTCAGCACAATGGATTGATGAGGCGTCTGTTGGACAAAAAAATGTAGTGTTGCTTCGGCTTTGCCGAAAATGGTTCGGGAGTGAACTGTCAGCTTGTGTTGAATGCAGCTCCTGCAGAGAAAAGCTTGAGACGAGTGTTCAAATCGATAATATTCTTGCTGTGGCGGAAGATGAGCTGCCGGAGGTCTATACATTGGGTGATGGTGCGCAGATGCGGTTTCCGCGCTATCAGGATATGAAGAATACTGATGCTTTTTTGGAGAAAGGGGATGCGGTTATATCTTTGCTTCGATCTTGTTTGGTCGAGGGTGAAGTGATGGACGATGCTGAGCTTTTGAATTATCAAAGAGAGGTTGAGGGTGTGATTGAAAAATATGATCCTTTGTCTCTTATTAGCCTTGAGTTGCAGTGCAATGCTTGTGATACGCATTTTGAAAGTGTTTTGGATATCGCGTTTTTTCTCTTGCGTAATTTTACCATTTTAGGGCAGCGGATGCTTTGTGATGTACATGTTTTGGCTTTGCATTATGGGTGGCGTGAGGATGAAATTCTGAATATGCCCGAGGTGCGGCGTAGGTCATATATGAGGTTAATTGAAGGATGAGCAGTCTTTTTGAAAAAATGGTGCTGAGCAGACGCGGAAGCTTCAGTATGCTTAGGCCAAGAGATGGCTCTATGTTCGAGAGTGATGATTGGGATACTGTAGGGTTTGAAGAGGCGCAGGAAGAAAATACTGATGTTCTTGTACGCAGTAATTCGGTTTTGTTTGAGGGGAAAGTTCAACCTGTTTTGATGCAAAAGGGCATTGAGATGCCAAATTCTGAGATTGAACAGAGTGCTGTTATTCGTGGCGAACGAGATCGGGTATCTGAGTATATGCAGAACTCTGTGGTTAAGCGCGAGATTAAGACGGGCATTGTTCACCATGGTGATGCTGAGCAAAAGAACAATGCTCTACTATCTGAAGAGGATATAGAAGTGGGCTATGCTGCATCGGAAGTACATGTTAGGGCGTTACATACACATTCAGAGAACAATTATTTAATGAATAAGGGTGAGGGAAAAGGTAAAGATTTAAAGCAAAATGAAGAACTCTCCCATCAGGATATTGTGCAGCATTTAAATGAACAGCATGTCAAAATCGAAAACAACGCTTATGTGGTGGATCGCTCGGTTGAGAGTGTGCAGAGTAATAATGTAACAAATATTGTTGAGAGGCAGTCTATTCTTAATCATAAGGGTGCGATGCAAACGCCAGATATTGCGTTGCAAAAAAAGGCAAAGACAAAAAAATATGCATATAATGAGAGTGATGATGGTGGGAATGTACATATTCATATTGGCTCTATTCATGTACGGGCGCAGGAGCAGGCGCAGGCAAAAACGCACGTTGCGTCTTTGCCATGTAATGTTCCTGATGTGGCAGTACAAAGGCGTGTGGAGGGGGCTCCGTCTCTAGATGATTATTTGAAACAACAGGAGGAAATATGAGTTCGCCCTATGCTATAGCGGCTGTGTCTGCCGTTTTGTCACGTTATTTGAAGGAAACCTTGGTTGATGAAAAAATTGCGGATGTGCTGGGGGATGATGTTGTCGTCTCTGTTCTTCCGCCTGATAGAGTGATGTCACCAGGTGATGATGAGCCAACGCAGATTAACATGTACCTGCATCAGGTTACGCATAACACTGCGCTCTCCAATTTGAATTTTGCGTCGCGGGATTCTCAAGGGAATGTAATTGATACGCCGCAGCTTCCTTTGAATTTACATTATTTGCTGACGGTATACGGCAGGACGCCCTATGCTGCGGAAATTTTACTTGGCCATGCTATGCGGTTTTTCCATGATGTACCGGTTTTGGGGCGTGATGTTATACGCAGAATATTGTCGCCCGAGGTTGAGGATGACAATCTGCCGGATATTTTGGCGGAGGCAGGGCTCGCCGATCAGATTGAGCAGATTAAAATTACGCCTGAGATTTTGAATACAGAGGATATGTCGCGTTTATGGTCGGCTATTCAATCGCAATTCAGGGTAAGCGCAGCCTATCAGGTGTCCGTTGTTTTGATTGATAGTCAGCATGTTCCGAAATCTAGCCTGCCTGTGCATGAGCGCGTGGTTAGCGTTGAACGACTGGAAGAGGCAGAAGAAGGTGATGTGGTTGGCGTTGTTCCCATTATTCAGGCACTGAAGGTAAAAAATAGCGGCGCTCCCGTTAACGAGGGTGATTTGAAATTTGTTATGGGTGAATTGAAAGTGACGCTTGCGGACAAGGTCGGTAAAGAGCAAAGCGTTACGCTATCACTCAACAAAACGGAACTTGCCGTGGATGAGGGACAGCGTTCCTATTGTATTACGATGCCTGTGGGACATAAGTTTGGTGATGATAGTGAGTTAGCGGTTATCCATATTCCGTATGAGCAGGTTGTGAAGGGAACTTATTTGGTGCGGATCGGTGTTGATGGTAACGAGAGTCATCTGGCTGTTGATGCAGATGGAAAGTTTGAAACGCCAAACGTAGTATTTTAGGGGAAGAAGTTTATATGTCATTAGGTAAGCGGGGCACTCGTAAAGAGGTGCACACGAATTACGATAAAAGCACGAAGGTATCGACTAAGCAAGAGGAATGGCTGGAGCAAAACAGACATGCTCTGGGGTTAGCTTTTGAATGGATTACTGCTCTTTTGAAGCAGCAGTTTGAAGGCGGTCAGGAGCAGGAACAAAATATTGAAGCTTTGTTAGAGAAACAAAAGGCGCATATTAACGCTATGGTATTGCCGCCTGCCTATGAAGTTATGGCGCATGTATTCAAGCTCTCTGATTTTGAGAAGTCGTTGATATTATTGGCCGCGGCAGCAGAAATAGATCCAGTGGTGCAGCAGGTGTTATATCAAGCGGGGCAAAAGAAAATTACATTTTCGCTGGCTTTTCAATTGTTTGATGGAGCGCATTGGAATGCGATAGGGCCGCAATCAGCATTACGATATTGGCGTATTCTATCACTTGATAAGGATGATTTTATCTCGCAGGCGGCTTTGCGTCTGGATGAGCGGATTATTCATGCTTTTCTTGGAATTGCAGCGCCGGATGAACGTTTGATGCCCTATATTTATTCTTATGGCGGGGATATTACTTTATCAAAATCACAGCATGATAATCTGGGCACGGTTCCTGCGGCGGCGGCACATGTGAATTTCCATGGTCCTAACCAAAAGGATAAGCCGGCATTGGCTAAGGCGTTGGCTCAAAAGCGTTATGATCGCCTTTATTGCATGAATTTATCGTCTTTGCCACGGTCGGTGGGGGATCGGCATATGCTTGCAATTATTTGGCAGAGGGAAGTTCTACTATCGCAGGCCAGTTTGTATATTGATGCACATGAGGGCGAGCATGGGGAAATTTTGCATGATCTCAGGGCATTTTTGGGGCATGTGAAGGGGCGCGTTTATATTGGCTCACATGAACCTTTGCCGGATTTTATTCCGACGTTTCGTTTGGCAGTATCTAAACCACTGCGTGCGGAGCAAAAGGGGCTTTGGTTAGAGGCTCTATCACATAAGGCGGACGGGGTGGCTAATGACTTGTCATGCTTGATCGATAATTTTGATTTTGGGGCAGGGGATATTGGTGAAGTCTCTGAAATCTATAAGGTCTGTAAAGATGAATCATTACATGCAATTTGTAAGAAGCAATCCAGACCGTCTTTGGATACGTTGGCGCAGCGCATTGAGGTACGTGCCAATTGGGATGATTTGATCTTGCCAGAAACGAAGAAGCGGGTTTTGATGGATGTTGAAAGGCACGTAAAACAGCGCAATACTGTGTTGAATGAGTGGGGCTTTGATAAAATATCTACACGCGGTCTGGGGATTAGTACATTGTTGACTGGGCCAAGCGGAACGGGGAAGACACTGGCCGCAGAGATCTTGGCCAATGCTCTTGATCTCGATTTGTACAAAGTCGACTTGAGCTCTACGGTTAGTAAATATATAGGGGAAACCGAAAAGAATTTACGCCGGGTTTTCGATGCGGCGGAAAATGGTGGTGTTCTTCTTTTATTTGATGAGGCGGATGCATTATTTGGGAAAAGAACCGATGTGCAGGACAGCCATGATCGTCATGCAAATATTGAGGTAAGTTATCTGTTGCAGCGTATGGAACAGTATAGCGGGTTGGTAATTCTAACGACGAACTTTAAATCGGCGATGGATAAGGCATTTATGCGCCGTATCAATTATTGTGTTCAATTCTCATTCCCTGACTTTGAGCAGCGTAAGGCTGTTTGGGCTAATGTTTTTCCTGATGGCGCGAAAACGAAGGGACTGGCTTTTGAAAAGTTAGCATCGTTGAATGTGACACCGGGGCATATTCGGAATATGGCGCTTTACGCATCTTTTGTTGCTGCTGATGAAGGTGTTCCCGTTCAAATGAAACATTTGTTATATGCTGCTCAAGCTGAGTACATGAAGCTTGAGAAGACCCTTAGCCCTAAAGAAGTACAAGGTTGGGTGTGATGATGCAAACGGGCAAAGATATCACGATCCATATTGATGAGATTATTTTGGATGGATGTGATTTGCCTGATTACAAGAAGCCGCGTTTTATAGCGGAGTTTCAGGTGGAATTAGAACATTTATTTAAGCAATATGGGATGCCAAAAGAACGACGGTTGGAGCAACCTGTGCAATGGTCTTCCATAAGCGAACAGACTGCGCAACGTCTTGCTCGCGTCGTTTATGGTGAGCTGGGGGGGCGGCTATGAGTACGAAGGAAGCTGTTCAACCCGTGCAAGATACTCGTGCAAAGAGCTCTTCACCCTCCCGAAATTCTATCGTGTCGGATGCGAACGCGGAACGCGCAGAGCAGACAGAGGCGTTGGTTAAGGATATAGCGCCACAACTGGGGTTGCGTGTTTCTGATATGAAAGTGTTTGTTGATGAACAAGCTGCGAGTATGGTGGGTGTTCATGGTTTTCGCGGCTTGATGAGTGGCGGAGCTATATATCTTGATCCGAAACGCTATCAGGCGTCAAGTACGGCAGGGCGTGCTTTGCTTGCACATGAAATGGTGCATGTTGCACAACGTGCAGAATGGCGTGGTTTGCAGGCAGGGCGCAACGTGTCTGTGCATGATGCGGAAAAAGAGGCTGATGAACTTGCACATATGTATGCGGTTGGACATCGCATGCGTGCGCCCGTTCATGTTTTGCCGGAGGGGCATAGTGCTGCATTTGAAGGTGGTGCACAGGCGGCTGCTGAGGTGGAATCTGAAGAAGAGCCTGTGGTTTATGTCTTTGGTGATCTTGGTATGGTCGAGGCGGGCGCGGTTGAGGAAATTTTCAAATCAGAGCTCTTGCGTATCAGGGATATTGTATCAGAATATGAGGATATAGGTACTGATGAGGCGGAAGAGGTGTTGAGAATACTCGATAATGTTGCGCCACCAGATGCACTTTCCATTATGCGCCATATTACAAGTAGATCCCGTGTGTCATTAGTCGAGAGTTTCGAAAGTGAACATATGGCACGATGGCGTAGTCAGGTGATTGCATGTTATGCCAGCTTAACTAAAGATCTTATTTCTAACGCCGACCATGATTTTTTTAGGGGAATGAGCCTTCGTAATTTGAGCGCGCATGAAAAGATCATGGTGCGGAAAGTGCTTGTCAGTTTAGAAGAAGGGGCGTTGATAAAATTACTGGGTAACGGGGGAACTGGTGCTGTTGTTAGGGATCTTATGACAACGCCACTTGATGTGTCTGAGGAAGTAAAAGCGTTTAACGACGATCTTTCACAAAATTATGCAGTGCAGCAGGCGGCATTTGCGGAGTTTGATGATGGGTTGGTAGAGGGGGCGTTGCCTCGTGCCGATTTTCTTATGCATATTATTGAATTGGCGAAGGCTGGAAATATTCAGGGGGTTCTGTCGGATTTTAATTCTTATGCAAATGATATTGGCCTGTCTGTATCTGATGTCAGGGGCAGAGATCAGGCTGCGGCACAAGATCGCCTGAAATATGTAAGTGGAGAGATAACCCTGTCTGAGCGTCAGGATTTGGAGAAAGACCAGAGGTCTGCGTATGAGGCTGAACGTACAGCAGCAGAGAGCACTGAAGCAACGAAAGAACACACACCTCCTTCGGAAATGAAAGAAGAAAAGGAGAAAGCAGAAAGACAGCGGTTGCGTCAACGAGAGGTGGTATTGCGTTCTATCGTTGGACAACTTGAACATGCTGGAATAATGCAGAAAATCATTAATTCTGTGCTTGCCGAGAATATTTATGATTCTGATGAAAAACCATCAAATTTCCATGATCAGGGTTTTTTGGCCTTGCTGCGTTATAGGCCATCGGATCGCAATATTGCGCTTTTGGAACAGTTGCTTTATCGCGGGATTGATAATTGGGCTGTTCGTGATTATGAAGCACGTTTTGCCTATGATGTTCTTGGGCAAATGACGCAAGAGGCGCAAGAGCGCTTTAAGCAAATTCGTGGTGGGCTGCTATATAGTCGTTTAATTAGTAATTTGCCTGATAGCTATTTACGTAGAGATGATTTCCTTTTCTTAGGGCAGGAGGGTGTGCAGGCGATATTAAGTAGTAAGCCTTATCAGTTTGTGTCGCAGATCTTTGAGCAAATAATCTCTTTTTTCGAAGATAATTGTTTTATGACCGGAAAAGAAGCGGTCGCGGGGTTTTATGCCATTATACGGTTCGAAACGCCTGTATTAGGTGCGCTTGATAAGGAGAGGGATGAGTCCTCTTTGAATGAAGCGCAGAAGGATATTTTTCGCCCTGTTCTTGTGCAGCGGCTGGATGCATTGGGACATATTAAGCGGCTGTTGAATAACTTACCGGAAGAGTTTTTATATAAAGAAGTAAACTGGCGGGGCTTGAATAAGATTTTGGCGGCTCTTGATCCGCGTTCGGCGCAAAATTTGTCTCGCGCTTATCTGTCTAGACCGCTTGTTTCATGGTTTGATTGGGTTGTTACAGATAGAGATGCTTTGCTGGCTTACCAGCTTTACCGTACTTTACCGCCAGAACAGCAAGCGGAAATGGACGGTGCATATGCAGATGGTGTTTTGGGTGTCATAACAGCGGAAATGTCTAGTGATATGCGTTCACATTATGCTTTAGGACCTTACCGTGGGCGTACTGATCCGTATGCGCGTGTTCCTGTCTTAGAAGAACTTGCAGATATAAATATGCTTAACAATGTAAGCGATGAAGACATGTTGGGATATTACGAGATACGCCTAAGGCTGGCTATTGCCATGGGATATCACAGAGAAGTATTTGATATTTCAAGGACTATGTCATTTTCTCTTATCCCTGAGTTTTTTCCGTTAATTGAAAAATATAAGCTATTTCATCACATTACTAGGACGGAATATGAGAGCTTGGAGGTGGAGGGACGCCCTTGGTATAAAGAGGGGGCATTGCAAACGTTCGAAACGATGGGCGGTTATTTGTTGGCTATATGTTATACGTTGGCGCGGATGGGCCTTAGCAATTCAATTACTGTTAGAGGAGATCTAGATACGTTGCAGGCTCTAATGGGGGAAGGTCTACACTTTGCAACATCAGGAGCCAGCACAACAAGAGAAGAGCCGCAGCCTCAGAAAAATAGAGCGGCGTTGCCAGAGGATACTTATTGGGAGTTCGAAGGTGATACATACCCAGAGGAAAGTGAGGCTGTTGATTATAATGAATTCAAAATTATTCTGGATCTAAATAATAATGTAATTGAAGGTGAGAT
The DNA here is from genome assembly GCA_002401965.1 of Alphaproteobacteria bacterium. Lineage (GTDB taxonomy): Bacteria > Pseudomonadota > Alphaproteobacteria > Micavibrionales > Micavibrionaceae > UBA1672. The sequence goes on from NVUR01000030.1 coordinate 11,097, forward strand.
TCCAGCATTGGACTTATCGGATATTTATTATCTATCTTCTGAAAAGATATCTATTGAACGCTTGAGAATGTCAGGGCTTAAATTCAATGCAGGGTTTTCAAGAGGAAATTCTGAGCAAATAAGCTTTCTGGATTTGAGTATTGCATCTGTGATGCTTGATCAGATTTTAAGTGTTGGTGAAAAAAGTGTGGTTGGTGCGGGGGGGCTGAGTGTTCATGATATATCTTTGCATGCTGGTGGGACAAGTGATCTGGATGTTCAAAAAGATAATGTTCAATATGATTTCATAAATCGTGAATCAGCGTGGATGAAAATTCCGATTTTATCACATCTGACGAATGGGCTTGTCTTACCTGCTTTGAATGCAGTCTGGCAGCTTTTGCGTTTTGCTTTTTCCGGTTTTTCAACAGAGCCAATGCAAAATGATGCGGATTTAATTCGTCATATGTCTTTTGAATATAGTGATTTTGAATTGCATAATATTGTCACGGATTCAGGGCAATCTGTCGGTAAAATACAATCAGATGGCGGGTTTTTGGCGTTTGGTGGTAACAAGCCAGCGTATTTGCGTTCTCATATTGGAATGATAGCACACCGTATTGAACGTCTTGAAAAGGAAGGTGGCAGGGATGAGGAGGTCGTTAATTTATCTATATTAAAATCAACGCTTACGACAGAGCTTTCATTGTTGCAGCCCAAGGAAGGTGAACTATTTCAATTACAGGCTAAGTTTCAAAATCGTCCAAATAGTTTTACGGATGATGATGATGATAAGATGCGATCCCTTGAGCAAGAGCTTGCTATGAAGGGGGGAGGAGCCGTTGATATTGAAAATTTGAGAATACAGAATATTGGCGGTCCGATGAGTGCGGATGACATTACAATCACCGACATTTCTGGTGCTGCTGAAACGGGCATGGCGGCTTTGCGTTTGCCCTCTTATGATCGACTGGCGCAGGATTTTTTGCGCGACGGTTATACGCAAGCAAGTGATGATGTGACAGCTTTAGCGGAGGATGCACAGCTTGGGCTTAATCTTGGGGATGTTACGATTAAAAATGCGCTCATGGAAGGTGAAATTCCTACGGTATATACGCTAATAAAGGAATTGGAAGCCCTACCTGCAGGTGATCGCTATAAAGACAGGCGCGCTCATCTGCAGGCAGTCCTTGTAAAGGTGATGCGTTATGAATCTTTGGAAAAACGCAGACGATTTTTGGCGCGTGATGGTATTTACTACCTAAGTGAAGTGGATCAAGAAGAGTATAACCGTTTACGAAAAGATCTTGCGAAGGAGTTCGGGTATTTTGCCGAAAAGATTTATATTGAAGATGCGGTGATAGGCTTGCCGGATGGTCAAAGTGGTGTTCAGATCCAATCACCTAGAATAACGATTTCTGGCGTTGAGACCCATTATGGTGATTTCAATGGCGATATTATTTTAGATGATTTTGATGGTACGTTCAGTATGGATGATGAGGGTATCCACATTGATCGCATGAAGATAGAGACCATCACATTACCTCAATTCGATTTATATTATGACGGATATGCGTTTTCTACGAAGAATCCAGTCGTGCTTTCCGGTTTGTTTTTAAAGATGAGTATTCCCTATAAAGATGACGGGAGTATAGATACAGATAGTTTCCTTATCCATTTTATGAATATCGCAAAAATTGATGTTGATGAATTAACAGCAGATATGGAAATGGGAGGCAGCCTTTTTCATATCAATTTATCTAGTGGTTCTCTTCATAATGTTTGGTTGAAGAACTTTGCATTGAAGGCTCCAAACCCTGAAGAGTTGGGAACGCAAGCGGGGGTGGGGCATTTCTCCGAATTTCGTGTGAAAGGCGCTTTGGAAAATACCGCATCATTTCAGCTTACTTTGGGGGATAGGGATGAAGGTGGAGGCTCTACATTTAACGATGTGGATACCCCAAATGTTAGTGGTAGTGCTGTTACGGTTGGTATGGTTGGTACTTCACTACAGACGATTGCTTTGCAGGATCTTGTTGGTAAGGAAGGTTTGTTTGTTTTAGGTGAAGACCCGATAGGCGATGATGGTCGACCACCGAGAGGAAGTAATTTTATTCGTGTCGGTCATGTTGATATTGCAACACCCGCTGATACACCAATAAGGTTTAATGAAGATGGTAGTATTAGTGGAGGGTTAATCAGTGAGACAATAGTACTAACCCAAATCCAATGGTATGCGGCTGGTGGAAAAATTTATAGTGAAGGTCCTGTAACATTGCGTGATGTCTCTGCTGATTTTGTGTATGGTCAAAGCGAAGATACGCCAGTTATTTTGAATGAGTTGAACATTGGTGTGTTTGAGGTTCAAAAACTATTATTTGAAAAAGATGATCAAATATACGGTATTCAGGCCGGAGATGCTCTGCATGATCAAGGGGGAGAAGTTTATAATATTAGCATTACAAATGCGATATTTGACAAAGACTATATGCCAACACAGTTGGATCTATCTATTAATGATGTTCCTGAGGGGCAGAGACGTGAAAGCCGTGTGGATTTATTTGCTCAGCTTGCTACAAATCAAACAATTTTATCACGTTTGTGGGTTCATGAAGAAGGGCAAGTTAACTTGCAATACCGAACGGCAGGCGGAATGGAAGTAAGGCTGAATGCTGAGGGGTTATATGCAAATACACGTTATGATGATCAAAGCACTGTAGATGAACGATTATCCATCTTTACGACTATTGCGGACTTGAATACTGGTGATATTGTTCTTCGTGACACAGGTAGTGATTACATCATTACAATTGGGGCTGAAGATACGGAGGGGCTATATCTTAATAACCTTGGGATAGATGAGGTTTTAATGGAAAGCCCTGACTTGGACCTGCATATGACTGGAGGTGTGTCTTTTGAACATATTAATGTGAAATTAGATGTGACTCTTCCAAAGAAAGAAAACGAAACCTCAGAAACCCCGCAAGAAGAAAGGGATGTTCGTCTATTTTCAGAGCTTATCATACGTGAATTTAGCGTTGATAAAACCATTGCTTCTGACATGAAAGTTAAATTTAGACATCAGGGGGAGGGTAGTGTTAATGAGGCAGGAGAAGTTCAAAGAGGTAAGGAGACGACAGGTACGCTGGAGCTGGGCGCTAATGGTGGGGATGTTGTGATTTTTGATCTGGGATTAAGGGGAGCAAAGCCACCGGAGAATTTCTATGTAGAGCCTATTGTTGTGGATATTCCTGAGAACGAACGTGAGCCGGGAGGTCCCGTTAAGAAGGTTGACTGGATGAAAAGTATTCACGGCATATTCTCTACAGGTCTTATCGATGTGCAAGAAATTAAGGCCATGATTACGCATGATGGTAGTTTTTACAGACTGGGTATGAACTCATCTGACATCGCTCACCCAAACCATCCTTCTGACTGGGGGATTGTTGATGGAAACCCATCACTTCCTGGTATTTTGGTTAATGGTGGGAGTGAATATAATTTTGAGGATGAATCGCTCATGCTCTCTGGTGTTGAGGTTTCTGGTTTACAGCTATGGTCCAGAGAATATGGTGCTTTTCTTGATGTGCGTCGAATTTCAATACCTCAGAAATTCTCTATGTACTTGACCGGAGATGCGGTCGAACGACGGCTTGATATCAGTGAACATCCGGAGTTGGTAAATGTCATTCCGGAGATTATTATTGAGGATGCTTATTTCAGGATAAATGATTTGAGCCAATTTATGCCGAATCCTGAGAATAATGAAGAGGGAGGCGTGTATGGTGATGAAAATAATCCGACTTTAGGGAGGTCCACTGGTGATGCTTTGGCAAAAGCGGCTGATCTCGCTCAATGGTATAAAACGGCACTGGATGGAGCGAATGGCCATATAAATATCGACCTGAGAGGGGTTCCTGTTTTGGATGATCCCAGTATTCGGGCGGATGTGCATGATGGGCGTCTATTGTATAATGATTTTGTCAGCAATGCGTCAAACGACTGGCTTGTTATGAAGCTTAATCCGTTAACTAGGCAACTGATCCTTTATTTAGAAGTGCCAAGTATATCTATGCTGGATATGATGGGACTTGTTGATAATGATTTACCTCTTTTGATTTGGGATTTATCATCGGAAGAGGTTTTACATGCAGAATCCTCAGGAGAAGTTTTACTAACGACAATGATGCAGCCGCGTTTAAGCTCAGCCGCTACCCGCGCGATGTCAAGCGTGGATTGGTGGAATGATGGGGGTGATATTGAAGAAGAAGAGCCAGCAAAGCGGGACTATTTAGAAATCACAAATATTGATGTGCAGTTAAGCAGTAATCACCCAACAGACATGCAGCCATTTGTGTATCAGAATGAAGGAAATACTATGTCTATTGCTGCGGTTTTTGATAAAAACATGTTTAATAATTTTCATATAACAGGAAACCTTCAAACAATACATAATTCTGAAAATCGCGTTGCACGTAGTTTTGGGGCTCAATATTTGAACCGACCAGGGGAAATTCAATACAGTATGGATGATTTAAACATTGATGCATTTTCGCTGCAAATGAAGGGGACAGAAGGCGCTCCGGGGTCTAGTGTATTGACCGGCCCTATAACGTTACGTGGGTTAACAGGGGGGCGGTTGACCTTTGATGGCTATACCCCTCAAATGCTGGAAGGTCATATTTTAGAAGGTAAAATCCTTAACCTGCAATGGTTGCCAAACTCGATAGATGATGGAGGAGAGGAAGAGTAAATGCAAGGTCAGGCACACACCACGAAACAACAGGATGCAAGGGGGGGTAAAGATATTCCATCCAGCACGCCAAAGGGAGATAGTAGCCGCGCGCATGTTAACCCGTTGGAAAAAGATGCGCGTGATTTTGCGCTTAATGATCGTGCGTTGACGGGCGCGTCCACTTTTTCTATGCCAAAAGATCAGGCAATTGACCATAGTGCGTCGCTATCATATGGAACAGGGCGGCATTTATCGCGTGAAGAGCAGACGAAATATGGCGCAGCGTTTGGTTATGATTTCAGTGATGTCCGTATTTACAGTGATGATACAGCCGCACAGGCTGCAGATGAAATGGGTGCGGCAGCGTTCGCGAAGGGAAATGACGTCGTTTTTGGTAAGGACGAGATGAAAACAGGTGATGTGGAGAGTGAGCGTCTCTTGGCGCATGAGATGGTGCATGTTGCACAATTCAAGGCAGGTAAAACGGATGGTAAAGTTCTGCGCTCAGACAGAGATGGGCGCGGGCTTGGTAAAAACCCGCCAGAGGGTAAGTATAATGTCACTGACACCCATGGAGCAGAAGATAATCATATTTTGTTTGATATGGTTCAACACAGCTTGCTGGCGATGCTCTTGAAACGTTGCAGCAAGAAGCGGCGGGTTGGCCGTTTCCTGTTGAGGTGGATATTTATGGTTACTCATCCTTGGAGGGATCTGATGAATATAATTTGAATTTATCTGCGCATAGGGCGATGGCGGTTAAGGAGGCTTTATACGGTGTTTTGCCTTTGGGGTCGTTTGTTAAAGTTCATGCTGTTGGGGAAACCGATCATTTTGGCGATCCTGACCAGAATCGTAGGGTTGGTTTTGATATGCGGCCAAATTTGTTGTTTATGCCACCCGTGGTTTTGCCTAGTATTCCTTCACAGCCTGAATTTGGCGATCTTTTGTCCGGAAGCTTCCCACCTGAAGCACCGGATTTGTTGCAACCACTTTTTACTGGTTCTCTATATAATGTTCCACCCCTGGATTATGGGGGTATGGCGAAATCTGCGACCAGTAGGGGGCAAACATTATCTGGCAGTCTGGGGGATGATGTGGATCAGAGTTATCGCCGCATGATGGGTGAGATGTACCAGTTTCTTGATCCGGAAATGAGGCATTTATTAGTAGGAATGACTCTGGACTCAAGTGTTGAGGCACATATGGTGCGTGAGCATCCGAATTTTATGGACACTATGGCTGAAGAAGATAAAAGGAACGGAACTGAAGTAACTGGGGTGCAGGTAAATGATGAGCAAATTAAGATGGTGTATGAGCTGTTGCGTGACAAGATTTTTTAGGTGCAATAAAACTTTTGAGGACAACTTTAGAAAAGTAGCCTCTTGTGCTTGAGATTGATGCTATTCTTTGTATGATTTTATAAATTCGTATCTTAAATCTTTTGTTGGATATTCGCATACGAATGGTACATTTATTGTGCTGGTTGCGTTATTTGATTGATATAATTTAACAATGGCATTGAAAATATGGCAGAGTCTCCGTTATCCGTAAAATTGGTAAAAGCCAGTATATTGCTACTTGATACTGTGAATGCATCAATTGTTAAGGTTGTGCCGTTGCAATATAACCCCGAGACATTATCCCGTAGCCTACAAGTGCGTAGTGGCGGAGGTGAAGGTGGCCCGCAGGGTGATGCTAGACGTTTGTCGGGGCCACCAGTGGAAACTTATACGGTGGAGGCTGTTTGGGATGCAACGGATAGGGTTTCGTCCCAATCTGTGAATGATAGTGTAATAGGGGATTTATCGGTTTTTGAAACAATTTTGTATCCAGAAAGTCAAAGTATGATGGATAACCATGCATTGGCGGATCTTGGTGCTTGGAATATTATACCGGTGCAGAAGCCTCTGACGGTTTTTTCATGGGGGAATAATCGGGTTATGCCTGTTCGAATTACAAGTTTCAGCGTTACAGAGGAGGCGTTTGATAACGCACTTAACCCGGTGCGCGCCAGAATTAGTTTAGGGATGCAGGTGTTAACGGTTGAGGAACTAGGGCACGATAGCATTGGCGGGACGTTGTATATGGCTTACCAAAAGCAAAAAGAAGGGTTGGCTAGTGCGCAAACCAGTGGGGTCCTTGGTTTGCAGGGTAATGAAATATTGTCGGAAATTGTGTAAGGGAAGAGGTTATGTCGCAATCATCATTTTCACCTGATAGCCGTTATTACGGTATCGAGACTGCTGAAACGAAGGATCGTGACGGGCAGGATGTTCAATATATAAAGCGGCGCTTTATGCCGCAGGTGGAAAAGTTTTCGCAAACAGGTACATATGAGGTGAAAAGCTCTGATCGCCCTGATCTTGTGGCACACACCATTTTTAAGGATGCCAAAGCGTCTTGGCGCGTTTGTGATGCAAATGGGCTTATGCACCCCGAAGCTATGGTTGTTGATGAAGGAACCGTTTTGCGTGTGACTTTGCCGGAAGGGATTAAGGTTCCTAAGAATGATTGAGGGTGCGCATTTAATAATGGAAATTGGAGATATAACACTAGACCTTGCACCGCAAGGCGTTGTTGAATCTTTGGTCGAGTTGCAGGTGAATGAATCTTCAGGTACGCAGCGTAGCGGTTTTCAATTTAAGTTAAAATATGAAGCGGAAAGCGAGATTGGGCGAGAGCTCATCCCGACAGGGTTCTTTGATGCGCCGAAGCGTGTGAAGTTTACTTTGTTAATGCAAGGCAATAAGCACACACTGATAGATGGTGTTATTACACGTCAAGATATTACGCAGAGTTCTAGCCCAGGACAATCAGCTCTGACGATAACAGGTATGGATTTAACGCAGGTTATGGACCAAATCGATCTGACAGGCGTTCCTATGCCTGCTATGCCAACTTTCGTGCAGGTGGGGGTGGTTTTGGCACCGTATATGGCTTATGGCATTGTACCCACTGTTATTCCTACGGTTCAACTTGCAAATTTTAATCCTGCTAAATCTGTGCCTGCCAGACAGGGGACGGATTACGCGCATGTAACACGTCTCGCGTCTGAGGCAGGGTATGTTTTCTATATTTATCATGATGATAATCTTGGTGCTAATGTGGCTTATTGGGGGCCTGAAGTTCAGCTCGGGGAACTTCAAAAGCCTTTGAGCATTAATATGGACGCGGATAGCAATATTGATGCAATTAGTTTTGGCTATGACGGGATTAGCAAACCCTTGTATGTGCTTATGCATAAAGATGATGATATAACGGGAATGACTATTCCTATTCCGTTTCCTGGGACAAATCCATTGTCTCCACCTTTAGGTCCAGATCTTATTGCTCCGCGTAAGTTTGTGCAGATAAATCACAAAGAGAACAAGACCGAGGATAATGATGCGATGGCAAAAGCTTCATTGCCGGAAGTTCTCTTACGTGGCTTAGGCAAAGCCGCACAGGCGGCGAATGTTGTGAATGCGTCGGGTACATTAGATGTTTTGCGCTATGGTGGTTTGCTTCGTGCAAGACATCTGGTGAGTGTCAGGGGGGCAGGGGATCGCTATAGCGGTTATTATTATGTTCAAAAAACGACAACGACTATAAAGCCTGGATCAATCCAGCAGAGTTTTGCATTGAAACGGAATGCGCACGGAATTTTTCCGGGTAGTGTCGCAGCGTAGGGGGGGATGGATAATGTCAGAAGCAAAAAGATTTTATGGTAAGTACAGGGGGACGGTGGTTAATAATATTGATCCATTGCAGACAGGTCGCGTTATGGTGCAGGCACCTGATGTCTTGGGTTTGAATATTTCAAGTTGGGCGATGCCTTGTTTTCCTGTGAGTGGTATTCAGTCGGGTTGTTTTGCTGTTCCCCAGATTGGAACAGGTGTCTGGGTTGAATTTGAGCAGGGTAATCCTGACTATCCAATATGGACGGGCTGTTATTATAAAACAGCGGCTGAGGTGCCTGTTTTGGCTCTGGCTGCCCCGCCTGGGGTGGATAATATGGTGATGCAGACGACGGGACAGAACAGCTTCATGATTAATGATACGCCCGGCCCTACGGGGGGGATATTGCTCAAAACAACAACGGGTGCGCTGATTTCGATTAATGATGTGGGAATTACCATTTCCAACGGTAAGGGGGCATCCATTTTGATGGCGGGGCCTTCGGTTACTATAAATGGTGGAGCCTTGGTTGTTACTTAATGAAAATATGTGTGTGAGGAAAAAATATGCCTGGTCCAATTTTACATGTAGGAATAAGCGCAACATGCCCGCATGGCGCGCCGATGAGTGTTGCTCTTGGTGAGCCGCGTGTGGTTGTGAGTGGCACGCCTGTTGCCACTGTGATGGATGTTTATAGTTATGCTGGGTGCCCGTTTCAAATTCCCGTTGGTGCGGGAACAAAACCGCAGCCATGTGTAACGACACAGTGGGCTATGCCTGCGACGCGAGTTTTGGCAAATGGCAAGCCTGTGATGCTTGCGACAAGTGGTGGTATTGCGATGAGTGTGGAGCAAATACCGCAAGGACCATCTGTTATATCTGTTGTTCAACCTCGCGTCATTGCAACCTGATTGAGAAGGAATAAATATGAAACATATAGCATATCCATACTCATTCGGGGTCAATGGGCAAACGGCGGAGGCAACGGATGAAGAACATATTCGTGCGTTGATGGAACAAATTCTATTTACCAATCCAGGTGAGCGGGTAAATCGCCCCGATTTCGGGAGTGGTTTGATGCAGCTTGTTTTTGCGCCAAATAGCGAATCTCTGGTTTCAACAATCCAGATGACGGTTCAGGCCGCTTTACAGAAATGGATGGGGTCGTTGATTATTGTGCACGGTGTGCAGGTTGAGCATCAGGATACGATTCTTCATGTTGCGGTGAAATATACTCCATCATTACAAAGTGAAATGCGTGTCGCAAAGTTTGAACGTTCGGTTTAAAGGGAAAAAATTATGACCACCGTATATACATGTCAGGATTTACGACGTAAGGCTCTGGTTGAGGAGATGGTCACCCTGAACGGGATTGATTATATAGAGGTTGGTGATCCGTCGCAGACATCGCTTCATGTGTTTTTTCTTAACCCTTTACCGGGGCAGATCGGTGGCGTCCCTGCTGCACCAGTTCTTGGGGTGGATAATATCCGTATATCCGGTGGAATACGTATTGCGTATATTGATGTTGTTGGTGTTGTTTCGAATGGCAAGGTGTTGACGGTTCATGTGAAAGAGCCGGGGGATTTCTCTGAATATACATTGTCTATTGTCGTCGGGGAGTTTGATGGTAACCCGCCTGATGGTTTTGACCCTGTGCTCTCTTCCGCTCGATTTAGCTTTAAGTCGTTATGTGAAACGGATTTTGATTGTGTCAGTGATGTGCGATGTACTGATGATACAGGAGGTGTGCCAAAGCTGAATTATTTGGCTAAGGATTACCAAAGCTTCAGGCAGTTGATGTTGAATCGTTTGAGTATTTCTTTACCAGACTGGAATGATAGGAACCCTGCCGATCCATATGTTGCGTTGGTAGAATCACTTGCCTATAAAGCGGATCAACTCAGTTATTTTCAAGATGCTGTGGGAACAGAGGCTTATCTTAATACTGCGCGCAGCAGGGTTTCATTGCGCCGTCATGCACGTTTGATGGATTATTTTGTTGATGAGGGCTGTAATGCTCGCAGTTTTGCTTATGTCCAGGTGGCAGAGAATTCTGATCTAGATATGTCTGTATTGCCTACTTCTACTCCCTTTATTGCGGCAGGGCAGGGTGGTGATGTGCAGGTGAGTACAGAAGAAGTGCAGCGCCTTATACAGAGTGGAAATATTGTTTTTGAATCCATGCATGATGTGGAGCTGCGCTCTGCACATAATAGATTGTCATTCTATACGTGGAGTGATTCACAGTGTTATTTACCTAAGGGAGCAGTTTTTGCAACTTTACTGAAAAATCCTGATATGGAATTGCGAATAGGTGATTTTCTGGTGTTGAAACAGGTTTTATCACCTGTGACGGGAATTGCAGCAGATGTTAATCCAGAGCTCGTGCATGTTGTGCGCCTTACAGGGGTAGAAGAAATGGTGGATCCGCTTGATGATAGTGAGGTGGTGAATATTTCGTGGCATGATCAGGACGCATTGCCGTATGATCTTGTGATTTCTGCAGAGATTTTGGATAAGGAAGGGATGCTTGAAAGTACCGAAACTGCCGTAGTATTCGGGAATATTGTGGCGGTTGATCATGGGTATAGTATGCGCGATATTGCGTTGGACATCGTTGAGGATGAGTTGCGTTACCGTCCATTATTTTTGCATCAGAATATAAGCTATGCTGCTGCGTATGATTCGGAATGCTCTGTTCAATCTGTTTTAACGCAGGATGAGGGTGTCTTGCCAATTTTATCTTTGGATGATGGTGAGGTGAATTGGCAGGCGCAACGGGATTTGCTGTCGAGTGATCGGTTTGCCCCAGATTTTGTCGTGGAAACAGAGGGTAATGGTGATGTTTATTTGCGTTTTGGGGATGGTGAATTTGGCCAGATGCCACAGGTTGGTGTTCAGTTCAAGGCCTTTTGCAGAATAGGAAATGGTATCAGGGGAAATATCGGGCGCGGTGTTTTAAGTAAAATTTCATATGATGTTGAGGGAGTTGAAGGGGTGACGAACTTTATTCCTGCACAAGGTGGGCGTAATGCGGAAAGTAAACGTCAAATAAGGCAACGCGTTTCCGAGGCTTATAAAACGCAAAAACGCGCTGTAACGCCTGAAGATTACGAAGCTGTTTTAACTGCGCGGGACGATGTTCAGGGTGCAAATGCGCGCATCCAATGGACAGGAAGCTGGCATACGGCTTTTATAACAGTTGATCGTGTCGGTGGGCTTTCTGTTCAGGATGATACAGATTTTAAAAACGATATTCTGGGATTGCTCCGTACTTATCGTTTGGCGGGATATGATTTGGAATTGCGTGATCCGTCCTATGTGCCTGTTGACCTTGCCTTGCATATTTGTGCCAAGGATAATGTTTTTGCAAGTGATGTGAAGCGGCAAGTTTATCGTGTGTTTCATGATTATTTTACAGCAGATAATTTTACATTTGGTGCCCCGCTGTATTCTAGTCGTATTTACGCGCTGGTTATGGGGATTGATGGTGTGGCTTCGGTTGAAATCAAGCGGTTTAAGCGTTGGGGCAAGGAGGCTAATCAAGAGCTTGAGAATGGTGTAATTGAAACGGGTGCGCAGGAGATTATTAGACTAGAGAATAATCCGAGTTTTCCCGAGAATGGGCAGATAAAAATTGATATAGGAGGCGGCTTATGAGTAATTTATCAGCACTTGATAATAATCATATCTGTTGTAATGAAGTGGATGCATGCTGTTGTGATGAGATGCATGATAATGTCTCTGGGCAATCAGTAATTACACATCGGCCGGGCGGCTATAAGAGTTATGTTGATGCGATGCGGATGAGTTTGTCGGGGAGTTCGGCGTTACGACGCTTAACGGTTCGGGATAATTCTGATCCAACGATTGCTTTGCTGGATGCATGGGGGTGCACGCTTGAGGTTTTGAGCTTTTATCAAGATCGTATTGCCAATGAACATTATTTGAATACGGCGACAGAGCGTCTATCTGTTGTGAATATGGCGGAGCAAATTGGCTACAAACCTCAGCCAGGAGTTTCTGCATCGACTTATTTGGCTTTTTCCTGTGATGAATTTGCGGGCAGTCCCGAGAGTGTTGTTGTTGTGCAAGGGACAATGGCGCAAAGTGTTCCCGGGCAGGATGAAATTCCCCAAATTTTTGAAACAGATGTAGAGATTACTGCGCGTCCTGAATGGAATACATTACGTGTGCAAACTTATCACGAGTATGTACCATCCAATGGAAATGACGTTTTGTATCTTGATGGCGGTGTGTCGGATTTGAAATCGGGGGATGTAATCCTGATTGTTGGAAATAAACGATATGACAGCTACGAAAGTAACCTGTGGGATCAGGCGCGTATCACGGATATTGAAATGTTTGAGGAGGCGGAGAGCGTTCCTGCCTATACAAAGGTTACGCTGAATAAGGCATTAAGCCATGATTATTCTGGGGAAAACCCCCGTATTTTTCATTTCCGCAGGCGTGCAAATTTTTTCGGATTTAATGCTATGCCGTGGGCAGGATTGCCAGTTAACCTTAGGGTAGGGGAAGAGGTTCCTGCTTCTGACGGGAGTAAAGAATTTGTTACGGGTCTGTATGCGGATCGAGAGAATTCTTGGGCAGACAATTTTTTTTCCAAGACGACAGAAGATTTGTATCTGGATCAGCTTTACAGCGAAATTGCGCCCCAGGGTTGGATACTTGTTGTTAACCCGTTCTATCAGAGGTTATTTCAAATTGCGGATGTTAGTGAGGTTACACAGACGGATTATATGTTGTCGGCGCAAGTCACGAAGCTTACCGTTCTGGGCGACGAGATGTATAATTTTTCTCCGAAAGCTGGGTTGGTTCTGTGTCAGTCTGTGGAGCTTGGTTTTGGGGTGAAGCCTGTTGATGCGGTTCTGAATGGGCAAAATATTGTCTTGTCTGAAGCTCATGGGCTTTCTAATGGACAAGTCATTGCATTGAGCGGGGAAGATGAAACAGGAGATATACACACAGATATATTAGTTATAGATCAAGCCACAGAAAGTAATGGGGGGATGGTATTGCGTATGGAAACGTCACTTTCCCATGACTATATTCCACAAACTGTGACAATTAATGCCAATGTAACGATCGCCAGTCACGGGCGTAGCGTGCAAGAGACGTTAGGTAGTGGGGATGGTAGCAGTGCTTCGCAAAGCTTTGTCTTGATGCAAATGCCTTTGGCGCATATGAATGCGGCTACTGTGCGTGGGTATCAGACTACATTGGAAATCAGGGTTGATGATGTGCTTTGGCACGAGGTTGAGAGTTTCTATGAGCGTGGAGCGGATGAACGTATTTATGTGACGAGTATTGCTGATAATGGACAGGTTACTGTTCAGTTCGGGGATGGAATAAATGGTGCGCGTTTGTCAAGTGGCCGTGATAATGTCTTTGCATTGTATCGAGTCGGTACTGGTTTGGCTGGTGTTGTTGAAGCGGGGAAAATAACGCAATTGCTGACAATGCCATTGGGGTGTTCAAAGGTTACTAATCCGATTGCATCGGAGGGAGGGAGTGATCCCGAGACATTAGATACGGCACGCCAAAATGCCCCGTTGAGTGTTGTGACAATGAACCGAATTGTTTCTTTGAAGGATTTTGAAGATTTTGTCCGTGCATATCCGGGAATTGGAAAGGCGCAGGCTGTAACGCTATGGGATGGTGATGGGCGCGTTGTTCATCTTACTGTTTCCTTGGAAGGGGCGGTGTCTTTAGAGCAGGGGGGAATTACAGAGGAAAACTTGCGTGTGAGCATAGATGCGGCGCGGCATGTAGACCATGATTTTAAACTTTCTGGCTATGATTCTTTAAGTTTTATTTGTAAGGCAGAGTTGGTTGTTCATGCTGACTATCTTTATGAGATGGTGAAGGAAGAGGCGGAACTTGCGTTGGCTGAGAGGTTTAGCTTTGACAGTAGAATGTTTGGGCAGGATGTTACCTTGGCTGAGATTTATGCCTGTTTACACGATGTTGGCGGGATTGAAGGTGTTGATGTTAACGCTCTTTATTTCAGTGGAGAGGCAGAGGTATTGCATAACCGCTTGGTGGTAACAGAGGCGCGTAATGAGAATGGTGAATTTCGGATGGGCGAGCTTTTGACCATCCATACGGGCCATCTTAGGTTAACGGAGAAAGAAGCATGAGTGTAAGTTCTTATCAAGTATTTTCGGCAGAGCATTTATATACCCTTTTACCAGCGATTATACGTCAACGTGATCTTGAAGAAGGACAACCTCTTAAAGCTCTAATTGGTGTGCTAGCGCAGCAAGGCAGGGTCGTTGAACAGGATATCGAAAATTTATATAATAATATTTTTGTAGAGACATGTGAGGATTGGGCTGTCCCTTATATTGGGGATTTGTTGAGGTGCGCGCATTTGCATGAGCTGGATGATGCCGGTTTTTCTCAACGTGCTTATGTCGCCAATACAATAGGTTATCGCAGGCGCAAGGGAACGTTAAGCGTTATGGAGGCTTTGGCGCATGATACTACGGGATGGAGTGCGCACGGGCGTGAGTTTTTCTCAACATTATCTACGACACAAAATATTAATCATGTGCGTCATGAAGCTCCTGCTATGGCAGATATCGGGGATATTGAAACGATGGCACTGGTTGGTGGAGCGTTTGATAAGCAGCCGCGTAGCGTTGACGTACGTCATATTGACAGTGTCTATGATCAGACGGCGCGTCATCATATTTCGAATATAGGGTTATATTTGTGGCGTCTTCAAAGTTATAGCCTTTCAAAGGTTATGACACGTAGGAAGAGCGGTACGGCGAATAACGGTTTTTACTTTGTTGATTATTTGCGCCGTGATTTACGCTTGTTTAATAAACCTAAGACTGAATATGATATTGCGCAAATATCGCAAGAGGTAAACGTGCCTGCGCCGCTGCGCCGTATTCCTTTGTATACTGAACTGGAACAGCGCAGACAGGATATTGTTGATGGGCGTAGCGTTTCTCCGATCTGGTTTGATGATGTGCCACCTTTTCGTATTTATGTACAGAAGGATGATGGTGGAGAGACCTCCGAAATACCTTTTGAAGAGGTGCTGGTTTGCAATTTGGATGTTTTTAAAAGGCCGAAGAAAAAGAAGGCATATGCACATTCCCGTACAGGTGATGTGGTCGAAATGTCTCTACAGGTCGCAATTGATCCTGAAAATGGTCGAATTGCATTTCCCGCAGGGGTTAAGCCGTTCAAGGTTCTGATTGATTATGCGTACGGTTTCAGTGGTGATTATGGTGCAGGTTCTTATAAACGTTATAATGATGTTTCAGATCTTACAGATCGGGATATTGATTGGCATGTTGCGGTTACGCAGAGTGAAAATTTGGTTGAAAATAGTGTTTTTGCAACATTGTCCGAAGCTGTAGATGCATGGAAAAACCAACCTGCTGGTACTGTTGGTTTGATTTCTATCATGGACAATCATATTTATGAGGAAGATTTGCAGGGTGAAAAGAAGGTTGTTGTTCCCGAAGGTAGCCTTCTTATTATTACGGGAGCGGATTGGCCAAAACTACCTACGGCGAATGATGGTGAGTTCAGGCGTATCAAAGGGCAGATAGAGGGGAGTGGTTTGGCACCTCGTCTTCTGGGTAATATTGATATTCAAGGCAGTGCAGATGTGAACAGTGACACACCGGGAGAAATTATTCTGGATGGGCTTTGTGTGGCAGGGAATATCGGTGTTAGTGAGGGGGCTAATACTCACTTGGGGGCACTTGATATTCGCTCATGTACGGTTGGTGGTGGTTCTGATCCTCGTTTTTTGCAGGTGAACGGTGCCGATAGCTCCTTAAACGTATCTTGTTCTAGATCTTTGTTACCTATTGTTGATATTGCATCAGGTATTCAAAAGCTGTCTATAACTGACTCAATTTTAAATAAAAGTGTTGATGCGCGGCAGGCATTTGTTTCAATATCATCCAGTACAATCTTGGGTCGGGTTTGGGCGCAGGAAATTTTTGCACAAAACACAATTTTTTCTGGTGCTGTGATGACCGAACGTCAACAAACCGGTTGCTTGAGATTCTGTTTCGTCTCTGCGGGATCGGTTACACCGCGCAGGTATAAATGTTTGCCGGATATTGCTTTGAAGGATAGTGAAACAGGGGATGCTTTACCGTTGTCAGAGCAAAATAGGGTTGTTGCACGTTTGGTGCCGTCTTTTACCTCTGAAGTTTTTGGTCATCATGCTTATGGCCAGTTGGGTGGAAATTGTGAAGCATTATTTAAAAGTGCTGCAGAGGATGGTAATGAGATGGGCGTTTTCCATGGTTTAAAGAATGCGTACCGTCAAAAGAATATGGCCTTGGCCGGACGTGAGTATTTGCGTTTTGGGCTTCAATATGGGGCTTTGTTCGAAAGTTGAGTTTTTTGGTTTTTTTTACAATATTTAAAAGAAGAGAGTCTTGCACATGAAGGGCGATTACACACGGTTTACATTTGATTCTGATAAGGAATATAAAGGAGTTTTAAAACAGCAAGGGCGCGTTGATCTGGATTCTGATTGGAATGAACAGCAGGCGATCCAAACCTATTATCGTGAAACTGTTGCTGGTGATATTATTGGTGCGAGTGGTGCGCCTGAGCATAATGCAGGTTTTAAGGTTACTGTTGATGGTGGTGTTCCGGTTTTTAGTAATGGACATTATTATGTTGATGGTGTGCTCTGTCAGAACAATGTTGATGAAGTCAGTATTCTGGATCAGCCTCATTCGCCGTTATCTAAATTGCCAGATAACGATGGTCGCTATATCGCGTATCTGGATGTTTTCGATCGGAATATTACGTCTTTGGAAGATGATAATATTCGCGAAATTGCATTAAATGGCCCCGATACAGCGACACGTATTCAAAATATCTGGCAGGTGAAGTTGTTGCGTGTCGGTGCGCCGGGCACAGCTTTTCATTGTTCGAGTAATAATATGGGCTGGGCGCGGTTATTGCAGGGGTCTAATGTGCGGCTTGCTGCGCAGGCAAAGGCAAGTGCTGCGGAGGATGCTAACCCATGCG
Source organism: Alphaproteobacteria bacterium (assembly GCA_002401965.1). GTDB lineage: Bacteria > Pseudomonadota > Alphaproteobacteria > Micavibrionales > Micavibrionaceae > UBA1672. Next base: position 28,519 of record NVUR01000030.1, read on the forward strand.
TAATTTCGCCTGATGCCGGTTATCGTCGTTTGGAGAACCAGTTATATCGTGTGGAGATACATAAAGGAGGAACGCATGCACAAGCAACATGGAAATGGTCACGCAATAATGGTGCGCAGCTTGCCAAGTGGATTGGGCAGGATGGTAATACGCTTAAAATTTCACAAGGTAATGTTCAGGCTTTTGGCGGGTTTAAGAATGGTCAGTGGATTGAGCTTATTGATGATGTGCGTGAGTTACGTGAGGAGACGGGGACGCTTGTCAGAATTGAACGTGTTAGAAATAACGAAATTATAATTGAGCCAGTAACGGCAACGGGTTCTATGAATCTGGCTGATTTTTCATCTAATCCTAAAATTCGCGGATGGGACTCTGTTGGTGAGTTGCATGTTAATCAAGCGGGAGATGATGATGGTTGGATTCTGCTTGAAGATGGTGTGCAAGTTAAATTTCAGGCAGGGCGTCAGAAGACGGGAGACTATTGGGTTATTCCTGCGCGCACCAACACGGGTGATGTTGAATGGCCACAGGAGGGTGGAGAGCCTGAGTTTTTGAAACCGCATGGTTCTGATCATCATTATGTAAGGCTTGCATTGCTTGATTTTGAAGGTGGCGACTGGAAAGTTACGAGTGATTGCCGTGATCTTTTCCCGGCCTTAACAGATTTGATACAGCTCTCCTATGTTGGTGGGGATGCACAAGGCGTATTACCTGATATGTCTGCACCTAATGCAAAACTCAGTCTTGCAAAGCCTGTAGAGGTTGGTGTTTCTCGCGGCAACAGCCCTGTTTCCGGGATGCTTGTTCGATTTAAGGTGCGATCGGGTAATGGTGGCTTAAATGGTGGTGCGAATACCCAAATTGTAGTTGAAACAGATGCAAAGGGGATTGCGTCTTGCCGTTGGGCTCTGGATTCGCAAATGTCTATGCAGACATTGGATGCAGATTTGCTGGATGTTTCGGGGAGAGTACGGCATATGCCTATTCGTTTTCATGCGGGGCTGGAGCGTGCGAATTTGGTTTCTTATGATCCTGTGAATACGCCGGAGCTTGCTGGATCTAAAACGGTGCAGGAGGCTATTGATGCCTTGGCGAAGATTAATCATGAGGGGTGTACAACCTATGTCGTGAGACCAGGGGATAATTGGTCTGATGTTTTTGCTAGGATCGGGGATGATGAAGATGCACATATTTGTTTTCAGCGTGGTACCTATCTGCTTGATGAGCCTTTACGTATTGAAGGCAAGGGTAATTTGAAAGTTACAGGTGCGGGAAAGGGAAGTCGCATTATTGCTCGTAGTCAGGAAGTGGCACTGGAATTTGTAAAATGTGCGGGTGTGTCGGTACGTGATTTGTATATTGAAGCGGGAAATGCAGGTATACAAAAACGAATTACACATATCCTTGGGGCGCTTACGATTGAAGATGTGCCATATGTTTCTATTCGTGACGTGGTTGTTAAATGTGCAAGTGGTACTGAGTTGCGCCGTGCATGTATTACGGTGAGTAAGGATAAGAAGGCGTTGGTGAAGGATGTCGTTCCAGCTAAATGCGTCAGTATTCAAGACTGTGATTTGACGGTTGGGCATAAGCAAAACGCAATATTACTTGTGAATGTCGAGAATACGAAGGTGACGGGTAATTGTATTAAAGTTGGTGTAAGGTCGAAGGTTTTGACCTTCGAAAAGCAGCTTAAATCACCGAAGATGCGTGCCGATTTGCGTAATATCTTGGTTGAATTACCGGCTGTTTCAGAAGTTCATATTAAGGATGGTAAGGTGAATACGCATAAGGTCGGTTCATATACTCTTGTGGTAAAATCAAATGTGCCGGAGTATGAGTGGGATGCCTTGATGCGTACAGATCCGCCAAAGGCGGCTGATAAAAAATCAAAGGCGAGTGTTGCAAAGTATTTTGATCGGATTGCAGTGAAAGTGACGAAAAAGCCTTCTATGCTTAAAAGCTATGAACGTAATGTTAGGGCACTTGAAAAAGATATGGGAGATGTTGTCTTTGCAAATCTTGTGAAAACCCCACAAGGGGAATCTGTGCTTCGGAATATGTTGGTAAGCGGTAATGTGAAGGTCGAGGAATTTGATGAAATCAATAATGCCGACCATAACGTAGTGATTAGCTATGGCGGTAACAGGGTTTCTATGAATTCTGCGTTATCAGAGAAGGTTTGGCTAAAGATGTTGAAATCTGAGAATGTTAAGGCTGATAGTAATGAGGGGCTTCTAAAAGAGGTGCAGGGGCTTGCTAATAGGATTATCATTGATGAAGGTTTTCGTAATAAACATGCGGAAGCTAAACACTGGTTTGCTAGTTTAGCGCAAAATAATCCATCTGTGGCGTCAAAGGGTATTGTGTGTGCTGGTTCTTATATCGGGCATGTCTTTATTTCAGAAAATGTTGTAACAGGGGTGGAGGATTGTGTGCATATCGGAGTTAGTCACCGTACTAATAATCCTGATGAGTTGGACTATGCCAAGTCTGTGTTTATTCAGGATAATGTTATTTATATGTCTAAGCCTGTTGAAAAAACGCGTGGAAATCATGGCATTTTTGTTGGTAATGCTAAATCTATTCGTATCAAGCGTAATGAAATTCAATTTATTACAAATGATTCAACTGCTGAGTTTCAGGATGGTATAAAAATCCATGGTGATTTAGGGCGTATGATTATGGTGCGTGAGAATGTTATAAAAGGGTGTCGAGTTGGGCTTCGTATTCAGGCACTTGATGAGGGTAAAAAAGTGGTGCGCCAGTGGTTGGCTGGCGATAATCTGTTTTTGGATGTTTCGCAGTTGATGATTATTGCACCTTCTATCTTGCGAAAGGTTAATAATATTTCGGGATAAGTGCGTGTAATTTATTGCGGAAATTTATTGTTATGGTAGTGTGATTTTGTTGTTGACGAATGAAATGGTATTCGCCCTTTTAAAATACATGAGATGATGGTTCTGGCGATTACGTTAGGCGAAACGTTGAAGTAAAGTTTGGGTCCGTGTTCAAATCCGGTTAGCAATTTAAAGCGGGGCTTACGAGGCCCGCTTTTTTATGGTCGAGAGAGTGCTGTTAGACAAACTCTGCTAGCGTCAGGTTCTAAGTGCAACACCTTTTTGTATAGTATTTAGCAAAAAGGAAAACACAATGAATGGCACCTACCTCACCTCTGCGAAACAGAATGTTATATGATTGTGAGCGGCTTACAAAGAAAGGTAGTTTCTCGTACCAAGTGCAACACCCTTAGTAATCTGGATGGTAGTGTTTAAATTCTTTCATGTAAACCTCTCTAGGAGTTTGGAAATCCAATG
>NVUR01000031.1 GCA_002401965.1 Alphaproteobacteria bacterium
TGGGTGCATCTTCATTCCTTCGTCATTACGATGAAAACCAAAACACTCCCTTATGCAAGACCTTTAAATGGTCTCATAAGACCTGACGGGGAACAATGTCGTGTTTTCCAAACATATCCCCGTTATTCACAGGGTAGGAGTCAAAAAAGACTCTCTCTATTGAAAGCGGCACACTAGACTGACCCAAATAATTTCTTTGAAGGAGTAAAACGCATGAGCGACAAAATGGATAAGACAGAGGCTGCTTTAATGGCAAAATCTCCACTTTTACAGGAACGCCATATCTATAAACCATTTCTATATCCGTGGTGTTTCGAAGCATGGCAGACTCAGCAACGTGTGCATTGGATTCCCGAGGAAGTGCCTTTGGCAGAAGACGTTCGTGACTGGCGCAAAAATCTTACTCCGGCAGAAAAGAACCTGCTGACACAGATTTTCCGTTTCTTTACGCAAGCTGATGTTGAAGTCAATAATTGCTATATGAAGCATTACGCACAAGTGTTTGGGCCGGTTGAGGTACAAATGATGCTGGCTGCGTTCTCGAATATCGAAACCGTTCATATTGCAGCATATTCTTATCTGCTGGACACCGTTGGCATGCCTGAATCCGAATATTCGACGTTCCTTGAATATAAAGCGATGAAAGACAAGTTCGATATTTTACAAGGTGCGAAAATGGATACCCGCCGTGATATTGCCAAAACAATGGCTCTCTTCGGCGCATTTACAGAAGGGCTGGCTCTGTTCGCGTCCTTCGCCATTTTGATGAACTTCCCGCGCTTTAATAAAATGAAGGGTATGGGGCAAATCATTACATGGTCTGTGCGCGACGAGACATTGCACACCCTTTCCATGATCCGCCTGTTTAATGAATTCGTTTCCGAAAATCCTGATATTTGGGATGATGAGCTGAAGGCTGAAATTACAGAGGCCTGTAAATCAACGATCGAACATGAAGACGCCTTTATTGATCTTTGTTTCGAGATGGGTGAAATCGAAGGCCTATGCCCGAATGATGTGAAACAATATATCCGTTTCATCGGTGATCGCCGGATGCAGCAACTTACGCTTGAGCCGATTTATGGTGTAGATAAAAACCCTCTGCCGTGGATGGATGAAATGTTGAATGGTGCAGAGCATGCAAACTTCTTCGAAAGTCGCGCAACAGAATATGCCCGCGCCGCAACCGAAGGCACATGGGAAGAAGCCTTTGCCGAAGATGTTTTCTCTGGCAATTACGGCAAGAAAATCGGTGGTGTCGTTAGTAACGATGGTAATAACGATAGTGGTGAAGCCGCATAGGTACAGCGCATATTTGAAATATTTATTTCACTTGGTTAAGTTTAGGTGTATTGATACTCTAAACGATAGTGAAAAAGCGTATGTGTGCTGATAAAAAATCGATACGATTTAGAATAGTAAACGTTTTCCTTGTCTTGGCTTTTGTCTTGGCAGGGATTTCGCCTGCGTGTGATTTTATATCTGGAAAAAACGGCTTCATTCAGATTTGTGCATCTGACGGCTCTTTGAAAACAATCAAGGTTTCACAGGGCAGCGACCTCTATACCGTGTATGAACTGCTTAATCAGAACCCGCAAAACCCACAAAATGAGAATAATTCAGAGCATAGTCAGAAACAAGATTGTGAATTTTGTTTTACAAATTCAAACTTAGCGAAGGGGCTTGCCTCTTCTGAAACATGGAATGCGCTTCATTATGCCTCTTTGGTTTTGGCGACGGATAAGCATAACGCCTTTCAATCCGTAAGGTTCTTCCACTTTCAATCGCGTGGACCACCTTTATTTATCTAAAACAATATGTAAGGGGATAGTCCCCTTTGTTTTATTTAAATAAGGAGGAAAGACAATGGCTGTACGCTCACCTAATGTGGACGAGGTTTCTAGTCTAACGGAAGAATATAATCAACATTCCATCGGGAAAACAATAGAGCATGTGTTAAAGCATGTTGTTGTGATGGGCGCGATGATGGGGGTCATTGGTCTTGCATCGCCTGCTTTTGCCATGCCGGGGTTGGATCCATTTGGCACGGGGGTAATTGGTGCAACGCCGGGTGATTTAATTGTCCAAACCACACATGGCGCAGGTGAAATGCTTGGTATGATTATCGATACATTTGATAGTTTATTATCAATTGGAGAGTCTCTTATAACAAATGTGTTAGAAGGTAATTTTGCGCCGACACGTTGGGGTTCTGTGATTATGTCCCACAGTGGAGAGCATATGGTTACAGAGGCAGGGCACGCTGTGGCACATAGTGTTGCAGAAAGTACCGAAGTGTTAAGCGCACCGGTTATGGACCATACGATGCATGAGCATGGGCATGAAGGGCATTAAATATTTGCAAAATTACTATAATATAGGGCTATATGTTGTCATGTATTTGTGGTGACATATAGCATACTTTTAAAGACATCAGCCCCACGATACGCCCTAAATGATCGCCATGATTCCCGTAGGCGTTGATAATTGTTGAGCAATGGTCGGAAGGTAAGCGCGGATTTCCATGCTCATCATCCGGCCAGCGATCATTACGCATAATCATAATATCACCATCTTGCCCCTGATATCCGCTATCCTCACCATCTTGGAAATGAATCTTATTCTTGGTTAATTCTTCATTACGCTCATCTTCTTTGTATTTTTCATAGCGTGTGGTATTTGTTTTTTTAACGATAGAGCCACCACCAGTAATAGAGGACGTTATCGTAACGCCACCTGGTAATGGATCAAAATTTTGTGCATTTGCTGCCGCAATAAATTTTCGTGGTAAATCATTATTGTCCCGACTTTCCAGCGTTCTGCCCATGTCAGAATCTTGCATAACATAACCTGAATCAAAATGCATAAGCCCTGGTTCGCTGGTTGAGTCACCGTTCGACATATGAACAGATATATATTCAGGGAAAGCACGACTTGCTGCGCCAAAGATAGTTTTAAAATCTTTACCTAAATCAGCTCCCCCACTCAAAAACCCTGTTTTTTTAAAGTCATATTCTGGTTCTTCAAGCCCTAGTTTGTAACGGGCTATATTCAAAATAGAATAAGGGGAGGATGGGCTTTTGATATAAAAATTATCATGATGAGGATCAAGTAATATCGTTGCCTGTTTTGCGGGCGAAAAGTCTACTTTGTTATCAGAGAGGTTTATTTCTTTATAACCAAACGTGGTAGAATCCCAGAATAAATCTTTGATCTTTTTTTCGGTTTTTTCCAAGGATGCTGATTGTCGTATAACCGTAACAACTTCAAATTCGGGGCGTTGTATTAATTCACGTGCTTGTTGTAATGCGCCATCTAAATCATCGCGCCCATCGACAACCGCAATAAATCCATCAATAACGCCATAACGATCATCAGCCGACCAGTCAGCGTCCTCTAAAGTAATAGGTTTAATCCGTTCCAGCGCATTTTTGATCGCTGGATCGTCTCCCCTATACTCTATTTTCTGATGCTCATTATTCACCATTGTCACTTACTACCCTTTTTAAACGTTATTATGTACTATCATATTAACATTTAAAGGGAATACGCAAGAAACTGTTTCAAAAGGGTGTGATAGTGAAACTCTTTTTTCTAAAATTTTTACTGACACGCGAGGCATTCTTCGTAATTGCCGCTTTCACTAAAGGAGCCTTGTTCGCCTTTACCGTCATCATCTGCCTTTTCTTTCGAGCGTTTCCACGACGCATCACTTTCCGCACGTTGGATCGATTTGGAGCGACAGTAATACAGTGACTTAACGCCTTTCTTCCATGCATCCCAGTGAATACGGTGAAGGTCGAGTTTATCAACATTTGCGGGCAGGAACACATTGATACTCTGTGCCTGACAAACAAAAGGTGTTCTGTCTGCTGCATGTTCAATGATCCAGCGTTGGTCGATTTCAAATGCAGTCTTGAAGACATCTTTGTCTTCTGCTGAGAGTTCGGATATATGCTGCACCGAGCCTTCATTGGTGAAAATAGAGCTCCACATATCATCAGTGTTGATGCCTTTTTCTTCTAGAAGTCTCTCCAGATATTTATTCCGTACAGGGAATGAACCGGATAGCGTTTTATGGGTATAGGCATTCGCCGCAATAGGCTCAATCCCCGGAGAAGCACCGCCGCAAATAATGGAGATACTTGCCGTTGGCGCGATTGCCATTTTATTGGAGAAACGCTCCATAATACCGTAATCCGCCGCATCAGGGCATGCGCCGCGCTCATGCGCTAGCTTAACAGAGGCATCATCGGCTTGACGTTTAATCAGTTGGAACATACGACGATTCCAGACTTTCGCCATAACCCCTTCCATCGGAAGGTTCTTAGATTGCAAGAATGAGTGGAATCCCATAACCCCAAGCCCTATTGAACGTTCACGCATCGCCGCATATTTGGCGCGTTTCATTGAATCGGGGGCTTTGTCTATAAAGTCGGACAGCACATTATCGAGGAATCGCATGATGTCTTCAATAAAGGTCGGATGATCTTGCCATTCATCGAATTTCTCGAGATTGACCGAGGAGAGGCAGCAAACCGCCGTCCGCTCATTTCCTAAATGGTCTTTTCCGGTTGGCAGAGTGATTTCTGAACACAGGTTGGACATTTTCACATTCAAGCCTGCCATCTTATGGTGGTCAGGAATGGCGTCATTGACGTGATCGATGAAGATGAAATAAGGTTCACCGGTTTCAACACGTGCTGTTAGAAGGCGTATCCAAAGGTCACGTGCGCTGACTTTATCAACGACAGAATTATCTTTTGGTGATTTTAGCGCCCATTCTTCATTATTCTCAACGGCTTCCATGAAACGATTGGGGATAAGAACACCATGATGCAAGTTCATTGCCTTGCGGTTCGGATCGCCACCTGTCGGACGGCGGATTTCAATAAATTCTTCAATTTCAGGATGCCAAACAGGCAAATAAATAGCAGCACTTCCGCGACGCAGTGATCCTTGAGAGATCGCAAGGGTCAGAGAGTCCATCACGCGAATAAATGGTACAATACCTGATGTCTTGCCGTTACGACCAATCTTCTCACCAATTGAGCGCACATTACCCCAATATGACCCAATACCACCGCCCAAAGAGGCTAGCGAAACATTTTCGTTCCATAAATTCATAATATCATCAAGTGAATCGCCTGTTTCATTCAAGAAACATGAAATTGGCAGACCGCGGCTGGTGCCACCATTCGACAATATAGGTGTAGAAGGCATAAACCAGAGTTTGGACATATAGTCATAGATGCGCTGTGCATGTTCGCTATCATCACCATAATACATCGAAACACGCGCAAAAAGGTCTTGGAATTGCTCTTCAGGCATTAAATACCTGTCGGTGAGTGTGGCTTTACCGAATTCAGTCAGGTTTTCGTCTCTTGATCTATTGATCTGGACACGATTGCCCCTCTCCATTTGCGCGATGTCAAACATAGGTGTTACTCCCTAACATATAGTTTACTCATTCTTATGAAATTTATTCAAGGAATGTATTGGTGAAATGATGAAAACCACAATCGCTTGTGATGAACATGTGGCTAACATACTATATCTCGTATGTTGTGCCAAATAGATTTTATTCCTATAATCTGGGTTTGACTCTTGGAAGCGTCTGATTCACCACATGAAAAGTGAGATATCCCGCCTTTTATACCCGCGCAAAAAAATGAAATTAAGTTTTCCCTGTGTATATTCTGACTAAATATAGGGGGTGGGTGCATGATTGTTATGCAAACAAAATGCGTTTTCTCCCTAGCTCTGCTACACTGGTTGTGTAAGAGTTACAGGGCAACACTTTGGAATCCCACAATAACCGAGAATGAGAATCATGCGTAGAGAACGACAAACAAAAATTTTAGCAACAATAGGTCCTGCCTCTTGCTCTGAAGAGATGATCGAATCTCTTTTTGTGGCGGGGGTTGATTTGTTTCGTTTGAATTTTTCGCATGGTACTCATGCAGACCACCAGACCTCTTATGACCTTATCCGTAAGGTGGAAACCAAATACGACCATCCAATTGGTGTTGTTGCCGATATGCAAGGACCTAAATTACGTATTGGAAATTTTGAAAACGATTCTATTACTCTTGAAAAGGGGCAGAGCTTTCGATTCGATTCTCAAGATTCGCTGGGTGATGAGCGCCGCGTTTATTTGCCGCATAAAGAAGTACTAGATTCGATGGAAATCGGCAGCCGTATTTTTCTGGATGATGGAAAGGTACGCATAGAAATTACAGGAAAGGGCGATGGTTATCTGGATGGCGAAGTACAATCCGGCTCATCCCTCAGTAATAATAAGGGCTTTAACCTGCCGGGCGTTATGTTGCCCGTTCCTGCCCTAACCGATAAAGATCGCGTGGATCTGGAGGCTGCGTTGAATATGGGCGTTGACTGGATCGCGCAGAGCTTCGTGCAAAGACCTGAGGATGTCCGTGATGCACGTGACCTTATTAAAGCGCATAAAAATAACCATGTTGCCTTGATGGTGAAAATTGAAAAACCATCTGCTTTGGTGCAAATAGAGGAAATTGTCGAACTGGCGGATGGTGTGATGTTGGCGCGTGGTGATCTTGGTGTTGAAATCCCGCCCGAAGATGTGCCATCGGTGCAAAAACATATTGTGCGCCTTGTCCGTGATATGGGTAAGCCGATTGTGGTCGCGACTCAGATGTTGGAATCTATGATAGAGAATGCGCGACCTACCCGCGCCGAGGCTTCGGATGTGGCGACGGCTGTATATGACGGGGCGGATTGTGTGATGTTGTCTGCGGAAACCGCAGCAGGGACATATCCAGTGCGTAGTGTCGAGATGATGGATCGCATCGCCCGCAGGACAGAAGCAGACGATCATTATCAGGAAATGATGGAGGCTTCACGTCCTGATGCTTTAGGTAATGCCTCGGATGCAATTACAACTGCGGCTTATTATGTCGCGCAAGATGTCGAGGCGAAGCTGATTGTAAATTACACGGTGTCAGGCTCAACCGCGCTACGTACGGCGCGTCAACGCCCTGAAATGCCGATTTTATGCCTGACGCCTAATCTTAATGTCGCGCGACAATTGATGCTGTCTTATGGTGTGTGTGCGGTGCATAATGACGTCGGGACAGATGATTTTATCGGCCCTGCACGGCATGCGGCTAAAATAGTGTTGGATAAAGGGTTTGCGAAAAAAGGTGATTACTTTGTGATGACTGCGGGTATGCCTTTTGGTGTCGCTGGAACAACCAATATTCTACGCATTGGTGAGGTTGAATAATATCATGAGTGATATCCATTTTATTTTGACAGGCGGGACGATTGAAAAGACGTATGACCCGTTGACGGAAAAACCAGAATTTCAGCAGTCTTCATCTTCTGCCTGATTTTTTATAGAATATTATAAAGACCTATCCTGACCTAACTTTTGAAGCCATCTTACAAATAGACAGCATGGAAATGAACGATATTATAAGGTCTGATATCGCGCAAGCGGTGGATTGTTCCCCTGCGCGTTCTGTCATCATTGTGCATGGAACCTCTACAATGGAGGAAACCGCACAATATCTAGCGCAGCATTTGAAAAATACGGACAAGACCATCGTTCTGACCGGTGCGATGATTCCGCTTAAGGAGTTTGCTATGAGTGATGGTGGCTTTAATTTGGGCTATGCTATGGCACAGGCACAAAATGCCGCGGCTGGTATTTATGTGAGCATGAATGCACGTTTGTTTAAGACGGGGGCGGTGACGAAGAATACGCGGGTTGGGCGTTTCGTTTTCTTGACAGAATAGGAATAATTTACTATATTGGGTGGTGGCATTAGGAAAACTCCTGAAATGCTGGGGCTAAAAAATGCATTATATTACAATCGCTTAAAGGGCGGTCGCAAAAAATTCTACGAACAAACTATAAAGGTTTTGTCGTCGGTTCGGGTAATAATTCAAAAAGCGGGGATCATATGCGCGTGAATATCATTCTAACACTGATTTTGTGTCTTTGCTTCGGAAGTGTCAGCGCACATGCTGAGGATATGACTATTTCCCAAGCCTACCGCGCTTTACCGCATCAGCGTACGCAATTTAATGTCAGCCATGCGAAAATGAGCGCCCCAGAAACGAAATATTTGGAGCATCTGTTCTTTGTAACAGATCTTGCCTTTCGGGAAAGAATGGTGATGTTGCGCGCTTTTCATGCGGGTAAGGATCATCGTTATATTGAGATATATAATAAGGAGATCGGAAATCTACTCGGCAGTTTTGAATTTATTGATCCGCCAAACCGCGCATTAGAGCAGGTTGAAAAATTGGTCATTGAATCGATTAACGAACAGAGAGGTTTCTTTAATATTTGGTATAAGGCGCGCGGTACTTCGCAATATAAAAATTGGCAAAAAAATATCGCGTCTCATAAATATGTGCAAAGCTCACACCAAAAATTGATACAGGCTTATGGTGTATTAAAGCAAAATTATCCGAAAGAAATGCCGCATAACCAGCAATCCTTCTACGATCATCTATGCGCTTTGGACTTTCTCTAGGGCGGTGATAACATCTTGCATACTTGTGTAAGTTGCTTTTGCACCCGTATTCACCAGTATTTCCGCGTGCGGTTTTGGCGCGTGATGAGTTCCGCAAAACCCCCAAACATCCATCTTTGCCGCGCTCGCGCCCATGACGCCTGCGATACTATCCTCAATCACTAATGTTTTTGATGGGCAGATGTTCTTTTGATTGGCGGCGAGCAAGAATAAATCTGGTGCAGGTTTCGGTTTGGGTGCCATCAGTCCGGTGAAAACAAACTCTTCTTCGAAAAAATGGAGGAGGTTGGCGCGCTTTAAAGAGGAAAGAACGTTATTGCGCTCCCCATTTGATACCACACAAACGTCCGCATATTTTTTTGCCGTTTTGACCATGTCATAAACATGTTCAATGTCTTTGGTCTCCGTTTCTGATAATGCATTGACCTTGCCTAAATAGAGCTTTGCCGCATTATCGGGAAAGGCGAAACCCGTTTCTTGTGCGATCATGCCGATGATATTGCTGAAACGATGACCAGAGAAATGCGTTAAGCCGTATTTTATATCGTATTTCTCAATCCCTAAATCCCGTAACAGAGATATAACGGCTTTGATATTCAGATATTCCGTATCAACCAACGTGCCGTCGCAATCGAAGATGATGAGATCATAGGTCATAATATTATCAATCTATATATTATTGAGAGCAAAGAGCGTTTTAATGTGACAAGGAAAATAAGGCGACGCGTAGTTTTCTACGCGAGCCGTAGTTTGACGCAGCTCACAGTGAAACGCTCAAAGCGCTTAGATCATCGCCATGCCGCCATTCACATGAATGGTTTGCCCTGTTACGTATCCTGCCTCTGTACTGGCGAGATAGGTTGCGGCGGCTGCGATATCTGCGCTTGATCCCATTTTCTTCGCTGGGATGGTTGCGTTGATGGCGGTTTTTTGATCGTCCGTCAGTGCGTCCGTCATTGCTGTGGCGATAAAGCCCGGTGCGATACAATTTACAGTAATGCCGCGCGATGCAATTTCAGATGCCATAGATTTCGACCAGCCAATCATCCCTGCCTTGGAGGCAACATAATTACATTGCCCCGGATTACCCGTAACACCAACAATAGAGGAAATATTAATGATTCGACCATAACGACGCTTCATCATGCCACGCTGCACCGCTTGGGCGAGCTTAAATGGCGCGGTGAGGTTTACATTCAGCACATCTTGCCAATCATCATTGCCCATACGCATGGAAAGACCGTCACGTGTTAAACCTGCATTATTCACAAGGATATCGATTTGTCCCATCGCATCGTCCGCGCGTTTGACTAAATCCTTGATCGCATCACTGTTTGACAGATCAGCAGGAAGGATGTGAACACGCTCTCCTAATTCCGCGGCAAGAGCATTTAGCTTCTCTTCATTGCGCCCTGAAATGCCGATAATTGCGCCTTGCGCGTGTAAAGATTTTGCAATTTCTGCACCAATTCCGCCGGTTGCACCCGTTACAAGTGCGGTTTTTTCTGTAAAATCAAACATATTTTATTAACCTTTTTGCTTTATATTCCTTAATACGGTTTAAACGTTAGAAATGGGCTTGTAAAGGTCGGGGAAAAGAGTAATATCTCTTTAAATGAGAACCGTTATCAATAACATGAGAAAAAAGGCTTTATTTTGTTGACATAACATATTATCGAGCGTAATTTGCCGATATTATAGATTTAATGTAATTTTTTATGCATTTTTATGCATGTTAGCAAAATAGATTATATTGAGAAGATATGAAGTTATCTGCAATAAAAGGACAGTTCGGGAAAGCGGCGCAGGATGATCCAGCGTTACAGGTGCGCCCTGTTGTGCAGGTGAAAGTTGAAGTGTTTCGCCAAATTTTTGCGCCTATTCGTGATGTTTTGCGGTATGATCCTGTTTATGCTGGTCGCGAGGTTGGTATTGCAGGTCAAATTCAAGAATTGCGCCGTATGTGTTTAGAGGCTCAGGTGGCGCACACAACGAAAGATCCGCAGGTAAAAGCGGGTCGTGCGAAACTGCTTAATGTATTGCAAAGCGTTATGGAGCGCGTGCAGGAGACGGAAAATGCCTGATAACTATCTGTTAGATTTTAAAGACCCGCAAGAGCTTTCAGAGGTTGTGGATATGATTCGTGAAGCAGCGGAGATCCATGCCGGCTTTCTTGGTAACTGTGATGTTGCTTTGGCAATGGAGGATGTGGCAGACAACATCGAATCGGCACAAGCAAGGCTTTGGGAGCCAAAAATTGGTGATGAAGCGGTGTTAGCGCCACTTGATGAAGCTCTTTCGCACGATGTTGCGTGATCTTTGGGTGTTACCCTTTTAATTTTTTAATTAAATTCTCGATTTGTTCAACTGTTCCAACGCTTTCGCAGGCGATGGAGCGATCGATGCGGCGTGCTAGCCCACTGAGAACTTTACCTGCGCCGATTTCAACCATTTCTGTAACGCCTTGGTCGCGCATATAAAGAACAGATTCGCGCCAGCGCACAGTCCCCGTTATTTGCTCAATCAAAAGTTTTTTCAGTGTTTCAGGATCGCTTTCCTTTGCGGCTGTAACATTTGCAACAACAGGAACAACAGGGGCGTTGAATGTTGTCTCTGCCAAGGCAGGTGTCATGGTCTCTGCGGCGGGTGCCATTAAGTCACAATGAAATGGTGCGCTGACTGCCAGAATAATGGCTTTGCGTGCGCCGCGTTCGGTTGCCAGAGCAACCGCGCGTTCGACCGCTTCTTTATGACCGCTAACAACCACTTGACCATCGGAATTATCATTTGCCGCGGTGCAAATCTGATCGCCCGCTGCATCTTGTGCGATTTGTGCAACCACATCAAAATCCAGCCCAAGGATCGCCGCCATTGATCCAACACCAACAGGCACAGCTTTTTGCATGGATGTACCGCGCAGCTTTAATAAACGCGCCGTATCCGCCAGAGCGATCGTCCCTGCGCTGGTCAGTGCGGCATATTCACCCAATGAATGTCCAGCAACAAAGGCGCAATGCTCTTCTAATTGAATGTCGCCTTGTTTTTGTAGAATATTGATAACCGCCATAGACATCGCCATCAGGGCGGGCTGTGTATTTTCTGTAAGGTTGAGGTCACTTTCCTCGCCATCAAACATCATTGCGCTTAGTTTTTGTGACAGGGTGTCATCGACTTCTTGAAAGACATCGCGAGCCTCGACGAAATTTTCGGCCAAGTCTTTGCCCATACCAATAAATTGTGATCCTTGTCCCGGAAATACAAAAGCGCGTGTCATATTTTACCTCAATATTGTCTCTAATATTATTACGTGCCCGACCATATTTAATGCACAGTATTTGTCAATACATAATAATGTATGGAAATTTACGCAATAAATTTGCATCGCAAGGTTGTTTTGTGTAATTATGTCGCATGTGAGTGTGAATTGCTAATATTATTGCGCCACGTTTCTGTGTGTGTCGTGTTTATTTAAGATTTATATTCATAATCAAATGTCAGGTGATTGGGGTCTATCCGATCATGGTTAATCTAATTCAAAAGGGAGGAAAGTCATGGAAAATACTATTAAAAGTGATGTAAGAGACGTGCTGGAGGAAATTGATATTGCTTACCATGGTCTTGTTGCCTACCAACCAATGAATACAGATTATGCAGGGTTTGCAAGTATGGCTGTTGCTCAGTTCCGTGATGCACTTCGTGATCCTGAGTTAACGCGTGAAGAATTGGGTAAATTACTGCGTAAGGGCATTAAGAAACATCGCGCGCGCGATACAGAAGTTAGTTGGACAAAATTTGTTGCATCATACATGGTGAAGGCTGCTAATGCGTAGTCTTTAAGGCTTTGAAAGAAAAACCTTGCGTAAACCTTCAATTTCGCTATAGTCCAGCAACTTAAATGTAACCTCGCTGGCGGTAAGGTCTGTCAGCTATACTGTAGAATGGGATGTCCCCGCGATATAGTGCTAACCCTAGAGGAGCGAAAATGCCTTATTATGAAGTTGTGTTTATTGCACGACAAGACCTGACAGATACGCAAGTCAAAGATATGACTGCGCATTTTTCAAAAATTATCACAGATGCAGAAGGCAAAGTCCACAAAACTGAATTTTGGGGATTGAAGAACTTTGCATATCGTATGAATAAAAGCCGTAAAGGACATTATGTTCTGCTTGAGCTGGATACAGAGCCAGCGGCTTTGCATGAGATGGAACGTCAAATGCGTTTGCATGAAGATATTCTTCGCCATCAAGCTATTCGTGAAGAAAAACTCTCTGAAGGTCCATCATGCGTGATGGATAAAGGTGGTCGCGATGACGACAAGCGCCCTTCAAGAGATGATAAGAAACCCTATAGAAAAGATAAGGAAGCAGCGTAATGAGTGCATCAGATGCCCCAACAGTAAAACGTCCGTTTTTCCGTCGTAAAAAGACTTGCCCGTTTACAGGTCCGAACGCACCGGAAATCGATTGGAAAAATACACGTCTATTAAGCCGTTACATTTCCGAGCGTGGGAAAATTATCCCAAGCCGTATCACAGCCGTATCCCAAAAGAAGCAACGTGAACTTGCAAAAGCAATCAAACGTGCGCGTTTCATGGGTTTGTTACCATACCTTCAATATGAAGGCGACCAGCGTCCACAGACGCGTCGTTAATTCAGGATTAGGAGAAATATAATGTCATCTACACAAGTTATCCTGCTGGAGCGCGTTGAAAAGCTCGGAACCATGGGCGACGTTGTTAACGTTAAACCAGGTTTTGCCCGTAACTACCTTCTTCCACAGAAGAAAGCATTGCGTGCAAGCAAATCAAATATCGCATATTTCGAAGCTCAGAAAAAATCTCTGGAAGCTGACAGTACGAAAAAGCAAGCAGAAGCTGAAAAGCTGGCGAAGAAAATCGAGGGTGTTAAAGCACCTCTGATTCGCCAAGCATCAGAATCTGGCCAACTTTTTGGTTCTGTAACGGCGCGTGATATTGCGACTGCTGTTGCTGAAGCATCAAAAGAAGCCATTACTAAAAACATGGTGCGTTTGAACCAAAACATTAAAATGATTGGTTTGATCCCTGTTGAGGTTGTTTTGCATCCTGAAGTATCCGTTGAAGTGATTGTAAATATTGCACGCTCACCAGAAGAAGCCGATATTCAAGATAGAACAGGTCGTGCATTGATTGCCGATGGGAATGCTTATAAAGAAGAGCCAGTTGAAGAAGTAGCAGAAGAGGCATCTGAGGATGCAGTTGAAGCTGACACTGATGCATTAAGCGAAGATACTACTGAAGAGTAATTGGGAAGATTAATCCCCGATATTCACAGGTTAAAATTATTAAGAGCTAGCGAATACCACGTGTATTTGCTAGTTTTCTTTTATGAGCACAGATATAGCATTTCAAGATATCGCAGGCGCGCAAGCCCCCGCAGATGAGCAATCCGATAACCCCCATTATCGGGTTCTTCCCCATAATTTAGAGGCCGAGCAAGGTTTGCTTGGTGCGTTGTTGGTTGATAATCGCGCCTATGAGAAAATCGGCGACCTATTAGAGGCCGATCATTTCTTTATGCCCGTGCATCAGCGTATATTTACGGCGATTTCGCAGTTCGTAGATCGAGGGCAAACGGCTTCTCCTGTGACGCTTAAAAGTTATTTTGAGAAAGACGGCGATCTAACCGATCTTGGCGGCGCGGGATACCTCGCGGATTTGGCGGGCAGTATCATCAGTGTGATTAACGCGCGTGATTATGCTGAGACCATTTATGAACTTTATATGCGCCGTGAGCTTGTTAGTCTTGGCGAAGATATTGTCAATGAAGCGCATGAGCATACCCTTGAGAGCGGTGCGAATGAAACAATAGAGATGGCCGAAACAAAGCTGTTCTCTCTGGCAGAAAGTGGTGAAGTGCAGGGCGGGTTTACCTCGCTTCGTGATTCGGTGTTGGTGTCGATTGAAATTGCCGAGCGTGCTTTTAAAACCAAAGGTCATGTGACAGGGAAAACAACAGGTTTGCGTGATCTGGATAAGCAATTGGCGGGGCTTCACCCTTCCGACCTTCTTATTCTTGCGGGTCGCCCATCTATGGGTAAAACGGCTCTGGCCACCAATATTGCCTTTAACACCGCGCGGCAATATGCACAGACAGGTGGCAAAGAAGGCGCACGCGTTGGGTTTTTCTCCTTAGAGATGTCATCGGATCAGCTTGCCTCACGTATTCTATCGGATTGTGCAAATATATCCGGTCACTCGATTAAGCAGGGAGATATCAGTCAGGGTGATTTTCAGAAATTTGTGAAAGCCTCACAAGAGTTGAGCCAAATTCCGCTTCACATTGATGATACGCCGGCCTTGACCATTGGTGCTGTGCGTACCCGTGCAAGGCGTCTGAAGCGCCAACATGGTTTGGATTTCCTGATTATTGATTATCTACAGCTTCTGCGTGGAACAGGATCACGTCAAAGTGAGTCTAACCGTGTGCAAGAAGTATCCGAAATTACCCGTGGTCTTAAGGCCATTGCGAAGGAATTGAATATTCCTGTTCTTGCCCTGTCGCAGCTTTCGCGTGCGGTGGAGCAGCGTGATGATAAACGTCCGATGTTGTCTGATCTTCGTGAATCGGGTTCGATTGAGCAGGATGCGGATGTGGTTATGTTTGTTTATCGTGAGGAATATTACCTGCATCGCTCGGAGCCTGAGCCAGGCTCAGAAAAGCATATGCAGTGGCAGGAAAGCTGTGAACGCGCCATGAATGTTGGTGAGTGTATTATCGCCAAAGCTCGTCATGGTCCTATCGGAACAGTGCGGATGCATTTTGATGGTCATGTCACACGTTTCAGTGATCTTGATGAAATTCACGATAATGCTGGATATTTATCTGCACCATCACGAGCTCTATCTTCTCCGCAAAAAAAGTTACCCTCTAAGTAGGATTTTGTTATGGCGTTTAGTGGTGAACTGACCATTGATATCACGGCATTGATGCGTAATTACAAGACATTGGATGCGATGAGTGCAGTTTCTTGCGAGACCGCAGTTTCTGTTAAGGCGGATGCTTATGGGCTTGGTGCACATGACGTGGTGTCCGCATTATCTAAGGCAGGCGCGCGGTGTTTCTTTGTCGCGACATTGGATGAGGCAATCACGGTACGCAGTGTTTTACCGCAAGCCGATATTCATATTCTAAACGGATTTATGAACGATGCGCGTGATGTTTATCGTGCCCATAATTTAAGCCCTGTCCTAAACTCACTTTCGGAAATTGAATTATATAGATCATTTTCCCATGATTGCGGTGAAGCTCTGCCCGCGATTATTCATTTTGATACAGGCATGAACAGACTGGGTTTGGTCAGCGATGAAGCGCAGATTTTATGCGATGATTTATCCTTGATAGACGGGATTGATTTGCAGTTTATTATGAGTCATTTTTCCTCCTCCGAAGAGGGAAATAACCCCATGAACACAGTGCAGTATCAACGATTTCAAGAGGTATCACTTTATTTTGGTGGTGTTAAGCAATCATTGTGCAATTCCGGTGGTGTATTCTTATCGCAAAAGTATCATTTGGATATGACCCGCCCGGGTATTGCATTATATGGAGGCTGCGCGGTTTCTAAAATGGAGGACGTGATTCGGCCTGTCGTATCGTTAAGCGCGCCAATTCTGCAAATCCATAGTGTTAAAAAGGGTGAATCTGCTGGATATAACGAAACACATTGTTTTGATAAGGATGGGCATGTCGCTATTATTTCTATCGGTTATGCAGACGGGGTTTTAAGGTCTCTGGGTAATAATGGTGCTTTGTATTGGCAGGGTCATAGATTGCCGATTCGCGGGCGTGTTTCCATGGATTTACTGATTTGTGATTTATCGGCGGTAGCACAGCAAGATTATCCCATCGTTGGTGATATGGTTGAAGTGATTGGCACGCATCAAAGTATTGATGATTTGGCAAAAAACGCAGGCACGATTGCTTATGAAATTATTACGTCATTGAGTGCGCGGTATAAAAGATCATACATTAAGTAGCTGCATATGCGTAGGAAGCTCACTTTCTGATAATGGAGCATATTGTTCGTATATATCTGCTGGTAATCTGAAATCCCACCATTCTTCGGGGAGAGGGTGTAAGGGCGTGTTTAGAGATTTTGCCGCTTGTTTCATCGAATTGTCTAGCATTTTTCGGTTATCCATGATGCCTTGGCTGTGTGAAAAATCGCGGTGCGCGGGGTTTTTTTCTGGATCTTCGGATAAATAATCAAAGGCCGTTCCCATGTTTATTAATTCACCACAAAGCGTTTCCAACCCAATATCAATGGCCATGGCACGTGGGTGTCCACCCGCGCCGGGCGGAGACAGCAAGCGTGGTTTTTCCAGCCAATGCGGATTATCCAATGCACGCTGCGTTTTCATCATCGCCTTTTGTGCGTCTGTCGTGCGCAGACCGTCATATAAAATAAAGCGTAAATTGTGATTCTCGAAACAATATGTTGCGGCATTTTTAACGATGTTTGCCAGAGATTCGTGAAGCCATAATTTTGCATTTTCGCGATAGATTCTCTCGCCAAAGAGAAGGTTATTATTTCGTGCATAGGCGAGGTCAACACGATATTGGTGAGTGCCTACAAAGTCATCCATACAGATAAGATCTTGTGGTTGTATGATTTTGCGTGTGGTCATCTATCAATCAGTGGGTTTCCGTGAATTCATGTCAGTTGAGTATAGACGAAAGAGGGGAATTCATCTAGTGTTTGCTGTTCATATAAATATGATCTGAAATGGTAATGACACACGCATGACAACACAAGCGACAGATAATATGCAAGAGAGTATATCGAGAAATCCACTTGATTTTATTCTGGATTTTTTTGCCTCTATTGGTGGAGGAATTCTAGGGTTTCTTGCCGCAACAGGTCGTTTGGCAGATTTCACAGGGCGCAGCGTTAAGCACTGCTTTACGCCGCCATTCTTTCCATCCCAACTTTTGCGCCAATTGATTGATATCGGATATTATTCTCTACCGGTTGTCGGGATGACCACGTTATTTACCGGTATGGTTCTGGCATTGCAAAGCTATACTGGTTTTGCACGTTTTAATGCCGAGGGCGCAATTGCAGGTGTTGTTGTGCTTTCTGTCACGCGGGAGCTAGCCCCCGTTTTGGCAGGTCTTATGGTGGCGGGGCGTGTCGGCGCGGCGATTGCTGCAGAAATTGCAACCATGCGGGTGACAGAGCAAATAGATGCGCTGCGCACGTTATCGGTGAATCCGTTTAAATATTTAATCGCACCGCGTTTGATTGCCGCAACATTGATGTTGCCTGTGTTGGTTTTTGTCGGTGATATTATCGGTATTTTCGGCGGCTATATTGTGTCTGTTTATTCGCTTGGTTTCAGTCCGCAGGGATTTTTAACGCAGGCATGGGATGTCATGGAATATATGGATGTGATGTCCGGTATATTCAAGGCGGCGGCTTTTGGTTTCATTGTTGCGATCATGGGCTGTTATCACGGGTTTAATTCGGCGCGGGGTGCGCAGGGCGTTGGCGCGGCGACAACAAATGCGGTTGTGTCTTCTTCTATCCTGATTTTGATCTTTAACTACCTCCTAACACAGATATTTTTCTCATGAGCGAAGCAGAGCAAATCAAAATTGATTTACGTGGGGTGACCAAGTCATTCGGCAAAGTGCGGGTTCTTGATAATCTGGATTTAAGCGTTCCGACGGGGAAATCTTTGGTCGTGATCGGTGGATCGGGAACAGGGAAATCGGTGATGATTAAGTGCATTTTGGGTCTTCTGACACCGGATGCAGGCTCGATTCTGATTGATGGTCAGGAAAGTGTCGGCCGTAATCCAAATGTGCGCATAGAATTTATGAAAAAATTCGGCATGCTTTTTCAAGGCGCGGCGTTATTTGACTCTCTTAAAATCTGGGAAAATGTTGCGTTTGGTTTGATCCATGGACATGGGATGGATAAGAAAGAGGCACGCGAGATTGCCATTGCGAAAATCATGGCCGTTGGCCTGAAAGTCGATGTCGCAAATTTATATCCGGCGGAGCTTTCCGGCGGTATGCAAAAACGTGTTGGCTTGGCGCGCGCGGTTGCGGCCAGTCCTGAAATTATCTTTTTTGATGAGCCAACCACAGGCCTTGATCCGATCATGGCCGATGTTATTAACGATTTGATCGTGGAGCAAGTGCAGGGCTTGGGCGCGACGGCTCTTTCCATTACCCATGATATGGGCAGTGTCCGGAAAATTGCGGATTACGTTGCGATGATCTATAACGGGCGTATTATCTGGAAAGGGACGGTTGATGAACTGGATCATTCAGGTAATGAATATGTTGAACAATTTATACATGGCCGCGCAGACGGGCCGATTACCCGCCGCCTTGTTTAGCGATATAGCGGGCTAAAAACGCAGGAAAAGCGATGAAATATTTTTGGTATGGTTTTTTAGGGTTATTCTCTGTTGGTTTTCTGGGTGCGGTTGTCGCGATTGGTGGGTTTGTTTATATCCTGAATTATTATGGACAAGATCTGCCTGACTATAGCCAGCTTCGTAATTATGAACCACCTATCGTGACGCGTCTTTATGCGGGGGATGGGCATTTGCTAGCCGAATTTGCACAAGAAAAACGCGTGTTTGTGCCGATAGAATTTATTCCAGACCAAGTTAAAAACGCGTTCATTGCCATCGAAGATCAGCATTTCTATACGCATCCGGGTGTTGATATGAAGGCCATTGTGCGTGCCTCTTTGAAATATGCGGTTAACAAATTGAAGGGCACTAAAAAACGCCCCGAAGGTGCTTCAACAATTACGCAGCAAGTGGCCAAGAATTTCTTCTTTTCCAATGAAGTTAGCTTTGTTCGTAAAATAAAAGAAGCCATTCTGGCGTACCGTATGACGAAAACGCTGAGTAAAGACCGTATTTTGGAGATTTATCTGAACCAGATTTATTTGGGAGGTGGGGCATATGGCGTTGCCGCTGCATCTTTGCATTATTTCGGGAAGACACTGGAAAAACTAAGTGTTGCGGAGGTTGCATATTTAGCGGCCTTGCCGAAAGCACCGAATAACTATCACTTGGTAAAAAACTATGAAGATGCATTATTCCGTCGCAATTTGGTGATTGGCCGGATGTTAGCGGAGGATTACATTACGCAGGCACAAGCCGATCTGGCGAAGCTGGCACCGCTTGAAATGACACAAGAACATGTGGAACACGTTGATGCACCATATTTCGCGGAGGAGGTTCGCCGCGAACTGGCCGCGCGTTATGGTGAAGATAGCCTGTATAAAGGCGGTTTGGTGGTGAAAACTTCCGTTGATCCCGAAATGCAATTGCTGGCAGAGAAGACTTTGCGCGAAGGGTTGATGGCCTATGATATGCGCCATGGTTGGCGCGGCGCGTTGGCAGCTTTGGAAAATATGGATGATTGGCGCATGCAGCTAGAGCAGGTAAAGCGCCCGGACAGTATGCTTAAAAATTGGCATTTTGCCGTTGTGCTTGATGTGCAAAAGAGCGTAGCAAAAATTGGATTTCTAAATATAGACCAAGGTGTTCTTAAATTATCAGATGCAAAATGGGCGCGGGAATATCGTAATGAAGGCTATGCGCTTGGCCCTGTTATTTCTTCGCTGGATCAAGTTGTTAAGATGGGTGATGTTGTGATGGTGCAGGAAAAACTATCTGAATCAGAAGACAAAGAGGCGAAGTCTGATGCGCCTAAATCTTATGATTTACGCCAAATTCCGCATATTCAAGGTGCTATAATCGCACTTGATCCGCATACAGGCCGCATTCTTGCTATGCAAGGTGGGTGGAATTACCGCTATGGCAGCAGTGAATTTAATCGCGCAACACAGGCGATGCGCCAACCCGGATCAGCTTTTAAGCCGTTTGTTTATCTTGCGGCTTTGGATAAAGGGTTTACGCCGGCTACATTGGTTTTGGATGCGCCCTTTGTATTGGAAGATAAAGTTGCAGGTACTTGGAAGCCGACCAATTATTCCAATACGTTTTATGGCCCGACACCTATCCGTGTAGGCATTGAAAAATCCAGGAATTTGATGACGGTGCGCTTGGCTGATTTCTTGGGCATGGATTTGATCGCACGATATTCGGATCATTTTGGCGTTACGGATCATATGTCTCCGTTACTGGCGAATTCTTTGGGGTCGGCAGAAACAACCTTGCTACGGATTACGGCGGCTTACGGTATGATTGCGAATGGCGGAAAGAAAATTACACCAACCTTTATCGACCGTATTCAAAATCGTTATGGTGATACTGTTTTCAAGCATGATAAACGTCCTTGTACGCGATGTGGTTCAATGGTTCAGTGGGAAGGGCAAGCTGTGCCTGATGTGCCTGATGTGCGCGAACAAATTGCTGATCCGCGCACGACTTATCAAATGGTTTCCATTATGGAGGGCGTTGTCCAGCGAGGCACAGGTGCGCGTCTTCGCTCTTTAGGACGTCCTTTGGCGGGCAAAACGGGAACAACCAACGATTCGCGTGATGCATGGTTTATCGGTTTTTCACCAAATTTAGCAATAGGTGTCTTTATAGGCTTTGATACTCCGCGTTCTTTGGGGCGTCGGGAGACAGGATCTTCTGTGGCTGTGCCGATATTCAAGAGTTTTGTCGGGCAAGTTTTGGCAGATAAACCGCCCGCGCCGTTCAGAAAGCCGGCTGGCATTCGTAATGTGCGTATTAATGCGGAAACGGGTGCGCGCGCGCGCGCAGGTGATAAAAGAGTGATATGGGAGTCCTTTATTATCGGAACTGAGCCGAGCACGGACACGTATATCCTTGATGCTGATGGTATATCCTTGATGTCGGACTATTATGGTGACAGTGAATATGATCGCGATTATTATTACGTTCCCGGCACTGATGATAGTTCTGTGACATCACAGTCCACCCAACCTTCAGCGGTTAACACGGGAACGGGCGGTCTGTATTAATGGGTTGGTATGTCTATATCTTGGAGTGTTCTGATACAACCTATTATACTGGAATTACGACAGATATAGAGCGGCGAATAGGTGAACACACCGCAGGGGTCGGTGCAAAATATACGAAGGGGCGGGGACCTTTAAAACTGATGTATCAAGAGGAACACGCGGACAGATCGTTTGCCTCTAAGCGGGAAATAGAAATCAAGTCTTTATCAAAGGCACAGAAGTTGGTTCTTATATCGCGCTGAATTTTACTTTTTCCTTAAGGCTTTAATTTTTGCGCGCAAGGTCAATTCTGCCTTTTTATCGTCTTCTCGATTGAACAGGAACATGTTTTCTTCTACATCAACCGAAAACAGATTAGAGTGTACATAATAGAATGTAATAAGTTTCTCATAGGCCTGAATGAGAGCTTCCTCCTTAGTGAAGAATTCGATGTATTTATCTAGTTGCTTGTCGCTCATTTCCTGCCACTTCAATAAAAACATTTCCTGTGTTTTATTATTCTGGCTCTTAAGATCCGTTTGTAGGTTATTCTTATATTCTACAAAAACATTAATAATATCTGCGGCTTTGTTGCGTAGGTCAGGCGCGACATTATCCTTGAATAAAAGATAATTTTCCTTTGTGTATTCTTTGGTTTCAAAGTTATAGGGGGTGAGTATCTCTTTTAGAATTGTACGACTGTTTTTGTAAGCCGTGGCTTTTTCTTGTAAATCAGTTTGAAAGCTGGTCAGATATTGATTAAAAAGTTCGTCCAGCTCGGCATGTATGCGTTCTTTTTGTGCTTGCTCGGCCTTACGCTGCTGCGTGTGTATTTTATCTTGCTGCTGTTGATATATATGTACTTGATATAGCCCACCAGCGATAGCGATGAATAGGAATATAAAAATTATAATAAACGTATGAGGTTTTAATGAATATGCCATAGGTGCTTATTTGAAGTTAGCATTCACACCAGCAGGTGCATTTTCTCTGAGGAGTTTTCTTTGTTTAAAGCTCGTCATTCTAAGGCTGTCTATAGATTGACCATAAAATTTATATCCACCAAACTTGTAGAAATAGACTTGTTTCTCATTACTTTTATAAGTGTAGCTGCCGCTTTGTTTTAAGATGAAATTGACTAACTTTCTGTAAGTATTCAGAAAGTGATGTTGTAGTTTAAAATATGTTTTTGCTTTGCTAGTAAACTCGGTTATCTTCTCTTTCCATAGAGCATCCAGTTTTTCGTGATCGGCAGCTGTAATACCTTCTTTTATTTCAATATATTGCTTTTCTGCGTTTTCTATATCAGCCAACATATCATTGTAGCCATTATTCAAGTTGTCCATAGCCTTTGTCATATCGCCGGAAAACTCTTTTGTATAGCGGGTAAGCTGAAATTTTTCGGGTCTCATTTTTGCGCTGAGCTTTTTTTGGTGTACGAAATTGACACCAGCATAAAGCCATAGCGAAACATAGAGGTTATTATAGATGGCATCTAGTTTTAGACCTTGTTGGACACTGCTTGTCTGAGAAGAAAAAACTTTAGGGACAGGGCGTGCAGCCTTATCTTTTGGTTTTTGCGTGCTGTTTTTTGAATATCCCCCGTGGTAGTTCTGCGCGTTCACCTGTGAGGAGGTGGATACGCAAGAGAGGAATACGCTGACCATAATCATAATTTTAAATATCTTACACATAAATACTATAGTGACATGTTGTGGGGTTTCTTTCAACTTCTGAAATGATTTGGCGTTTAAATTTTATTTATTTATAGTTACTTGTCGTAAACCTTATACTGTTTGAGAAAATATAATGTGTAATCAAGTCATATTCCCGCGCAAGCCACCCGCAGATTTTACTTATAATCCGCCGCAAGACCCTTTGGATATTATCTATCAAGATGATGATTTACTGGTTTTATCTAAACCTGCTGAATTATTGAGCGTACCAGGGCGCAAGGAAGAGCATGCGGATAGCCTTGAAAAGCGTGCTCAGGACGAATTTCCACAGGCACGTATTGTGCATCGTCTTGATATGTCGACATCGGGGTTGATTATTATGGCTCTGAATGCACCAACGCATCGAAATCTGGGGCTGCAATTTGAGAGACGCAAAACCAAAAAAGTCTATATTGCCCGCGTTTGGGGTGATGTGAGCAAAGATAAAGGTCATATTGATCTGCCGTTGATCTGCGATTGGCCGAACAGGCCTCTGCAGATGGTGGATCATGAGAAAGGGCGCGCATCACAAACAGATTGGGAAGTTTTGAAACGTGAAGGGGGAGCAACGCGTCTTGCTCTTTATCCGATAACAGGGCGCACACATCAGTTACGCGTTCACATGGCAGAGATAGGACACCCGATATTGGGGGATGATTTTTATGCACATGAACAGGCGTTTAGAGCCGAAACGCGTCTACAACTCCATGCACATAAATTGATGGTGTACCACCCAAAAGATGGTGAACAGACATGGTTTAAGTCGCCCTGTCCGTTTTAAGTTCTGTATTTAATAGCGTTCAGGGCGGTTAAGGAAACCGGTTTTAATCCACCAATCAGGGTTTTCAGTTTTAATTTTTTCTGCGGCATTTTCGGCATGTTCAATCGTTTCGAACAGCCCAAAACAACTTGCCCCTGAGCCGCTCATTCGTGAGAACAGACAGTGTTTTTGCATGTTTAGTGCATTGATGACATTGTCGATTTCAGGGATTAATTTCAAGGCAGGTTTAAACAGATCATTTTCTAATGTGCGGAGTGTCTCGACTAAATCAAATACAGAATTAAAATTTTTCGGCAGGGTTGTCCTCTTCTTATATATTCCGTTATGGTGCAAAAATATATCCTGTGTCGCACATGAAATCATAGGGTTAACTAACAATATCGGGATTTCTGGCATGGTTGGCGCGGGCAAAAGTATATCACCAATGCCTTGCATGATTGTTGGTCTACAATTCAGGCATACGGGCACATCCGCACCTAGCTTCGCCATTAACGGGATAATATAATCCGCATCATGGGGCAGATTCCAAAGCTGCTGCAACCCCCATATTGTTGCCGCAGCGTCAGAGGATCCACCACCTAGTCCCGATGATAAAGGCAGATTCTTCGTCAATGTTATTTTGATGCTAAGTGGGCGGTCTGCAACTTGTGACAAAGATCTAGCGGCTTTTATTACAAGGTTGTCGCCGTTTAGAAAGGTGCTGCGTTCATCATATTTGAATGAATCTGCGAAGGCGCCTTTGATGTGGAATGAGAATGAGGGCGCGGACTCTATGGTAATAATATCGCCAATATCGGCAAATGCGACCAATGAGTCGAGTGTATGATATCCATTATTTAAGCGTTCAGTAATATGAAGGAATAAGTTCAGTTTTGCAGGGGCGAAGATGGTGAGGGCTGTTGCTTTGCTCATCGGATGCGCTTACCAATTCATTTCTTTATGCCAGAGGTTAATTTAGTCTCTAACTCTTTTATTTGTGTGTCGTCGTCTGAGTGATTCTTTGCGCGCTTCCATTGGAATTTGGCTTCGAGTAGGCGACCAACCTTCCAATATGCATCGCCAAGGTGATCGTTGATTGTCGGATCATAGGGGAGAAGCTCCACCGCGCGCTCTAAAACAGGAACGGCGCGTTTATAATTTTTCGTGCGATACATAACCCATCCTAAAGAATCTGTAATATAGCCATCGGATGGTTGTAAATTAACGGCATGTTGAATCATTTCTAAAGATTGTTGTAAGTTTATGCCTTTATCTGCCCAAGCATAGCCCAAATAGTTCAAAATATAAGGGTGATCGGGCTGCATAGTGAGTGCGTTTTTTAATTCTTGTTCTGCGCGCTCCCAGTTGCCTGCTTGTTCATAGGCAATGCCGCGGACATAGTGTAAGTGCCAATATTCGTCGGGAATGGTTTCCCCAAATATTTTTGCAGCATTGTCATAGGATTTTAATGCTAATTCGTATTTTTCTTGGTTGCGATATAAATTGCCAATTTTGATAAGCGTATCTGCATCCTTATCTGCATTCGGCAAGTTTTTAAGCAGAGCCAATGCGTCATCAAAACGTTCTGTTGTTTCGTATATATCTACTATTTCATGCTGTGCCTGTACGTATTCTTTTGCGGATGTCGGGATGGATTGGTAAACAGCAATCGCGTTCTTATAGTGCTTGTGATTTACACTGATGCCCGCCAATAGCATTTTCGTCTTTGTCATTTCAGGTTCGATGTGTAGGGCAATATGTGCAAAAACGCGGGCGCTTTCTTCGTTTTGTTCATTATTCAGAATGGATGCAATGTCGTGGAATGCTTTTGCCATACCATAACGCGCAGAACTAACTTTCTTGAATAAAGGCTTCTGTGTGCCTTGTTCTAATGCCTGAAGCTGTGTTTTTACTCTGTTATTTTCGGGATGTTGTTTTAATATATCCTGATAGATCGTGATGGCTTTTTTCTTTAGTCCGACATGCCCGTAAAGGTCGGCAATGCGTCCACGTTCATCTAGGCGGATATCTTCAACTGTTAAGGCTTTGTCGATCATTTTTTCTATATCTGAATGATTACCCAGAAAATCCGAAATGAGAATCGCGTGGTAGAGCTGCATCGTACTGTGTTTAAGCCCTTTTATATTGGTCTGCCCTTGTGCTGCGCTTAACCACCCCTTAATGAAGGGACCTACAAATCGCATCGTGCCGTCATTTGGAATTTTTTCGAGTAATATGCTTGCCTCTTTATAGTCGTCGCGTTTTATTGCGTCGACGAGTATAAATATTTGTGCAATTGTATTTAGGTTATCAGGGGTTTTCGCCTTTATGCTTTCGGCGATTGCAATGGCTTCATCGGGGTTACCAGAACCCATCGCGATAACCATCGCGCGCTGCACAATATTATTAGGTGTGATACCAGCATGGATTAGCTGGTTAATAAACAGGTTTGCATTGTCCCAGTCATGATTCCTTTGGGCGAATTGGCTGGAGAGGTAATGGCCGGCCTTCACATTTCGGATAACTTTTCCCTGTGCTTTTGGTGTTTCCGCTGTTTTGTCTGATTTCTTATCACCCTCCGCTTTTGCGATCATTTCGGTAGGCTTGGCAATAGCTTGGAATGCTGTTGCCTCTTCTGTAAATAATCCGATGCTTAACGCTGTGCTGCATGTAAAAAGGAGGAGGTATACTTTTTTCATTATAAGAAATTCCTTTGCTTTGGATGTGTATTATAGATGAAACTTTAACTGTTATACCAGCGTAAAATTACATAGCTGGATAATTTGGTCCATCTGTTCCTTGGGGTACGCACCAAGTGATGTTTTGCGACGGGTCTTTAATGTCACAGGTTTTACAATGCACACAGTTTTGGCTGTTAATTTGCAGTTTCGGTGCCGCGCCTTCTTGTTCAATAATTTCATAAACGCCTGCGGGGCAATAACGCTGCGCGGGTTCGGCGTATTCGGGTAAATTAATAGAGACCGGAATGGATGGGTCTTTTAGTTGTAAGTGACAAGGCTGGTTTTCTGCATGATTGGTATTGGATAGTTGCACAGAGGTCAGTTTATCAAAGGTAACAACCCCATCAGGCTTTGGATAATCAATCGGCGTGTGTGCCGAGGCTTTGTCCATCTGGGTATGGTCAGCGTGGTTGGGCAAAGTGCGCGACCCTTTTCCACCTGTCAGAGTTTCAATCGCCGCATTGATAAGACCTGCCAATAATCCTTTGTGAAAGCCAGGGCGAATATTACGCACAGATTTTAGTTCATCCCACAGCCAAGTATTTTTCAGGTTGTTAGTATAGCTGGCGCATTCTGTGCCCCAATCTTGCGTTTCGCCCAGATGCGCAAAGACGCTTTCGGCGGCGATCATGCCAGATTTCATTGCTGTATGATTGCCTTTGATTTTCGGAACATTCAAAAACCCTGCGGTATCTCCAATTAATAGCCCACCACCAAATGTTAGTTTTGGCAAAGATTGGAACCCGCCTTCTGCCAATGCGCGCGCGCCATAAGCAATACGCTTGCCGCCCTCTAATAATGGTTTTATTTTAGGATGGGTCTTGAAACGCTGCATCTCTTCATAAGGGGAGAGATATGGGTTTTTGTAATCCAGTCCGACAACAAAGCCGATAGAAATCATATTATCTTCCATATGATAGATCCATGATCCGCCATAAGTTTGCTTATCCATAGGCCAGCCGATTGTATGTTGGCACAGGCCTTGTTTATGCTTGGCAGGGTCAATTTCCCACAATTCCTTGATTCCGAGACCGTAAGTTTGCGGGTCACTGTTTGCACGCAGATCATATTTTTCGATTAACATCTTGGTCAGCGATCCGTGACAGCCTTCGGCGAAGATTGTTTGGCGGGCGTGCAGTTCCATGCCCGGTTCGAATTGATCTGTCTTTTGGCCATGTTCGTCAATGCCCATATCACCTGTAGCAACGCCGATGACCGCGCCTTGATCGTCATACAGAATTTCTGCGGCGGCAAAACCAGGGAAAATTTCAACGCCCAGTGCTTCGGCTTGTTCCCCAAGCCAGCGGCATAGATTACCCAATGATATGATATAGTTGCCCTTATTATGCATTTGCGGCGGTGCGGGCAGGGGGATTGCACTGCTTTTGGTCAAAAACGCGAATTTGTCTTTTGTTGCGGGGCACGTCAGTGGCGCGCCTTTATCCTTCCAGTCAGGAATCAGTTCATCTAATGCACGTGGCTCAAACACCGCGCCTGATAAAATATGCGCCCCAATTTCAGAGCCTTTTTCAAGAATACAGACATTTAAATCCGTGCCTTTTTCGGCTGCCAACTGCTTTAACCTGATGGCACAAGACAGGCCAGACGGACCCGCGCCAATAATGACAACATCATATTCCATGTTTTCTCGATCAGATCTGCGCGACTCTGGCATAAATGGATTCTCCTCTTTTCTTTTCCCTATAACTATTCTACCCTATTTTTATATGAAAATCTCTTAACAAAACAGGGAAATAACCTTGGAGAACGCTGTAACGCACAAGGAACTTCTGACCGCGCTGGAATGGTATGTTGACCAAGGCGTGTGCGATGTTGTCCTCGATGAGGTGGTTGATCGTACGGTTATGCTGGATTTACCGCCCATGCGTGTTATGCCTGCGACCTCTGTTGCCCCTTCATCCACGCCTGTTTCGGCGGTACAAGCTGCGGCGCGGGGTATGGACGTTGCGCCTGCATTTTTGGGTGCATCAGATGCATATGAGGAGGCCGTTAAATGTGCAAAAGGCGCAACTACATTAGAAGAACTACATAAAGCCATAGCCGACTTTGATGGTATAGCAATTAAGAAGACAGCGACCAATATGGTGTTTGCTGATGGTAACCCTAAGGCTTCTATCATGCTGATTGGTGAAGCACCAGGCGCGGATGAAGATCGGCTGGGCAAGCCTTTTGCCGGTCTCAGCGGCCAATTATTGAATAAAATTGTTGGCTGTATTGGTTTGAGCAGGGAAGCAGAAGACCCGAAAAATGCGGTTTATCTCTCTAATGTTTTGAATTGGCGACCACCAGGGAATCGCACACCCAGCCCCGCAGAAATAGAAGTAAGCCTACCTTTCATTGAGCGCCATATTCAACTTGTGCAGCCTAAAATCGTGGTTTTGTGGGGCGGCGTTGCGGCAAAGGCATTACTCGGTCGAACAGAGGGTATGTCCCGCTTGCGTAAAAGCTGGCATGATTATTCTCCGCAGACAGACGGTGTAGGAGATTTATCTATATCTACTCTGGCAACGTACCATCCGTCTTACCTGTTGAAGACGCCACAGCAGAAAAAAGCGGTCTGGGCGGATATGTTGATGCTGCAAGAAAAGCTCAAAACACTATAAATTTACATAATAATACAAAAAAGCTGGACAAATGCATTATATCTGTGTATTTATCCCTGCATTATGAACATTAATTACGCTGGAAAAAGAATCGCACATCTTTGTGTGAGTGCTTTAATGATGAGCATCCTACTGTTGCCCGTACAGGCAGCGGAGCATGTCCCTGTGCCCATAGAAAAACCTTCTATTGTGGCGTACGCGCGCGTTCCTGTTCCATCGATTAAGCCGAATATTAACGTAGAAACAGCACTTAATGTAACGCATAAAGTGACGTTTAAATCTATGACATTGAATTTGGCGAGTTTATTTTCTATAGAGAAAGCAAAAAATTATCCAAATGGCTATATGGCTCTTTCAGGTGAACAGGCAAAACGTTACGCAGGTATTTTTGAAGCACAGGCTTTGGGTAATATGGCGCGCGCGGATGATTTATTAAATAAAATCCGTGATAAGCGTTTGATGGGGCATGTGCTGTATCAGCGTTATATGCATGCATCATATAAGACCAGTTTTTCTGAATTGCAAAGCTGGATGGCGATGTATGCGGATTATCCAGGTGCGGATAAGATTTATAAATTGGCTGTATCCAAGCAAGGCTCAGATCGTCAGGCTGTTCTGGTAAAGGCCAGAAATGGTCGCATTTTGTCCCAGATTAACGAACCGACCATTTATCACCCTAAGAAATATGTAAGTCAACTTGATCGTCTTGATGCACAAAAGCAGGCTGTTCATGATTTATTTTCTCAAGTGCGGGGGCTTATTCGTTCAAAAGGGGCATTAGAGGCTTTGACGTATTTCAGAGCATCTCCCGCCCGTGCATTTATGGATGATGTAGAACACGACACGTTACAGGCAAAAATTGCGGCTGGGTTCTTATATCGTGGGCGTTTTGAGTCTGCTTATAAGCTTGCCGGACAAAGCGCGGATCGTTCAGGGAAATATGTACCACATGCCAGTTGGATCGCAGGGTTAGCTTTATGGCAGCAAGGGAAATTTGTTTCTGCCGCGTCTTATTTCGAAAAATCCGGATGCTCTGCTTATGCGTCAGGTTGGCTTGCTTCCGCCGGATCATATTGGGCGGCGCGCAGCTATAAACGCAGCGATAACCAAGGCGCATATCGCTCTTCTCTCGTAAAAGCCGCACAGCATTCCAGAACATTTTACGGTCTTATGGCGGCACATACATTGAAGCAAAAACTGGATTTCAATTGGGACGTTCCTGAATATAGCAATCAGCACGAAGCCCTTCTTCTGGACAGTAACATTGGTAAGCGCGTTTTTTCATTGGTCGCGGCAGGGCAATATGATCTGGCAGAGGGCGAATTGATGCGCCTTAACTATAAAGGTCATCCAGAATTATCCCGCGCGGTTTTGGCATATGCATCACATGTTGGCTTACCTGGTGTTGCTTTGCGTCTTGGCAATATGGTGAAACGCGGCAAAAACACATATTATGACAGTGCGTTGTACCCCGTTAGCCCATGGGCACCGAAAGATGGATATCGTCTTGATCCTGCGCTTGTACATGCTGTTATACGCCAAGAGTCACGCTTTAACCTACAAGCAACCAGCTATAGCGGCGCAATTGGCCTGATGCAGATTATGCCAAAAACGGCGCAATATGTTGCAGATACAAGAAATTACCCTGAGAAACTAGATATGTCGAAGCTTCGCCTTCCTGAAATGAATATGAAGGTCGGGCAGGATTATCTGGAATATCTTCTTAAGGGTCGTTACGTGAAGGGTGACGTTGTGTCTTTGCTGGTCTCTTACAATGCAGGGCCTGGAAATCTATTAAAATGGCGCAAGCGTATGGGCGATAACAGAGACCCGCTTTTGTTCATTGAAATGATGCCTGTTCACGAAACCCGTGAATATGTAGAGCGCGTGATGTCGAATTACTGGATTTACCGCTTGCGTGCAGGCCTTGAATTGCCCAGCTTGGTTGCTCTTTCAAGCGGTAAAGCGCCGAAATACGCACATGTGATGCAGGCGGAATACCCGTATAAATTGGCTGCTAATCAGTAGCTTCAGGCCATTAAGCGCAGCTTATCAATTTTACGATTACGTAAGCCAGATGATTTACGCCCTAAACCATCTGGCTTTCGCCACAGAAAGATCGATAAAGCGGCTCTTAAGGCGCATGCTCAGGAATTCCCTGATATGTATCTTCATGAGCGCGCGGTTGTTTTTGGT
>NVUR01000032.1 GCA_002401965.1 Alphaproteobacteria bacterium
TCCGCTTCGCAGAGATGAGTGTAAGTGCAATTCATCGTATTTTCCTTTTTGATGCATACTATACAAAAAGGTGTTGCACTTAGAATCTGACGCTAGCTAGTGCTTATCTTGATAATCCTGTTTTTCAGGAGCTGCAAAAGCCGCATGAGCTTGTTCATACACATGGTATCGAAGCGGTCAAATTATATAATTCTGGTAAAACAAAAGAGGCGATGGTCGAAATTGCGTTGGTTGAGGATGCCTCAAAAGATGTTCTCAGGCTTCTCGCTGAACTGGAAAATATTGTGTCCTAGTTCTTTTATTATTGCGCGGCGAAATGTTTATTGGAATAGCCCTGCGCGTAGAGTGCGGCGGTGAGGTCACCATATAAAATGCAATTGCCGATATCGCTTTTAACGGCTGCTTTAGGGTGATAACCAATGCCCAGTCCAGCCATTTTTAACATGGGTAAATCGTTTGCACCATCACCGATGGTCAGGCAATCTTCTGTTGTGAGGTTTAAATCTTTGATGTAATGCTCCAGAAAATCAACTTTGGAGTATTTATCCAAAATAGGCTCTATGACTTGACCTGTCAGCGCATCATTTTTGATTTCCAGTCTATTACCGTGGTTAAAGCTGAAACCGCAACGATCTGCAATATTCTGTGTAAAAAATGTAAATCCACCAGAGACAAGGACGCAGGCACTTCCTGATTTTCGCATGGTTTGGACAAAGATTTCTGCACCAGGGTTGAGGGTGGTTTCATCCAGTGTTGCGCGTAGTGCCGTTGTTTTTAGACCTTTCAGTAAACCCACACGCTCACGTAAGGCAGTGTGAAAGTCCAGCTCACCCTCCATGGCGCGTTGCGTTATTTCTGCGATTTTATCTTTGATCCCCGCATAGGCGGCTAGCTCATCCAGTGTTTCGGAGGAGGCGATGGTGCTGTCCATATCGGCGAGAAGCAGTTTTTTTTGGCGGTTTTCGTTTTTTGTGACAAAGAAATCAATACGATCCTTTTCAAGGGTTTCGCGTAGATGTGCGATCAAAGATGATTGTGCGTCGTCCGATATTGCAATTTCTGCCGCGATGTCTTTATCCAGCCAAATAAGTTTGCTGGTAAATTTCAAATTATAGGCGCCAATAATGCGCTCAATACCCTTAAAATGCTTTTCTGTTACGGGCGTTGCTTTTGTGGATGCCACCAATGTCAGGATGTAACTCATATTAAAAATTTCTACCTTTTGATTTTTATGACGATAATTTAAAGAAAAACACTTGTCAGCGGCGCATAAATTCCGTAACGCTTGGGCATCGCTCTTTAATTAAAGCACTTACATATTAATTACATATCAATAACGGTGAAATCAAATGGAAAAGCCAGCAATAAAACCTAAAAACCCTAATTTTTCTTCAGGTCCGTGTTCAAAACGCCCAGGTTGGAGCCTTGATAAGCTATCAGGCGCGATGCTTGGTCGTTCCCACCGCGCCGCGCCGTTAAAGGCAAAGTTGAAAGAAGTGATAGAGCTTCAGCGTACTTTGCTTGGTATTCCTGCGGATTATAAGGTTGGTATTGTGCCTGCGTCTGATACGGGTGCATTTGAAATGGCGATGTGGTCTATGTTGGGACAACGCGGCGTAGATGTTTTTGCATGGGAAGCATTTTCTGGCGATTGGCTAAAAGATATAACAGGGCAGTTGAAACTGGATGATGTGAATAAATATCAGGCTGATTACGGTGCGTTACCCGATATGTCACAGGCAGATCCTGCACGTGATACGATTTTTGTTTGGAACGGTACGACCAGTGGTGTACGGGTTCCTAATGGTGATTGGATTTCTGAAAGTCGTGAAGGCTTAACATTTTGTGATGCGACTTCGGCTGTATTTGCTTATGATATGCCGTGGGATAAGCTGGATGTGACCACATGGTCATGGCAGAAGGTTCTCGGCGGGGAAGCAGCGCACGGTATGATCGCTTTGTCACCGCGCGCAGTTGCTCGGTTAGAGAGTTATGCGCCTGACCGTCCTTTGCCGAAAATATTCCGCATGACCAAAGGGTCAGGTGATAATATTAAGCTGAACGCTGGTATTTTTGAGGGGGCGACGATTAATACGCCGTCTATGCTGGCGATTGAAGATGCGCTTGATGCGTTAAATTGGGTTGACCATATTGGCGGCGTTGAAGCCAGTATTAGACGTGCGGAGCTGAATTTCGAAGCCTTGGAAGAATGGGTCAACAAAACCGATTGGGTGGATTTTCTTGCTGTGGATGAAGCCACACGCTCAACCACCTCTGTGTGCTTGAATATCGTTGATGGTTGGTTTGATGCTCTACCTGCGGAAGAAAAAACACCGTTCATCAAAGCCATGACCAAATTGCTGGATAAAGAGGGCGCGGCCTATGATATCGCAGGATATCGTGATGCACCTGCGGGCTTACGCATCTGGTGTGGCGCAACGGTGTCTGTGACCGATGTAAAAGAATTATGCCCGTGGCTTGATTGGGCATATGCAACGGCGAAGGAAACTGTGCAGGGTTAGGTACCGATATACTCCATGTTTCAGGTTTTCATATTTGCCATAGTTTTCTTTGTTTCTGGTTGCTCCCATCATGTTGTCTACAAACAACAAGTTGCTGATTTGAGTAGTGCTTGTCTTGCAGGTGATCAGAAGCAATGTTCTGTGCTTGCCAACTTTTATGTTGCAGGTCGTGGTGTGCCACGCAATTATCAAAAAGCTCTTGAGTTATATAAAGTGTCTTGTGCTGCAGGCGTGGTAGGCGCTTGCGGAAATATAGCGCGAATGTATATGAGGTCTCAGGGTGTCGATAAGGATTATTCAAAGGTTTTTCATTATGCTCGTATAGCGTGCGCTGGCGGGGAGTGGAATTCCTGTACCAATCTTGGTCGTATGCACAAATATGGACAGGGCGTAGAGCCTGATTTTAAAGTGGCTAAGAATCTTATGATGAAGGCATGTGACGGAGGTGAGGCTTTCGGGTGTTATAATCTGGGGATAATGTATCAAGGTGGTTTAGGCGTTAAAGAAAATTATCAAAAAGCCCATGACTTGTACGAAAATGCTTGTAAAGAAGGGCTTTTGCAGTCTTGTTCTGCGCGTAATATTTTATATATGAATGATAAAGTGGTGGATGTTGACGGCGTCTTTTTGGATGTGTCAAAAATGAGTTGTAGGGTTGGCTTTACTGAACATTGTAATGATCTTGGTGTGGTGCTTTTTGGTGGTTACAAGGCAAAACAAAACTATACGTTGGCTTTGAAGGTTTTCGAGGTAAGTTGTAAGGCAAGTAATTATACTGCTTGTAGCTATGCCAGTTATATGCACGGTAAGGGGTTAGGTACAGCAAAAGATATGGATAAGAGCAAGGGATTAAATGATTTATTTTGCCAAAATAGCGATGCATATCAATGTAAATTGAAGTAACTGACCGTCAAACGTGCGCTTTATGAATTTATTTTCGTGAATGTTTATTCTCTTTGTATAATATTCTTTGACATTTCTTTGAAATTTCCATACACCTGAAAGCCTGTTTACCTAAACAAGACAAAATTAGGAGTATGAAAATGCCAAAAGTCTTAATCAGCGACAAGCTGGATCCTTTGGCCGCGGAAATATTTGAGAAAAACGGCGTAGACGTTGATTTCAAACCCGGCCTATCTGTTGAAGAACAACTTGCAATTATTGATCAATATGATGGCCTCGCCATTCGTTCATCGACGGTTGTTACCCCTGAAATGATTGCCAAAGCAACGAATTTGAAAGTTGTTGGTCGCGCCGGAATTGGCGTTGATAATGTTGATATCCCTAGCTGTACGTCTGCGGGCGTGGTGGTTATGAACACACCGTTCGGTAATTCGATTACTACAGCGGAGCATGCCATTTCCATGATGATGGCTTTGGCGCGTGATATTCCGCAAGCCAATGCGAGTACGCATGCCGGCAAGTGGGAAAAGAAACGCTTTATGGGCACGGAACTTTATAATAAAACATGCGGTGTTATCGGGTGTGGTAATATTGGCGGTATCGCGGCGGATCGCGCATTAGGTTTGCGTATGAAAGTCGTGGCGTATGACCCCTTCCTGACGGAAGAGCGTGCAGCCGAGATCGGTGTTGAAAAGGTTGAGCTGGACGAATTATTCGCCCGCGCAGACTTTATCACCATCCATGTTCCGAAGAATGAACATACGACAGGTCTTATTAATAAGGATTCTATCGCGAAAATGAAAGATGGTGTTCGCATCATTAATTGTGCGCGTGGCGGTATTGTTATTGAAGCCGATCTGAAAGATGCGCTTGATTCTGGTAAGGTCGCTGGTGCGGCTTTGGATGTGTTTGAAGTTGAACCTGCAAAAGAAAATGTGTTATTCGGTCATGATAAAGTGATTTGTACGCCGCATTTGGGGGCTTCTACGACAGAGGCGCAAGTGAATGTTGCGATACAAGTGGCCGAACAAATGTCGGATTATTTGGTGCGCGGTGGCGTAACGAACGCGCTGAATATGCCGTCCGTTTCTGCGGAAGATGCGCCGAAGCTGAAGCCTTATCTGAAATTAGCAGAACAGCTTGGTTCTTTTGCTGGTCAAATTACCGAGCATGCGATTTCTTCTATTGAAATCGAATATTGCGGTACGATTACGGATGTTAATACAGACCCGATTACTTCAACGCTGATTGCTAATTTGTTGAAAACGCAATTGGATAGTGTGAATATGGTGAATGCGCTGCAAATTGCGGAAAGCCGCGGTATTAAAATCAAGCAAAGCTATGATAATAATGGGCAAGAGTGGCGTTCATTGATTAACATCATCGTGACAACGCCAGAGCGTATCCGTAATGTCACTGGTACGCTGTTCACAGGTAAAGAGCCACGCATCGTTAATATTGAAGGTGTGCCGATTGAGGTAACATTGGCGGATGATATGCTGTTTATTCGTAACGAGGATAAGCCAGGTCTGATTGGTGGTCTTGGAACTATTCTGGCGGATGCGGGGCAAAATATTGCTGGCTTCCATTTGGGGCGTCAAGATGGCGGTGATAATGCAATTTGCCTTGTTGCGCTGGACGAGCCGTTGTCCGATGCGTTGCTTGATGATGTTTCAAACTTGCCGCAAATTCAAAATGTGAAGCGTTTAAGTTTCTAGGGCTTGCCCTTCATTTTGTAGATATAATAGAGCCTGCATTCATGTGTAGGCTCTTTTTTGTTTTTATGTTCATTTCCCCCTTATCTTTGTCATAATTTCTTTGACAGTTCGGGTGTTAATCTGTTATGTACACTCATCATTTATTAATAAATGGTTAACGATAAAATTCGAAACAGCAGGTAATCGTTTTGGATTAAAGGGTTTAATTGAGTTAGGGAATATTGCGACATGGAAAATTCAGATAAAAATACCAATGAAAATATAGCTGATAATACGACTTTGGAATCTTGTGAGGTTTCGGTAGATGGTTTGAATAAAGATGTATCCATTGTGGATTTACGTGATGAATTAAATCTGGAAGGTGTTGTTCCTGATGTGACCGTAGAGCAAGCCTCTATTGAGAGTGAGAATGCGAGTAACGATGAAAATTATATACAAGTTGATGTGAGTGTGGATACGGCTGAGGCTGCTTTTCCGCCGCAAGAGGATTTGGCATCGCTTTCCGATCAGGCGCAAGAGCTTGCAAAGGTTGAGCCTGTTGCAGGTGACGTGGTTGAAGAAGTCGAAGAACCATTATCCGCAGCAGCGCAAAGAGTGGCAAAAATTGAACCGGATCTTGGTACGCCAGCACCGCCAACGTCAAGCGGTAATGCTTCTGGTGGCGGTTACGGTTTCCAAAGCAGCTTTGACGCACAGGGTGTTTTAAGTCTGGATGATGTTGGGCCGATTAATCCAACGCAATTACAATACGGGATTGATAATCGTAATGATGAGCTGTTCGTTGCCGAAGAAACTGAGTTATCGCCTTTAAACCCTGTGATCGAATTTGGCGAATATCGCGTTTATGAAGATGGTGATGTTCGCGTTGCTGCTTTTGTTGCACCTGAGAGCGAAGACGGGGATATTACCTTTACAATATCTGGTATTCCTACAGGTTGGAGCGTCACAGACGAAGCTTTTGATTTTGCTGACGTTCCTGTAGGAACAGGCGTGTTTGATTCTGCGGCGGGGACGTGGACAATCACTTTGACGAATGGCGCAGTTTTTGAGGGCGGGCCGATCTTCTCTCCACCAGCGGACAGCGATGTTGACGCGCTTAATCTTGTTTTCACGGTGAACGAGGTTAACCCAGCAGGGCAAAGCGGCACAACAACTGATACATCCTTTATTACTGTGGACGCCGTTGCTGATGACCCTGATATTGATGCTACGGATGACAGTGGTATTGAGGGCGCGACTCTTGATATTGATGTTGCTGCCTTAACAGGTGAAGAAGTTAATAATGGTGCGGGTTCTGATGATGGCTCGGAAAGCATTACAGGTTATCAAATTTCTGGCGTTCCTGCGGGCTTTACGCTTTCTGCGGGTACGGAAACGTTCCTTGGTTCAGGTGTCTATAATTTAACACCAGCGGAAATTGTTGGTTTGCAAATCACACCAAATGACCCTACATATTTTGGTTCTATTGGCTTGGTCGCGACCGTATTTACAACGGAAAATACACCAACGGATACGGATTTCGATTTTACAAATAATAATGCTCAAGATTCTGATAAATTTTCTTTAACGTGGAAGCCTTTGGCTAATCCTCCATGT
Source organism: Alphaproteobacteria bacterium (assembly GCA_002401965.1). GTDB lineage: Bacteria > Pseudomonadota > Alphaproteobacteria > Micavibrionales > Micavibrionaceae > UBA1672. The sequence goes on from NVUR01000032.1 coordinate 6,740, forward strand.
GTTACGGTTAATCAAGGTGTTGATGATGCACTTGTAAAAGAGGACGGCAGCGTTGATGTGCCGATCGTTGCAACGCTTGACCCTGCGGGTTCAGGGAGTGAAATTCTAAGTGTTACTGTAACGGGTATTGATTCATCATGGGGTTTTACCGCGCCTGTTGGTATATATGACAGCGCGGCAGGGACGTGGACAATTACCCTGCCTGCTGGTCAAGATTTAAGCACAGTGTTCACATTCACACCACCTGCGGATAGCGATATCGACATGATGGGTCTGCAAGCCACCGCCAGCGCGTATGAGCCTGCAACAGATACAACGGCGAATGCTGTGCCTGATGATTTCCAAATCATCACAGACGCCGTTGCGGATCAGCCGGATATTGAGGCGGCGAATGATAGTGGTCTTGAAGGGGGTGTTCTTGATATTGATATTTCTGCTCTAACTGGTGAAGAGGTTAATAATGGCGTAGGCGTGGACGATGGTTCCGAAAGCATTACAGGGTATCAAATCTCAGGTGTTCCTGTGGGCTTCACGCTTTCTGCTGGTACAGAAACGTTTGCTGGTTCAGGTATTTATAACTTAACCCCAGCGGAAATTGTTGGTTTGCAAATTACACCACCCAATTCTAATTACTCTGGTACGCTTAATTTGACGGCAACAGTGTTCACAACTGAAAACCCTGTATCTGATGGTGAATTTGATCTGACGGATAATAATGCTCAAGAGTCCGATGGATTTTCTCTGACGTGGTCGCCTGTGATTAACCCGCCTTGTATTAAGGTGAATAATGGTGTTGATGATGCGCTTGTTAAGGAAGATAACTCAATTGATGTTCCGATTACCGCGCAACTTGGTGCAGACCCTGCGGCGGGTGAATATCTAACGATTACTGTGACTGGTATTGATCCATCTTGGGGTACATTTACCTCAACAATCGGTACGTATGACAGTGGTACGGGTACATGGACAATCACATTGGGTGCGGGCGAGAGCTTGGATACAGTGTTTAATTTTGCGCCGAACGGTGACAGTGATATTGATCTGATAGGTCTTGTCGCGACGGTAGTTGCAACTGATCCTGTGGCGCGTTTAACTGCAAGTGCGAATGATGGCTTTAATGTTATTGTGGACGCGGTTGCTGATATTCCTGATCTTGATACGGATAGGGCTTCGGGTGAAGAGGGTACGGTTATTGCGCTGAATATTACAACATCAGTGAATGACATTGATGGATCAGAAGTGATTGAAGTTATTAAAATCGGTAACTTGCCTGTGGGCACATCCTTGACGGCGGGTACTTATAATGCTGCTGCTGATGTTTGGGAGCTTAGCCCCGCTGACTTGGTTGGTTTGGGTCTTAATGTTCCAGATGGTGTGACGGGTAACTTTGAATTGACGGTTGAATCTGTTGCTTATGAGCAAAATACAAATGGCACAGAAGTTGACCTGACGGATAATCGCGCCAGTGCATTTGATGTGATTAAAGTGTGTGTAGAAAAAGACCATGTCCCTGTTATTAAAGGTGACGAGGTCAGCGTTGATGAAACTGATCTTTCCCCGACAACATTTGTATCCAGTACTGTATCTGCGGATTTTGGTAATGATGCGCCGGGTACAATAGAAGGAAACGGGACGTTTCTTATCGGAAACATAACATCAGGCGGCACACCTGTTACGGTTACCTTTGATGCGCCGACAAATACTTATACGGGAATGGCGGGCGCGGAGGCGATTTTCACATTGGTTATTCAACCTAATGGTGATTATACTTTCACGCTTGAAGGTGTTTTGGATCACCCTGATGTGACCGATCATAACGACTCATTGCCCTTGCAATTCGGTGTGAAGGCAACAGACAGTGACAACGACACATCCAATGCGGTGATTACGGTTAATGTTCTTGATGATGGTCCGGTTGTTCATGATAAATTTGAATGGATTGATGAAACGGATCTTAAAAATGGTGCGATTGGTTATACCAAGACATTAGGATTTGATTTTGGTGAAGATGGCGCGGGTTCAATTGATCCAACAGGTAACTTTACCTCTGCATTTCAAATGGGTGGTCCTAATCAGCCACTCACATCGGGCGGCGTATCGATTAATGTTGTTGCGACAGCGAATGGTTATATCGGTACAGCGGGCGGTGAAACGATCTTCACTTTGATGTTGAATGGTCTGGGCGGTGAATACACCTACACGCAGTTCAAAACAATCGATCATCCTGATGAAACAAATCATGATGATGTGATTTGGTTGAAGTTCGAGGTTCAAATTACAGATGCGGATGGTGATACAGATACGGCGATTATCGGCGTTGATGTGCATGATGATGGTCCTGTCGCGCATGATGATTGTATTGAATTTAATGCATCAGAGGGCAGCTACAGCGCGAATGTTGTTGATAATGATGTGTTGTCACAAGACGCTGATAATACAGTGACGCAAATCAAATTTGACGGAGATGTTTTTGATGTGCCGACGGACGGTACGGATATTGTCATTAACGGTGAATTTGGCGCGCTTACGATCAATAATACGGGTGCATATACCTATGACCCATTTGATGCAGTGTTCAGTCACGGTGGATCAGACGCATTAAATCCTGATGCTTCTGATGCTGCGGGAACGCAATCTTCTATTACTAAGAACGGTATCACCGTTGAGGTGGTTAATGCAGGTAATTTTGATATTAGCTGGGTTAATACTGCGGATGGCAGTGGTCTTGGTATTGATAATCTGGCAAATGGTGACAGCCCGAAAGTCTGGCCTAAAGGCGAGGCATTCGATATATCCTTTGACCAAAGCGCACAAAGCGTAACTCTAACGATTGCAGAGATTGGCAGTAATAATAATTTCGGAGATCATGGTGTCGATTATGTTGTGACATTGGTAAATGGTACGGAAATTATCGGTGAGCAGCAATTTGTGCCGGGCGAGATTGTGGATGGTCATTTTACCTTTACATTGGATTCCTCTGATTTTGGTGGTCAAGAGATCGCGAGTATCACACTGAACTCCACGGATGATGGTCAATATAAAGGTGCGTCATTCTTATTGAATAATGTAGTGGTTGAATATCCGCATCTTGAATGTGTTCAGGATGTTTTTGAATATGTTCTAACAGATGCGGATGGTGACACAGATGTCGCGTTGCTTAAAATCAAAACATTTGCACCAGATGATGATCTTATTGTTGGTCAAAATGTGAATGATGATGATAATTCTGATACGCCGCATTTGGTTAATGGCGATGAAGGCGTTATTGATGGCGGCGCGGGTAATGACATTCTTGTCGGTGATGCTGGTGGATCATTCCTTGAGCAACAAACGCAGGATTATAACTTTGTGTTTATTGTTGATGTATCTGGTTCTATGGGAAAGGCAAGTGACCCAACATCAAGAATTTCACTTTTGAAGGATGCTGTTGATAATCTTTTGAATGAGTTTGGTGATTATGATGCTGGTCAAATACGTGTTCATATCACGCCGTTTGCAAAAGACATCAAGGTGAGTGGTACATTTACGGTGACAGATTCTGATGGTCTTGCTGATGCATTGGTATATGTTGAGACGTTAGATGGTGGCGGTTATACAAATTACGAATCTCCGTTGATTGAGGTTAATGACTGGCTGCAAAATAGTGGAGAGCCTTTTGAGGGTAATGCTATTACAACAACGTATTTCTTTTCTGATGGTGAGCCGAATAAATTTATCGATGCGAATGGTAATATTGGCTATGACAGCACAGGTAACACTGTGATGCAGGAAATCACCGGTTCTGACGGTTCTGATGATGTGGCTTTGTTACACAGTTTAAATGATGATGTTATCGCCGTCGGTATTGAGGCTTCTGCTAGTGTGATAGCGCGTTTGGACGTTATTGATCTGGATGGTGATGCATTGAATATTGATGATCCGGCTGAACTAACAGTTGTGTTGGCGGGGACAAGCCCGTTGGATAAATTATTTGCGGCTGGTGATGATGTTCTGGAAGGCGGCGAGGGGAATGACATTATCTTTGGTGATGTTCTCTTTACTGACGATCTTTCAACATTACATGGTTTGAGCGTTGATAAAGCGTCTGGTTGGGAAGTATTTGAACGTCTCGAAAACGGCGAAAGCACGGTTGATGCCAGTTGGTCACGCGATAACACGATTGCATACATACAATCGAATGCAGAAAGCCTGTCGCAAGAATCTGTGAATTCGCTAAATGATGGTCGTGACGGTGGTCATGACATCATTAATGGTGGTGCTGGAAATGATTTGATCTTTGGTCAAGAGGGTAACGATATTATCGCTGGTGGTCTTGGTGATGATGTTATTTACGGCGGATCAGGTGCGGATGTTTTCTTGTTCGAAGGGATTAATGAAGGCGTTGATACCGTGAAGGACTTTGATTTTTCTGAAGGTGATCTGGTTGATTTTTCGGCTTTGTTAAGCGGGTATGACGCGTTGACAGATGATATTGCAAACTTTGTGATTGCAACAGAGGCGGGTGGAAACACTACTCTATCTGTCGATCAGGCAGGGAATGCAGGTTTTGGCGGTTCTGTGGAATTGGTGATGCTTGAAGGTGTGACAGGTTTAGATCTGGATGCCTCCATTAAAACGGATACAGCGATTGTATAATCGTATTTTAAGGAACCTTTGAAAAAGTTTAGATATTTTTAAGGGTTCCTTGTTAGAAGTATAAAGGCAATATGTATTGCCAAGCGGTTGAATCATTTACAGTAATGCCTTGCGTAAAAGCATAAAACAAGGCATAACTATGAATGTGAAAGCCATAGGTTTTTTATTTAACAATGAGGTAACTACTGTGATTTCGAGTAAAAAAATGCGCGCTTTATGTTTAACGACAGCGGTGTCGGCGTTAATGGTTCTAGGCTCAAGCCAGGGCTTTTCCCAAGATAATAAAGTAACAACATTACGCGATGCATTGGCAATCGGCGTTGCAACAAACCCTGAATATGGCGTTGTTGCGGCTAGCCGTCGTGCAACGGATGAAGAGTTAAAGCAAGGTGAAGCCTTGTTCTTGCCTTCAGTTGACGTGAATGGTGATATTGGTTTCGAACATAGCGATGACCCAGGCACACGCGCTGGAACAGGCGATGACACGGAAAATCTTTTTCGCAAGGAAATTGGCATAACTTTGACACAAATGTTGTTCGATGGTTACGAGGCGCATTACGAAGTGCAACGTCAGCAAGCTCGCGTAATCTCTTCCGCACAACGTGTTCGTGAAACAGCGGAACTTGTTGGTCTTTCGATTGTTGAATCTTATTTGGAAGTTTTACGTCAACGTCAGCTTCTATTGATTTCACGTGAAAATGTATCCTCGCATTTGAATATTCTGGATCAAATTCAAGATGGTGTTGATGCTGGTCGCTCTACACGCGCTGATGGTGAACAAGCCAAGGCTCGTTTGGCTGCGGCGCGCGCAACAGAATCCAGCACACGTCAGGCTCTTAGAAATGCAGAAGCGCAATATCGCGCAGAGGTCGGTGATCCTGCTGGTGACTTAGATATGCCGGTTATTCCTTATGAAACACTTGCACCTGATGTCGATCAGGAAGTGATGACAACTTTGGCACACAGTCCGACATTGGATATTTTCACTGCTGATATCGAAGTTGCTTATGCTGAGGCGAAAGGCACGAAATCCACGCAATATCCGCAATTGGATTTACAACTTAATGCACGTACTGGTCATGATCTTGGCGGTACAGAAGGACGCGACACAAGTGCATCTGCTCTTGTTGTGTTGAATTGGAACTTGTATCGCGGTGGTGCGGATGTCGCACGTGGACGTGAATTTGTTCACCGCCATCAGCAATCCAAAGAATCTCGCGCAGAAGCGGCACGCGCCGTTGAAAGTGATGTTCGTCAAACTTGGGCAAGCATGGTTTCCGCAGGGGAGCGTGCAAGTCAATTCGCGGCACAAGCTGATGCGAATACTGAAGTTGTGAAAGCCTATAAAGACCAGTTTAATCTTGATCGTCGTACATTGCTCGACGTACTTGATTCTCAAAATGAGCTGTTCGTATCGCGCAGCAACACGGTGAATTCTGAATTTCTTGAAATTTTCGCTGTATATCGTTTGATGGCTTTAAAAGGACGCTTGCTTCCGACTATTGGTGTCGAGTATCCTCGTGAAAGTGTTGTCGCATCTGGTGCATGGTCTTATGAAGAGCAGCAGAAAGCGCGATAACCTAAACTCTAACGTTATAAAACGGGTCAAGACTTAGGTGACAGATAATCGTAATAATAATGAGGGAGCCGCTGATAAAGTGGCTTCTGAAGGTAATAGTCCTCCCACGCAGGAGGGCATTTCCGTTTCTGCCGCTTCCCCTCGGTCAGAAAATCCTGATAATTCGCAAAACGATGCTCGCCCTGATGATAAACGGGACAAAGCCGCACATGGTTGGCCGTTACAGGCGGATCGTATGGCAATTCAAATGCCTTTGGTTGAATGTTTGCAAGTTATGGCGGGACATTATGGTCGTCGCAGCAGTGTAGCGTCTTTAACGGCGGGCTTGCCAATTCCACCACAGGGGATAACACCTGCTCTGTTCGTTCGTGCGGCTGAACGCGCAGATTTACGTGCAAAATTGGTGGAGCGTTCGCTCGAATCTTTGGCGGTTGCCCCGAATTTGCCCTGTATTTTGTCGTTAGAGCATAATCAGGCCTGTATTGTGTGGGATGTTCGTCATCCAAAGGGGCATGCCCCGCAAAAACAGGACGCAAAGAACGCCATAATACATCCAAAAACAAAATTCTTGGTGCAATTCCCTGAAACCAGCGATGAAAAGCAAGAAATGACGCTGGATGATTTGAGCGCGCTTTATACGGGCTATGCATTTTTCGTGCGCCCAACGGCGCGCGTGGATGATCGCGCAGGACCGGCAACAATTGACACAGAGCGTAGTTGGTTCTGGGCAACATTTTGGGAGAATAAAACCCTCTATAGTGAAGTTATTGTCGCGGCATTGATGATTAATATATTCGGGCTGGCCAGCTCAATCTTTATTATGAACGTGTATGACCGTGTTGTGCCAAACAGTGCGTTTGAAACGTTATATGCGATGTCTGCGGGGATATTTATTGTCTTTATCTTTGACTTTATTTTGCGAAATTTGCGCGCGCATTTCCTCGATCATGCAGGGCGTCGCGCCGATGTGAAAATTTCTGGAATGCTGTTTGAGCAAATTATGGGCATGAAAATGACCTCCAGACCGCCAAGTGCAGGTATTTTGGCGAGTAATATGAAAGAATTTGAAACATTACGTGATTTCTTTACCTCCGCGACAATGGCGGCGTTGATTGATTTGCCGTTTGTGCTTGTTTATATCGCCGTGATTGCGATTATCGGGGGGCCGATTGCGTTTGTTCCGCTGGCAGCAATTCCGTTGATCGTCGGGATGGGGCTTTACTTACAAAAGCCTTTGCGTAAGGTTACAAAAGAATCTATGCATGAAAGTGCATTGAAAAATGCGCTGTTGTTTGAAACAATTATCGGTCTTGAAACGATTAAGGTTCAGGCCGCAGAAGGGCATACGCAACGTAACTGGGAAGAGCTGACCGATAAGGCGTCTCGCACTGCGGTGAAGTCTCGTCAGTTGTCTGCTTTCGCGCAAAATTGGGCAGTGTTTGTTCAGCAAATTGCCAGTGTTGCGATTGTGATTGTGGGTGTTTTTTTAATCAGTGACGCGACGATTTCTATGGGCGCATTGATTGCCTGTGTGATCTTATCGGGGCGCGCAATGGGGCCATTGGCACAGCTCGCCGGTTTAATGACGCGGTTAAATCAATCAAGGGAAGCCCTCGTGCAACTTAATGAATTGATGAAAAAAGAAGTGGAGCGTCCTGCCGGTAAACACTTTGTATCCTTGGATCACGTCCGTGGCCTAGTTGAGTTTCGGGACGTAGTGTTTAGCTATCCTGGGCAGACAACACCTTCTTTAAATGAGCTTAGCTTTACCATTCAACCAGGGGAGCGTGTTGGTATTATCGGCGCGGTTGGTTCTGGTAAAACCACGATTGAGCGTTTGTTGTTGAATTTGTATGAACCGTCGGCTGGTTCAGTGCAAATTGATGGTACGGATGTGCGCCAAATTAATCCAGGTGACCTGCGTCGTAATGTTGGTGCAGTACAACAAAGCCCGCAACTTTTCTATGGTTCTGTGCGTGATAATATCACAATGGGGCATGAAACTGCCCCTGACAGTGCGGTGATGAAGGCGGCGGAAATCTCTGGTGTTATTGAATTTCTGAAAGATTCTTCCGCAGGTCTTGATACGATGGTAGGTGAGCGCGGTGAGGCTCTGTCTGGTGGGCAACGTCAGGCGGTGGCGATTGCGCGTGCATTACTCTATGATCCACCGATCTTGATTTTGGATGAACCAACAGCCTCTATGGATCCAGCGTCTGAAAACCGTTTACGTAAACGCCTTGAAAAATTATGTGAAAATAAAACAACAATTTTGATTACCCATAAAGGTGCGATGTTGTCGATGGTCGATAAGTTAATTTTAATTGATAGCGGTCGTATCGTGGCATTTGGCCCGAAAGAAGAAGTGATCCGCAAATTGCAGGCACGTGAGTATGGCAGCGCAGCGGAGAAAACAGATGTCTGATGAACAACTCTCCAAAGAGCAAATAGAAGACGAGCATGGGCAATGGACAGCCATTCGCCAGAATTGGGCGAAGGAGCAAGTTGACCTTGCGCAAGCGCATGCGATTTCATTTTTCGATGCTGACGATCAAGTGCCGCTCTCCAAGCATTTCTTATTATTGGCGATTACGTCTTTCTTTATCTTGTTTGTGATTTGGGCGAATTGGGCAACGTTGGACGAAGTAACGCGCGGCGATGGCAAGATTATCCCGTCCAGTGAGGTGCAGGCTTTGCAAAGTCTGGATGCGGGCATTGTTGATGAATTGTTGGTCAAAGAGGGCGATTCCGTCGTGAAAGGACAGATTCTTGTTCGTTTACGCGATATTGAGGCATCCTCTGACCTTGGTGCAAACCGTGCGCGGTATTTGGGGTTGTTGGCCTCTATCACACGTTTGCAGGCGCAGGCTGAGGGGGCTGACGATGTTGAGTTTCCAGAGGAAGTTAAAAAAGGCGTGCCAAGCAGCGTTGTTGAAGAGTTGAACAGTTTTCGTGCGAATAAGCGTCAGTTGGTCGGGCAGATTAATGTTCTGAAACAACAGAGAACCCAGCGCGAGCAAGAAGTGGATGAGCTGAATATACGCATTGGTGATTTGAAAGGCATTATTTATTTGCAACGTAAAGAGCTTAATATGATTAAGCCGCTGGTGGAGCGTGGCTCTGCGCCGAAGTTGGAATTACTGCAATTACAGCGCGGCATAAAGGAGCGTGTGTCCGAGCTGAATGGTTTAAAATCCAGTTTACCGCGTTCGCAATCGGCGATTGATGAGGCGAATGCGCGTTTGGAAGAGATTAAGCAAACCGCAAGGGCGGAGGCTCAGGCAGAGCTTTCTACGAAATTAATAGAGCTGAATGAAATTCAAGAGCGTCTCAGCGGTCTTCAGGAACGTAAAGGCCGCCGTGAAATACGATCTCCCGTGGATGGCGTGATACAAGAGCTGAATGTGAATACGATTGGCGGCGTGGTGCGCGGTGGTGAAGATTTAATCAAGATCGTGCCTAAGGACGATCAGTTGATTGTCGAGGTGAAAATAAAGCCTTCGGATCGTGCCTTTATTTACCCCGGTCAATCCGCAGTTATTAAAATTACGGCATATGATTTTTCGATCTATGGTGGTCTGAAAGGTGAATTACTGGATATTTCCGCCGATACGATAGAAGATGAGCAAGGCAATCCGTTTTATCGTGTACGTCTTAGAACCTATGAAACGGAGCTAAAGCGCAAGGGCGAAATTCTGCCCATTATCCCTGGTATGGTAACAAGCGTTGATGTTCTAACAGGGCATAAAACCGTGATGCAATATTTGCTGAAGCCTTTCGTAAAAACCCTCGATAACGCAATGAACGAACGCTAGAGCTGTCATCATTCACGTGCGGGCATCGTCAAATCCGTCTTGCGTATAAAACATACGCTTCGCCTTATTTTCCTAGCCGCACATAAATTCTGTTTGCTCTCGTGCCTTGTACTAAAATAAATAGTGTCGGACGATGAGGGTGTTATGTTCTCTAAATGAAAAAAATATTGTCATCTCGAACGAATGTGAGAGATCTTACGTGTTGCGGCTTGTCTTATAGTGCGGTTTTTACTATATATGCTAGTTGATTAATGATGTGAATGGAGCAAGAGCGTAGCGATGCCTGATAATATTAAAATTACAATGCCTGATGGATCTGTTAGAGAATATGATTCCGGCACAACGGGCATGGATATCGCGCAAAGCATATCGAAATCTCTGGCCAAGGCATCCATCGCGATTAAGCTGAATGGTGAGCTGAGTGATTTGTCACTGCCGATCACCGCAGATACATCCATCGAGATTATTAAGCGCGCCGATGAGGATGCGTTGGAAATGATCCGTCATGATGCTGCCCATGTAATGGCAGAGGCGGTGCAATCCTTATTCCCTGGTACGCAAGTGACCATTGGTCCGTCTATCGAGAACGGATTTTATTACGATTTTGCACGGGACGAGCCATTTTCCACCGATGATCTGGCGGCTATTGAAAAGGAAATGCGTAAGATTGTTGAGCGCGGTGCGGCGTTTGAGCGTGAAGTCTGGGACAGAAACGAGGCGATTGCCTATTTCAAAGATAAGGGTGAAATCTATAAGGCAGAGCTGATCGAGGATTTACCTGAGAGTGAAGACATCACAATTTACCGTCAGGGTGGTTGGCTGGATCTGTGCCGTGGACCACACATGCCGACAACGCGCAATGTTGGAACGGCGTTTAAATTGTTGAAAGTTGCGGGTGCATATTGGCGCGGCGATTCTTCGCGCGCGATGTTAACGCGGATTTACGGCACAGCGTGGCGTGATGATAAGGAGTTGAAAGCATATTTACATCAGTTGGAAGAAGCTGAAAAGCGCGACCACCGTAAATTAGGTAATGAAATGGATCTATACCATTTTCAAACCGAAGCACAAGGCTCAGTATTCTGGCATCCAAAGGGCTTTACGATTTATAACCAGTTGGAGGGCTATATTCGCAGACGCTTGAATAATGTTGGGTATCAGGAAATTAAAACACCGCAATTGATTGATAATAAATTGTGGGAGGCTTCTGGTCACTGGGGGAAGTATCGCGAGAATATGTTCGTTGTTCCCGATGAAATTCCAAATACAGATGAAGACGGGCCGGTTGTTAGTGATAAGGCGTTTGATAAGTTGATGGCGTTAAAACCGATGAACTGCCCTGCCCATGTGCAGGTGTTTAATCAAGGTACAAAATCTTATCGTGATTTGCCGATGCGTTTGGCGGAGTTTGGCTGTTGCCATAGGAATGAGCCACATGGCGCGCTTCACGGTCTTATGCGTGTACGCCAGATGACGCAAGATGACGCCCATATTTTTTGTACGGAGGATCAAATCACCAGCGAATCCGTTGCGTTCTGCGATCTTGTGAAAACGGTGTATTCGGATTTGGGCTTTGATGATGTGAAAATCGTTCTGGCTCTGCGCCCTGATGAGCGCGCGGGAACGGATGAGGTTTGGGATAAAGCCGAGGAGGGTTTGCGCCGTGCTTTGGTGGAGGCCGGTCTTGAATTTGAAGAAGCCGAGAATGAAGGTGCATTTTACGGGCCGAAGATCGAATATCATATACGTGATGCGATCGGGCGGAGCTGGCAGTGTGGTACGTTGCAGCTGGATTTTGTTTTGCCAGAACGTCTTGATGCCTCTTATGTCGGTGAGGACGGCGCAAAACATCGCCCTGTGATGTTGCATCGTGCGATACTTGGCTCGCTTGAACGCTTCATCGGTGTGATGATTGAAAGTTATGCTGGGAAATTACCGCTATGGCTTGCGCCGACACAATGTGTTGTCGCGACTATTACGGGTAAGGCTGAAGAATACGCGCAAGAAGTGTATCAAGCTTTGCTGGATGCAGGTGTGCGCGCAGAACTGGATATTCGCAACGAGAAGATCAACTACAAAGTGCGGGAGCATTCCGTTGGAAAAGTGCCTGTCCTATATGTTGTTGGTGTGCGTGAAGCCGAGGAAAAAACTGTTGCGATTCGTCGTTTGGGATCGAAAGCCCAATCGATAGAGGCTCTTGATGATGCATTGGCTTCCTTAAAAGAGGAAATTAAGCCACCATTTTAAGGTATAAACGCGGGAAACGCTTGCGGATTGGGTAAAACCACCGTATTAATTGTTTTCTAAGTAATTTTGTTGATACTGTCTGTGCGAACATATCGTACATGGAAAATAATATATAGGAGAGACCGTTATTGCCAGACCACAAAGACCAATGCCCAGAAAAGATCGTGGGCCACGTAGAAATTCTGATATTACAGCCCCTGATGTTCGTCTTGTAGATGCCGATGGTGAGATGTGTGGTATTGTTACGCTGGCGAAGGCGCAGGAAATGGCGGATGATGCTGGACTTGATTTGGTTGAGATGTCTCCCAATGCAGAACCTCCGGTGTGTAAAATACTCGATTACGGTAAGCACAAATACGAGCAGCAGAAAAAAGCGAACGAAGCGCGTAAAAAACAGAAAACAGTCGAAGTTAAAGAAGTTAAGCTTAGCCCGCGTATCGAGAAAAATGATTACGATGTTAAAATGCGTAATGCGACCCGTTTTTTGAATGATGGAAATAAGGTTAAAGTGACCATGCGTTTTCGTGGTCGTGAAATGGCGCATCAGGATATTGGCCGTGATATTTTCACAAGAATCCGTGAAGAGCTGGCTGAATTATCAAATGTTGAGCTAGAGCCAAAATTTGAAGGTCGTCAAATGATTATGATCTTGGGGCCTAAGCCTTAAGTTCGTGAATATTATAGAGATTTTTAAGGACAGCGTACTTTAATTTGTGCGCTGTCTTTTGTTGATTGTTGCACGGGGATTGCATTTTAATGACTGGCAGCGTATTCCTAGTAGATTATATAAATTGTAAAATATGCGCTGTGTCCGCGTTTAACGTAGTAGAGGAAATTTTCTTATGATTCTTGATGTTATTGTCGCTGTTATTCTTTTGATATCAGTCATTATTGCATTTTTACGCGGGTTTATTCGTGAGGTTCTCACGATTTTCGGTATTGGTGGCGGGGTGTTGGCCGCATATATTTGTGGACCGCTCTTATTGCCATATATGAATGGTTGGCTGGGTATTACAGGAGGCGATGATGCGGATATGCTGTTTGATATTATTCCGTATGAATATGTGTCCTATGCGCTGTCTTATGGCGTTATGTTTATTGTTTTTGTAATTCTTTTATCTATTTTGAGTCACTTTTTGGCTGAATTTGCAAAAAATCTTGGTTTAGGGGCTTTAGATCGCACATTAGGCGCAGTATTTGGTATTGTGCGGGGCGTTTTTGTGCTTGGTTTGTTATATTTACCGTTATTCTATCTTGTAAATGATGAAGACCAAAAAGAGGAGTGGTTTGCGGGCAGTAAGTCGCAAATCTATCTTGAGATGACTTCGGCGTGGATTGATGGATTTATTCCAAAAATGGTTGAAGAGAATCTCGTAGAGGGTGTGGAAAAAGTTAAAGGTCTGTCGGGTCTGGGTAAAAAGTTGGAAGAGATGGATTTGCTAAAAAGCACCTCGAAGCAAATCGAGGAGAAAAAAGATGGTTATACGCCTGAATTCAGAGACAATATGGATAAAATGTTTGAGCATAACACCGATACATCCCCTGATTATAATGAATAGGGCGGGGGCCTCTAGGGCGTTCTTAAGGGGGGGGTTAGCTATTACCGTGCAAATCAACGCAACGCGTGTTGTCATCTGCGGTGCTGTTTTGTTTGCTTTTGTCGTTCCTGTTTTCTTCCAGCCTTGCGAAATACAGATCATCAATATCGCCGGTGACATATTTCCCATCAAAAACGGAGCAATCAAAGATGCGTGACCCTTGTGCTTCATCACTTGGGGTGGCGGCCTTTATTAAATCATCAAGATCTTGATAAATCAGCCAGTCTGCACCAATGGCTTTCTCAATTTCTTTGTCGGTCTTTCCAAAGGCAATCAGCTCTGATTTGACGGCCATATCGATGCCGTAAACGTTAGGAAAGCGGACGGGTGGGGCAGCAGAGGCGAAATAGACTTTCTTTGCGCCGGCGGCACGTGCCATTTCTATGATTTTTTTAGAGGTCGTCCCACGAACAATCGAGTCATCAACCAGCAGCACATTTTTATCTTTGAACTCAAGACCAATCGGGTTGAGTTTTTGCTTCACGGATTTCTCACGCTCTTCTTGTCCAGGCATGATAAATGTGCGCCCGATATAGCGATTCTTGACAAAGCCTTCACGGAATTTAAGGCCGAGCTTGTGCGCTAGTTCCATCGCACTGGGGCGGCTAGATTCGGGGATAGGGATAACAACATCAATGTCATGGTGGGGGTTTTCTCGCAGGATTTTTTCGGCCAGATATTCACCCATACGTACGCGCGCTTTGTAAACCAAGCTGCCATCTAAAATAGAATCGGGGCGTGCAAGATAGACATGTTCGAAAATGCACGGTGTGTAGGATTGTGCATGATCGCTGACATGGGTATGGAGTTGGCCGCTTTGGTCGATATAGACCGTCTCGCCTGGTTTAACATCACGCACAACTTCAAACCCTAAAGCGTTCAGCGCGACGCTCTCCGAGGCGATCATGTATTCTGTTTGACCATCGCTGTTGACGCGCTGCCCGTAGATCAGGGGGCGGATACCATTAGGGTCACGAAACCCGATCATGCCGTATCCTGAAATCATTGCAACAACGGCGTAAGCACCCTGACAGCGTGTATAGAGCTTATCTATCGCGGCAAAGATATGCTCTGCTTTTGGCTGTAATTGTTTGAGTGATTGCAGTTCATGCGCGAAGACATTGAGTAAAGCTTCGGAGTCTGAATTTGTATTGACGTGGCGTAAGTCCGCGCGATAAAGCTCTTCTTCCAGATCGCTTTGATTTGTAAGGTTACCGTTATGCGCCAAGACAATGCCGTAGGGTGAGTTCACGTAAAAGGGTTGCGATTCGGCAGAACTTGCGCTGCCTGCTGTTGGGTATCTAACATGGGCAATACCCATATTCCCTTTTAGCTGGGTCATATGCTCCAGATTGAAGATATCGCGTACCATGCCGTTGCTTTTGCGTAAGCAGAATTTTCCGTGATCTTCAGTGACAATTCCTGCGGCATCTTGTCCGCGATGCTGTAGGACGGTTAGAGAGTCGTAGAGGCTCTGATTAACCGGTGAATAAGCATAAATCCCGACAATTCCGCACATGTCTTTATCTTTCTATCGTGGAGCGTTATTTTACTCCGATACCGAGAAAACATAAGATATGGCTAAACCCTTTGTTTTTCAAGCAAAAAGAGCCACCATAAGGCAGCTCTTTCTTAAAACTATGTATTCGTCTGACTTAAGCAGCTTTCTTTTTCGGTGCTGCTTTTACTTTTGGCGCTGCTTTTTCGGCTTCGTTTGCCGCCGGAACCATTTCGATTGTACGTGTTGGGAACGGGATAGAGATACCATCTTTATCCAAGGCTTCCTTAACGGCTTTCATTGTATCAACCTTTATTGATGCAACATCGCCTCTGTCTGACCATATACGCAAAGTGATATCTACGGATGAGTCGCCCAGATTTGTGACCATGATTTTAGGGGCTTGCTCTTCTTCGGTGAAAATACGCTCATCTTTTGATACGGCTTTTTCGATCGTTTTGAAGGCCTTGTTGATGTCATCATTATAGCTGATACCGAAGATAATATCCTGACGGCGGGTATCGTTACGCGAAAAGTTTTTAATATCTGTGTTCCATAGTTTGCTGTTCGGCACAAAGATATAAACATTTTCCGATGTTGAAAGTTCTGTCACGAATAGACCAAGGGACTTAACCGTGCCTGTTGTGCCGCCGCAAGAAATGAAATCACCAACATCGAATGGGCGAAGGATAAGCAACATAACCCCTGCGGATACGTTACTGAGTGTTCCTTGTAGAGCCAAGCCAATGGCAAGGCCGGCTGCGGCGAGGATGGCCAACAAGCTGGCGATCTGTACACCGAATTGTTGAAGAATCATAACGCCAGCAAGTGTTAAAATAGCATATTTTGCCATGGCACCCAGAAAACTTTTTAAGGTGTCGTCCAGTTTTTTAACATTTTGAATTATTTTATAAACGTAGTTACCAAGCATCCATCCTGCCATCAGGATAAGGCTTGCGATAATAACGTTTGTGGCGACAGTGATGAAGTATTCCATGGGTTTTCTCGTATTTGTAATTAAACTATAGGGGCTATTCATAGATGAGTATGCTGTATTTCGCAAGTATAACGCGTGAAACCATCAGGGATTTGTCAGAGGCATAGTTTTTCTTGTATACTAAATGGGTAGGGATTCATTGTTTTTAGCCGCAAGGGATAATATTTATGTTCACAAAAGAAGAATGGAAATCCAATTTAGTTGGATGTATGGAAATATTGCTGTTTATGCCTGTGGGGGTGGGACGGTTTAAGTCATCACGCAGTGCGGCTATCAAATCTTTTATCGTTCCGATTGCGCTTTTGCCAATTTTACTTACTGTTATGGTGGCAATGTCAGCGGGGTTTTCTGTTGGGATTCTTCTTTCCTTGCATATGATTCGTATTGTCCTTGCAGCGGTTCTATTTTTTGCTGTGGTGTATTTCTTAAGCAAACAATTTGAACGACAAGAGCATTTCTATAAGTTCGTGAATGTTGTGAATTGGTCGAATATCCCTGGTGTTTTATTGACTTTGCCGATTTTGGGCGCATTGGTTCTGGGCTATGATATGACTGCGTTAGAATCTTACGCGGTTTTTATAACGATTGTTGGCTATATTTATTCGGCGTTTATTCTGACGCATTGCTTCCGATTGCCTTGGGAAATGGGTGGGTTTATCGCGATTGTCGGTTTGGAAATTGACCAGAACTTACTGGATGTGACGGTCTATATTCGTGATTTAATCGCGGTATAGCCATCTGATTTTAGTTTCCTACATCGTTCTTCGCCCCTTATGTAGAGACCTACACTGCGTTGCTCGCTGATGTTTGGATAGATATTTAAGACGCGTAAGGGTTCTTACTGGCGCGTATCAGTAAACGCAGAGGAACACTTGGTATATCAAAGTCACGGCGTAAACCGTTGGTGATATAACGGCGATAAGAGTCTGGTAATTCTTTCGGACGCGAAACCCATAGAGCAAAGGTTGGTGGACGTGTTTTGATCTGCGTAATATATTTTACACGGTTATGTCGTCCGCCTACAAGAGGCGCAGGGTTCTTGCTTTCCATACCAGCCAGCCATCTGTTCAGGCCACCCGTGCCAACACGTTTATTCCAGATTTCATAGGTTTTAAGGGCTTTATAGAATAATTTATCAATATTTTTGCCGTTTTTCGCGGAAATTGTCGCAAATTCAATATCTTTGGTTTGGGATAGGGATGTTGAGAGCTTGTGCTTTATATCATCCAGAACTTTTGATCTGTCACTGACACTGTCCCATTTATTCACGGCAATGACCAAAGCGCGACCTTCATCGGCAACGTGTTGGGCAATCTGTAAGTCTTGCTTTTCCAGTGCCATATTACCATCTAGTACAAGGATAACAATTTGCGCCAGACGAATAGCGCGGAAAGAATCCTCGGTCGACATCTTTTCGATATGGTTTGATATCTTTGATTTGCGGCGCAGTCCCGCCGTATCGACCAGCTTGAATTTGCGGCCTTCATATTCCCAATCTACGGCAATTGCGTCGCGGGTTATGCCTGCTTCGGGGCCTGTCATGACGCGTTGCTCGTTTAATATTGTATTGAGCAGCGTTGATTTTCCAACATTCGGGCGACCAACAATCGCAATTTTAATTGGTTTTTCAGGGTCATCTTCTTCTTGTTTAAAGACGTAATCTTCCAACCCTTCGATATCATCAAGATTATCAAATTCACCTTTTGCGCCGCCGTTTTCGTCGTCTATTTCCTCTTCTTCAGGGAAATAGGGGATCAGAGCGTTATGGATTTCATCAAACCCGATGCTGTGTTCAGCGGATATGGCAATGGGATCACCAAAGCCTAGGGAATAGGCCTCTCCAACGCCGCTCATTGATACTTTGTTGCTCTCACATTTGTTGACAACCAGAATGATGGGCTTGTGCTGTCTGCGTAGAAAGGCGGCGAAATGTTCGTCGGAGGGGGTTACACCTTCGCGACCATCAACGATAAATAAAATCGCATCGGCCATGTGTAGAGCAGCTTCTGTTTGTTGGCGCATGCGTCCTTGAATGGAATCATCAAATTTTTCCTCAAGGCCTGCCGTATCAATGATAATCAGTTTTTGTCCGAACAGATCAGCCTCGGCCTCTCGCCAGTCGCGGGTGACGCCGGGGGTGTTGTCAACAATGGCCAGCCTTTTGCCTGCCAGTTTATTAAATAATGTTGATTTACCAACGTTCGGGCGGCCAACAATTGCAATTTTTAACATATCTATTCTGCTTTATTTTACGTTCTATCCGTGACCTGTCTCGACGTTAATACGCCCAGAGTCACATAATTTTGAACGGTCTTACCATATATCTTATTTATATGCCATTAAAGTTCCGTCTTCTGACAAAAGATATAATGTGTCATTAGCGATAATGGGTGAGATTTGCACGTTTTTCTTGGTTCTGGTTGTGTGTAGTATCTGGCCGTTTTGTGTATCTACTTCCAGAAAATATCCATGAGAACCCGCGATAATTAACCTGCCCGAGGCCATGACAGGGCCGCTCCAGTAAATTGGGTCTTCGCGGTCGTCGAGATCTTCAAAGCGTTCCAGCTCTTCTATCCATAGGATTGTGCCATTGCTCATATTTAGCGCAATTAATTGCGCGTTAGAGGATAAGACGTAGATTGTATTGCCTGCGATCCATGGGGTTTGTGATCCGCTGATTTCTCTTTGCCAAATACGTGTCCCTGTTCTTTCATCTATCGCGGCAAGTTTTCCACCGAAACTGATTGAGAGAATGACACCTTTATCGAGTATCGGCATGGCTCTTATGTCTGATAGGCTTTCCAGTCCGCCGCCGTAACGACGTACACTGGCCAGATTATCAGACCATGCGACCGAGCCATTTTCAACACGCAAAGCCGTCACTTCGCCTGATGAGAATACAGGGACGACAATGTCACTATTCGCGGCGGGGCTGGCTGCGCCAAGTAATCCCGTTGTTTCACCGATGCCTGTATATTCCCACAGGCTTGTGCCGTCTTTTGCGCTTAAAGCCACAAGGCGGGAATCTATTGTTGGAACAAAGACGCGTCCACCAATCACTGTGGGGGCGGCTCTTGATGGGGCAGGTAATCTTTTGCGCCATTGTATGTCACCATTCTCAGGGGAAACAGCCAGAACTTCGTCATATCCGTTGGTTACGAATAAAAGATTATGTGCGTATGATATGCCGCCACTAATAACGGACTCGTCTTCATCGGCTTTTTCAACATCGGTTTCCCAAAGGGTTTTTCCATTTTGCACATTAAAGGCAGATAATCTGGAATCCGTATCCAGTGTATAAATGATATTATTTGCGACAACAGGCTGTGCGGTCAAGGGAAGGTCATTTGAACTGCCTGACCCGATATCAGCCGTCCAAACGCGCTCTAATTGTGTATTGGATAGGGATGGGTTTTGCATGGAGTGATTGGGATAACCACCCGCCTGTGGCCATGATGTGTTTATCCAGCTTGGCGGTGTCATGATATTTAATTCATCGCCCAGTGCAATGTCAGGTTTTAATGTTTTTTGCAGCTCCAAGACCGATATGCGTTCACCTTCCAATTTTGGTGCTTCGTCTTTTTCAAACATACCAGACACGCTGGAGCATGAACTTAGAGCCATAATAGAAAATACGGTTAGTACCGTTTTGTTTTTTAACATCCTGTTATTCCTAGATTTTTAAGTAATATGTGAGTGTTGTTATTTTTACGTGTGTACGTGCTAAATTTTTTCTTTTAGAGCATATAATATGTCCAGAGATTGAGCTTTTTGTTTGAGTGTTTTTGGTGCGGCATCGCTTATTAAGATTGCAGATAAATGCTGACGTGCGCGTGCAAAATTCTGCACCGCGTTGGCATGAAGAACGGCTGAATCCAACATTGCATTATAACGCCATGGATTTTCTTGGTTTGATATAATGATATCCAGCTTTGCGATTTTATCTTCTGCACTTAAATCCTTGGATATAGAAGAGATCATATAAGAGGCAAGCTGTGCGATTGCGGGGTCGGTATTTTGGTCTGCTTCTAATGTTTTATATGTTTGTAATGCTTTTTCATTTTCGCCGTTTTCAAGATACAGACCTGCGGCTTCGATGCCTGTGATGCTGCGTAGCCCTGCTTGTAAATCCGGAGAAAGGGTAAGCAAGTCATCGGCGGTGTAATCTGCCTTGGTTGTTACGGCGAATAACAAATCTGTTTGCGCCGCGTTCTTAGACATTTCCCAAGATGTATATCCAGCATTTGCGGCTGTCCCCAGAATAATAACACTTAAGAACCCAATGAAAAATCCGCCATATCTATGCCAAATTTTTTCAAGTTTTTCTTGTTTTAGTGCTTCGTCTACTTCAATGAAAATGTCCGCCATATGCTTTGAGCCTTATTCCTGTACTTTTATGGATGGGGGCATTGTAATCATATTTACGCGCAAAACCAGCATTTTTGAATAAGAGCGGTGACTTTATTGTGTTTACTATTGTGTTGCTTAGGTTCTCCACTTAATGGAACATCCCATTGACGGGGTTTGGGGGGCGGATACTTGTCCTTTATTCTTAAATTCCAGCATCGCATTCAAAAGCTCTGGCACTGTATGTTCATCGGCGGGCTTGTTGGCGGCACTGTCTAGGCGACCTCGATATTGTAATAGACCACCCTTATCAAAACCGAAGAAATCAGGTGTGCAAACTGCGTCATAGGCTTTTGCTGTATTTTGTGTTTTATCAATGAGATAAGGGGGCTTGAAAGCGTATTTTTCGGAGAATAATTTTATGTTTTCAAACGAATCAGCAGGGTAGCTTTCCGTATCATTGGCCATGATCGCAACACATCCTATGCCTTCGTCGTGCAAGCGGTTACAGGTCTGTGCCAAACGCTCTATGATCGCGATGACATAGGGGCAGTGATTACAGATAAACATCACCACAAGACCATGCGCCCCCATACAATCTTTCAGGTCATATGTTTGCCCGTCAATATTGGTGAGTGCGAAATCAGGCGCTGTGAAGCCATCCAGTTTTTCCGGTGTGTGGCGTAAGGTCATGTTTACTTCCTTATGGGGTTTTAGTTAGGGTCATAATCGTGCTGTATATTGTTTTCTCCCATGGTTTTATTGTAAGTATCACGAATTGTTGTTTTTGGGGTTGAATGCCCTGCCTCCCCCATTAACCATGGTAGCAGTGGATTTTTGCTGCGCTCGAACGGGAATATTGTATATTCTTCTTGTGGGCGTTCAACAGGGAAATAAGTCATCTCTCTTTGAGATATTTTCCCGATCACCTCAAGGGTTTCCTTGGGGCATGTTGTGGCATAAACACCATTGTTATCGTCCAAATCACCACGTTTTTCCATCAGATCCAATAAGGCATCATGTGGTGATATTGTGCCGGTTGGTAAATCGCGTGGTGCATTTTCAATGATAAGGTGAACGCGATCTGCACCAGCTATGTTGAGTTCTTTTAGCGCCATAACCGCGGCCATTTCCTGAAGCCCACCAATGCCACATCCTTGCGCCACGGCGATTTTCTCCATCGAAGGGTTATTCTGTAATTTTTCGATTTCAAGAAGCTGCCAAATTCGTAGGAAAATATCTGGCGCAACAACGCCATAATCTTCGCCCATCAGGTGGGACATTGCCTCAAACGGTGCGCCTTCGGTTTTCATCGCATTGGGGTCTTGTACCCCCATGACATTGACATCGAACCCTTCGCGCCGTAATTGCAGACCTGCCCAAACCACTGCGCCCATAGGACCAGACATGCCAAAGCCACTCATATTATCAAAGCCGTTTAAGCCACAATTTACGGCCAGTTCATAGGCATTATTATTGTCAACGGGGCTTGCCGATGTTGCGGATTCTAAGAATACAACGGCGTCGCGTTCGGTATCGGGCAGGGGTGTGTGGTCAAATTCTGTGTAATTTCCATAGGTATATTGTTCCAGAATTTGTTGTTTTATATGCTCTGAGGCTTCGTTAATATCGTCAGAGGAGTAAAACAGGTGCTGCATATCCTGTGGCACCATAGTGGCATTTTTTAAATGATCGCATATGTTTTCGAAGTCGGTGCGCTCGGGCGTGTCGGAATGAAATATGACGGGCATACCACTGGCACTTGGGTTGCTGAGCTGTTTTTCAACAATTGTACTGGCGGGTAAAAAGATGTTATTTGTCCAGAAATTATTATCCTGTGCATCTGGTATATTGGGAATGAAGATTGCTTTTGATTGATAGATGGTGCTGCGTATATCATCAAATGATTGAATCGGGGTTTTTCTGGTTTCTAATATCAGCCCATTATCGGCAAGTTTCTGGCTGTATTTATCCTCTAATTCTTTGGATAATGTTAAGGGACAGTGAACTACCAGTCCTTTTACTTTATCGTAATCTGCTTTGAGGCTGATATTATTTCTGGGCATACGTACAGCATCGGAAAAGCCGCGTATTGCCTTTGAAATTGCCAATTCTTTTGCCATCCATGGGTCATTATTGGCCTCTAATTGCGCCAATGTTTCGTGGCGATCCAACGGTGAATGGTAATGGCGTTGTGTTTTATGCCCCTGATTAACGGAGAGTAGCGGGTCAAGGTCGATGGATGTTCGTAAAGGGGTTGTGGACTTAAATGCGTAATAGCGCGGATTATCCATATCTTCTTGGTGTAGCGGCATATATAAAACGACGCAATTATCAAGTATGCGACGATCAGCTGCACGGTTTTCTTTGGTTTCGATCTCTTTGAAGGCCTGATCGCATAATGTATAGGTATCTTCATTTGTGCCGATAGATTGTGACCATGGTTTTGTTTCGGCGGCGGGGTATTCGGCGTAAGGGTGGGTTGTTGATTTGTAAGGCTCTAAGGTTTGTGTATCGCGCAGACCGCGCTCCGCATTACATTCTCCGCCATCATAAAAAATGAGACCTGCCTCTTTATATGGGATATCCATATTCCCCAAAACCTCTAAAACATGAGGGTTATCTTGTTTATCTTCGATTGTTGTAAGGGCTTTTGCAAAATTATTTCCGGCGAATGTCCATTGAAATTCTGGGTCATGTTCACTTAAACCACCAAGACCCCCCTGTGTCAGGGTAGTTGTCACCTAAACTGAAATAACAGGAGACAACAGGTATGAGCAAGAAATACAGCGAAACTTTCAAGAAACGTGCGATAG
>NVUR01000033.1 GCA_002401965.1 Alphaproteobacteria bacterium
TTTCCCTCGCCAGCTAGGCGATTGACGCAAGTACGAACAAGGAAATGCGCCCCAATCTCTTGTGCTGCACAGAAAAACTCATATATATCGTTTTCACGATCACCTACATGAATGAGCTTTTCTGGTGTTCCTAAAAGCTCACTTGATTGGCGTATATTTTCTATCCAGCGAAAACTTTCCTTTTTTTTAATGGGCATCCGTGTTGGATTAATTCGACGTTTCAGTGCGTTTCTTCCTTTAAATTTAGAGCGCGTCCAAAACTTAGCAGCACATAAGCCAAGAGGTAAGAGACATGAGCCAACATAAGCTGTTGTCCGCTGATTTAGACATGAACATATACTTTTACAAGGGCACAAGTGTGACCCGCACTCACCATGGTAGAAGGGCGCCATTGAAAACATAAATGGCTTGATACGACAATTCCGACCAAAGAGATCTGATTTATCCGATGTGTCGCAAGATGAGCTTGACGAGATATCGCACTTGCTTAACACCAGACCAAGAAAAGCATTGGGTTTTCAAACACCAAGGGAGGCTTACATGAAAGAATTTAAAATACCATCCAGATTACTAAAGGTGTTGTACTTGAGACTAGAAACTACCGATATAGTGGAGCAGGATCATCGCCATATTAAGCGCATCACCACACCAATGGGGTATTTCAGAAAAATGCATACGGCGACCAGAACTATCGCAGGCATAGAACTTATGAACATGATTAAAAAGAACCAACTAAACTTCACCAAACACATAGACCAAAACTTAACACCAGAAGAGCAATTCTACCGTCTGGCTACTATCTAGAATCTGGCCTGTTGTTGCCCCTCTCAAACTCAGTTAAACTTTGCGACACTACCAGAAATAAGCTATCGACGGCTGTCCAGAAAATCTAGCGCGCCTTGCAAAATATGCTGCGCCGCCAATTTATCGATTAAGCCCGTGTCTTTAGCTCGTCTTTTAGAGATATCCACAGACTTATCCACAAAGTCTTCCACAACAGATGTGGATAACCTTTCATCCCATAAGCCAATCCAAACGCCCTGCCCTTTAAGTTCATCAGAAAGCTGCGCGGCAAATTCCAACCCGAAATCTCGCACAGACTGGCACCTTGGCCCTGCACTGCCATCCATATTCAACGGATAACCAAGCACATAACCGCCTACA
Organism: Alphaproteobacteria bacterium; assembly: GCA_002401965.1. Classification (GTDB taxonomy): domain Bacteria; phylum Pseudomonadota; class Alphaproteobacteria; order Micavibrionales; family Micavibrionaceae; genus UBA1672. The sequence continues at coordinate 1,165 of NVUR01000033.1, forward strand.
TTATAATCACGAATGATTTCTTCTAATGCTTTTAAATCTCTGGAGAACTTTGTGCGCTTTAGGGTGCGTAACGGAAACGCGATGCCTTGTCCGCTATCAGACAAAGAAACACCGATCGTTTTCGATCCCAGATCCAACCCCATAAGAGCAACATCAGCGGGACAATCACCGTAATTATTTTGAACCAAATCCATAATCATTATTTACCCTATATAAGGCTTGCACGCTACACGGCGCAATGATAAAAGTCCAAGGGTTAACAATCAATATCGAAAAGGCCAATAAATGTCTCTGGATAAGGAAAGCGTAAAAAAAGTTGCTTCGCTCGCGCGGATCAGAATGAGTGATGAGGAACTGGAACGCATGATGCCCCAACTCTCGAAAATTATCGGATTTGTAGAACAGCTTGCAGAAGTCAATACAGACAATGTGGAGCCTCTGGCCAATGTTGTGGACATCACACCGGAACTACGTAAAGACGTGGTTAATGATGGTGGCTATGCCGATAAAATATTAGAAAATGCACCGGAAGAGACGCAAGGCTATTTCGTTGTTCCGAAAGTGGTGGAGTAAAGATCATGAGCAAACTAACCGACTTGACAATTGCAAGCGCCCTAACAGGCCTAGACAACAAAGATTTCACTGCCGTGGAACTGGCACAAGCACATATTGATGCGATGGCAGAGCACAGCGCCCTAAACGCCTTTATTACCGAAACGCCTGACATCGCCTTGAAGCAAGCCGAATCCTCCGACAAACGCCGCGCATCAGGTGATGCAGGTGCACTGGATGGTATTCCGCTGGCTATTAAAGATTTGTTCTGCACCAATGGCGTGCAAACAACCGCCGCCAGCCGTATTCTAGAAGGCTTTATTCCACAATATGAATCAACTGTGACGCAGAAACTATTTGATGATGGCGCAGTGATGTTGGGTAAAACCAACCTTGATGAATTTGCGATGGGATCTTCAAACACAACCAGTTACTACGGCAATGTGATTAACCCATGGAAACGTGAGGGCGATGACACAGATTTAACGCCCGGTGGTTCATCCGGTGGATCAGCCGCCGCCGTTGCCGCACAAATTTGTATGGGCGCAACCGGAACAGACACAGGTGGATCAATCCGCCAACCGGCCTCTTTCTGCGGTATTACAGGCATGAAACCGACTTATGGTCGTTGTTCACGTTGGGGCACAATTGCCTTTGCATCTTCATTAGATCAAGCAGGTACATTTGCGCGCAGTGTAGAAGACAATGCCCTGCTCCTTCGTTCAATGTCAGGACATGACCCCAAAGACAGCACTTCCGCGAATAAGAGTGTACCCGACTTTGCTGCTGCTTTAACAGGTGACATAAAAGGCAAAGTCATCGGTATTCCAAAAGAATATCGCGTTGATGGTATGCCCGAAGAAATCTCTGCCCTATGGCAGCGCGGTATTGAATGGCTGGAAAGCGCAGGCGCAACAACTATTGAAGTCAGCTTGCCACACACGCATTACGCACTAGCAACATATTACGTAATTGCCCCCGCCGAAGCATCATCCAATCTCGCCCGTTATGACGGCGTGCGTTTTGGTCATCGTGCCAAGGAAGATGATTTAACAGACATGTACGAGATTACCCGCGCCGAAGGTTTCGGTGAAGAGGTTAAGCGTCGCATCATGATCGGTACTTACGCTCTATCATCCGGTTACTACGATGCCTATTACATTAAGGCGCAAAAAGTACGCCGCCTTATCTCTCAGGACTTCCTCAGTGCATTTGAAAAATGTGATGCATTGTTGACACCAACCGCCCCCTCTTCTGCATTTGCTATTGGTGAAAATGAAGATGATCCGATTAAAATGTACCTGAATGATGTCTTTACCGTACCTGCATCCCTCGCTGGACTGCCCGGAATTTCAATTCCTGCCGGTGTTGATGCACAAGGCTTACCTCTTGGTTTACAAGTGATTGGCCGCCCGTGGGATGAAGAAACTGTATTTAAAGTTGCAGGTGTGGTCGAAAATCTGGCACAATTCGCTTACGTCCCACAGACAGTAAAAAGGTTGCCGCATGATTAACAGAAGCCCCTTCCATATTTTAACGTTAGTGCTTACACTCCTAATATGTATCGCAACACTAGGTTCTACGATTCTGGCACAAGATAGCGATGGAGAAAACGTGAAATCTCTGGGGGAAATTCTTAACCAGAAAACAGAAGATTACGGCAGCAACGGAAAACCTTTAACCTCTGCAATCATGGCCAATAATTACTTTAAAACTTGTACAGACAATAAAAACCTTGCCTTTGACAAAGAGGAAACAGAAATATTATGCGGTTGTAATGCCGCTAAAATGTCTGAGTTATTGAGTGTTCAAGAATTTAAAGATTTGGAAAAAGATAATAAACAAGGCAAAGAAGCACGCGGAAGATCACTTGCCTACGCTTATGCGCCTTGCATGAAACACGTTATAGAGAAAAAAGTGAAACATGATTGTTATGTTGCAAATCAGCTTAACGATATTATCGCTGGCAAAAAAACGCTTTGTAAATGCGTTGTTGATAGATACAAATATTTTTTAGATCAAAATGCATCATATATTATTATGAAGGCTGTCCAGTATGATCCGATGACACTGAATCCTTTAGAGGATTATTTCAAAGAAACAAATTATCGAAGCCAACATAATCACTTTATAAAACAATGTCGTTTTCAATTTTTCTACGACAGAGATAATAAGAAACATTAATATAATTTAGGACAAAGTTATGGCTAAAATGGTACAAGGCGAAACAGGCGATTGGGAAATCGTTATTGGCATGGAAATTCACGCTCAAATCAGCATAGAATCCAAACTCTTTTCTGGCGCATCTACAAAATTTGGTGCTGCGCCCAATACACAAGTGTCACTGGTTGATGCGGCAATGCCCGGTATGTTGCCTGTTTTAAACGAAAAATGCGTCGAACAAGCCGTACGTACAGGTCTTGGCTTGAACTCACAGATTAATACATATTCCGTTTTTGCCCGTAAAAATTATTTCTATCCTGACCTTCCGCAAGGTTATCAAATTTCTCAATTTGAAGATCCGATTGTCGGCAAAGGAGAAATTGAAATTGACTTGCCCGATGGCAATGTCAAAAATATTGGTATTACACGCCTGCACCTTGAACAAGATGCGGGAAAGTCAGTGCATGACCAACACCCAAAGAAAACCTATGTTGATTTAAATCGCTCTGGCTGCGCTTTGATGGAAATCGTTTCTGAACCTGATATTAGTGGCCCCGAAGAGGCCACAGCCTACCTTTCCAAAATCCGCATGATCTTACGTTATTTAGAAACATGTGACGGCAATATGGACGAAGGATCAATGCGCGCCGATGTTAATATCTCTGTCCGTAAACCGGGAGATGCGCTTGGTACACGCGCGGAAATTAAAAATGTAAACTCTTTGAAGGCCGTACAGCAATGCATTGAATTCGAAGCCCGAAGACAAGTTGATCTGATCGAGGATGGTGAAAAAGTTGCTCAGGAAACCCGTCTATGGGATCCAGTAAAGCTGGAAACCCGTTCTATGCGTTCAAAAGAAGATGCACATGATTACAGGTATTTCCCTGATCCTGACTTGCTTCCCCTTACGTTCAAGCAAAGCTGGGTTGATGAAATCAAGCAAACACTGCCAGAGTTGCCAGACCAAAAGAAGCATCGCTTCATGAATGATTTTGCCCTCAGCAGATATGATGCCAGCGTCCTGATTGCAGAACGCAGCCGCGCCGATTATTACGAAGATGTTGCACAGGAGCGCGATACCAAACTTGCGGCAAATTGGGTTATTAACGAGCTACTCGGTATTCTACGAAAGAACGATAAGACATTAGAGGAAAGCCCAATCTCCGCAGAGCAGCTTGGCGCATTAATCGCCCTGATCTCTGATGATACGATTTCAGGAAAAATCGCCAAAGATGTCTTTGCCGAAATGTTTTCCAGTGGCAAAAGTGCCGCAACCATCGTTGATGAAAAAGGCCTGAAACAAGTCACAGACACTGGCGCAATCGAAACCATCATTGATGAAGTTCTTGCCGAAAACCCTGATAATGTCGCGGCTTATAAAGGTGGTAAGGACAAGCTGTTCGGATTTTTTGTTGGCCAAGTCATGAAAAAATCCCAAGGCAAGGCCAATCCTGCAGCGGTAAATAAGTTACTCAAAGGAAAATTGGGTTAATAAATCTTTCGTAATGATGCCAGCACGATGTTAAGAGAGGCAATGCTTTATATAGTTGGCATCGTCTCGCTTAAAATATCACCAATGCGCAGCGGCTCAATCCCCAATGCTTTGCCCGTATTATCATTCGTAACAACCAACGCACCGCACAGCATCATATTTTCATTCGCAGGAATAAAATGCTCCCCCGGTGTTTTCTTTATGAAGCGATGAATGGATGTTTCTTTGCGCGTACCGATCACACTATCAAAATCGCCGCTCATCCCCGCATCAGTCATATAGGCAGTCCTACCGTTCATGATATGCGCATCCGCCGTCGGAATATGGGTATGCGTGCCGATCACCGCAGATATACGACCCGAGAAATGCTGTCCGAACGCCATTTTCTCAGAGCTGGCTTCCCCATGCAAATCCACAAAAATCGCATTGCAATTTAGCCCTAAACGATACTCTGACAGTATTTCCTCCATACAGGCAAAGGGGTCATCTTGCGGCGGCATAAACACACGGCACAACATATTGACAACCAAGATCTTTCGCCCCCCCGCCAGTTCATGAAGATAATAGCCATTACCCGGCGTTGTTTGCTCGGGGAAATTTGCAGGGCGTAATAATTTTGGATCGCGCGTAATATATTTTAAAATCTCGCGCTGATCCCAAATATGATCGCCGGTCGTTATGATGTCTGCACCATATTCATAAAAGTCCTTACAGAATTTCTCCGTAATGCCACGACCATGCGCCGCGTTCTCACCATTTATAATGGCAACATCGACGTTCAAATCTTTTTTGAGCCGAGGCAAATACTTTTCCAAAGCCTCGCGCCCTGAACGCCCCATAATGTCGCCGATAAATAAAATTCTCATTATTGTCTTTCTTATACTATGCCCGCTTATATAAAGCTTTGGGCGGATTGCTCGGTTATGATCCAATCCATTTTAATATCATGCTCTTCCGCAGGCAGGTTAAATAAACATGCTTGCTGCGCATAGCCAACTCCAATTGCGGTAATATCCTTCTTTTCACGGTAATGTGCAAGTGTTGCATCATAATACCCACCGCCATAACCAAGACGATAGCCTTTACGATCAAAAGCCAGCAAAGGCACAAGGAATATATCAGGCTCTAAAAACACCGTATCTTCACCAACCACAGGGTGAAGCACACCAAACTGGCCACTCATCAAATCTGTGTTGTGATCATATTGCGCGAATTTTAAAATACGTTGGGCTTTCTCGATAATCGGCAGAGCCACCTTGCCCCCACGTTCAAGGCATTCATCAATCAAAACATGGGTATCCAGCTCCCGATCTTTCGGCCAATACGCTGCAATAACTGTATTTTCATCGATAGCTACATTGTCAAACAGATGGGTACATAACGCCTTATGCTGGCTGGAATCAAGGTTTAACAATCCGCGCGCGCATTTTGCCTCTGCACGTAAGGTATCTTTCATTGATTTCAAGTCATCCATAATAAATCCCGTACTTTACGTATCATATCAATGCTCGATCTTCTTAAACTAACCGAGCGACCGCGAGGCGTCCGATAGGACGAAAAGCTATTTAAATCAAGTGTGCCACAAAGCCGTGTGCGTATAGTATCTTCGCGGGCCCTAAAGTATAGGTGGGTGCCATAATATCAAAACCCTACAGCCGAACTGGTAGATTAAGTCAGGGACAGCTCCCAATGCGAGAAAGTATCGACCACCGAGATAAAGCCGCATTCACGCACTCCGCAGCACGAGAGGGTTATATCATGATTTTGAGAATTTAGTCCAGAGGGACGTACCTTGTTCTTAATAGTTTGTTTGTAGATTTTTTATTTTGACGAACTGGTTTTCGAGGGAAAATGACGTAAAAGCCCCTTTAACGGCAGCATGATAGCATAATATTCCCACACCATCAAGCGACGGCAGTGTTATCGCCTTCACCACCTTGGATACGGGCGGCAATATGCTCTATCTTACCCGCAAGGTGGTCGATTGCTTCTGCGATGAGAATATCATCATCGGAACGATCAGTAGAAGGCGCGTCATTTTTCTGTGACATGCTATTTTGTAACTGCGCCACAGTATCACGAAGCTCATATATTTCATCGGCTAAAACCAAAGATGTCAAAACCAGCAAATGCGCTTCATTGGTTGCCGCGCCGGCCTGTGCGATATTTTGCAAATGACCGTCAACATAATGCCCCAAATCAACAAGGCGTTGCTCCTGCCCATTATCGCAAGCCAAGCTATATCCACGATTATTAATTTTCAGCGTTACTTCCGACATAATATATTAGTCCTCATCACTTAATAGGTTTTCAACTGTACTTATCGCCTTATCAAGACGTTTCGCCACAAAATCCACGTCAATCACATTGCCTGAACCATCGCGCAGCTCAAGGCTTTGCGCTTGCTCTGCCAATTGCGCTTGCAGCTCATCCATAGGGACATACTCTTGCAGCGCTTTTTCAACATTTGTGACGGACGAATCTAGTTTGCCTACGGCACTATCAAGTTTTTCCAGAGAAAATCTGATTGATGACATGCGTGAACCCTTTAACTATTAAGACTTGAATTAAGAACAGTGATTGCCCTCCATTATGGGGAATCCCTTCAAACGGTCAAGACGATAACAGCATTTTTCCCCATTAAACCACAGGAATTTATACGGTGTAGCCTTGACCTTACGGCCTTGAAAATGCATGGTACTTGCGAATTCAGGCATCAGATACTTTATGAGTACAAAATAGGTAAAAACGAATGACAAATGCAGCCACTGCAACATCTCCACAAGATTTAACCCAAGCCGATATGAAAAATATGTCCAACGCAATACGCGCTTTGTCTATGGACGCAGTGCAACGTGCGAATTCAGGACATCCCGGAATGCCGATGGGAATGGCGGATGTTGCGACGGTGCTTTACTCAAAATTCTTGAAATTCGATGTTAAAAACCCTGAATGGCCGGATCGTGATCGCTTTGTGCTTTCCGGTGGGCATGGCTCTATGTTGCTTTATTCGGTGAATTACCTAACGGGCTACGAAAAAATTACACTCGAAGAAATCAAAAACTTCCGCACATTAGGCGCGATTACCGCAGGCCACCCTGAAGTTGAACATGACGCAGGCATTGAAACAACAACAGGCCCATTGGGGCAAGGCATTGCCAACGCCGTTGGGATGGCATTGGCAGAGCGTATTTTAAATGCGCGCTACGGTGATGATCTAATGTCTCACCATACATATACAATGTGTGGTGATGGAGATTTAATGGAGGGAATCAGCCATGAGGCATGTTCCCTCGCCGGACATTTAAAACTGGATAAGCTAATCGTGCTTTACGATGATAATGGCATCTGTATTGACGGAAAAACAGATTTAACCTTCATCGACAACACTAAAATACGCTTCGAAGCGTATAATTGGGATGTTCAAGAAATTGACGGCCATAATTACGCGGAGATCGAGGCTGCTATTGCGCAAGCGAAGACAACCGGTACGCCGAGCCTTATTTGCTGTAAGACAAAAATCGGTTTTGGCGCACCTACAAAAGAAAACAGCAACGCAGCGCATGGCGCGCCTTTAGGCGAAGAAGAAATCAAAGGCACACGCGAGAATATCGGCTGGCCGCATGGTGAGTTTGTCATCCCTGATGATATCCTGTCTCTATGGCGCGATGTTGGCGCACAAAACCAAGAAGAACAGAGTGCATGGAACGATCGCTTTAATGCTTCATCTGAAAAAGATGCTCTAACCGCATTGTTTTCAGGTGATTTATCCGAAGTTATTACACCACTTATTAAAGAGCTTAAAGACACGTTCGCAGCAGAGAAGCCAAAAAAGGCAACGCGCCAAACATCAGGCATGGTTTTAGAGAAACTTGTCGCTGCCTCCGAATCTTTAATTGGTGGTTCTGCAGATTTAACAGGATCAAACAACACCAAGGTCTCCGCATCAACAGTAATCGACAGCACAAATTACGGCGGTAACTACATTAATTACGGCGTGCGCGAACATGCGATGGGCGCAATTATGAACGGTATCGCCCTACACAGTAATTTAGTGCCTTACGCGGGAACATTCCTGCAATTCGCCGATTATTCCCGCCCTGCAATTCGCTTGGCGGCACTCATGAAAATACGCGTTATCCATGTTCTTACGCATGATTCAATTGGCCTCGGCGAAGATGGCCCAACACATCAACCTGTGGAGCATCTCTCCGCCCTACGCGCGATCCCCAATTGCTATGTTTATCGCCCATGTGATGGCATAGAAACCGCAGAATGTTGGGAACTTGCTATCAAGAACCAAACCGCCCCTGCTCTGCTGGCACTAACGCGCCAAGGTTTGCCGACGTTATGCGAGAACAAAGCAGAAAACCAATCCGCAAAAGGCGCATACATTCTGAAAGAAACAGGCGGTGACGTTGAAATCACACTCTTCGCCAGCGGTTCAGAAGTTGAAATCGCCAATGCCGCTTACGAACATTTCGTAGCCGCAGGCCGCAGTGTGCGCCTCGTATCATGCCCTTGCCTTGATTTATTCTGGGAACAAGATGGCGAGCATATCCAAAACATCATTTGCAACAAAAGCATAAAAGTCGCCGTAGAAGCGGGTATCCGCCAAAGCTGGGATCGCTTGATCGGCGGACACAGCATTTTCATCGGTATGGATGGCTTCGGTGCTTCTGCTCCTGCAACGGATTTATATAAACATTTCGGCATTACATCCGATGCGATTATAGAGCGCGTTGAAGCCGCACTTGAGAGAAAAAACTAAACCAATATATTTTGAAAAATACGGAGTTTTAAGACTATGACTTTAAAAGTTGCCATTAACGGATTTGGACGCATCGGGCGTTTGGTTGCCCGCGCAATTCTGGAATCTAAACGTGATGATATCGAAATTGTTGCGATTAACGATCCAGGTGGTAATTTCTTTCCGCTTCTAAAATATGACTCCATTCATGGACGTGCGCCCTTCACCGTTGAACGTGATGGCGAGGATGCAATGATTTTAGATGGCAAGCGTATACGTCGTTTTCGTAACCGTGACCCTGAAAATTTGCATTGGGGTGAGGAAGATGTAGACATTTTAATGGAATGTACAGGTAAGTTCAATGACCGCGAAGGCGCAGAGCGTCACCTTGCCTCTGGTGCGAAAAAAGTTTTGATCTCCGCCCCTGCAAAAGACGAAGATTTAACCGTTGTTTATGGTGTTAATCATCATCTATTAAAGGCCGAGCATAAAATTGTTTCCAATGCGTCTTGCACAACAAACTGTCTTGCACCACTTGCTTACGCGCTGAATGAGAGTGTTGGTATTGAAAAAGGGTTCATGACCACAATTCACGCTTATACAGGCGATCAAAACATCGTGGATGCATCGCATAAAGACCCATATCGCGCACGCGCAGCCGCCATTAACATGATTCCAACGTCTACTGGTGCGGCAAAAGCCGTTGGGCTTGTCTTACCGGAACTGGATGGGAAATTGGACGGCGTATCGATTCGCGTGCCAACGCCTAATGTTTCCTTGGTTGATTTAACGTTTCTTCCATCAAAACCAGTCAGTGTTGAAGATGTGAACGCCGCGGTAACATCGTACGCTAATGGTAAGCTGAAAGGTGTATTGGCCGTTTATGATGACCCATGTGTTTCTGGCGACTTTAACCACGATCCACACTCATCAATATTCAGCCTAAACGGCACCCGCGTTGTTGATGGAGATTTTGTACGGGTTATGGCTTGGTATGATAATGAATGGGGTTTTTCATGCCGCATGATTGATACGGCACTGGAAATGCACAGCAAGGGTTATGTATAGTTTCAGGCGCAAAACGCCGTAAACCTTGCCCAGCCTTGCAAAATCAGGTAAAATGACATTATGAATTTAATGAAACAACATGCCAAACGGGCAATGACCACGCGCGGACAGCAATCCTGTCTGGTGATAGATCATCTGGTTGAGGCATTGGCAAATGACCCCTCATCATCGCTGCGCCGTGCGCTGGTTCTGAATTATATTGATGAAACCCCTGGTGTTACCCAAACCGAAATCATGCGCGCCCTTAAAATTAGTAAGTCCGCGATGAATAGAGAGATTGAATGGCTGTTTAATTATGGCTGTGTCACGCGTCAAGAAGGTGAGCGGGATGGTCGCGAAATCAAGCTGGAAACCTGTGGTTATTCGAAACGCGCACTGGGCGAGGCTTTGGACTATTTCCCTTTACAGCATAAAGGTTTGCATTATTTACTGAATCAGTATATAAGTATTTTAAAGCAGGATCGTCCCACGTTACGGGATGCTCGGATTATATCAACTCTCTATGATAAGGTTGAAGCCTCCAAAACGGAGATAATAGAGGATTTATACGATGGGCCTGCAACAACTGATAACAGAGCGTATAACAAGCTTTTAGAAGACGGGGTAATTAAAAATGATTAAACTAGCAGATCCAGCTGCTGTGCATAATGCATGGGCAGTTTCCACAAGTGACAATTTAGAGCCAAAAGGAATCACCGCTACATTTGGTGCAGAAGTTTCTGGTAACTTCGATCAAGCAGGTACTGTTTTGAATGGCGTTCCATTCGAGCAAACATTAGGAATGTAGCCACAGTAACTTGGCACTTGTCCTGATGGGCAAGTTTCTATATATCAATAAGGGTCTCGAATTCGAGGCCTTTTCTTTTGGAAAACAGATTAACTGAGAACATACTATTTAAGGATTTCACAAATGGCTTTGACGGCAAACGTAAAAAAGATAATTGATTGCTACGAAAATGAAAATGCAGGCGTAAAAGGTAATCTTGTCCGCATGCTTAATAACGGCGCGTTGGCGGGGACAGGTAAAATGGTTATTCTGCCTGTCGATCAAGGATTTGAACATGGTCCAGCACGATCATTTGCCAAAAACCCTGCGGGTTACGACCCACATTATCATTATCAACTTGCTATTGATTCACAGTGCAGCGCGTATGCCGCGCCCCTTGGCCCATTGCAAGCAGGTGCAGATACGTTTGCAGGACAAGTCCCTACGATCTTGAAATATAATAGTGCTAACTCTCTGGCTTCTGGTAAAAATAAAGATGGCGATCAGGCAATAACTGGTTCGGTTCAAGACGCATTAGAGCTTGGCTGCGCCGCGGTTGGATTTACAATTTACCCTGGATCCGACAATCAATTCGAAATGTTTGAAGAGGTCCGCAACATGATTCGTGAAGCCAAAGATGTTGGTTTACCTTCTGTTGTTTGGTCTTATGCCCGCGGTGAAGGCGTTACCAAAGACGGCGAGACCGCCGTTGATGTTATTGCTTATGCAGCGCACATGGCGTGTCTGCTCGGCGCGCATATTATCAAAATCAAGTTGCCAGCCGACCACATCATGCAAGCCGAGGCACAAAAAGCATTTGATGACGGTAATATTGATGTCAGCACACAAACGGCACGCGTTAAAGAAGTTGTACGCTCTTGCTTTAACGGACGACGCATTGTTGTGTTCTCTGGTGGTGCGGCAAAAGGTGCGGACGCGGTTTATGATGATGCACGCGCAATTCGCGATGGCGGCGGTAATGGTTCGATCATTGGTCGTAATTCATTCCAACGTGAAAATGGTGAAGCCTTATCTATGCTGTCAAATATCATGGATATTTATAAGGACTAATCCAGCGGAATCGGCGCCCAAAGGACATCGTTGATATTATCAGCTCCAAGACTGAGCATAACCAGACGATCAATCCCAAGGGCGATCCCTGCACTCTCAGGCAGCCCATATTCCAGCGCATCAAAAAACTCTTCATCTGGCGGATAAGTCTCACCGTATAATGTCTGTTTTAAGGCCATTTCAGCCTTATAGCGTGCGCGTTGTTCCGTCACATCGGTGAGTTCTGAATACGCATTGGCAAGCTCCACCCCGCAAACATAAAGTTCAAAACGCTCGGCAAAGCGTGGGTCTTCTGGATTTTTACGCGATAACGCTGCCATAGATATGGGATAATCGTATAGAATCGTTGGAACACCAACACCCAAATAAGGCTCAATTTTCTCGCCCATAACCGCATGAAATAAATCGTCCCACGAGTCCTCCGCTCTCACCCGTATATCAAGCGCGGCAATAGCATCAGAAAATCCTGATATATCATCCAAATATAATGCCAAATCAATCTTCGTGAATTTTATAAATGCATCACATACAGATATTCTTTGTAATTCTTTGTACGGATCAGAGGTTTTTCCTTTATATCCATAATGTTTAATTCCCAAATTATCCGCGACATTACGCAATATATCCACAGAATCATCCATAAGCGTGCGGTAATCCGCCCCTGCCCTGTACCACTCCAATATAGTAAACTCAGGCGAATGCAGAACAGAGCCCTCCGCATTACGGAAGACGGGGCAAATCTGGTAAATATTACTCATCCCCGCAACCAGCAGCTTCTTCATATCAAATTCAGGACTGGTTTGCAGGTACATTGTCTTCCTATGCGATAAGTCCAGATTTTTTAAATCCGTACGAAAAGCATGGATATGCGTATCCATCACAGGGCATACTTGCAAAACAGGCGTATCAACCTCCGTAAAATCCCGGTCATTAAAGAACCAGCGCAGAGCCTTTATAACCCGCGCACGTCCCTCCAAATAGGGACGTTTTTCTGCAAAATTATGGGGTAACCACCAGCTCATATAAAATCCTTTGAAAAAATGCTTGCATTCGGATCAACTTAACGCTAAAAATGCGCTCTATTCAAGGTTTGATAGAATACGATTTAAAAGAAAGTACAGACGATGAAAGCGGATATACATCCAGATTACCACGAAGTCACAGTTATGATGACAGACGGTACAGAATATAAAACACGCAGCACCCACGGCAAAGAAGGTGATGTGATTAAGTTGGACGTTGATCCTTTGACACACCCTGCATGGCAAGGCGGAACTGGTAAAGTTATCGAAAAAGGACAGCTTGATAAATTTGAAAGCCGTTACGGTAGCTTCATGTCCACCGCGGCAAAAACTGAAGAAAAGAATGGCGACGATAAATAATCGTTTCTATTTTTTTATCAGTATGACAAATAAACGCCCTACATTTTTATTGTATGGGCGTTTTATTCTGGATAACAGAATCGGTTCTTCATCAAAACAACTTAAGGACACTATGCGCGAAACTGTGCAGCGTATCATCGCGCGCCCCCATTATAACGATACGATCGCCTTCTTTGGCATTATCCTTGATAAAAGATGGAATTTCATCCCGCATGGCAAACCAATGCGCTTGCACATCCTTGGCGGTTAAATCATCAATCAAATGCTTCGCCGTGACGGAGCGATCAACAGTACCGCCTGCGTAATAAGCCTCCGGCATCAATAAAATATCATCCGCACCCATATATATTTTAAACGCATCTACTAGTTCTTGCCTCATAAGACGTAAAGGGCCAAAGCCATGTGGCTGAAACATCACGATCAAACGCCCATCAAACGACTTTAATGCCTGAAGGCTGGCTGAAATTTTATCAGGGTTATGCGCGAAATCATCAATAACACTGATACCACCGCTTGTTCCAATATATTCCATGCGGCGATGTATACCTTTGAAAGCCTCAATCCCCGCAATTGCTTTACCAGCATCAAGCCCAAGCGCAAAACAGACAGCCAACGCCGCCAAAGCATTTTCAACATTATGCCGCCCTGGAACATTCAACGTCACAGGATAAATTTTTCCATACGCCTTAAGCGAAAAGGAAATACCATACGCACGTGGCACTAAATCAAGTGCAACAAGGTTGGCAAATTCATCATCAATGCCATAACTGATAATACGAGTTCGCGAACGCATTTCACACAAATGTTTTACACGTGGTTGATCGTAATTCACAATCACTGCCATACTGGCGCGTCCCAAATAATCCCCAAAGAGCTGCTCAAGCTCCTGCATCGTTTTATGATCCAGCGCAACATTATTCAGCAACGCAATAGAGGGAGTATAATGCGCGATAGAGCCATCGCTCTCATCCATTTCCGCCACAAATAAATCATCACGCCCTTTGCGAATGCCAGAGAATTTATCCGCCGCGCCGTTCTGAAAATTACGAATTTCACCGCCATTTACAACGGTGGGGTCTTCGCCCATTTCGGCCAGCATCGTTGCGACCATACCAGTTACTGTTGATTTTCCGCTCGTCCCTGCTATGGCAATTTTATGCTCCGCCGTATTAAAACACTCCGCCAAGATCTGTCCACGCGTGAGAATAGGTATATTTAACGCCTTCGCACGCGTTACATCAGGGATAGCATCTTCAATCGCGCTGGAAACCACCAGCACATCTATATCATCCGTAACTGCCGTGCCATCTTGTGACAAGATATCAATACCGCTTTCCTGCAAGGCCTTGAATTTTTCAGGTGTTTTACCTTGATCGTACGAGCGATCAGACCCGACAATGCGATGCCCTGATTTTTGCAGTAAGACAGCAAGCGGCATCATGCCACTGCCCCCTACACCGCAAAAACAGTAGGATTTATGGTTGTTCATCTTTATAATCCAAATACGTTATTATTGACCCGGATAAAGAGATACAGGCTCTGACAGGGCCTCTTCGGATGTCGTCATCGCCTCTTGTGGCTCAGCAGATATATCATCATCAGCCAGCCCATCAAGAACAGACTGTAGATTACCTTTTCCATCTTCAACAGACAAAGTATCAAGGTTAGACATATCCTCATCCCCACCTTCATCCATATATTCAAACATATCAGATGCACTTTCACCACGGCGCAAGACTGGCTGCTCCACTTTGAATTTATCCGAATTCAAACGTGGCTGTGATGATTTAAATTCCTCAAGATCGTAGGATTCTGGTTGTCTGATATCGCTGTTATTATGCTGAGGCAATTTATTAGGTTGCAATTCAATATTCGAAAAATCAATCGCAATAACGGAAGGGTAATGATAAAGAGAATCAGACGCATAATCCCACGCAACGCCCACAGGCCCCCCCCAAATTGCGCGTGTTGTAAGATCAGCTGGTACGTCCATTTCTATGGTTCTGTTTCCAGGCGCATGGCAGGTAATCTGCATATCGTGTTCAGACTTCTTTATATTTATAGTTTGCGGTGGAAAGACCTGATATTTAAGACCATCAACCATAACAAAACATTTTGCATCCTGTGCATCAGGTGTCAAAAAAGTAATGTTTTGATTAGAAGATTCCGAAACATAGCCACAACTAGCAACAGCAAGAACACTAAAGAGAGAAAGGAAAGAAAAAGTCTGTTTACAAAAAATCATATGAATATCCCAAGAGAAAAAGTAACACCTCGCGAAGAATACATAATTTTGGACTCTATGACAACTCTTCTGCACTATTCACTGTGGCTTGCTCAATAATAAAATCCAGTGCATCGCTCTTTACACCGACATTTACCCGCGATCCAGCAATCAACTCACCCGACAGCAACAACTCGGCCAGCTTGTTTTGCAAGTGAATTTGTATTGTGCGTTTCAAAGGACGTGCGCCATAGGCAGGGTCATAGCCCTTATTCGCAATCCATCGCCGCGCCTCATCGGATAGCTCCAGTCCGACATGTTGAACCGCTAACAGCTCATGCAAATACGCCAGTTGAATATCAACAATCCCTTCGATTTCACTGCGACCAAGCCGCGCAAATAAAAGTGTTTCATCAATACGATTCAGAAATTCTGGTCTAAAACTGGCGCGCACAACATTCATGACATCTTCGCGCACCGCATCTACATCCTCGCCCTCTTTTTGGTTAACCAGAAATTCGCTGCCCAGATTTGACGTCATAATCAACAGCGTATTGCTGAAATTCACCGTGCGCCCCTGCCCGTCGGTTAAACGCCCATCATCAAGAACTTGCAGCAAAACGTTGAATACATCTGGGTGCGCTTTTTCAACTTCGTCAAACAATACAACTTGATAAGGTCTACGGCGAACAGATTCCGTTAACGCCCCGCCCTCTTCATAGCCAACATACCCTGGAGGCGCACCAATCATACGTGATACGGAATGTTTTTCCATATATTCTGACATATCCAGTCGCACCATCGCCGTTTCATCATCGAATAAAAATTCGGCGAGCGCCTTGGTCAATTCGGTTTTCCCAACGCCCGTTGATCCAAGAAACAAGAACGACCCAATCGGTCTGTTCGGTGCTTGCAAGCCTGCGCGCGAACGGCGTATTGCATTGGCCACCGCATGAACGGCTTCGTCCTGTCCAACCACACGATCCCGCAGTTTGTCTTCCATAGACAATAGCTTATCGCGCTCGCCTTCCATCATTTTATCAACGGGGATACCTGTCCATTTACTTACAATATAAGCGATATCATCACTGGTAACCTCTTCATTAATCAGATTTTGAGTATCATCTTCTGCCGCAACTTTCAGCTTTTCTTCCAAGGTGGGAATGGTGGCGTATTTCAGTTCACTCGCCTTTTCCCAAGCCCCCTCACGCTCAGCCTGCTCCAATTCACTTCGCGCGCGATCAAGACTTTCCGTGTGGCGTTGTCCAGCGTTGAGCTTTTCTTTCTCTGCTTTCCATTGCCCCGTCAAATCCGCAGACTTAGATTCGAGTTCATTCAGCTCCTTCTCCAGCTTTTTAAGTCGATCCTTAGAACCTTTATCTTTTTCTTTTTTTAGAGCTTCCCGTTCGATTTTCAGCTGGACAATACGGCGATCCAACTCATCAATTGCTTCGGGCTTGCTGTCCACTTGCATCCGCAAACGTGAGGATGCCTCATCCACCAAATCAATCGCCTTATCAGGCAAAAACCTGTCCGTGATATAACGATCTGACAACGTAGAGGCCGAAACAATCGCTGCATCCGTAATACGTACGCCATGATGTAGTTCATATTTTTCCTTTAAGCCACGCAAGATAGAAATAGTATCTTCCACCGTAGGTTCGCTGACAAAAACTGTTTGGAAACGTCGTGCCAACGCCGCATCCTTTTCGATATGCTTGCGATATTCATCCAGTGTTGTGGCGCCGACCATATGTAGCTCCCCACGTGCAAGCGCAGGTTTCAACATATTCGATGCATCCATAGAGCCTTCGCTTTTCCCTGCACCAACCAAGGTATGCAGCTCATCAAGGAACATAATAATTTGACCTTCCGCAGCGGCGATTTCATCCACCACGGCTTTCAAACGCTCTTCGAATTCACCACGGAATTTAGCCCCCGCCAGCAACGCGCCAAGGTCTAGTGACATAAGTTTCTTGTCTTTTAAAGATTCAGGAACATCACCATTTATAATGCGTTGCGCCAAACCTTCTATAATGGCGGTTTTACCAACCCCTGGTTCACCAATTAAAACAGGGTTATTCTTCGTCCGCCGCGATAGAACCTGAATGGTGCGCCTGATTTCCTCATCCCGTCCAATAATCGGATCAAGTTTTCCGTTGCGAGCGGCTTCGGTTAAATCTTGCGCGTATTTATTGAGCGCATCAAACTGGTCTTCTGCACTCGCGCTGTCCGCCGTGCGACCTTTACGCACATCATTGATGGCTTGGTTTAGCTTTGCATCACTAAGCCCCGCATCATCCAAATATCCTGAAACATCGGTCTTCTTCGCCATAATCATGGCCTGCAAGATACGCTCCGTCGTGACAAAGCGATCCCCCGCCTTCTCGCCAATCAGCTCAGCGTCCGCAACAACCTTCCCTAAATCACCAGACAAGCGAAGTTGCCCCGCGCCAGAGCCACTGACAGACGGGAATTTTGAAATTGCCAAATTAACCGCGCTTTTTAAAGCCGTAAGGTTACCATCACATCCACGCACAAGTTTCGATACCAAAGCATCAGAATCATCCAGCATAACCTTCAACAGATGCTCTGGCTCTAAGGATTGGTGAGAATGGCGCGTCGCAAGGGTTTGCGCCTCTTGTAAAAAGCTCTTGGTTTTTTCGGTGAGTTTATCAAAATTCATCACAAATCCTTCCATTGGAAACACATTATGCAGGTATTATGCGCCTTTGATTTTATATTTTGTTTGACCTTAATCAAGAAAAAAGGCGGTCAATAAACACCGCCTTATATATTTTCTATTTTATGGAGAAGAAAGATTATTCAACAATTTCTGTTTGTTGCTTTTCTTCTTTTACCTCGGTCTTCACAGGGACATCAGCCCCTAGAATACTGGCGGGCAAAGATAGGTCATCCACAGGCTTATCCACATTCTTTTTAACAATGCGGTTTGTATCGTTATTCGGCTTTCTTCCCTCAACACGATTGCCTTCATCATCAGCCACTGTGCCAGAATTCAGACCTTGAACCTTTTTGGCTTCCTGTGCGCCGCTCAATTCATTAATGATGCGGATATAATGCTCAGCATGTTGGAAATAGTTCTCTGCAATAGTGTGTTCACCCATCGCCGTAGAATCTTTTGCCAAGGCCAGATATTTTTCTGCCACTTGATGCGCTGTGCCACGGATACGAACATCCGGACCATTACTGTCATAGACCTGTGTACGCGGCTGATTATTGCCACGCCCGTTATTATTATTATTATTGTTATTACGGTTTCTGTGTCTTCTATTCGATGTTCCGTGTCTCATATTCAAGTCCATAAGCGTTATAATTTTACACAACTCAACACGTACACCATACAACATTTCTGTAGGTATAAACAGTCTGGCACACCAGTTTCTGTATAGTTAAACACAATATATTGTTATCGTCTTCTTCACTCTAACCGCATATTGTGGTCGTGCTGTGTTGAACAATTACAAGGTACAGCCAAGCACCTTTTTCAATCAAGCCGTATCGTTAAAAAAAAATCATTTATCCCCACATGAGATATCCACAACCCGCGGATTCCCTGCGAGATCAAAGTGGACGGTGCGTTGCACAAAGCCAGCTTTTTCCGCGAGTCGCATTACATCTTTTTCCTGATCGTAACCAATTTCAAACAGTGCGATTCCATCAGGGTTTAAAAAGTTTTTTAATTGCGGAAAAAGTTCTTTATAGGGTTCTAAACCATCATCCCCACCATCAAGTGCCAGAATCGGATCGTGATTCCTGACTTCCTCAGATAAAGTTGGGATCACTTGATTCGAGATATAGGGCGGATTCGATACAATAAGGTCGAACTTTTTATTGATTCCGTTTAGCCATGAACCACATAAAAAATGCGACCGCGCCGCCACATGATTCTTTTGTGCGTTTTCTTTGGCACATTTCACCGCACCCACAGATAAATCGATACCCCAGCCACGCGCATTTTTAAATTCCGATAGTAAAGAGGTTAAAATACACCCGCTGCCTGTTCCCAGATCGAGAATCTCTAAGGGTCTATCCTGATCAGGGAAATGCTTTAATGCCAGATCAATAATCAATTCGCTATCAGGGCGCGGATCGAGCGTGTCTTCAGAAATCAGAAAATCTAGCCCCCAAAACTCTCGACAGCCATAGATACGGGATAAAGGCTTGCCCGCGATACGCTGCCCTATATCGCTGGTGATTTTGTCATGTTGAATTTGTGTGATGGGGGAATCAGGACGCGCAATAATATCCGACCAATCGTATGGTGTGCGTTCCTCAATGATAAAGCGCGCATCAAGGTCAGGCATCTCTATGTCTGCGCCTTTAAGACGCGCAATCATATCGTGATAAAGTGGTTTAAGAAGATAATTCGAAGGCGTAGACACAGACATAATGACTTATGTTTCCAAGCGGGATAATGCTTCAGCCTGATCTTCGGCGATCAGCGCATCAACAACCTCGTCCAGAGCCTCACCGCGCACAACATCTTCCAACTTATAAAGTGTTAGGTTAATACGATGATCTGTTAAACGCCCTTGCGGGAAATTATAGGTGCGAATGCGCTCTGACCTGTCACCTGAACCAACTTGCGATTTACGGTTTTCTGCACGCTCATCAGCCAGAATTTGACGCTCACGATCATAGAGGCGTGTACGCAGAACTTTCATGGCTTTTTCTCTGTTCTTGATTTGAGAACGTGCTTCTTGCATTTCCACCACCACGCCAGTAGGTAAATGAACAATCCGCACGGCACTGTCTGTTGTATTCACATGCTGCCCACCTGCCCCTTGTGAACGATAAGTATCAATGCGTAAATCTTTTGTCTCGATTCTTACATCAACATCCTCTGCCTCGGGCAAAACCGCAACCGTCGCAGCCGAAGTATGGACACGACCTTGCGTTTCAGTCTTTGGAACGCGCTGAACACGATGCACACCAGATTCAAATTTCATTTTGGCGAAAACATTTTTACCTGTGATTTGGGCAATCACCTCTTTATAACCACCAACGTCATTTTCCCGCGCCTCAACGACCTCAAATTTCCAACCCATTTTAGTGGCGTAGCCCTTATACATGCCAAATAAATCCGCGCAGAATAAACCTGCTTCATCGCCGCCTGTTCCCGCGCGTATCTCTAAAATCGCATTCTTGGTATCGGCATCATCTTTTGGAATCAGCACCAAGCGAATCTGTCTCTCCAATTCAGGAATACGTGCGTTCAAGGTGCGCGTTTCTTCCTCTGCCATTGACTTCATTTCAGGGTCACTAAGCAAATCAGCAAGATCATCTTTTTCTTGCATGGCTTGTTCCAGCTCGCCAATCGCTTCAACCACGGGGGAAAGCTCCGCATATTCAACAGACAGTTTGGTAAATTCTTCGCCGCTCAAACCACCCGCAGACATCAATACCGCCAATTCCGCATGGCGATCACAAATGGATAATAATTTTTCCTGCATGGACATGATTTTAGTCTCTTACTTTTATAGTTTTATTCTGTTGCCTTGATAATCAAGCCTATGTGATACGTTACCTTCGCGCCTTTTCAAAGGAAATAATCATTAAATTCAGGGTTTCAGCGAAGGTATAATATCTTCCTCAACATTTGCTTCTGCAAAAGCCAACGTTTTCAGATAGCTGATATCTAGAGGAATATCACGGCGCACATCCCCGTCTTTTCCTAAAGGCTTTAACGGGCGGCCATTCAATATAATTTCAACATTGGCGGCATTGCCCAATGACATGCTTAACCCCGGACTGCTGGGAACAAAATACTGATCACCCTCCTCCAAAATATTAGAGACAATAATCTCGCCCTTGGCATTTTTAATTTCAACCCAGCTATTTTTCATTATATTAAGAATAATGCCTTGGCTCTTACCTTGCTTATCACCCATATTTTCTATAGAAACATCAGCGGAAGTAACTGATGCTGGCTCAATCAGCTCTTCTTCACGAGGCGGCGGACGCACCAATATATCTTGCGCCACGTGCCTTTTGATGTCTTCCGGTACTGCGTGAACAAACAACACGGTATTACGATAGCTTTCATTCAAAGTATATGCCCCGAGAACAAAGACGAAAAAAACAGTAAATGACAAAGCGACCAGCCAAATTGCAGGCGTCCTCGTTTCATATGCCAAGACAGGAAAAGCCAGCCGTATCTTTGCTTGCCCATCCATATATTGCGCTTTGAACAGTTGCACCACCTTTGCACCATCAAGTCCCATATGCTCCGCATAGCTGCGGACAAAACCAATGGCATAGACACGCCCTGGTAATTCGCGCATATTCCCCTTTTCAATAGCCTCAATTTGGCAGACGCGTATTCGCAACGCCCCTTCAATATCCTCAAGGCTCTGCTCATAATAAATGCGCGTACGGCGAAGTGCCTCGCCAACATCTGTATTTGCGATTTTTTCCAGTTCTTCAACTGGTAATGGGTCTCTCATAATGAAAAGGAGCTTACGTTATTTTTCAGCTTTCATCCAGCCCATAAGCAGCATGTAATGAACGCACTGCAAGCTCAGTATAGTCAGCTTCAATCAGAACGCTGATTTTAATTTCAGAGGTTGAAATAACGTGAATATTGATATTTTTCTCGGCCAGTGTTCTAAACATCGTATTCGCAACACCAGCATGGCTTTTCATACCAATACCAACAACCGATATCTTGGCAAGGTTATCATTCACCACAATATCACTATAAGATAAGCCTGTATCATCCTTTAAGGTCTTAACCGCCAGATCAAGCTCTCCACGCGGTACAGTAAAGGTCATATCCGTGCGACCATCCGTCGCAATATTCTGTACAATCATATCAACATTAACGGATGCTTTTGCCAATGGATCAAACAAACGCGCGGCAACACCGGGCACATCTTCTACACCAACAACAGTGATTTTTGCTTCATCGCTGTTATGTGCGATGCCGCTGACGAGTTCCTGTTCCATAATTTGATCCTCTGTTGTTACCAATGTACCTTTGCGCGCGCTGCCGACGTCCTCTTCAAAACTTGAGAGAACCTGAATAGGCACACCATTTTTCGCGCCCATTTCAACCGAGCGCGTTTGTAAAACTTTGCTGCCCAATGAGGCCAGCTCCAACATCTCTTCGTAAGATATTTTATGTATTTTCTTTGCCGCCGGAACAATGCGCGGGTCAGCCGTATAGACCCCCGATACATCCGTATAAATATCACAGCGATCCGCCTTTAAAGCCGCCGCCAAACCCACCGCAGACGTATCAGAGCCACCGCGCCCCAATGTTGCCACGCGGTTATGCTCGGTCACACCTTGAAACCCCGGAACAACGGCAACTTCACCGGAATCTAAACGTTTGTGAAGTTCTTCCGTATCAATATTCTCAATTCGTGCCTTGCCGTGAATATTATCGGTGAGAATAGGAATCTGCCACCCAAGCCATGATCGCGCACTAACGCCGCGTTTTTGCAATGCCATCGCCATAAGTCCGGCGGTAATTTGCTCTCCACTGGAAACGACGGTGTCATATTCGCGTAGATCATGCATCGGACTGATATCACTGCAATACCCAACCAGTGTATTGGTCACACCCGACATTGCAGACACGACGACGACAACCTTATGTCCAGCCTCTACTTCACGCGCAACTTTATCGGCCGCACGTTCTATACGTTCGATATCCGCGACGGATGTTCCACCAAATTTTGCGACAATTAAAGCCATCTCTTAAATCTTTTATGCTCTTGTATTTAGAATGATGGTTATCCATACTCATCCCCAGCATAAAAATCAAAGTAAAAAAGGCAAAAAGTGGAAAAAGCGACAACAATTGATCCGGAAGAAATTATTCATTTCGCCAAGGACTCTAAAAAATGGTGGGATGAGGACGGGCCGTTTAAGCCTCTTCACCGTTTGAACCCTGTGCGTATGGAATATATAGAGCAACAAATAGCCGATCATTACGACGTGGGTTTCGATAAGCTCAACATCCTTGATATTGGCTGTGGTGGTGGTCTGGTCAGCGAGTCTCTGGCGCAAATGGATATGCAGGTTACAGGCATTGATGCGGATGCCAATGCCATTGATGTTGCACGAAACCATGCCAAGGCGTCTGAGCTTGATATTGCCTATATTTGTGGTGATGCACAGGATTTGGATGAGCAATATGACGTTGTCGTTGCTCTGGAGGTTATCGAGCATGTCCGCGACATAGAAAAATTCATAGAAGTCTGTATAAATCGCCTGAAACCGAACGGTCTTCTGATTATGTCGACCCTGAACCGTACACCAAAATCATTCGCATTAGGTATCGTCGCAGCAGAGCATATCTTGCGTTGGGTGCCACGCGGCACGCATACATGGTCAAAATTCGTTAAGCCCTCTGAAATCGCTGGTCATGCCCGCAAACATAACTTAACCCCGTATGATGTTACGGGGCTGATCTTTAATCCTTTGAAAAATGCGTTTCACCTGTCAGAAACGGATTTAGATGTAAATTATTTGATTTCTTTACGCGGCGCGCGTTAACGACCCATCTACGATACTTAAGGCATTTTCCATGATGCGGCGCGGCAAAGGAATAAAACTGTTTTCTTCATCGCTGCGTTTTAGGACAGATTGCAGTTCATCTAAAGTGTAAATCACATTTGTTTTTACCTTGGAATTACAAAAAGACACAACGGGATTATCGCCTAGAGCCCAGCTATAGCTCCAATGAGAATCTGCTGCATGTTTCTTATATTGATTTACCATTATTATCACCTTTATACGCAGTTACGGCACGTTTTTTTAGCACTTATTTTCATATATTAATGCATATTTCATAACGTTATGTCAAATTTGGGCTGAAAACACACAATACAAACTCTATACAAGCCAGATAAATCGCGTTAGGTTATTCCCATGAACACGATGTTACCCATTCTTATACTGATCTCTTTCCTATCAGTCGTTACAGTCCTCTGTATCGGCATCTTTGCCATGATAAAGGGCGGTGCATTCAACGAAAAATATGGAAACAAACTTATGCAACTTCGTGTCGCTTTACAAGGGGTAACTTTACTGCTTGCACTAGCGTATTTTTTAGCTCAAAATTAGTCTCTTTTTTATTCCCTATACTCGGAGTAACACCCAAATGAAAATACTTGTTCCTATTAAACGTGTTGTCGATTTTAACGTAAAAATCCATGTTAAATCAAACGGCAGCGGCGTTGACCTCGCCAATGTTAAGATGTCGATTAACCCCTTCGATGAAATCGCCGTTGAAGAAGCTATCCGCCTGAAAGAATCCGGCAAAGCATCCGAAGTTATTATCGTAACGATTGGCCCTGAAAAGGCGCAAGAACAAATTCGCAGCGCCATGGCAATGGGCGCAGACCGCGGCATTTTGGTTAAAACCGATGCCCCGATTGATTTGGCCGGGGTTGAGCCCTTAGCCGTCGCAAAAACGCTTAAAGCCTTGATAGAGAAAGAAAAACCTGATCTTGTGATTATGGGCAAGCAATCCATTGATGATGATTTCAGCCAAACGGGGCAGATGCTGGCCGCACTACTCGGCTGGGCGCAAGGGACTTTTGCCTCGAAACTAGATATCAATGACGGTAAAATTCACGTGACCCGCGAGATTGACGGTGGGTTGGAAACGCTGGAGCTATCCTCCCCCGCAATTATAACCACAGACTTACGCCTGAATGAGCCACGCTATGCCAAGCTACCCGATATTATGAAAGCCAAGAAAAAACAACTGGATATTATTGAGCCACCAGACCTTGGCGTTGATTACACGCCGCGCCTTGAAATCATCTCGGTGAACGAACCACCAGTACGCAAAGGCGGCATAAAGGTCGATAGTGTTGATGCACTGATCGATAAACTCAGAAACGAAGCCAAAGTGATATAGGAAAGAACAGACAATGAGCATACTTATCCTTGCAGAACATGATAACAAAACTATTAAATCCGCAACCCTGAACACCATTGGTGCAGCCAGCCAAATCGGCGGTGATATCCATGTCCTTGTGGCAGGCGCAAATTGCGATGCGGTGGCACAAGAAGCCGCACAAATCGCAGGCGTAACCAAAGTCATAAAAGCCGATGCAGCGTCTCTGGAACATCCCATTGCCGAAAATATCGCCCCTATACTCGTGGATTTGGCCTCAAACTATTCCCACATCCTTGCCCCTGCCACAACATTTGGTAAAAACATTCTACCCCGCGCGGCGGCTTTGCTGGATACACAACAAATATCGGACATTATCGCCGTTGAATCTGCAGACACCTTCAAACGCCCCGTTTATGCCGGCAACGCCATCGCAACGGTAAAATCATCCGATGCAATTAAACTTATCACCGTGCGCGGAACAACATTCGATGCGGCAGCAACCTCTGGCGGCAGTGCCTCTATTGAGGATTACAACGCCCCTGAAGCCACCAACCTTACAACATTTGTGAAAGCCGAACTTTCCGTTTCCGAACGACCGGAGCTAACGGCTGCTAAAATTGTAGTATCAGGTGGACGCGGCGTTGGATCAGAAGAAAACTTCGCCATTATCGAGAAACTAGCCGATAAACTTGGTGCGGCAATTGGCGCGTCACGCGCCGCCGTTGATGCAGGCTATGTCCCCAATGATTACCAAGTCGGGCAAACAGGCAAGATCGTTGCCCCAGACCTTTATATCGCCATCGGTATTTCCGGCGCGATCCAGCATTTGGCAGGCATGAAAGGCTCTAAAACCATTGTGGCTATCAATAAAGACGCAGATGCCCCGATATTTGCAATTGCAGATTATGGCTTGGTTGCGGATTTATTCGACGCCGTGCCAGAGCTGACAGAAAAACTGTAACTATTTAAACGCTAAGGCTCTATGGATACAGTTTGCATCGGGCGTTCTGGTGTATGATCTGTACGTACAAAGACACCAGCGTTATCTATATAGCCAAGATATTCATATGTATCTGGTT
The DNA here is from genome assembly GCA_002401965.1 of Alphaproteobacteria bacterium. Taxonomy (GTDB): domain Bacteria; phylum Pseudomonadota; class Alphaproteobacteria; order Micavibrionales; family Micavibrionaceae; genus UBA1672. Next base: position 27,595 of record NVUR01000033.1, read on the forward strand.
CGGCGGCCAGTTCCTCTTCATCCGTCGCAGGAATAACTTTACCGTCAGACCCAACCGAACAACCACCAATGAAATTAACATCAACAGACTTACCAAACTCATCCATTATCCTAGAGGCTTCCAAGCCATTCTTATTCACATCAGCTTCTTTTGAGTAAAAAGCATGTGGAATATTTTGAATATTCGGGACACGATCTAATATATTCTGTATTTTTTTATCTAAAACCATCTTCAAATTCTATCGACAATAGAACGCAATGTCAATTTTCAGGCATTCTGGCAGTTAGAATGCTGGCATCTCTCTTTTGTTAATATTCTCAAATTATTACGAATTTTGAGAACGACATTATTTACACATAATAAAATTATTCCAAAACAACACTTTAAATCATTAATCTGTTGGCGTGACATTTGCAGACATTCCTCTATCTACAAACTGGGAGTCTAAAGTGAACCTTATTATTACAAAAATTAAAAACCGGATCAAAGCCAGAGATACAATGCTCATGCAAGTTTTTTACAAAATAGCAAAAACTATTCTGACCTTTAATATACCATCAATTAAAATCATACACCTGCCTCTGCATATTCTCTTCTCCTCACTTAGTGGGGCTATATTCAGTATGCTTCGAATTTTATACTGGAAACCAGTGTTCATGCTCCAGATTCAAAATTCTCCACGGCGCATGTATTATTCAGGTATTGGCCTTCCTTTTCGAATGGGGCCGCTTAATATCACAATGGGCGATGATTGCCGTATCGCAGCGCGTATCGCCTTAATTGGTCGGTCTGCATCACAAAAATGCCCTGAATTAATCATTGGCGACAATGTCGGTATAGGCTGGCGTACAGGAATTTATGTTGGGCGCAAAATTATTATCGGCAATAACGTACGTATTGCTGGCGAAGGCAGCTTATCAGGCTATGCAGGGCATCCACTTGACGCAACAGCCCGCGCACGTGGTGAAGCTGATTTGCACGACCAAGCCAAAGACATCATTTTGGAGGATGATGTATGGCTTGGTCGTGGTGTCGTAGTTAATGCAGGCGTAACAATAGGCAAAGGCACAATCGTCGGTGCAAGCAGTGTCGTTACAAAAGACTTACCCCCCAATGTATTGGCAGGCGGCATTCCTGCGCGTGTCATCCGTTCTCTCTTCTAGACTCAGGAGCTATTAATTTTCAGGATTCCCTTATGGTGTAAGATGTGATTCCGTAGTGTTGAACAGGAAATTTCATCATGAATGATTTATTTTGGCTAACAAAGTCGCAATTCAACCGCATAAAGCCTTATTTTCCCTTGCCTCACGGTATTCCACGCGTGGATGATTTACGTGTGATCAGTGGGATTATTCACGTGCTTAAACGTGG
>NVUR01000034.1 GCA_002401965.1 Alphaproteobacteria bacterium
GCATCTTAAATTAGCTGCTTAATTTAAACTTAATCAGAAGCCAAAACCTCCTGATCATATTTGACCGATATGTCTCAAATCATTTGACGACGGACAACAGTGGTGATCCGGATTTCAACTGTTCTTCGCTAGAACCAAACGTCTTTTCGATAACCCAAGGAAGAAACCGCGAACCTCCTCCTGTAGGAGGTGTTGTGAGGTCAAAGCTCGCCGTATCAACAGGAATAACCGTTTTCAATATAGATAATGGAAGGTCATATTTTGCCAAATAATCAGGCCTCGTTCCCAATAAAGCGACAAGATGTGCACCCGCCGAATGACCAGAAATATGGATATTATTTGCATCCCCGCCATAACTTCCAATATTATCGTACACCCATTTAGCAGCGCGCGCGCAATCTTCTACCTGCGTGGGATGTAGATTTTTGGGCGATAAACGATAGTTAATCGAGACAAATATAATGTTATTGCTTGTATTGAAACGTGCCTGTTTTTTATAGCGTTTTTTATCCCCTATCGACCATGCCCCACCATGCACGAAAATATGCACTGGGCGTTTTCGTGCCTTCGAACCCAACGGTAAATACACATCCAGTTTTTGTAATTTATCTGAACCATAGGCAATGTCCTTTTTCACATTAACCGTCTTGCCCCACCCTGTTCCAGCATCAGCAGGTGTCACATAAAAAACAGAGCCACACAGAATTAAAAATAACATTATATTTTGATAATAAACGGACATATAGCACCTCCTGAAATTACGATTATACACTTCATACGTATAAACCTATATAATTCCTTCTATCATTATTTCGAAAAATTACTTTGTAACCATCATTGTGGCACACACGAAAGAAGTTGAAATACAGAAAAGGCAACGGCATATCATGAAACAACTTTGCACTCTCTATTCACGGCTTATCAGACTATCGAATAAGACATTGTCTCCGTTACTGGATTTGGGGATACGGTTATTCATGGCGAAAATTTTTTTTACCTCGGGAAAGCTGCGCCTGAATGATTATCTGAACGGCCAATGGGATAACCAAATCACCGCCTTCACCGATTATCACCCAATCCCTGGTATCCCTGCTGATATCGCCGCAATTGCAGGGACTGCGGGTGAAATTGTGCTGCCTATCCTCCTCGCCTTTGGTTTATTCACACGTTTCGGCGCAGCAGGATTACTGACCATGACATTAAGCATCCAGTTCCTTGTCCCTGCCGAATATGAAATCGCCAATCCTGACCATTATATGTGGATGCTGTTGCTGGCTGTACCTCTGTTAAAAGGCGGCGGGGTGTTGTCTGCGGATTTTGCTCTACGCAAATTTTTCTGCAAAAAAAGAGCTTAACAAACATAGACATACCAATAAAGACGCTTGATTGTATGGTGCAAACGATTACCCTGTATCCTTATATAAAAAACTTAAGGGTACAGGATTCTTTTTCAGATGGAAGAACAAGCACATAAAAGGCAATTCACGATAGATAAAGAAAAGAAAAAAATCAGAAATCGTATCATCTGGTTAAGTATTTCTCTTAATATTTTAATTTTGGATCAGCTCAGCAAATGGGCGGTCATGGAAATGATTATGCGCCCGAAAATACAAGGGCAAGACGGCTTTAATATATTAGAATGGTACACAAATACACCGTCTATTTTGCCCTACACATACATCAAAATCACGGATTTCTTTAACCTCGTCATGGCGTGGAATACGGGCGTCAGCTTCAGCATGTTCAGCGGCAACACTGCGTATATGCCCTATATCCTTCTTATCGTTGCCCTTGGTATTACGGCGATGTTCACGAAATGGCTGTGGGACGCAGAAAAGCATATTCACGGAATCAGTTACGCCCTTATCATCGGGGGGGCGCTCGGCAATATTGTGGATCGTTCAAGATTCGGCGCGGTCATAGATTTTCTTGACTTCCATGCCCTCGGTTATCACTGGCCTGCCTTTAATATTGCAGACATGTCCGTTGTCATCGGCATCAGCATGTTGATTATTGTGTCATTATTCTTTGATATTAAAGACAAACGCCTATATCCTAAGCGCAGAAAATAAACAGACGAAGACCACCAAGACAAGGCACCATAAATTATGAATAGACACGCAACATTATCGCTTTTGGCTCTTATGCTTATCACGTCACCACTTGGTGGCTGCTCCAATATGAAAAGCTCTCTTGGGCTGGAAAAAGAATCACCAGATGAATTTGCCGTTATCACACGCGCACCCTTGGAAATGCCTACTGGTCTGGCTTTACCACCACCAAATTTAGGCACGCCACGCCCGCAAGAACAAGCAACGATAGAACAAGCAAAAGAAACCCTCTTCGGCGCGAATAACGTTACAAGCAACACATCCAGCTCTGCCGAAGCAGGCTTACTGGAAAAGGCTGGCACACAAAATATCGAAAAAGACATCCGCAACACGATAAACACAGAAACAGAAGAATTGCAAAATCGCAACAAGCCCGTCATGAAGAAATTACTGAACGTCGCCAGAGGAGATGAAGCGCCTTCTGCCACAGTTGTTGATGCCAAAAAAGAGTTGGAGCGCATACAAAACAATAAAAAAGAAGGCAAAGATATCAGCGAAGGCAAAACGCCTACAATCGAAGAATAACGTCGAAATCTTAAACCTTACAGGTCAATTTTATGCAGAAATTCATCCTTACCACATTATCTGCAGGTGCAATATTAGGCACAATTCTCTGCATACCCGCGATATCCACCGCGCAGGCAAAAGCCACAAAATCCACCGTCGAGAAAGTCTTTAATGCCAAATCTTATATGTTGGATAATGGTTTGCAAATTGTGGTCGTGGAAAACCATCGCGCCCCTGTTATCACCCATATGATATGGTATCGCGTTGGCGCGGCGGATGAACCACGCGGCAAATCAGGTATTGCCCATTTCCTTGAACACCTCTTGTTTAAAGGGCAGAAGCACAAAATTCTCGGCGATCTTGAACCTGGTGAATTTTCAAAAATTGTCCGTTCTTTAGGCGGCGAAGATAACGCCTTTACCTCCCAAGATTACACCGCCTATTACCAATCAATTTCCAGTGAACATCTGGAAAAAGTAATGACGATGGAGGCAGGACGCATGCGCGGCATCGATATTCCTCTGTCGGAATTTGCATCAGAAAACAAAGTGATCCAAGAAGAGCGCCGCCAACGCACAGATAATGATCCACGCGCACAAATGGCAGAGCAAATGACCGAGGCCCTCTTCCCCAACCACCCTTACAGCATTCCTGTTATTGGCTGGATGCATGAAATTCAGGCTCTTGAATGGGCGGACGCAAAAAAATTCTACGACCAATATTATGCGCCTAATAACGCGATTGTGATCGTATCAGGTAATGTTAAATACAAAGAGGTTTTTGAAATTGCAAAACGCACCTACGGCATTATAAAGCGCGCAGACACACCGGTTAGGGCGCGCACGACCTCCCCGCCTTTTATTTCGAAAACCTCCGTGACACTGCAACATGACAGCATAAAAGAACCTCAATTCCGCAGAACATACCGCGTCCCCAGCTATCGCCAAGATGCACAAGCATCACTCACGCTAGAAGTTCTGGCGGATATTATCGGCGGTGGATCAACCTCTCGCCTATACAAAGCCTTGGTCATTGACCAGAAATTGGCAACCAATATTTCTCTATCTTATAATTCTGCGGCATGGAATGATTCGACACTATCCATTATTGCAACACCCGTTTCCGTCGATAAAATAGACGCCCTTCAAAACGCCATTGATGCACAATTACGCAAAATCGTTATAGACGGCATCACCGATCAAGAGCTAAACGACACAATTACACGTATGCAAGGCGACGCCATTTACGCCCGTGACAGTCTCAGTGGCCCTGCGATGGTCATTGGCTATAACCTTATAACAGGCGCGACATTGGATGCTATTGAATATTGGCCACAAAGAATAAGAATCGTCACGAAAGAACAAATTCAAAACGTTTCGAAAACATATTTAAACCCCGACCAACCCTATAAAACGCCTTATGTTGAAGGCTTCTTATTACCCATATCTGAAGATAAAGGAGATGTAAAATGAATATACGCACCCTGTTATTTTTACCCCTTATCTGCGGTTACATATTATCACCATCCGATATTTATGCTGGAGCATCTAAAACTAAATATCTGCACATTCAAAATGTCGAAAGTGCGGGTCATATAAAAGCATGGCTGGTTGAAGATCACACAATACCTGTTATTGCCCTTCAATTTTCATTCCGTGATGCTGGCTCGAAAACCAATCCCGCTGATAAACAAGGGCTGGCACAGCTGGCATCCAATACGATGGATGAAGGCGCAGGCGACATAAAAAGTTATGACTTTCAAAAAACACTGACCGATCAATCCATTACTTTACGTTTCAACGTGTCACGCGATAATTTCGGCGGGCAAGTAAAAACCCTGTCTCACAACAAAGACACAGCCTTTGAGCTACTTAAACTTGCCCTGACCAAACCGCGCTTTGACACAGAGCCGGTAAACCGCATGCGTGCCTCTAACCAAAGCCGCCTTAAATCATCCTTATCCAATCCCAAATGGCTGGCCGCACGCCTTCAAAATGATCGGATTTTTGAAGGTCACCCCTATGCCCTGAACAGTGGCGGTACATTATCTTCTCTTGCCCAAATAACCCCCGATGATTTACGCGCATTTCACAAAACATTGGGCAAAAACCAACTGGTCATTGGTGTGGCTGGCGATATCACGGCTGATGAACTGAAATTATTACTTGATGATGTCTTCGGGGGAATGCCCGATACAGAAATATCAACGCCCGATATGTTTGCCCTCCAAAACATGGGGAAAACATATATATATAAACAAGATATCCCACAAACAATTATCACCATTTCGCAAAAAGGCGTCAGGCATCAAGATGCGGATTATCACGCCGCCAAAATTATGAATTTCATCTTGGGTGCGTCTGGTTTTGGCTCTCGCCTTATGGAGGAAATACGTGAAAAACGCGGTCTGACATACGGTATATACTCTTATTTCCGTGAATATAGGGAAACAGAAACCCTGCATATTTCAACCTCCACTGTGAATGAAAAAACTCATGATATGATCGGTCTTATCCACGCGGAATGGGACAAAATGAAGGATACCCCCGTTTCTCAAAAAGAACTACAGGATGCAAAATCCTACCTCATAGGCTCTCTTCCGCTGTCATTGACATCAACGGACTCCATCGCAAGTATATTGCTGTCCCTGCAACGCAATAATTTGCCGATAGATTATCTGGATACACGCAATGCAGAAATAAGAAAAGTCACCATAAAAGACATTCAAAACGTTGCCAATAGAGTGCTGAACAAAAACAACTTCACCACGATTCTCGTCGGCAATCCGCCAGGGTTCGAAAAAGCCGAAATCATCGCTCAATTACCAAATGTAGAATAACGAGTACATAATCATGTTTAATAAACAAAAACGCATATCACGATCAAAACTGCCCGAATGGACAGCATTATCCGCGCATCAGAAAAAGCTGGGTGATCTTCAAATAAAAACCTTATTCGAAAAAGACCACGCACGATTTGACAAATATCATCTGCATCATGAGCATATTATGCTGGATTATTCCAAACAACCCATCACGCCCGAGACCATCGAAAAACTCATGGCACTTGCCAAAGCCTGTAATCTCGAAAGCTGGCGCGAGAAAATGTTCACTGGTCAAATCATCAACACCACAGAGGGACGCGCCGTTTTGCACACCGCATTACGAACCCCCGATGATACCCCCATCATAGTTGAGGGGGAGAACATCATCCCCCATGTCAGAACATCTTTGGCGCGCATGAAAAAATTCTGTGATAAACTTCGTAAAGAGAAAAAGTTCACCCATATCGTTAATATCGGCATTGGCGGTTCTGACCTCGCCCCTTCTATGGCGTATGAAGCCTTAAAGCATTATTCGGATCGTGATATTCATGTGCATTTTGTTTCCAATATGGATGGCACAAATCTGGCCGAAACCCTGCGTCTGGTCGATCCAAAAAAAACCCTGTTTATTGTCACATCAAAAACCTTCACCACGCAAGAAACCATGACCAACGCCCACAGTGCAAGAACATGGCTTCGGGAACAACTTGGCACGGAAGATGTATCAGATCACTTTGTCGCGGCCTCCCTCAATATTGCGGCAACCAAAGAATTCGGCATTGATGAAGACCATGTCTTCCCGATTTGGGATTGGGTGGGAGGACGATTCTCCCTGTGGTCAACCATTGGCCTGTCCTTTTGCATCGCCATTGGCTTCGGTAATTTCCAAGCCCTTCTTGATGGCGCACACAGCATGGATCAACATTTCCTAAATGCACCAATGGAAGAAAACATGCCTATTTTAATGGCAATGATCGGCGTATGGCATCGGAATTTTATGGATCTCCCCGCGCTTTCCATTACACCTTACGATCAATATCTCTGGCGTTTTGTAAATTATATACAACAGCTTGATATGGAATCAAATGGCAAAGCCGTCAACCGCAAAGACCAGCCCGTCACCTATAAAACTGGTCCGATTATCCTTGGTGATATCGGCACAAATGCACAACATGCCTATTTCCAGATTTTACACCAAGGCTCTACAATCGTGCCATCTGATTTCATTTTGACCGCCAAGACCCATAACCCAATTGGCGCGCATCATAAAATGTTGATATCCAACGCCGTTGCACAATCCAAAGCCCTTATGGAAGGGCAAAAAAGCGATGATCCACACAGGCATTTTGACGGCAACCGCCCCAGTAACACAATTATTCTTGACGAATTAACACCTTATGCGCTCGGCTCATTACTTGCCCTTTACGAGCATAAAATCTTCGTTCAAGGTATTATTTGGGATATTAACAGCTTTGACCAATGCGGGGTTGAACTTGGGAAAACCCTCGCCAAACAAATCATCAATGATTTCGATAAAGACGACACATGCCCGCAAACAGATTCATCAACCCACGGCATTCTAAACCACATAAAATCTATGTAATATTCTACCGACATAAAGATAAGGCAAAGAGTCCCATTTTAATGTACACTACACAGCATGCTGCTCACGATAAATGAAGAATTGCCACCCCCAAAAAACCTGCCTGTCATAACACAGCGTGAGCTTGATAAAGCACTGGATAAACACGCAATGTTCCTGCGCGGGCAAATTGGTGGACAACGGGTTATGCTGCTATATAAAGACTTATCGCATCTGGATCTTTACAATCGCGATCTGTCACACGCCGATTTCACAGGGTCTATGCTGGCACATACCGATTTATCACTGGGAACATATAAATGTGCGTGCTTTTTTGCCTGTGACATGACCAATGCCGACCTATCACACTCTGATTTTTCACGCAGCGATCTACGTGGCTCTTACCTTGCTGGTGCGAATATGTCGGGCACTGACCTGACCGACGCCGATATGCGCGAGGGCAAGATCATGGAAAAAGGCCTTGACGGTGGCTTAATCAATCGCCAACGCACCGGCGGTGAAGGCACAAAAACCATCCTGACAGGCGCGCGCCTGACAAATGCAAATCTATCCAATGTTCGGGCAAACTCGGCTGACTTCACAGATGCGGACCTCTCCAGAGCAAACATACGCAATGCAAATTTCACGCGCTCAACATTTCAGGGCACAAATCTCAGTAATACAGATTTTACAGGCACTAACCTGACACATTCCGATATGAATAATGCCATCCTTCTGGGCACGATCATGGACAACACAGAACGCTTAGGCATCAATAAAATAAACTCCATCACCAATGATACGCTTGGCGAGACCATTGAAAACAGCGATAAGACACTGGAAAAACGCCTTAACGAACACACCCTCTGGATCAAAACAGCAGGAAAAGAAGGACAGCAACTGAACCTAAGTCACTATGATTTACGGGATATTAGTGACTTACGCCTTTCACCACTAACCGCCATTCATGCCACAAATGCATCCTTTTTAGGCATGGATTTAAGCAACGCCTCCATACAAAGCGCAATTCTTAATCGTTCTGATTTTCGTGATTGTTACATGGAAAACATTGATTTACGCGGCTCCAGTCTTAAAAAAGTAAAAATGACACGCGCAAATTTACACAGCGCACGATTAAGCCCCTTACAATTTAACAGTAAGAAAGAAGACAGCCACCGCTTAATCCGTGTGGATTTAAGTGGATCAGACTTACGGTTTTCCAACCTGCAAAATATAGATTTACGCGATGCAATCCTGATCGGCGTTGACTTTACCCATGCTGATCTTACAGGCGCAGACTTGCGACGGGCGGACTTGACCGGGGCGATTTTACACAACACATGCTTAAAAGGTGCAAACCTAAAAGACGCCATCATAAATTTGTAAACAGCATTTTAAATTTACTCCACCCTATTTCACACATTTATGACATAGTTTACTGACTCTACGTATAGATGGATATATACTCACCGTCATGCGTATACGATATCTACCCGAAAACTTGATAAACCAGATTGCTGCCGGTGAAGTGGTGGAGCGTCCTGCCGCCGCCATCAAAGAGCTGATCGAAAATGCAATTGATGCTGGCGCAACAGAAATTAATATTGATATTCACGCAGGTGGGAAAAGCAAAATTGTCATTTCCGATAATGGCTTTGGCATGAACGCCGAGGAATTAACCGCCGCCCTAGACAGACACGCAACATCAAAGCTGCCCGATGATGACCTACTCCATATCGCATATTTAGGCTTTCGCGGCGAAGCATTAGCCTCAATCGCTGCCGTATCGCGTATAAAAATACAAACCCACGATAAAGAAACAGGTGAAAGCTGGGAAATAAATTGTGAAGCTGGGAAAAAATCAAAAATAATCCCTTGCGCGCATCCAAAAGGAACACGGATCGAGGTGCGGGATTTATTTTATTCAACGCCCGCGCGCCTGAAATTCCAGAAAACCGAACGCGCCGAATTCATGGCGATCAAAGACACCGTAACCCGCCTTGCGATGGCATACCCAAATGTCACTTTTAAATTAACGCATGATGGCGCAAAGAAACTAAACCTAAACGCCGTTTTGGATTCACAGAGCAGATTATCCTCTATTTTAGGCAGGGAATTTGGTGAAAATTCGATGGAAATCACAGCCGAGCGTGAAGGCCTACAACTCTCAGGCTTTGCGGCTCTACCGACCTATCATCGCGGCACAGCGCAATATCAATATCTGTTCGTTAATGGGCGCGCGGTAAAGGATAAATTACTGCATGGCTGTGTGCGCGCCGCGTACAGAGACGTATTACACCGTGATCGCCACCCTGTTCTTGCCCTGTTCATTGACCTGCCCGCAACTGATGTTGATGTGAATGTGCATCCCGCCAAAACGGAAGTGCGCTTTCGCGACCCACAGCTTATCCGTGGTATGATTATCAGTGCCCTAAAACACGCCATCCATGAAGGGGGCTTTCAAACCTCCAGCACAATATCTGCCTCTACACTTGGCGCGTTCAGGGCAGAAAACCATAATACGCCGTCCCTGCCCATGCACCGTGGCAGCAGCCCCGCTGTACCTCGTTCCTACGCTTACGGCAATCTGGCAGAAGCCCAGCATCAACTTTATGCCCCGCAAATATCTTTGGCGCATGACATGCCGCCTGCTGCAAAATTCGAACAAGAACACACACCCGCCGCCGCCTCTTATGAAGAACAATCTGATCTGGCGCATTACCCTTTAGGCGCGGCACGCGCACAAATCCACGAAAACTACATTGTCGCACAAAGCGAAAACGGCTTAGTCATCGTCGATCAACACGCCGCCCATGAACGTTTGGTCTATGAACGCTTTAAGGCACAAATGACCGAGACCGGCATCACCAAGCAAGGTCTGCTCACCCCCGAGATCATTGAACTGGAAGAAACCCAAGCGCAACGGCTGTTAGAACACGCAGAAAGTCTAGGAAAACTCGGTCTTGAAATAGAGGCATTCGGCAATGGCGCGGTGGCTGTGCAGAGCTTACCCGCTCTTTTAGGCGCGAATATCGATATTAAAGGCTTGATTTATAATCTGGTGGATGAACTTCTCGAAAATGACCAATGCAACATTTTAGAAACCCACCTGAACGAAACGCTGTCCACTATGGCGTGTCACGGCTCTGTACGTTCGGGGAGACGGCTTAGCGTTGATGAAATGAATGCATTACTGCGCGAAATGGAAAATACACCATTATCAGGGCAATGCAATCACGGCAGACCAACCTATGTCGAGTTATCATTAAAAGATATTGAGAGACTCTTCGGACGGCGTTAAGCTCTACCGTACATGAACCAAGGAATAACTATGGATAAAAATATAACCACCAAGACAAATAAAGAAAAGCACATGATTATTGCTTTTTACATCGTCTTTTTTACCTCAATATTTATATCCTTCATCCCCGTCAATATTGCCTCTCTTTTCGCAATGATGATCTGCGTGTGTACGTTATCCGCAATTTATTCCGTTCGCAGCACCGCCGAAGAAGATGGTATAACCGAAAATCATATGACATACCTTATCAGAACCTTCTGGCGCGCCAATCTTTATATCTTGATCGCAAGTTTAGGCAGCCTTCTCTACCTCACTATTTTGGTGAATTACGTTACACTCCAGCCCTGCATCTCCTACATTTCAGACCATTGGACATATATCATTCGCAACGGGAATTTTGAGACAATATCAACAATTATGAAACCATGTGGCGTTATCTTCTACGATAAAAACCACCATCATCTTATTATCGCTGCTTTTATTGCATTTGCCCCTTCGTTACTCTACCTGTTATTCCGTTGCATTAGAGGATGGTGGCTTATCTTAAAAAATAAGCGCGTCCCAACCAATAAATTATAAACTGAATTTAGGGCTATAAAATAATGAAGAATCAAGCGATCTCATTCTATGCGGGTGTATTTTTACTATCAGGACTGGTTATGGCTCTGCAAATCCTGCAATCACGTATTTTTTCTGTGACCTCTTGGTATCATTTATCATTTTTGGTCATCAGCATGGCGATGTTCGGCTTAACAATGGGCGCGCTAAAGATTTACAGATCTCCTGAAGAAGAACAACGTAAGCATTACGGCCTTATTGCCCGCAAACATGCCATGGCTTTTGGTTTCTATATTCTAATCGGTCTTATCGCCCAGTTATTCATTCCCCTTATCTCAAGTAACGCATTCGAGACATTTGCAACATTGCCCATTGCTGCTCTGGCCACTGGAATTGCCTATTATCATGCCGGAATTGCCATCACCATATCCCTAACACGCGCCCCTTTTCCTGTTGGCAAAACCTACGGTATAGACCTACTAGGAGCTGGGCTGGGTTGTATCGGCGCGTTATTTCTTATGGAAACAATAGACACCCCATCCGCCATTCTGTTTTTATCAGGAATAGCCTTCATTTCTGCGCTGCTTTTTCCGGTTTCCGACACAGATAAGCCAGACGTTACGCTTGGAAAATCAACAATTAACCTCAAAAAAACGGCACTAGGTTTCTGTATCACTACATTTTCTATCGGTGCGCTTAATATTGCCGCACCAACACCATTCTTATATCCATTATGGATAAAAAACAAAATTGTAACGATGTCCAATATCGATTATGAGGAATGGAATTCCATTTCTCGCGTTACAGTGATGAACGAAGTAAAAGAAAAAAAACCATATCTTTGGGGACCATCACCAAAACTACCAATAGATATTACAGTAACAGGAAAATTCCTAATCATTGATGGTGATGCTGGAACACCTATTACAAAATTTGACGGTGATTTTTCTAAACATAAATATCTTGAATATGACGTAACCAACGTTGCCTATAACTTACCAAACATTAAAAAATCCGTCATTATTGGCGTTGGTGGTGGTCGTGATTTGCTTTCTGCTAAATACTTCGGTGTTGAAGAAGTAACCGCACTGGATGTTAATCCAGTTCAAATCAAGCTGCTCAAAGATCACCCCGAATACAGAGAGTATGCCAATCTTTATAACCAGCCTGGCGTTAAAATTATAAACGAAGAGGCCCGCAGCTGGTTTAGACAAAACACTGAAAAACTCGACCTTGTGCAAATGAGCTTGATCGACACATGGGCGGCAACAGGCGCAGGTGCTTTCGCCCTATCCGAAAACGGACTTTACACAGTCGAGGCATGGACAATCTTCATGAATGACCTGAATGAACATGGCGCATTTACCGTCAGTCGCTGGTCAGCCAATGTAATGGATGATACGGGGCGCACCCTATCCGTCGCAATGGCCACATTATTCAATCAAGACATAGATAATGTGCGCGAACATATTGTGATGATTAACTCCGCGGCAATCGCAACACTTATCATTTCAAAATCTCCATTTACCGAGGAGCAACTTGCTGCACTGCAAAAAACAGCAGCAGAAAAGGAATATAAAATTATTATTATGCCCGGCTACCCTACAAAAGAAGGCATATTACAAGATCTGATCGTAGCAAAAAATTTGGATGAACTAAATGCGATATCGGATAAGCAATTTTTTGATGTTTCCCCTTCAACCGATATGCGTCCTTTCTTCTTTAATCAGGCACGCCTGACAAGACCATTGGATATCATTAAAATGGTTTTGATGCCCAAACAGGCAGGACACGAAGTATCTCAAGGGCAAGTAAAGGCCACATTCAACCTTTATATCATTATTATATTCTCTATAATTATGGTTGGTTTTGTTATTATTGCCCCCCTCCTTAAAACGGTCGAAGATAAAAGCAGCACCTTCATAAAGGCAGGTACATTATACTTCATGCTTATTGGGTTAGGCTTTATGTTTATGGAAATTTCCCTGCTTCAGGCATTTGGTGTGTTTTTAGGCCACCCGATTTACGGTCTCAGTGTCGTCCTGTTCAGCCTTATCATTGCGGCAGGTGTGGGCAGTCTGGTCTCCGAAAAATTACCACTCAACACACTCCCCCGACAAATAGTATGGTGTCTTGCCACCTGCGGTTACGGCATATTACTATCTTTCGTTTTACGTGATGTATTTTACAGCTACGCAGAGGTTGATCTCATCACCCGCGTACTGGTTAGTATTGGACTTATCGCCCCCGCAGGCATACTTATGGGCTTTGGTTTTCCAACAGGTCTCAGCCTGACCGAGCGTTTTGACACACGCGCAACGGCATGGTTTTGGGGCATTAATGGCGCGGCGGGTGTCTTGGGCAGTTCTATGGCGATTGCTCTGAATATTGCATGGGGCATTGATAAAACACTGATGGTGGCCAGCCTATGCTACGCTCTACTCATCATATCATTTGTTACATTGGCAAAATGTAAACCAACATCATAGAAGACTATAAAAGCGCAAGGTAATCTTCTGCTGCGCAGAAATCCTGCATCGCAGACTTCTTGGATTTTTCCAGCATAGGATCACTGCCATATTTTTCCGCATCATAGAGGGCATCCTTGAACGTCTCTTCAATAAAACACGCATCCAACACTGAGGCTGCAGACGCCCCGCCACGCACCATCGCCAAAGCAAGGATCAGCGAACCGCTGATTGATGTTACCAATTGCAAAATTGTAAAACGCGCATCATCAAGACCATGCACATAATCCGCCACAACCTTATGCACCTCTGCGGGATGCTTTACTGCGGCCAAGGCGGTTGTCGTCTGCAATTCATATCCAAACACTGTTTTGAAGAAACCGTCCAGAAACGGCTGCCAACTTTCATGTTGCTGCTTTGCCAAGTCCTGCGGCATATCGGTGGGATAGCACAATAAATCCGTATCCAGATATTTCAAAACCGCTGCGCTCATCACATCGCGCTCCGCTGATACACGATCAATTTGCGTATTTAAAATCTGGGTAAAGGGCATGGTATCAGGCACAATATCATCCGCTTGATCCACCCATTCCTGCATCAAACGATCAGCAATCGCCGCATTCGCCGCACATAAAAACGCCTTGGCTTTGGTTTTTACCGGACGCCCATCCAGTAATATATGATAACCATCCGTAACTTTTTCAGTAGAGACCAGCTTATAAAAACGCTTCATTATTTTTGCGCTCCATCGCTTATTGCAACATCATCTACTTGCGAAATATAAGGGACACAAGGCGACACCTGCGCCGCACCTTGAAGGCTGGATTGCACAAAATTATAGGATTTTTTATTCAGCGCGATCACTTCAAATTCAGCTTTCTTGGGTGCTACATAAAATTCAAGATCACGAATATTCTGATCGCCAGAAATTTTAGAATTACGCACCTTAACAGTGCCTTGCGCCGTATTAATCGCAAAATCCTGAATGACTAAATCTTCACCATCATGCGTAAAAACTGCCATACCACATTCAATATCCAAACGCTGACCCAATGCCTTTGGAACATGCTGTAACCACGCCTTCGCAAAAGGAAGGTCAAGTGTACCACTTTGAAAAACAGCAACAATGTTGCTTGTCTTTTCCTGCACCACAAACAGCAAAGCGGGCATCAGATCCACATCACTTTTAACAGGGCCAAACTTAATCCCTTCATTAATTTGTGTAACCGGAAATTTCAGAATATTGATAACAGAATCATCCATCTTTACATTCTGCAAATCAAAATCAACATCCAAATTATATTGCCCCAAAAATGAAGCCTTCCCCTCCAGCATATCACCATATCCCGTGATATCGCGTAACCTCATCAAGATCGACAGGGCAGAATCCTCCCCCATTACATCATTATATGAAAGCCGATCAGAGCGTATCTTTCCGGAAATTTTAACAGGCGATTGTGCGTAATCAAAAATAACATCGGGGGATATAGCACTCTGCCCATCAGACATCTCCACATTTCCCTTTAATTTCAACAGCTTTTTACCCAGTGCCGATAAAAGAAGGGTCCCGCGAATCATTTTTCCACTGGATGATAATTGAAAGTCCTCCAACTTGTAATAATCAGATTCATGGTTAATAAATGTGGCTTCAAAATGAATATCCGCAATATCCAAAACCAAAGGAAAATCCCGCCGCAACATATAATTATAAGCCCCCTTCGAGCCAGCGACATCAATATCCATGACAAAGGACCATGGATGCACACCAATGCGCCCGTTTCCACGTAATTTTGCGCTCGACATTTCGACGTCATGATCGATAAAGACCTTTTCAATATGAAACTCTTTTGCCCCCATCACGCCCTTAATGGCGGTAAAGTTCTCTATATAAAAATTCGTGAATTTAGGTGTACGTGTTGCGACATTCCAAAAGGTCATAAAGGCCTGAACTTTATCAAAATGTGCAATAATATGGCCATTTTCTCGCTTGGATAAAATATTAATGCCCTCCGCATCAAAACCGATACGCGGGAAAAAGCTCATATAAACCAACTTTTCGACCGATACCGGACGTCCACCAAATAAGTCACTGGCAAAGCGTTCAACCGAATCCTTCAAATCATCATTTGAACCACCCATATTCGATAAAACCGTAATCCCAACCAAGATAAAAGCACATACAAAAAAGGTGATCTTTAAAAGTCTGGACAACCAGTTTTTTTCTTTTTTATCTAATCCATCTAACAGGTAAGATTCATCGGTCATTTAAAACTCTCTATCGGTCATTACTAGTGTGTCTAATTTCGTTAAGTATAACGGGGCAAAAGCCATTCAATCAAGCTCCGCGAACGGGTCTTGCTTATATTTATGGTTAAAACCCAGACTTTTCCAACTTTTCACAAGATCAGGGGCAAGCGGCGCGATAATATCCAGTGTTTGCCCGCGCTTCATTGGGTGCGGCAGGATCAAACGCTGCGCATGTAGATGCAGGCGTTTTGCCAAATCCATGCCCTCCAGATCATCCTGCATCAATTTACATTCTTCGTCTTGAACGGCACGATATTTTCGGTCTCCTAAAACAGAAGAGCCCAGCGCATCTGCCGCATGAACACGAATTTGGTGCGTGCGACCAGTGCGCGGCCAAAAGACAACAAACGCTGCTGCGCGTCCTGCGCTTTCAATAACCGTATAATCGGTTAGCGCAAATTTCCCCTCTTCCTCATCAATAATCATTTTCTCATAATCACCTTCGGATTTGATAAGCGGCGCTTTGATCGCGCCCTCCAGACGTTCAGGCGTGGGCGTTACAATCGACCAATAAATCTTACGCACCTCACGATTTTTAAAGAGAAAGCCAAGCTCCTTCGCCGCCTTGGCGGAGCGTGCCAGCAATAATATACCGCTGGTGTCCTTATCCAAACGATGCACGAGACGCGGCGCAACGCCTTCTTTATTCTGAAAAACCTCTAACATCCCGTCAATATGGCGTTTGGTATTCGTTCCGCCTTGCACCGCCAAGCCATAGGGCTTATTCAGAGCAATAACATCCTCATCCTGATAAATCACCAAAGACTGCATGAAATCCACATCATCTTCGGTAATTTCATATTTCTTCGGCGGACGTTTTTGATCCGACACGGTAAAAGGTGGAATCTTTATTTCCTGACCACCACTGATACGCATATCAGGCTTTGCACGTTTTCCATCAACGCGAATTTGCCCTTTACGCAATAATTTCTGCGCCAGAATATAGGGCATATCCGGTACATATTTCTTAATCCAACGCTCTAAACGTTGACCGTCATCATCGTCTTTAACCGTAATAAATTGTAATTCACTCATGATGTGATACCTCTCATAATCCAAAGTGCCAAAAATAATGCTAAAACAGAAACAACAACAGACACCAGCATATAAGCCAGAGCCTGCGCCATTTCACCGCGCTCCCACATTGTTACGAAATCCAGCGAGAACGTCGAAAATGTTGTAAACGCGCCTAAAAAACCTGTCATACAGAACACACGCAATTCTTGCGACATTGTATTCATTTGCGAAAACTTTACAATCATCATCCCCATCAGGAATGACCCAACAATATTAACAATCAACGTCGCCCAAGGAAAGCCATGCCCGATAAAATGCACCGCGCCGACATTCACACCATAACGTGCCACTGCACCTAATGCGCCGCCTAATGCTACTATTCCTATTGTGCCAATCATATAAACCTCTTACACTGCATGACACCTTATAGGACAATCAAACACATATGTTAAGCTCTTTAAATACAACACAAAAGGGAATCATGATCGCACTTTGCGGTTTTACCAGTTTTGCGACGGCGGATGCCTGTGCAAAATGGCTTGGCATGCATTATGACGTCCTGCATGTGATTTTCTGGACATATTATGTTTCCTTGGTTATTGGACTGTGTTTCTCTCGATTTTTGGGCGGCATAGATAAAACAATCAGCACAAAGAAATTGCCCATCCACCTTGGACGCGGCGTTTGCGCGCTTGGCATTGCCTTATGCGTTGTCAGTGCTTTAAAGGGAGAAAATGCCCTGCCGCTCTCCACGCTTTACACGATTTTATTTCTTGCACCATTCCTTATCACCATCGCCGCGCGCCCAATTTATAATGAACATGTATCCCTCAAAAACTGGATCATTATCGCCTTTGGCTTTACTGGCATTTTGGTTGCCTTTCGCTTTGGGCTAACAGATATATCTGTGGAAATGCTCTACGCGTTTCTTGCACTGGCTTTCATTGTCGCACTCAGCCTTTTTGCACGTCCGTTGGATCATCAAGAGACATTGCTTTCTCTATCCTTTTATCCCAACGTTACCATTCTTTTCTTACTCAGCCTCTATATGTTGCCTGACATCCCCCTGCCACAGCCAAACCATATGCCTGTTTTCCTATTGAACGGCTTGTGCGTCACAATAGGCTTAAGCACGATTGCCTATGGTTTTCGCATTGCGCCTTATGCGATTATTGCGCCCATCCATTATACACAAATGGTGATCGCACTAATCGCCGGATATATCATCTTTGGTGATGTTCCTGATTTATGGATGATTGCAGGCGCGGTGATTATTATTGCCAGCGGTATTATGCTTGTCTTAAGCGCGCCCAGTAATCAAGACGCTTCTTAATATCACGCTCAAAACCACGCTCCACCGGTTTATAAAATGTTCGACGCGGTAGATCATCGGGAAAGTAATTCTGCCCTGAAAATCCTTCGGGCGTATCATGATCATATTGATAACCAAGATTATACCCCTCCGCCTTCATCAACTTTGTCGGGGCGTTCATCGCGTGTTTTGGTGGCATTAATGACCCCGTTTCCTTCGCCGCGCGTTTTGCGGCTTTAAGTGCCATATAACTGGCATTGGATTTAGGCGCAGTTGCCAAATACACACACGCCTGCGCCATCGCAAGCTCACCTTCAGGCTGCCCCAAACGCTCATAGGCTTGCCACGCCGCAATCACCAGTGGCAAGGCTTGCGGATCAGCCATAGACACATCCTCTGACGCCACACATGTCATGCGCCGTAAGATGTATTCAGGATCTTCCCCCGCTTGTAACATCCGCGCCATCCAGTAAAGCGCTCCATCAACATCCGATCCACGCAAAGATTTATGGAACGCGCTGATAAGATTAAAATGCGCGTCATTACCCTTATCATAGAGAGGCGCACGCCTTTGCATCATGTTCAACAAAGCCTCACTGTCCAGCATAACATCACCATCAACTTGCGCGAAAATCTGCTCCGCCATAGACAAAATGTAACGTCCATCACCATCCGCCATGGTTTTCAACAAATCACGCGCCTGCCCGTCCATAGGCAGCGTACGTTCCTGACGTTCCTCCCCACGGTTCAATAATATTTCCAACCCATCTTCATCAATGCGCTTTAACACAAATACCTGTGCGCGGCTTAATACTGCCGCGTTCAGCTCAAAAGATGGGTTTTCCGTTGTTGCCCCGATCAGGGTAATCGTTCCATCCTCCATCACAGGCAAAAACGCATCTTGCTGAGATTTGTTAAATCGATGAATCTCATCCACGAATAATAATGTGCCCTGCCCATTGGTTTTGCGAATCTTTGCCGATTCGAACACTTTGCGTAAATCCGCCACGCCAGAGAAAATCGCAGAGATTTGCTCAAAATGTAAATCACTGTGCTGCGCCAATATCCGCGCGATTGTGGTTTTCCCACACCCAGGAGGCCCCCAAAGAATCAACGAGGATAGCGCACCCGCTTCCACCATACGCCGTAGCGAGCCTTCCGCGCCCAATAAATGATCCTGCCCGACCACATCATCCAGCGCATCGGGGCGTAAAATATCCGCCATGGGCCTGTTTTGATGCGCTGCACCAACATTTTTCTCACTTTTTTCTGCAAATAAATCCGTCATTGCCTTGACCTATCCCTGTTGAATGTGAAATATAGCGTCATTATTCACCGCCTGTGAAGGGTTGAAAGAAAATGAGTACGCAAACACTTGCATACACTGATGAAGTTGCCGCACAAACCGCGCCACTTTTCGAAAAACTATCAAAGCAATATAAGCGCGAGCATTGGGAAACCATTGCGCCTTATATATATGAAATTAACCGCCTAAAGCGTGAGAAAAACGCGGTTATTCTGGCGCATAACTATATGACGCCGGATGTTTTCTTTGGTGTTGGGGATATCGTTGGCGATTCGCTGATGCTGGCGCGTAAAGCGGCGGAAACAGACGCGGATATTATCGTTCAGTGCGGTGTGCATTTCATGGCCGAGACGGCGAAAATGCTCTGCCCCGAGAAAAAGATACTG
This sequence comes from Alphaproteobacteria bacterium, assembly GCA_002401965.1. Classification (GTDB taxonomy): domain Bacteria; phylum Pseudomonadota; class Alphaproteobacteria; order Micavibrionales; family Micavibrionaceae; genus UBA1672. Next base: position 19,680 of record NVUR01000034.1, read on the forward strand.
ATACCGGATATGAAGGCAAGTTGCTCTCTTTCTGAATCAATGAACGCCGAGGATTTACGCGGTTTAAAAGCCAAGCATCCGGGCATTCCGGTGGTCACATATGTTAATACATCTGCCGAGGTTAAGGCCGAGACCGATGTATGCTGCACCTCTTCCAACGCGCTGACCATCGTCAATGCTTTGGGCGCGCAGGGGCATGACACTGTGATTATGGCGCCTGATATGTATTTGGCGCAAAATGTTGCTGCACAAACGGATGTTAAAATTATCTATTGGGAGGGCAGCTGCATCGTGCATGAACGCTTTACGCCGCAAGATATTATCGATGCACGCAAAACCTATGGTGAAGATTTAGTTGTTCTTGCCCATCCTGAATGCCCGCCTAATGTTATGGCAGAGGCCGATTATGCCGGATCAACCGCGCAAATGGATGATTACATTAAAAATAAGCAGCCCAGAATGGCAATGTTGATGACCGAATGTTCGATGAGCGATAACATCGCCGCGAATAACCCGAATGTCGAAATGATCGGCACATGTCAGATGTGCCCACATATGAAACGCATTACCCTGCCGAAAATTCTGGAGGCTCTACGAACCGAACAGCCTGAAGTTATCATTGATCCTGAAATATCTGCGCGAGCGCGTGTTGCAGTGGAACGTATGTTGGAGATGAGCTAAATGTCACTCTCTCCGCTTTTGATAGAAAATATGGTACGCGCCGCCTTGTTGGAGGATTTAGGGCATGGGCATGATATCACCAGCCAATCCGTTATTCCCGCAGATGCGAACAGCCGCGCCATTTTCCGCGCTCGTGAACAAGGTGTTCTGGCGGGGCTTATTCTTGCCCTGTCGTGTTTCAGCCATACCGATCCCGATTTCTCCTTTGATATTCTCGCGCAAGATGGCGAGGTTATCGAAGCAGGACAAGAAATCGCCATTATAGAAGGGCCTGCGGGCGCACTACTAACCGCAGAGCGTTCCGCGCTTAACTTCCTTATACATTTATCAGGTATTGCATCCCTCACCCGTCGCTATGTGTTAGCGGTGCAAGGCACAGATGCCAAAATATGTGATACACGCAAAACATTGGCTGGTCTTCGCGCACCACAGAAATACGCCGTGCGTGCAGGTGGTGGGCATAATCATCGCTTTGGTCTTGATGATGCCATACTGATTAAAGATAACCATATCGCGATTGCAGGCGGAGTTGACGCAGTACTCACCCGCGCCAAAGACAATGCAGGCCACACGGTTAAAATCGAAATCGAGGTTGATACGCTTGCCCAGTTAGATGAAGTTCTCGCGCATGGCAGTGCAGATATCGTGATGCTGGATAATTTCGCGCTGGCTGATCTTAAAAAAGCCATCAGCATTATTGATGGTCGCTTGATTACCGAGGCCTCAGGCGGGGTTAACTTAAACACAGTTGTTGATATCGCGAAAACAGGCGTTGATTATATCTCAATCGGCGCCCTAACACACTCCGCCCCTGCGCTTGATATTGGCTTGGATATTGTGTAAACCTGAAACGCCCCCTCTTTTTAGAGGAATAAATTCCTTGACAAAATAAGAATAATATCCTATACATGGCTGTAGCATAGGGAAGTTTTCGAAATTCCTAGAATTAAAAACCAAGAAAAATAGACCTAAATTACATTGTTAGATACCTGAAAATACCGCCCTCATACTGCTCCGAGCCATTATGAAGCAACTGTCCTTCAGACCCTAGACTACGATCAAAATTCAACCCTTTAGTGACTAAGACCTCTCCCAGCGTGAGAGTCTGAACATCATAACTTTCTTTGATCGCGTCACGCTCTTCACTTGTGGAAACAGCATTTAACTCTTGATTAATACGCTTAACGTCCTCACGAGAAAACCAGGGTAATATTGAGTTGCTGCATTTATATCTAAAGTATAACAAACCAGTGCTCGTAAAGTGAAATTATCATCTACATGAACCATACTTGCACGATCTTCTTGCTTACTATCCGTACTACTATGAAAATACTTGATATGAGCGGTTGCCGAGCTATAAGTAGCGCGATTAAAACTTTTATTTACATCAGCAACATCATAAGCAATGGAGTCGGGGGTACTATTATCATATAAGATATCGACTCCGTTCAGATTTTTCACAACCTGTTGCCCATGTTTCCTTGCGCTTTGATCGGCTTCATATTGACAAAGGTCGTCAGAAATTTTTGGGTCAATATCGCGCTTCCACAAAACAGCTTTGACTTCAGGGTGGTGAATAACAACCAAATCTTTTTCATCATAAGCGATACGAATTTTTGGGTCTAATTCAAAAGGCTCGGTATTCTCAAAACGAGAATTCGCCTCCCTACTCTTAAAATACTGTCGAAGTTTTTGATACATTACACCCTGTTTTTCATTATATTTTATTGTATATTAGATGACATAGCGCAATATGTCAAAAGCCTCTATAGGTAGCCCCACTTTATGTTCAAGCCAACACGGTAGAAAAGGAAACATCTTTGGCTAACAGAAAAAATCTACAAACAAACTATATAGAACACCGCAAACCATAACGCATCTATTTCCCGAAGGCGGCGCGTTGTGCCTCATACACGGATAACAACTTTTGCGATATAATGTTCCAATCAAAATTATCCTTGGTATATTGAAGACACATTTCCGCATCAGGCAAAAACATTGGATCAGACAATGCTTTGCCCAATCCTTCGGCTATACTTTGAGACGATGTGTCCTTAAATAAACAATTCTGCGATAAAGGTTGCAAAATATCTGGTATCCCACCAACAGGCGTCCCCATAACGGGCGTTCCTGCGGCCATAGATTCTACAATAATCAACCCAAACCCTTCTAATCCTTGTGTTGGAACAACAGATAATGTTGCAGCTCTATAATAATAAGGTAACAAATCATCTTCAACAAAGCCCAAAAGTTTAACAGATTCAGACAAGCCTGCTGCTTTAATTTGCTGTCGTAGCGTATTTTCCAGATGACCTTTCCCTGCAATATACAGAACCGCGTCGGGGTGGTGTTTATGAACATCTTTCATTGCCGCGATAAGGTGCTCTATCCCCATTCTTTCTGTTAGGCGGCGAATACAAAATATAACGGGTCTGTCTTTAGGTAATCCCAGCTTATCTCTGGCTTGCGCCTTCGTAGAGGCAATATCAAAACGCTGTATATCCGTACCACCAGGGATCACGTGAATGCGCTCTAACGCAATATCGTATCTTTCATGCAAAATATCACGAAAACTAGAGGATAAAACAATCAGCGCAGAAGCCTTCTTATAACTGGCTTTCTCAATAAATCTTTTAACATGGGCAAAAACAGGAAGGCTTTTCCCGAAATAACTTTCATCCGTCCATGGACCATGAAAATGAACGACATACGGTAATTTAATAAAAGGAATAAGGGGAAAACTGTATAAACAAAAATGAGAAACAACGATGTCAATTTGCTCTTCAACGATCAACTTTCGATAACATTTAAAAGCAGCATACCATCGCTTTAACAATGGCTCATCACTTTTTGCAAAGGCACGAATTCTGACTTTACCCTCTACAGAATCCTCCTTTGTACCAGAGACCATATAATCTATCCGAGCATCCATTTTTGGTAAATATTTATTACAATCAGAGACATAACGATTAAGACCGTCGCCTCTTTCCTTAAATAATTCCAACCCAATCAATAAAATTTTCATGTAAAACACCTTAAAAATACGCTGTGATACCGCGGATCATCCTGTACGATATTAGATATGCTATAACAACCCTGCTTCACGTAATTCCTCTTCCATTTCGGGGGAAAGACCTTCCGCAGTATCGCCCGTATAAATGCCGCGATCAGGCGGGGCGTCACAAGGCTTTAAATACCGCCAACCCTGAAACGGACGGCGCGGCATATGCACAGTTTCAATCATCGTCGCATCTTGCAAAATCATACAACGCATCCCCTTGTCCTTGGCTTCCACCATCTCGAACCCAAGGATACGATGGCGACACTGAATACGGTTTTTAATCACACGGTAAATTGATCCGCCTTCGCGTAATATTTCATCCGCGCGCTTGGCTTTATACCGCGTCCAACACGGAACGGCAGGTTGCCCATGGTAATCAATAATTTCGCGTTGCTGTAGCTCATAAAAGCTCTGCAAATCCGCAACACCAACAACAAGTTTTATAAGATGTATATTGCTCATACCGCCATATAATCATGATTAAACGCTATCGTCATGCGAAATTACCTGATAAAATGCGCCTTATGATCGCTTTATTGCTTATACCACTTCTATTATTAAGTTTTGCCTTGCTTTTTATGCAGAACAATTCCGATAAACGTCTCGATGATATAGAAGAGGCGATTGATTACATTGATGAAACAAGTGATATAATCAATGTCGAATCCATTCAAAATATGAATGCAGAACACCAAATTGAACTCCTCCTCACATTAGAGAAAAATAATATAGAGGAGGCTAAAGCACAAATCATAGATGTTTTAAGCAGCCATTTCGCGATAAGTAATGAAGCCATTCAAGATGGCATGGCAAATGACGCAGAAAAAGACATCGTATCAAAGATTGAAATGCTCGCGAAGGACTACGATTCGTTCAAAGACATCACGAAAAGATGAACACAACACAAATCACCATCCGCCTGACGCCATGTGCGAAACAAAATGCGATCCTCGGGTGGGAGGAGGATTTATTCGGCGAACGCACACTGAAAGTTCACGTCACTGTTGCACCTGAAAAAGGCAAAGCAAATAAAGCACTGATCGCGCTGCTATCCAAGGCGTGGCACATCCCCAAAAGTGCGATAACGATAAAATACGGTGGTAAAAGCCGTACGAAAATACTCGAGATTGAAGGATTAGACCCTCAATTTCTGCACTAGAATTCTTTGCAATTGAACACCCGTTAGTGTTGCAATTTTGCACTTATTCAATCATGTGTGACAAAAAAATCAAAAATAACTTGAAAAACTATGAACATAGTATAATGAATCCTGTATAGGTTTTGAAGGATTACCTTCTCCGCAAGGTGCCTACGATTAATGAAATAAATATAATGAGGAATTAAAATGAAAAAAACAATTGCAACACTTTGCCTAGTTGGCTCTACACTTGCCCTATCTGCTTGTGACACAACAGGAACAGGCGATATTGATACAGCCCCTCCATACGCACAAGAGCGTACAGCACAATATGAAAGTGCCCCTATGCCTGTCGCTACACCAACTGCTGTTGTTCCGGCTGAGCGTGTTTTCCAAAGAGCGCAAACAAAATAAGCGCTTTGTGAAAAGTATAAAGTTTAAAAAAAGACTGTCCTTGTGACGGTCTTTTTATTATATTACGATTATGAATATAAAGATGAGCGCACAATGAAAACTATTATCCCAGTCCTTCTGTTTTTTGCGGCTAATTTTATCGGCTTCACACTTATCAGCGTATCATTTGCCGTTGCACGAATTTATGAATTTGTGGATACAGAGAATACAAACTTCCTTTTAAACCAAGAAACTGACATGCTTGTCGTCATGTTTATGTGGATTGCCTGCGCGGTTTTCAGCTTCACCAGCTTCTTCAAAACTGGAAAATGGAAAATATTTTTCTTAAGCGCGCCTATTATCGTACCATTTATATTCAGTATAATATTAATCTCTGCCTACACTTAAAGATTATCGCCGCTAACATTTGCGGCTTTATTCTGCGCTGAATTTTTGGACGGAGAGATGCTCACCGCGCCACCGCCCTGCCCGTCATCAGGCAAATCTTTTACTTCTGCAACAATCGTCTTAGGCTGCTCCGAACCTACAGAGACCTCTTGATCCGTCATTTTCTTTAGCGTTTCTTCTAATTTTTTTGACGAAGCTTCACCCTCATCATCAAAATACCGTGCAATACGAATCGGATACCCCGCGCGATCCCGCACCGCGGCGCGAATACGCGGCCAATTCAGGCGATCACTATACATGCCCGCTTTATCCATAATCAGCGTCATGTCCTTATCACTCAGCTTTTGATTCTCAACCGCGCCAGTTTCCTCCATCTTGATGGCTTGCTCCATATCTGGATGCGCCTCCAGATACAGCGCATGGCCGATCCACGCCACCTTGATTGGCTGGTTTACAACATTAACCCTTGTCCCGACAGGTACTTGCTCAAATAACTTGATGATACTTTCAGGGTACATACGGATGCACCCGCTGCTCACCCGGCGACCGATACCGTAAGGTCTGCTAGTCCCGTGAATGGCATATTGCGCCCATCCCAAATACAGTGCATGCGTGCCAAGCGGATTATCAGGCCCCGGCGGAACAACCGCAGGTAATTTAGGATCTTCCCTACGCATACGCGGGGTCGGGCGCCATGTTGGACCTTCCTTCTTACGCACAATAGAGGTCAGGCCGATTGGGGTATCCAAGCCCTCGCGCCCAATACCCAACGGATATGTCACAGGCGCATCGTCACCATTAAGATAACCATAAACACGCATCTCCGGCAGATTAATAACCAAGCCTTCGCGCTTTGCGTTAGGCAATAAATGACGTTTAGGCAAGATAACTTCTGCACCCGCACCCGGAATCCATGGATCAAGATCAGGGTTCGCAGCACGTACCTCAACAAAGCCAAGGCCGTGTTTACGCGCGAGATGCACAAGCGTATCTTCATAAATGGCCGTATAGGTCTCCATCTCTCCGATATAGTTTTTCTGATATTCCGCAAAAGATGGAGAAGCAAAACACGCCCCCATTGCGATAACCGAACAATATATTTTGAATTTGGAAAATTTAAGACGCATCATTATATCCTGTAAAAATATGCACAAGACATATTACAGGAATCCCACCGATAAACACCCTATAAATGAAAAAAGTAATGCGGATGAGGCTATAACCCCGCAACTTCCTTACAAAGCCGCTCATAGGTGCGCGCAAACACACCTGATTTGACAATCCGCCCTTTGCCTTGCTTATACAGCTCATACATCATGGTTTGCGGCCCGACTTTGCGAATGATAAATTGCAAATACGGCGCATGGTGAGAAGATACATAATACGTATAAGTTGCAACACCTTCATCAAAATCACAATCCACAGTTCTGTAATTCAACGTCTTTTGCGAGGCCGCCGCGCAATAGAGCTGATCCAGTTTACGGAATTGCTCTTGTGTGAAACCAGCGGCTTGCGTGAATGCGGGGTTATTAATAACTTCAAAGACCATAAGAGTATTATAGCAAATTACAGCCCCCCTTGCATCATGAAACTTTGCAATTATCCTGACAATCATGTTACAAGAATACTAAAGAATAAATATAAAATGGGTTTTGTTATGGGTGATATAAGTGGTATTTCATCATTATGTGATGATCTGGAATATATTGATACATGTCTGGATAAGGTTTTGGATGGGGAAAAGCTCTATCTCGCACCAAAAATTCGTAAAGAGAAACTTGTCATTGACCTGCTTCACAGTTTCTACCCCGATGATTTCGATCACGTCTTAGACCGCAGCCTGGATACAAGACCAGAGATGTATTACATCACGCCCGACCAAGTAAAAGCTGGTGATGAAAAAATAATGCTGGAAGCCAACACACAAGTCCACCCCTTACATGAAAACTTGCATATTGCGACTGAGAAGTTTAGTGGACGCGCCGCAAAAATCCAAGTCCGCAACTTCGCAATAGCAGGTGCAAATCTGCATTTCAGGGATCGCCGTGATTATGACGACCTGTATGAACGCTCACCCAACCTTGTTTTGCACACAAAGGGCGATGCCGTTTCCCTATCCCAAACTGTAAAATTATTGCGTAATATTGCCGAGGGTCATGATAAGTCCGAGCGTAACATTGTCATTGATAATTCCACCGAACGCTTCACGCCCTTTTTACAAATACTAAATCTAGAATCCCAAGCAGATATTAATGCCTTAAATGAAGTATTTAAGAAAAACACACGCGGTGCGATGCTCACTATTGTCGATGAGCCAAGAACAGTGATCGGACGCCTGTCCCATATTGGTATTAATATTGATAAAGTCTTGCCCAAATTGCCACAGCTTATCCATGAAAAGGCATTCCAAGCCACCAGCAGTGATGAAAAAATCGGTGATATCAGGAAGGCTTTGCGTGACCAGCGCTCTAATCTGGAAACTGTTACATCGGACAGTCTCGGAAGGTGTCAAGGAAGTTGTCATGTGAAATTTTCAAATCATGCTGCAATTTTAACTTCCTTTTCACGTTTACTTTTATCAGGATTAAGGCTTAT
>NVUR01000035.1 GCA_002401965.1 Alphaproteobacteria bacterium
CTTGGGTGCATCTTCATTCCTTCGTCATTACGATGAAAACCAAAACACTCCCTTATGCAAGACCTTTAAATGGTCTCATAAGACCTGACGGGGAACACACCACTGTTTCATGTGAACAGCAAAAATGCGCCGAAGTTTTTAATGTATGTGGCATCGGGGCGTTCGGGTGCGGTTACCCAGACATCTGTATTTAATAAGGCTCTAAATGAGGCAGGAACGCGTTCAACAATGCATGCTATAGATGAGCTTAACCATAAAGAAATGAACGCAGCCATGAGTGACCCAAAATCACCAATCGCGCAGGGGATATTGAAGGCCATCTTGAATTAAGCCGCTTTGCTGTTGCTCTTATGCGCGTCAACGGCGTTGGTGCAACGGTTACAAAGCTGCGTTTCTGCGGAGACTTCTGGCAATACTTTCCAACACCGATCACATTTTGAGCCTTGGGCTTTTTGGACAATTATACTCGGATCACCACGCTCTATTAATATTTGGGACGTAATACAAATATCGGCAAACTCTTCATTAGATAGAGATAGAACAGTCTTCAATGGTGTTTTAACGGTTGGTTTAGCCTCCAAAGAAGAGCCTAATTCTTTTTTTGCACGAATAGGTTCAATAAATTCCTGCACTTGTTTTCTTATTAATATAATTTCCTTCCAGCGATTAAATAAGTCGTCATCCTTCCACTCTGCTGGAACAGCTGGATAATCACGTAAATGCACAGACTTTGCATCATTAAACGCGCCTTTGGGTCTATGGCTCCACGCTTCTTCGGCGGTGAAGCATAGAATCGGGGCGAGCCATGCACTCAAGCAATCAAAGATTTCTGCCATCACCGTGCGACATGCACGGCGTTCGAACATATCTGTGCGATCGCAATAGAGACGGTCTTTACGGATGTCGAAGTAAAACGCCGATAGCTCCTGATTACAGAAATCATGCAAACGTTTGGCGAGCTTGCCAAATTCATAATTTTTGATCGCGTCACGGACAAATTCATCCATTTCGGCGAGATTATGCAGCATATAACGCTCCAGCTCAGGCATATCTTTATATTCTGAACGTTCGATACGCTCGTCATTATCAAAGCCTTCTAACGCGCCCAGCAAGAAACGCAACGTATTACGGATACGGCGATACAGGTCACTGGTGTTTTTCAGCGTGTCTTTGCCGATACGGATGTCCTCCTGATAATCAGACAGCATCACCCAAAGGCGAATAATATCCGCGCCATATTGGTTCATCATTTTCAACGGATCAACAACGTTTCCAACGGATTTGGACATTTTATAGCCCTTTTCATCCAGCACAAAACCGTGTGTCATCACATTCTTATAAGGCGTATGCCCCGTCGTGCCACAGCTTTCCAACAAAGAGGAATGGAACCAGCCACGATGTTGGTCAGAGCCTTCAAGGTAGAGATCAATCTTATCCACGCCCTCAAAGCACGGCCATGTCTGTGTATCACCCACGACAAATTTATGGGTAGAGCCTGATTCAAACCAAACATCAACAATGTCAAAAATCTGGGTGTAATCATCGGCGTTATATTTATCGCCAAGGAAACGCTGGGCTGCACCGTCTTTCCACCATGCATCTGCGCCTTCGGCCTCGAAGGCTTCGGTGATGCGCGTGAAGATGTCTTCATCAATCAAAACTTCGTTCGTGTCCTTATTCAGGAACAGCGCAATCGGCACTCCCCACGCACGTTGACGTGATATACACCAGTCAGGGCGGCTCTCAATCATCGCATTGATGCGTGTTTCACCCTTCGCAGGATACCAGTTGGTGTCCTTGATGGCTTGCAATGCTTTTTCGCGGATTTTCTCAACCCCATCCATCGCAATAAACCATTGCGGACTGGCAGAGCGGAAAATGATCGGGGCTTTTGAACGCCAGCTATGCGGGTAGTCATGCTTAATCGTTTTCTTGCCGAGCAATTTACCGGCATTTGTAAGCTCACGCAGAACGGCGAAATTCCCGTCACCCAGTTTACCTTTTTGGGTATAGATTTCCAGCCCTGCGAACAGGCCGACATGCTCACGGAATTTCCCGTCATCGGTCACGTTATCTGTGATTTCGATTTCGTTATTTTCCGGTGGTTTCATACCTTGAACACCCTCCCACTCGGTATTGGCAACAGCATTATGTATTTGCACTAAATTAAAGTCATCTTCACCATGATCGGGGGCGATATGGACAAAACCTGTTCCCGCCTCATCCGTAACGAAATCTCCAGCTAACACTGGCACGTCATATTTATAATATTCATCAAGATCAGCAAGTGGGTGTTTACAGGTCGTTCCAAATAAAAGAGAACCTTTTAAAAAATACACATCTTCTTCCCAAGCTTCAATTTTTGCAGATTCTTTAACGCTTTCTGCTAAAGAAACTGCCATCACCAATTTTTCACCTTTGACCGCACTACTTCCTTCTTGAATATCCTTAACCGTGTAGACTCCATACTCAATATCCTCACCTAATGCGATGGCGCGGTTTGATGGGATTGTCCATGGTGTGGTTGTCCAAATTACAATAGAAGCAGGCGGCACTCCTTCACGGGCGCCATTTCTTGGATATGTTGTACCAGCGATTTCTTTTTCTTCATCATTACTGCCATCACTGGCAGGTTTGCCAGCCAAAATCTTATCAAGACCTACGACTCCAGATTCTTTAATCGGGAACTTTACCCAAACCGTAACGGATTTATGTTCTTTATATTCAACTTCGGCTTCGGCGAGGGAGGTCTTCTCAACCACTGACCACATCACGATTTTCTTACCGCGATAGAGAGAACCATTTGCTGCGAATTTATGGATTTCACGCGCGATTTTGCTTTCCGCGCGGTTGGTTAGTGTCAGGTATGGGTTTGCCCAATCACCGCTAACGCCTAAGCGTTGAAACTGCTTGCTCTGGATATCAACCCATTCACGAGCAAATTGGCGGCACTCTTCACGGAATTCAAGGATATCAACATCGTCTTTATCTTTGCCCGCATTTCTGTATTTTTCCTCGATTTTCCATTCGATTGGCAAACCGTGGCAATCCCAACCCGGAACATAAGGTGCGTCTTTACCGTCCATGGTGTGCGAGCGGACAATAACGTCCTTCAGGATCTTATTCACCGCATGTCCCATATGGATATTACCATTGGCATAGGGCGGGCCGTCATGCAGGATAAATTTTTTCTGACCCTCACCTTTTTTACGAAGCTGCGCATAGAGGTCAATCTCATCCCAGCCAGCCATAATTTCAGGCTCTTTCTTGGCCAGACCGCCGCGCATCGGGAAGTCTGTTTTTGGTAGGAATACGGTGTCTCTGTAATCGTCTTTTTTATCTTGTGTCATAGTTTCTTTACGGCCTTCTTTACGCACATTCGCTTATGCGAAGCACTATGGCGATAATCTTGCGAAGAATCAAGCATGTGCTTATGAAATGCGTATGAAAAAAATGGCAAGAGCCACGTGACGCAGCCCTTGCCATAGAGTGAATTATCAAATGATAAGAGGGTGTAAGTATCTTTGATAATTTGGGGTGTAAATAATAAGAGCGACTTTTAGAGCAGGTTTTACGAAAATAGAAGCGTAATGTTTGCATTGCTGCCATGCACAAAATGCGTGGGCGTTAAATGCCAAGATTGAAAAGCCAGACCATTAAGGGAATATAAAAGAGCGCGAAAATTGTTCCTATCAAAATCGTTGTTGCCGCTTTTTCAGGCTGTAGATTTAATTGCGCGGCTAAAGTTGCAATATTTGCAGCGGGGGGAACAAATGATACGATCATTAGTAATGCATATATTTCTTTGTCAAACCAATGAAGAACTAAGCTATCCAGTAGCACAAAGATGAAATGAATAATCGGCAGAATGAAAAATTTCCCAAGAAAAACCAGATATAAGAAACGCCTTCCGATAACAAAATGCTTTATATTGGCCAGTGCTGTGCCAATAATCATCATGCCGATTACAATATAAGCACCCTTGAAATGTGTCCAATACACCCAGAAAACATCAGGAAGCTCTATTTGTGAAAAATTCACGCATAAGCCTAAAATAATGGCATAGAGTGATGGAAAATATAGGATTTTCATCAAAGCTGTGCGTGCATCAAAATTTCCGCGTGCCGCGATATAGTAACCGACTGTTGCCTCAAAAACGACACCTCCCAAAGCCATGAAAATATAAATTGGCACAAGCTCATGAGGAAAAAGAAGGACAACAAGCGGTAAGCCGAAATACATCGTATTGCCCATCGCGGCACATAACGCCATCAAATTGGCCTGCGTGTCACCAAAAACTCTTTTACCTATCATTAGGAAAAGTAAGGAAACAATGACCCTTGAAACATAAAGAATAATAGGGAGTACGATATAAGAGAGCTTAAATTCCAGATCTGCAACGAACCCGAACACAACAATGGGCATAAAGATGTAGATTGCCAATGTGCCGAGACTCTGGCGGTCAACTTTTAACACGCGCCCTGCAAAATACCCTAATCCGATAAGGGCATAGAGCGGTAAGAGATTGACGAATAGGGAGAGGAAAACACTCATTTTATAGTCTTTAGTATTTCTTTGGCTTGGGTGCAGTCCTTCTCCATTTGGACGATTAAGTCATCCAGAGAGTTAAACTTTGCTTCTCCGCGTAGACGTTTTACGGGGCGTACACAGAGGGTTTCCCCGTATATTTCACAGTCAAAATTAAAGATAAATGTTTCAACTTGCGCGACGGGAACTTCAAACATAGGGCGGATACCGATATTCGCCGCGCCTTGCATCCATGTGTCTTCGCCCTCTATACGTGCGAGGCAGGCGTAAATTCCATAGGCAGGGTGAATGATGTTATCCAGTTTCATATTTGCGGTGGGGTAGCCAAGTTCGCGTCCGCGTTGGTCACCTTTAAAGATTTCGCCGCGTATTTCCCAATTCCATCCGAGGATCGCATTGGCATCGTCTATTTTGCCTTTTCTTAAAAGCTGGCGTATGTGTGAGGATGATAAATCGCAATTATCTACGCCTTTTACTTCATCAATAATGGTTGTTTGCAGTCCTGCATCAATAATGGTTTGTGGCGTTCCTTTGCGTAATTGCCCGAATTTAAAATCATCCCCAACGATGATATGGGATGCGTTAAGGCCGTCTATCAGGATGTTTTGCACAAAATCCGCAGCAGATTGGCTAGCAAAATCCCAATCAAAGGGCAGTGAGAACACATAATCAACATCGTGAGAGGTCAAACGCTCGGCTTTTAAACGCTGCGGCGTGATGCGGCAGGGTGGCTCATCAGGGCGGAAGAGCTGTTTTGGATGTGGCTCAAAGGTCAGGACGGCTAATGGCTTGCCGGATTTTTGTGAAACCTTGCGTGCTTTGTCGATCAACGCTTGATGCCCCAGATGGACACCATCGAAATTTCCGATAATAACCACGCATTCTTGTGCGTTCGGCGGGATGTTTTGATAGGTATCGAAAAGCTGCATCTTGTTATCTGTGTTTGAATTTATGAGATTACCCTTATATATACACATAAAGTTATTCTGTGGCTCAATCTTTTTATTTGGCTTTTTTATCTGATTTTTTTATCCGAAAATGTAACTTTGTTTTTGTATCGTTCGAAAGGGGATATAACTCTATCAGATATGGGATTATTTCCTGATACTGATTACTCGAGTTAAATTTTAACGAATAGATTGGAAGGAATAAATCTATGACAACTAAGAAAACATTGAATACACTTTTGGCTGGCGCTGTTGCTGTAACGGCATTGGGCGGCATGGTGACATCTGCACACGCAATGAAAGACGGCCAAGAAAAATGCTATGGCGTTGTTAAAGCCGGCATGAATGGCTGTGGCGCAGCAGATAAGTCACACAGCTGTGCTGGTATGGCTAAAGCTGATGGCGGAGCCGCTGAATGGGTTTCTGTTCCAACAGGTACATGTGAAAAATTAGTTGGTGGATCTCTAGAATTCCATGCAGCTGATGATCACGCTGAAAAAGCACATTAAGTAATATTATGAGCAAGCTCGCCACAAGTCATGATGTGTCACGGGCTGTTCCCTTTTGTCCACCGGATTTATCAATAGATGATCCGGTGGGTATTGGGCTTCGATCCCCCCATTATCAAGAAATCATAGATCAGCCGCCGCACCTTGGTTGGCTTGAAGTTCACCCCGAGAATTATTTTGGCGGGGGAATGCATCGTCACTATTTAAAACAAATCAGACAAGATTTCCCGATTAGTATGCACGGCGTGGGCTTGTCCCTTGGTTCTGACCAACCCGTTGATGAACAGCACTTACGCCAGTTTAAAGAGCTGATCGATATATTCGAGCCTTTCGTTATTTCTGACCATGTCTCATGGAGTGCCAGCGGTAATGCGCATTTAAATGACTTATTGCCCTTGCCCTATACGCAGGAAACGCTTAATCGATTGTGTGAGAATATTGATAGAACGCAAAGTTATTTCGGACGCAAAATTCTAGTAGAAAACCCCTCCACTTATCTGGCCTTTAACGATAATGAAATGCCGGAATATGAACTTCTGAACGCGCTGTGCGAGAAAACAGGGTGCGGTTTGTTGCTGGATATTAATAATATTTACGTACAAAGCCATAATCATGGTATCGATCCGATTGAGTACATAGATAACGTAAAGCATGAAAATGTAGGTGAAATGCATCTGGCTGGCCACATCGTAAAAAAGGCGGGTGAGCATACAATTCTGATAGACAGCCATAACCAATTGGTGCGCAATGAGGTCTGGGATTTGTATGAGTATGCCGTAAAGCGCATAGGCTCTATCCCGACGTTAATAGAATGGGATCAGGATTTTCCGCCATTAGAAACTCTTGTTGAAGAAGCAGGCCGCGCGCGCAGCATTATCGAACGCGTCACCGCCGGAAAGCAGAGCCATGAAGCTGGCTAAATTCCAAAAGCAATTCAAAGAGACAATGTTCCGCCCTGTACGCGAGATACAAGAGTGCGAAGATGATTTTAAAGCTCTGTTCTCTGAAGGTGATATTTCTTTAGAGGAACGATTAAAAGTCTATCACAATAATGTTGTGGGTAGCCTATCCGAGGTCTTGCGCGTGACCTTTCCTTTGTTGGAGAACCTCGTCGGTGAAGATTTCCTAAGGGCGATGTCCCGTGACTTTATTTTTGAAAACCCACCTACAAGCGCATGTGTGCATATGTACGGCGCGGGCTTTGATGACTTTATCAAGACCTATGATCCCGCAAAATCGCTGCCTTATCTGGTGGATGTTGCAACATTGGAACTCGCCTTGAATACGGCGTATTACGCATCCGACGATATTGCACTTGCCCCTGATGCTTTGGCACAAGTACCGCCTGAAACGCTGGGTGACGTAGTGTTAAATTTACGCTCGTCAACGACGCTGATCGCTTCACCATATCCGTTAGAGAGTATACGGAGCTTTTGTCTGGATGCGGACAACAACCCCGCGCCTGATCTAACGGAAGAACATACCTGCCGCCTTCTTATCGTACGTCCCGCTCTGGAGGTGAGTATCATCTCCTTATCGGAAGATGAGTTCGAAATGCTGCGTTTGCTGCAAGATAAAGTGCCGTTGGGCACCGCAGTTGAGAAAACGATGGATGCATTCCCGACCTTTGATTTCACCGCCTTCTTGCAAAAGCATACAGTTCTGGAGAGTTTTACTTCTTTATAAGCTCTGTTGTTTTCTTTCGTGTTTTATTTCACAATGTCCCCATGAATGATGCGCCACAAAAACCGATAGCCGATAGTATCCCTAAAACACATTCCGCTGTCTTCGCAGGATATGCGGCGATTTTTGTCGTCATGATTTTGATCATGATAAAGGGTTATGCGTATTACGAGAGCGGCGCGGTCAGTATTTTATCCTCCCTGATAGACTCTGTTTTAGATTCGCTGGTCTCCGTTATGGCATTGAGCAGCATTTATTATGCGCGCCGACCCGCCGATGCCGATCATCGTTGGGGACATGGTAAGATGGAGGCCGTATCAGCCTTGTTTCAATCGGCGATTATTGTCGGTGGTGCTGTGTTTCTTGCCTTTGAGGCACTTGATCGCATTGTGCATCCCGTTGTCATGACACATCATTGGATCGGGATTTATGTGATGGGGATTTCGGTTATCCTGTCTGGTTTTCTTGTGCTGATACAACGCCGCGCATTGCAACGATCTAGCTCTCTGGCAGTGGAGGCAGACAGCGTTCATTACGGCAGTGACATTTTGGTTAATATAGGCACGCTGATCGTTTTAGCGGTGAGCTTCTATGGTGCGCCTTCTTGGCTTGATGGTCTATTCGCAATGGGAGTTGCGGGCTTTATGGTTTATATGGCGCGCGGTATTGCGGTTAAATCTTTGGATATGCTGCTGGATCGGGAGTTATCCGATGATGATCGTGCCCGTATTATCAAGGTAATCGAATCCCATGAAAAAGTTGCTGGGTGGCATGATTTACGAACCCATCGTAACGGCGCAGATTATGTGATGTCGTTTGATATTGAAGTTGATCCTGAGATGCTGTTATGGGCGGCGCATGACATTGCCAAAGATCTGGAGGAGGGGATATTAAAGCTTTACCCTGCGGCAGAAGTCCTAATTCATATTGATCCCGAAGGCTATATCGAGGACGCACGTCACCGCGTTAAGGGCGTGCATATCTAATCATCATAAGATGCCCATTTATCCTTATAGCCCAAAATCGGCCGTTCTATATATTCATAGCTGATCCATGAAAGTATAATAGTCACAGGTGTTGCATAGGCGAGGAATAGGGCGTGACGTGACCAAAAGCTGTAATCTTCAAATGGCACAAGGTTTAGGCTATGAATCAGGATAATCACGAACCAGTGATATACATACATGCCGTAGCTTATCTTCCCCATGAAGGTCAGGGCGGGTGATGATAAAACGCGTTGAAATATGTGATTGCGTGGCAGCAAGAAGGTCAGCAGGATAACGGGTACAAAGACCAAGAACAGCGATGGTATTCCAAACATCAAGATCAGCGGGGTCTTACCAGCGAAATTGCCATTGATACAGAATAGGGTGGCAATGGCGATGCACCCGATGGTCAAGACATAAATGGACTTCCGTATGTTGAAGTAATGCAGCCCTTTTTCCTTGATGATGATCGCCAGCAATGCCCCGATCAACAGGCTGTCCCCGCGTGTGATAGTGATATGATAGATGTAATCATGGTAATCAAACCAAACAAAGGCAATGCGGAAAAGAACTGTGGCGAGGATTGTAAAAATACAGACATGCTTTGCCATGTTGTATTTGTTGGAGATTAAGAATATTGCAGGCCAAATAAGATAGAATTGCTCTTCCACGGCCAGTGACCATAGGTGGCGCAGGGCGACAGGGCGGGGCAGCCCAGCCCATTCATCCCAGTTTCCAGCATAGAGTAAGTACATGATTTCGGAGGTACCGAATGTTTCTATATGGCCAAGGGTGTAAGTTATCGAGAAATACAGGAATAAAACGAAATAATATAATGGGAAAATTCGCATAGTTCGGCGAATATAAAATTTCCGTAGGCAGTTTTTCTTTTCAGAGGTATCGAGCAATATTCCGGTAATTAAAAACCCAGATAAAACGAAAAACAAATCAACCCCAACCCAGCCAATACCCATTATGTCGAGAAATGCTGATTGATAGGGCGTTTCCGCCGGTGCGCCCATGGCGGCGATCGTGACGCTGTGGGCGATCAGAACACCCAAAACGGCGAGCGCACGTAAGCCGTTTAACGCAGGGTAGTGATGTCCAACAATAAGGTCTTTTGCATGCGTCTTCATGCCCATAGCCGTAGACTATTTCGCATAAGTGGTCAAATAATTTACCTGATTTTGCCTGAGCCTTATCGCGCGGCGGCAATAATTGTTGTTGGTCTTTCTTGTGTGGTGTGCAACCACCAAGCCTCACGATTGATTGAGAAAATTGGCTTGTAATGTGCGATGCTGTTTGCGCGGCGCATATCTTTGATTTGATTGTCCAAAATGACAGCGCCTTTTTCGGAGTACACAACCAATATTGCATGTGGCATGTTTTTCTTCTGATCTTGCACAATGGCAATTCGCATATGGTCTTCTGGAACGCCAAGGGCGCGTAAGGCAACATATTTTGCAATTGCAAAATCTTCACAGTCCCCACCACGTGTCATAAATTCGATAGGTGTTGCCCAATAATCGGATTTACCCCAATTTTTGTTATCACCAATGTATTTCTGGCGATTCATCATGGCGTTCACTTGTTTTGCCATGGCATAAATAGAAGATGATTTATATTCTGCCAATTCAATTTGGAGATCCTGAATGATCCGCTTCGAACTGGATTTATTGAGGCTTTTATCAAAACGATCGAACATGTCTGTCCATTTTGTAAAGGCTTTCAGGTTTGTTGAGCGCTTTTCTTTTGCGCCGAACAGCTCGGGATATTGGTTAATATGTTGGAAACTTGTATCACTCGCAGAGGCTAACATAATGCGTGCGGGGACGTCCTTGATCGCGCCTGCATGCGATCTTTTTGTCATGCCACCTAAAGATGCCATGCATAAAATGGTTGTGGCGGCCAAACGCATCACTTTTTGACGGAATAAAAGGCGCGTCAATTGTTGTTTGGTGATTTGGCTTTGCTCTATAAATATTTGCCCAAGAGGTTTATTGGTTTCTTTTTGGCTTTTGAGGGCGTCTTTAAGCTCGTAGGTTGAGATATACCCTTTCAAGACAAGTGTCTCGCCCAATTTATTACGGCGCAATGAATTTTTTATAGTCCTGAAAATACCTGTATTTGCAGTGTTTTTTATATTATTCATATTATTTACCCTAGTGTTACGCATCGTCATTTATTTGTTTATTCGTGTTTTTTGTCCTCTTCATATAGCTCTATTAAACACGAGAAAGATTGACGAATTACTAACAAAAGCTCATAAAAGTGCATATTCTTTAATAAAATAGCGGATTTTCATAATATGTCGGGTAAAAGCCTCAAAGATACGGATCTTGTCACTGCGATGGAGGGCGTGCCTGTTCTTGTCGTCGGGGATATTATGCTGGATCGTTTCGTGTATGGCAAGGTGGAGCGTATATCGCCTGAAAGCCCCGTGCCTGTTTTATCTGTAACGCGCGAAAGTGTGATGTTGGGTGGGGCGGGGAATACGCTTTCTAACCTTATGCATTTGCGGTGTAAGGGAAAAATTCTGTCTCTTATCGGTGATGATGAAGATGGCGCGAAAATTAAGGATTTGGCGCAGAAGCAAGGGATTGATATATCAGGACTAATTCAATCAAAAGCGCGTACTTCTATTGTTAAAACAAGATTTCTTGCAGGGCATCAACAGCTTTTGCGTACGGATTTTGAACGTATCGAAGATATTTCAGATCAATTGGCCGACCAGTTATTGGAAAAGGCAGAGGCTCTTTTATCTGATGTGAAGGTTATGATTTTGTCAGATTACGGTAAAGGTCTTTTAACGACAAGGTTATTGAAGTCTTTGATTGCTTTGGCAAATGATAAAGGGGTGAGTGTTTTAGTTGATCCCAAGGGCACGGATTACAGTATTTACGCAGGCGCGGACATCGTAACGCCGAATAAGAAAGAATTATCAGAATCTACGGGCGGTTTAGCCGTTGATACGGATGAACAAGTGGTTAGCGCAGCGCGCAGCTTGATTGATACCAGTGGTATTAACGCGGTTATTGCAACGCGCTCCAAAGACGGGATGAGCATTATTGCAGGTCAAGGGCAAGATATTACCCATATCAGAAGCGCATCCGATATTGAGGTTTTTGATGTTTCGGGCGCAGGCGATACGGTTATCGCCACCATTGCCGCTTCTTTGGCGGCGGGTGCGGATATTGTCGCAGCGGCGTCTTTGGCCAATATTGCGGGCAGTATTGTTGTGGCAAAGGTGGGAACTGCGCCAATTCGCGCGCAGGAATTGTTGGATGTCTTGCGTCACCATGATTCTGCCATGGATATTGTTGCGCGTGATGCGGCCGATCATGCGCGCGCACCACGTATCGAACGCACACGTCAGGCACCGGTTTTGGGTGATTATGAAGCGCGTGAGGAAATTCTGCGCTGGAAAGCGCGTGGTCTTAAAGTTGGGTTTACCAATGGGTGCTTTGATATTGTCCATTTTGGTCATGTGACCTATTTGAATGATGCGCGGCATAAATGCGATCGTTTGGTTGTTGGTTTAAACAGCGATTCATCTGTGCGTGTTTTAAAGGGGGAAACGCGCCCTGTGCATGATGAGCAATCCCGCGCGGCGGTTTTGGCGGCACTTGGTTCTGTTGACATGGTTGTGTTGTTCGGCGCGCAAGAGCAGGGGCAGGATAATACCGCTTGTGATTTGCTGGATTTATTACAGCCGGATATCTATTTCAAAGGCGGTGATTATACGGTCGATCAAATCCCCGAAGCCCCTACAGTGAAAAAACATGGCGGAATCGTTGATATTATGCCTGTCTATGATGGGCACAGCACCACCAACTCTATTCGGAAAATGCAGGGCTGAACCGCCCATATTCACAGATTTTTTATGCCGCGCTGTTGTTGTTCTTGACAAAGATGTGCTCTTGTTTGAGAATGAGTATCAATATCATGTTGACGATCAGGTGGAGTGTTGTGAATGTTATCAGATTTTTTATCCTTGGAAAATTTTTACGGTAGAACGGGCGCGGTATGCTCTATCGAAGAAGTCTTGGAGCGTTATGGTGAACATCGCGTCCGCTCCGCGCTTAATCAAGGGTATCTGGTTAAACGAAAAATCTGTATTGGCCCTGATTGTGGACGTGATTTGTGCTGGTTATCTGATGCAGGGCGGCATCAGGTCATGTAATGTGTGGCGTTCTGGTGTGTAAGATGGATTAAGGCTGTACGCGCCCGCAAAGAATTGATAGAATCTTGAAGGCTTTTCATGAAAGCTCTCCTTTTTTTGTTTTTGCAGGATTTAGTGATATGCGTTCTTTCTTCTCTGTTTCAATATGTTTATCGGTTTTGGTTTTGGCGGGGTGTTATACAGGTGCGCCTATGCCTATGGGGCGCGGTTATAGCTCCTACGATAAAGAATTTAAATCTGCGCCCGCACCAAAAGTGCATGAGATCGGGTATAAGTATAGTGGAGCGTATAATAAAGCGGTTGTCGAAGATATGCGTTATGCCGCACGTGATTTGGTTGAGAGAATGGATGGCAAGCTCTCCTTCAGTGTTGATGAGCTATATTTGAAAAACCCTAGTCATGCTGCGTTCTATAACAGTTTCGATCATCTTCTTCGTGAGGAAATGACGCGTCAGGGATATTTACTGACACATAGCGATACGGTTGATAGTGTGCGTGTTGATTTTGTTGCAAAAAAAGCACCGTCTTGCGGTGATGATGAGGCACATGACGGTGCGTATGAACGTATGTATCTTGCGCTGGCGATTGGTGCTGATGATGGTATTCCGTCGGATTTTGTTGGTGGGTTTTATGAGGTGCCGACTTATGGCTACGTTAATAAGGGCAATATAAAGATTGATGTTCCGTCATTTTGTATGACGGATATCGCCGAGGAGTGATTGAGGGATGTTAGGTAAATATTTTTGCTATCTTGTTGTTTTAATGGTTTTGCCCATTTTAGCGGCTTGTGGTGAAATTATTACATATAAAACGGTTACCGCGACGCTTGCCGCGACATCATATGGTGTGTTTTCCAGACCTGATGTTAATTTGAAAGAAAAGAACTATGCCGCGGCTGATTTTATTGCCGTGCAAATCCAAAACCGTGTGCGTCAAGATCAGATCATTTTGGCGATACCACTGGAAGAAACCGATCATGCTGGCATTTCCTCCCCCTTGGGTGCGTTTATTCCCGAAGGCATAGGCTTGCGTTTGGGGGAGTTAGGGTATCATGTGCAATTGCATGAGGTTGCAAGGGGCGGTAACGCCGGTCTGTATCCGCCGCCGTCTAAAGGCGTGACGCCTGATTTCATCTTAAAGGGTACATATTTGCCAAACAGCAAGGATGTGGATGTGTTCTTACGCATGATTGATGTGCGCTCAGGCACTGTTGTCGCGAATTTTGATTACTCTTTGTTATTATCAAGAGAAGTACGAGAGCTGTCCCAAACTCAAACTAAAATCTTCCGCGTCTCAAAGTAATCGGCTTTGGTTTGGTGTAAAAATAAGATGATAAAAATAACAGGGCGAATAATCAAAATATTATTACTGTTATTCGTGACCTACGATATCTATATTTTCTTATTTATTGATACTCCATATAAAGATACTCGGCATGATGTTATAGAACTAATTCCTTCGGCAAAGTTTACTCCAACAGAAACTTTTAAATTTGATCGAACAAAAAGTCGCAAGGAATATTTAGAAGCTCTAAAGAGCAAAGATGCCCTGAGAATAACCAAACGGAATGGTCAATATTATTGGGACAGTCAAGGTGGAGTACCATTATTAATGATGACTGAAACGCGCAGTGCTTTTAAATATACAATTTTTGTTGCTTATGATTCGAGTGGCGTTATTGAAATACAGCACGATAACTCTAGTCGAGGTTTTTGTCACATATATATAGCAGGATATTATCGTGAATATCGCTTGCAAAAGAGAGAATGGTTGCAGGGAATGACAGATTTTTTCCCTCCTAAACCGGAAGGCTGGTGTGAGTTGGGAAGTCAATTTAAGGAAGATAAGCGTATCAGCCTTATATCGAAATATTTAATTAAATAATCAGGGCGGTTATCTTACCGCGCCATTAAAACATGAAAAAAGTGATAGCTGTTGTCATTGGTGCATTGCACGCATCCTTGCATGGATGGCTTGATTGAAAATGTTGCATCGGTAACTGTGTTGGGTGATGAATCAAATTGGGTGGTGTCATTGAAACGTTGGCTTGCGCCGCCATGAATGCAAGTACTGCTGTCTGTGGGTTGGTTGGTGGCGTCATAACCAATGATGCTGTTTGTTTTTTCGCAGAAATCTTGCGTGACATTTGGTAAAATGACGATCAGTTCTGCGGCGTCTGACCCGACATGGGGCAGGGCGGTGTGCCCGTAAAATTCCCATGTGCTGCCGTCATTAATGTTTTGGGGCGGTGTGCCATAATGCGCTGCGCCGCCGAGGCGGTCGAAGATTTGATCGCTTTTGTCGCTATCAGCAATTAGGTCGCCATAATCACTGTGTGCGTTGGGGTGGGCAAAGCGTATATCGCTTTCGCTGTGACCATTTTGCATGATGTAGTTAATGCCGCGCTCCAGCTCGGAAGTATAGCGTTGCACCTCTGAAACGCGCAGGATAAGGGTTTCTTTGTCAATATGCGCGCTTTGCTGTGAGGTGCTTTGCATCGCCGCCGTTAAGGCACCGATCAGTGCAACAGCAAGCAGGATGATAATCAGGACATTACCGCTCTCATCTCGCTTTTCAGCTATGTGGTGCTGTGTGTTTTGTTGCATGTGTTTTTTATTGATAGGCATGTGGGGCAATGGCGATGCAATCATTCAGGACTTTGCAGGCGTCATTGGCTGTGGTTTTGGTATAGCCGTGTAACCGCCCACGAAAAATCCATCCGTTTTTTGTTTGCAGGGGCGCGACTGTGCTGCGTTCATGGCGTAAATCTGAAGGCAATTGGTTTAGGCTGGCGATGATCGCTTTATCTGTGCGTGTACGGCTTGTGAATGCGCCGATTTGAATGCTCCACGCGCCGTTTTGTATTGTGGGTTCTTTTGGGGTGCTGGCCATTTTCACAGGCTGAGCATCGGCGGCATCAAAAATATAAGAAGGGATGCGCTCATTCATATGTGCGGAAATGGCGATAAGGCCAGTTTCAATGCGGTTGCGTACGGCAATATCGTAGTCTCCCTGACCAATCATACGGGTAAACATGGAGTTTTCGTACATAGAGCTTAACATTGCCCAACGTGAAATATTGACACGCCCTGTGTGTGTTTCTTCTGTTTGCGGCGTTTCTTTCAGAGCATTTTGTGATGGTTCGATATTCAATGCCGCTGTTATCGTAAGACCTTCAGGTTTCTTTTGTGGAATAGGCACTGTGGTCTTTGCAATCTGTATTACGCCGATTCTGGTGAAGGCATTATCCAGTAATTTTTTCATTTGTGCATTACGGGATTTTCCAGTTTTGCCACCAAATACAACACCAATAAGGCGGCGATCACCACGCACGGCAGAGGCGACAAGGTTGAAACCGGATTGTCTGATATAGCCTGTTTTTAAACCATCCATACCCGCGTATGTATCCATCAGTTTATTATGGCTGCGATAGACTTTCCCCTGATAGGTGAAGCTCTTTTTAGAGAAATAATGGTAATGCTTTTTATATTTGGTAACAAGAATGCGCCCCAATCTGGCCATATCACGCGCGGTACTGACTTGACGGGGATCGTGCAGGCCGGAGGCATTTTTAAAGCGGGTTTTTGTCATGCCCAGTGCGCGTGCTTTCTTTGTCATCATAACGGCGAAGTTTTTCTCTGTTCTGCCCAGCTTCTCTGCCAGAGCAACGGCAATGTCATTGGCGGATTTTGTGGATAGGGCATAGATGGCATCTTTAATTTTGATCGTTGAGCCAGCCTTCAGCCCTAATTTGCTGGGGATCATGCTTGCGGCATGTTGCGATATGGGTATGCGACTATGCAGACGTATCGCGCCTTTATCCAAGGCATCAAACGTCATAAGAAGAGTCATCATTTTGGTCAGCGATGCAGGGTGAAGTATTTTTTCTGAATTATCGCGATGCAGGATTAGGCCAGTATCTGCATCCATAACAAAGGCAGCATATTTGTCTGTGGTGTCTTTTTGTTTTGCTTGCACATTTGTTGAAATGAAAGAGAATAAACATAAGAAGAGGATGAATGTATTTGTGTGTCGTGTGTGTGCTGTAATTTGTTGTTGCTGAGTGCTTTGCTGGTTTTTTTTCAACATTAAAAATCCGATGGTTAGAAATTCAGTGAATATTAAAGCGCAAAGACTGCACAACACATAGGATAAAATGATACTCTATTTGTGATGTGTTGTCTAATGAATGTCGTTCTATGATTGTTTTGTGCAGCGCACAAAAATTACTTGACACCACGCGAGGGGATGCCTATATCATATTCCTAGTTGTGCAATGCAAAAAGATTTGTTATCTTTATGTTTCAAATTTAGATATCTGAGTATGCATTCGCGTTTACGAAATTTATGGAGATAGTTATGAGCAAATCAACAACACAATTTGATAAAATCCTTAAGGATACACAAAGTTTTGGAACACAATATTCTGATGCTTGTGCGAAGTCCGGTGAAATATTTATGAAGGGCATGGAAGATATGGTTTCTACCATGATGTCTTTGACGAAAGATTCTGCGGAAAAGCAGGCGGGCTTTGTAAAGCAAGCAATGAGCAGCAAAACAATGAACGAGTTTACCGAAATGCAGGGTAAAATCGCGAAAGAGAATTTTGATGATTTTATGAGCGGGGCAAATCAAATGTCTGAGATTGGTGTTAAGATATTAACGCAAAGCTCTGAGCCGGTGAGTAAGGAAGTTACAAAAGCCGTTCAAAAAGCACAAAAATCTATGGCGGCTTAGGTCTTACATAGTAATACAGATATAAAAAAGCCTCTGTATGTTACAGGGGCTTTTTTGTTGCGTTTGTTTGTATTCAGCGCGTTTTAGCTTGCTTGTTTCAAAATCCTATTTCCGCGGAAGCTATTTCTGGCTTCGTTGACGGCAAATTTAATGATAGCACCTGCAACATCAACTTTGCTGATGCTTTCCAGTCCCCATTGCCCTCCGAAATCGGGGGAGGTGTTAATTTCAATGACCAGTGTGCCAGAATGTGAGCGAATAAGATCAACACCTGCTATGTTAATGCCGATGGCTTGTGTCGCTTTCAGCGCGATATTTTTCTCTTCTTCACTTAACGTTATGGCTTTACTGTGACCGCCCAGTGCAATATTTGCTCTGAAATCGCCATCGCTTGATTTCCGTTCCATGCAGGCAATAATTTCACCACCAACCACGAACGCCCGTATATCTGTGCCAGCGGATTCTTCGATGAATTTTTGCACGATAAGGGGAGTGGATAATTTCTTAAATGTTTTGAGCAGGTTCACCGCATGTTTCATGTCATCGGCCAGAAAGACGCCTACGCCTTCAGTGCCTTCGATCAGCTTGATGACCAGTGGGACGCCGCCCACTGTTTTGATGATGTTGTCAAAATCTTCGTTTGAATAGGCGAAGCCTGTTGTTGGAAAGGGGACTTCCTCTTTTAACAATCGTTGCGTGCAACGCAATTTGTCGCGTCCCAATTTTAATGCGTATGCATTATCAGAGGTGAAGATGTGCATGGATTGGAATTGTCGAAGGACGGCCAGCCCATATTCTGTGTGCGCTGTGTCGATGCGCGGAATGATGACATCAAAAATTTGACTGATAGGGCTGCCTTCGTAATAAATTTCAGGCGTGTTAGAGCAGACAGTTAGGCTGCATTTCGTGACGTGCAGCAATTTTGCATCATGTCCCTGTGCTTTGGCTGAATTGACCAGTCTGTTATCTTCTTCTTCGTCGTTCCCAGTTGTTAGAATCCCAATTCTCATACGCATTTTATTCTCCCTTTTTTATTTTTTATGTAGAAAAGGCATTTCACTCTTACATTTCAGCAAGATAAATGATTCTTCTTATATATCGTTTAAGTTGTGCGTTACCATACGTTTTTTTACCGTAGGATGCAAATTCGTTAACTGTTTTTAAACATTTCATACGTTATATTATTGTTTAAATGCTGCGTTATTTATGATTTATATATCTTGCATTGCCGTCCGGTATGCTAAACTTTTTAGAAGAAAATGGTGTTTTATTATGTGTCGATGGATTGCGTATAGTGGTCAGCCCATCTTTATTGAGCAGCTTATTACCTTGCCGGAGCATTCTCTGGTGGAGCAGAGTATGAATACGGAAATGAATTTCCGAACTGACGGAAGTTTGATGAGTACGAATGGGGATGGTTTTGGCATAGGATGGTATGCAGAACGTCCATGCCCAGGGTTGTATAAAGATGATAGACCCGCGTGGAGTAATAAAAATTTACATGAATTATGCCGTCAAATACGTGCGCGTATTTTCTTTGCACATGTTCGCGCAACAACAACCGGCGCGGTGCAGCGTGCGAATTGCCATCCGTTCAAATATAAAAACTGGTTATTCCAACATAACGGTGATGTCACTGATTTTAAAAAAATTCGTCGTGATTTGCAGATGGATATTTCGCCTGAATTCTATACGGAGTTACAAGGTACAACGGATAGTGAGACTTTTTTCTTATTGGCGTTAACGTATGGATTGCAGGAAAACCCGAAGCTGGCTTTGCAAAAAATGGTGGAGCGCGTGAAAAAGGCATTGGTTGATAATGGTGTTGACGGGCATTTGAATTTATCGTGCGCTTTGAGTAACGGGCAAAAGGTTCATACATTGCGCTATGCACATAATGCGAAAAGTAAGACACAATTTTATTCTTCTAAATCTGGTTGGGTACATGGCGCTGCCCCTGACGCTGGTAGCACTGCTTATTTTGCCGAGGATAATATTGTTGTCGTGTCAGAACCTTTGGATCGCTATGATAATAAATGGAATGAAATTCCTGATAATTCCTTTGCTACGATTTTTCAAAGTGAAGTGACGATCGAGAAATTTATGGATTAGGGGGCGATTAGATTTGCGTATTTCCTGACCTGTGGGTATAAAAACCCTATGACATTATCCTATAAAAATGCAGTGAATGACATCATCAAGGCGGGAAATCGTCTGGATAGGATGCAGCTTGCCCCCGCGACAAGCGGAAATTATTCCATGCGTACCAATGACGGTGAAATGGCCATTACGGTTTCAGGCGCACATAAGGGGCAGTTGCAAGCAGATCAAATTATGCGCGCTGATCTTGATGGTACGCCTTTGGAGGGTAAAAAGCCTTCTGCGGAGACTTTGTTACATTCTGTATTATATAAATTATACCCTGAAGTGAATGCCGTGCTGCATACGCATTCTATTGCATGCAGTGTCTTGACGCGTTTGATGCCGCAAGATAAATTCTTGGTCTTGGAGGGGTATGAAATGTTGAAAGCGTATGCGGGTGTTGAGACGCATGAGGCGTCCGTAAGGTTGCCGATATTTGAAAATACACAGGATATGAATGCGTTGAGCGAAGTCGTGATTGAGGTTCTTAAAGCGTTCCCTAAAACGCCTGCTTATTTGATCCGTGGTCACGGTGTATATGGCTGGGGTCGTGATATGGCAGAGGCAGAGCGCGTAATTGAGGCAACAGAAATGCTGCTCTCTTGTGAAATGCATATAAAACAAATAGGAGGCATATGATGAGCCGTTTAACAATTTACCCCGATCAACACCCCGAAGATATCACGCTGGACACAGGTGATGGCGCGGTTATCACGAAAGAGCTGAATGATATCGGTGTACGGTTTGAGCGATGGAAAACACAATCACCATTGTCCGCGGATGCGGATAATGATGCGGTGATGGATGCTTATGCCGATGATATACAGCGCCTTAAAGACGAACATGGATATCAATCCGTTGATGTCATTCGCTTAACCACCGATCATCCGCAAAAAGCCGAGCTACGCGATAAATTCTTAAGCGAACATACACACAGTGAGGATGAGGTACGTTTCTTTGTTGAGGGCGCAGGCATTTTTTACTTACGCGTTGAAGGGCGTGTCTATATGACATTGTGTGAACGTGGTGATTTGATTAGCGTGCCAACAGATACGCGTCATTGGTTTGATATGGGGGCAGAGCCACATTTAACCTGTATTCGCCTTTTCACATCAAAGGATGGCTGGGTTGCTGATTATACGGGCGATGTGATCGCCGAGAAATTCCCTAAATTTGAACAGAAAGCGAGCGCCGCATGAAACAAGAAATTAACGCTATTGTTACGGATATTGAGGGGACGACAAGTTCTTTGTCCTTTGTGAAGGATACATTATTTCCCTACGCTTATAAAAACTTGCCTGATTATGTGTTGGATCATGAAGATGAGATTTCCGCATTGCTGGATGAGGTGCGCGACGTTGAAAGAAATCCTGACCTTAGTATAGAAGAGGTTATCGAGGTTTTGTTGCGCTATATTGATGAAGATCAAAAAATTACGCCCTTAAAAACATTGCAAGGCATGATCTGGGAAGAGGGCTATAAGGCTGGTGAGCTTATTGGCCATATCTATGATGATGCGCTTGTCGGGCTAAAACGTTGGAAGGATCAGGGAATTGATTTATATATTTATTCTTCCGGTTCTGTGCCGGCGCAAAAAATGCTGTTTGGACATACGAATGTTGGCGATATTAATGAACTGTTCTCTGGTTATTTTGATACGACGACAGGCGGGAAAAAAGATCTGGAATCCTATATTAAAATTGCTGCGGAAACAGGTTTTCCCGCAGAAGAAATTCTGTTTTTATCTGATTGCGTTGAAGAAATTTCTGCGGCTGCCGCGGCTGGAATGAACGTTGTTGTTCTTGATCGTGAGGACGCCTTAACTGATCTGCTTGGATTCAGTATAGTGCTGAGCTTTGATAACATTTTAAAAGAAATGGCGGACGCATAATGAAAATAGGTGGCGTACATTACCGATCAATCGCGCTGAATGATGATGGCTGGTCGGTGCGGATTTTCGATCAACGGAAATTACCTTGGGATTTGGTGCATGTGAAGCTTGTCGATCTGGAGATGGCGGCAACTGCGATTTCTGAGATGTGGACGCGCGGCGCGCCGATGATTTCTGCAACGGCGGCGTATGGTATGTGCTTGGCGTTACGTGGCGATGCTTCGGATGAAAATCTGGAGCATGCCTATAAGACCCTGCATGCAACCCGCCCAACGGCCATAAATTTGCGCTGGGCTTTGGATGAGATGATGGCGGCGGTTAAAGATTTTCAAGGTGATGATCGCATCGCGGCGGCTTATAAGCGTGCAGGTGAAATCTGTGATGAGGATGTTGAGATTAACCGCAATATTGGTCTCAGTGGCTTGCCGTTGCTGCGTAAAATGTCACAGGATAAGGGTGGCAAAACGCTTAATATCTTAACGCATTGTAACGCTGGATGGTTGGCGACCGTTGATTACGGCACAATCAGCTCGCCTATATATATGGCGCATGATGCGGGCATTGATCTCCATGTTTGGGTTGATGAAACCCGTCCGCGTAATCAAGGTGCATTATTGACCGCGTATGAATTACAACAACACGGCGTGCCGCACACGGTGATTGCCGATAACGCAGGTGGGCATCTAATGCAGCAAGGTGAAGTTGACCTTTGCCTTGTTGGAACGGATCGTGTGACCCGTAATGGTGATGTATGTAACAAGATCGGGACATATCTGAAGGCTTTGGCGGCAAAGGATAATAATGTGCCGTTTTATATCGCTCTGCCGTATCCAACCATTGATTATTCTATGGAAAGCGGCGATTTGATTCCCATTGAGGGACGCAGCGCGCGTGAGGTAACGCATATGACGGGGTTGGCGGAGCAAAGCGGCAAAGTCGAAGAATTTAAAATAACGCTCTCTGATGCCTCTAATCCAGCGTTTGATATCACACCTGCGCGGCTTGTAACGGGCTATATTACTGAACGTGGCATTCTTGCAAAAGTATGTGACGGGACAAGTGATAATCCTGTATTTATGGATATGCCCTTGGAAAAGGGTGCGGCGTAGCCCTTAATTTATTTGTGTTTATTTATGCTTTCTGTGTATAATGGCTGTAAGCAACGATATTGGATGAATAATGATCGCATTAAACCAAGATTTTAACTCCAGAGCAGACAGCATAGAGGCTAATAATGTTCTTTATGAACAAATGCTTAGCGATGCAAATCCCAATACGCTTGCTGAATATGATGATTTTTTCCGT
Source organism: Alphaproteobacteria bacterium (assembly GCA_002401965.1). Lineage (GTDB taxonomy): Bacteria > Pseudomonadota > Alphaproteobacteria > Micavibrionales > Micavibrionaceae > UBA1672. The sequence goes on from NVUR01000035.1 coordinate 22,932, forward strand.
CGTAATGGTAATGATTCTAATGAAGGTGCTTTGAGCGTTTTACGTGATTCTATGGATGCCGCGGGCGGTAAAGCTGGCACTAAACTTGCTGGACTTGGAAAATTAATTGATAAGAACATGGAAGGTCGTGATGCGGCTGATACCAGTAAAAGCTCTAACGTTAGTCAGGGCGCGCGCATTGTTGAAGATAACCTGCTAGATGAACAAATTGCAGAAGATCTAAATTATGACACGCCAGAGATGGCCGCTGTTGGTCACACAGAAGCAGATTTAGAGGTCGCCATTGCCACAGTGTATGAGCAACTTTTATCCGCAGGTGTGCCTGAAACTGATTTAAATCACGCGATGGCGGCTGGCGGGGTGGATGATCCACGTGCAACAGTAGAGATGTTTTTTGACTTAGCAGAAAATAATAATATTCCTATGACGGGCTATATTCAGGATGTTGATCTCGGGCTTATGAACCTTCAACTAGAGAATGGTGAGCAAGATGTTACGCCTGTTGTTGGTATAGAAGAAGAAGCCCCAGTGATGGCGATGGAATTTGATGATTTTGCGCCTGTCATTCAGCCGGATGAGCCAACACCGATGCGTCTGGGATAATTCTCTGTAAACCTTTTATTTTATTAAGTTTTTTGTAGTTTGGGTAGGCTTTATGTCTGCTCGAAAGCTGGCTTGATGGTGACCACATAAAGTATGTTTATTTTTTTTGAAAAAAAAGCTTGATTTATTATAGCGGAAAAGACTATAACTTCTCACGCCTTATGCGACACCACGCTATGTTATGTCCCGTTCGTCTAGAGGCCTAGGACACTGCCCTTTCACGGCGGCAACACGAGTTCGAATCTCGTACGGGATACCAGCGCGACGTTTTGCACCGTCCAATACAGTTCAAAAACACTAGCAATATCAACGGTTTTAAGCTAATATGCGCTTAAAGCTGTCTTTTGCCGTCCTATAATGTCTAAAAAATATGGGGGCTTTAAAAGGGGCTTTTTAAAAATCCGGAATTAAAAAGGCCCCCAAATGAAGCTGAACGACAAAATCTGTAAAAATGCTAAGCCTAAAGAAAAATCTTATAAACTCTCTGATGGTGGGGGCCTTTATTTGGAGGTTACGCCAAAGGGCGGAAAGTTATGGCGCTTGAAATATCGCTTCCTTAACAAAGAGAAGAAGCTATGTATTGGTAGCTATCCAGTAATTACTTTGGCCGAGGCCAGAGATCATAGAGAGAATGCCAAGAAGCTCATTATAAATGGCCTTGACCCATCCACTGTTAAGCAAGAGATAAAGCAGGAGCGTATTCAAGAGGCTGGCAATACCTTTGAGGCCATCGCCCGTGAATGGCATGAGTATAAGAAACAGGAATGGTCAAAGGTGAACGCTGAAACAACGTTAAAACGTTTGGAAAAAGACGTCTTCCCAATAATTGGTAAGTATCCAATCAAAATCATTACGCACAAGATGCTGTTGGGTTTAGCGCAGACTGTTAAAGAGAGGGGTGCTCATGAGCTTGCAAAGCGTATTATTCAGATGAGTGCACATATCTATCAATATGCCATTGTAACGGGTCGTGCAGACAAAAATATAGCGTCAGATTTGAAAGGCTTGGTTAAGTCGGAACCTAAAGGGCATTTTGCAGCTATCGAAGCAAGAGACATACCGCAATTTATGGCAGACTTAAGAAGCCATAAGGCGCGGTTAAACCGTCAAACATATTTGGCTGTTGAATTTATGATGCTTACCTTTGTTAGAACAGGTGAGATGATAGGTGCGCAATGGGATGAATTTGATTTTGAAGAAAAAATGTGGCTCGTCCCTGCTAGTCGCATGAAAATGAAAAGAGAGCATTTCGTTCCGTTATCATCGCAAGCCATTGAAATTTTGCAAGAGCTTAGGGAATTACACAATCATCCTGTCTATGTTTTTCCTAGCCGCACAAATCACAATAATACCATGAGTAATAATACTATTCTTATGGCTCTTGATCGTATGGGCTATAGAGGAAAGATGACAGGCCATGGTTTCCGCGCTTTGGCTATGAGCACTATCATGGAGAAGTTGCATTATAGACATGAAGTGCCAGATGCGCAGTTAGCACATGCCAGAGCTTATGATCGTGCCAAATTTATGCCGGATCGTATTAAGATGATGCAGGAATGGGCAGATTATCTGGATAATATCGCGCAGGGTGGCAAAGTGATTAACGGGAATTTTCAACAACAAGCATAGCGGAAATGAGCAATGGGCAAAGTTAAGATTTGGAAAGGCCGAGGGGATTCTTATCTAATTAGTAGTAACACTCCTATCATAGAAACACGCGGTAGAAAGCAATATGACGAGAGAGAATTAGTCAGACGGTATATTACTGGACGTCTTTCTGGTGAGTACAAAGGCTATTCTGATGGTGCACACAAGCTCTTGCATGATGCTGGCAAACATACGGGTTGTGAGGTTACAAGATTTGATAGGCTCCGACGTAAATTTTCTAAAGGGTGGAAACAACATGAAGCTGGTGAGATGGTTGATGTTAAGTGATAATTCACCTCCTTCAACTCCAATGTTTGGCCTCTTTATATTCATATAGGTTCCCCTGTAGGTTGCCATAGGTACCCATTAGGTTCACCTTGTAGGCACTTACTTATAGGTGATTTTTTTACCAAGAATAAATCAATTTAATCAGACATATTTGCATCCATTAAAACTTAAAAAGCTTGGAGCAAATAACATGAAAATTTTTACACATTCTCTTCCGGAAACTGGGTTTATAAGACTAAACACCGTTCTTGAGTTAATCCCTATTGGGAAAAGCTCATGGTGGAACGGGGTAAGGGATGGCATATACCCCCAGCCTGTAACAATAGGCCAAAGGGTCACGGCATGGCGTGTCGAAGATATTAAAGAGCTTATTCAAAGCTTGTCTAACGCGGAATAAGTCACTTTATTATATGGAGAACCCCCTGTGTCAGGGTAGTTGTCACCTAAACTGAAATAACAGGAGACAACAGGTATGAGCAAGAAATACAGCGAAACTTTCAAGAAACGTGCGATAG
>NVUR01000036.1 GCA_002401965.1 Alphaproteobacteria bacterium
TGGGTGCATCTTCATTCCTTCGTCATTACGATGAAAACCAAAACACTCCCTTATGCAAGACCTTTAAATGGTCTCATAAGACCTGACGGGGAACAATGTATGATGATATGAGCCTCTTCTACACCACAATTCTTCATAGCTCTAAAACGGTGATAGCCATCAAACAGGACGAGCACATCATTGATTAGCGCCACTTCTAAAGGAGGCATTCTACTGATCTTTATCTCGTTATGCATCTCTGTGCGGTAGACGCTCTCATAACGTGCAACAATGTGATCCTTAAGTCCTTCACGGCAATGGTGTTCATCATCCACTAGGATATCTGCAAGTTTCACTTGATCATAATCTTTGGGTATAGCTTTGGTATTTCTCATGGTCACTTGCCTTTATTAGCATGGGTATGCCTTACGCGATTGGAACAGCATGGTTTAAACAAGGATATTTTATCTGAAAGTGAGATAGAGTCTTTGATAAAGAACTTATAGGAGCTTCTTATGGATAGCGTTGTTGAATTTAAAGATAATGATGAAAAATATTTTAAATGGCTTTCACAACATCCAAGTGCTTATGTGATTAATACAAGGCGTGTGATTGATGCTGAATATATGGTGTTGCATAAATCAACTTGCTTCCATATTTCTACCTACTCAAAAAGGGCATCATCGGGGGCATTTACAGAGAATTTATATATAAATATTTGTAGTTCTAGCATGAAGAGCCTGTCTTTGTGGGCAGAAAATAATGGTCGAAAAGATGGGTCATTTTCAAAGGAGTGTTCTCTTTGTCATCCCCTTATTTACAAAAGCATCACCGTCTCTGCGCGATGAATTTATCCAGTGCATTGGCGAAGTTTTGTCGTTCTTTCTGACCGAATCCTTTTGGCCCGCCAGTTTCAACGCCGCTGCCGCGCAGGCTGTCCATGAAATCACGCATATTCAAGATTTCTCCGATATTATTGCTGTCATAGATACTGCCCCGCGGGTCGAGGGCGATTGCGCCTTTTTTAACTACGCGCGCGGCGAGCGGGATATCTGCGGTGATTACTAAATCCTCGGCGGTGCATTGCAGGGCGATTTCATCATCGGCAACGTCCGCCCCTTCGCCAACCTGTATCATCTCGATATACTCGGAGTGCGGTATATGTAGCCGTTGATTAGCCATCAGAATGACAGATATTTTCGTGCGCTCCGCCACGCGGAATAGGATATCTTTAATTACCTTGGGGCAGGCATCCGCATCAACCCATATCTTCATTTGTTGCTTCCTTTTACCATTGCAGTGCGTTACTGCTCTCTTAATACTCTGTGATTATCAGTGACATCATTAACATATCTTTTCTTTTTGCTCCAATTTTTTGCCAGCTTCGCATTAAGCCTTCTTTCTGAAAACCGAGACTTTGCGCTGTTTTAATTGAGGCTATATTCCACGGTTCTACATATAATTCCAGTCGCTGTATTTCTAATGATTTGAAAGCCCATTCAATAAGAGCGGGGAGTACATGCCCTATAATTTTCTGTCCTCGAAATTCTTCAATAAGCCAATAACCAAGAGAAACCCTACCCTCATCAATATTATGAAATCCGAGCCAATGGCACTATTGGTTTTTATGTCGGCGATGGCAAATGAATATCCTTTGCCTGTTATATGCCTTTGCTTCTGCCTTTCGATATATTCTAAGGCGGATGTCTTTGAAAAATCAGAAGGAATTGAGGTTATGTAGGGAATGAGCGGGTCTTGTGATGCTTCTTTAACAAGATCAATATCTCCATTTTCAAAACCCCGTAGAATCCATTTCTCTAATTCAAATGTTGGAAATTTTTGCATAAAATATTCTCCTATGAATGCACAATATTTCTTTCGCCTTCCCGACATAATACGTCTATAACTGCACTCATAAACTAAAATATTGGAAAACTACATGATTTTAGACAAATTTCCGACGGCAGACGCATTTTATAAGACATATTGGGGTAAAAAGCCCTTTATTGTTCGCAATTTTGTGGATTCTACCTTAATGGAGACCTTTGTTGATGGTGATACCATGGCAGGGTTGGCGTTGGAGGAAGACATTAAGTCCCGCATCGTGACCAATGATTCGTCGGGGCAGCAATGGGAATGTGAGCATGGCCCCTTTGACGAGAGCCGTTTTTCGGAATTGGGTGCGCGTGATTGGAGCTTGCTTGTCCAAAATGTCGAGCAATACCACACGGATACCGCTAAGTTATTAGAGCATTTCCACTTTTCTCCGCGTTGGTTGCTGGATGATATTATGGTGAGCTATTCCGCGCCGGGGGGCAGTGTCGGACCGCATACGGATAGTTATCACACCTTCCTAGTTCAGGGTATTGGCGTGCGTAAATGGAAATTAAGTGCCAATCCCGTGATGGATAAAAACTATATTGAGGGTATGGATATAAAGGTTCTTCAAAACGGATTTGAGGGCGAGGATTTTGAGGTGCGTATGGGCGATGTGATTTACATTCCGCCTCATTTCGGGCATGAGGGCGTGACGTTGGAAACTGCGATGACGTTTTCCGTTGGTTTTCTGGGGCCTAAAATGTCGGAAATGATGGCCGAATATGCGGCTTATCTTGAGGAAGAAGAGTCCCGTGATAAACGGTATCTTGGTGAAGGGATGGCAGTGGATAGCGGTGCGTTCTCTATATCATCGCAAGAACAAAATACGATACGTCGCGATTTAATTAATGCAATTCAATCGGATGATTTTACGCGATGGATGGCGCAGTATTTCTCTACCCCGACTTATACGGATATCGAAAATATTGAACCCCGTGATGAGCCACTTGAGGAGGCGGATATTCTGGACGCTTTACAAAAGGGCGAAGTGTTGCACAGAGCTGAGTATATAAAGCTCTCCATCACCACCGCGTTTGATGGTGCGCTTAATCTGGCGGTGTATGGGCAGGTAATTTCAAATGCGCTCGCGCATAAACCTCTAATTGAAATCCTTGACCGTAATGAAATTATATCTATAAAAAACCTTGATGGTTTAGGTGAGCAAGACGCGATTATTACATTAATAACGCAGCTTTATAATCTGAATGTGTTGTCTTTTGAAGATTGGTGAAGGTTGATTTTGCGGTTTTTATAAATTGGCGGCGATATCAATTAGCTTGGCGATTGTATTCATGTTTCGCGCTGTACCGTTCTTTGCCATGGGGATTTTGAGTTTTGATTTCCCCATACCTTCGCCGTAATGAACATAAATTTCTCTTTCTCCCAAGCTTAATTTTTCGTCTTTTTGACCTTGAACATGTTGAAGCGTATCGGCGGGCAAGCATTGGTCAAAGAAAATCGCGACGTTATGGTTGGGCGCTGCGTTCGGGAAGGGATTGGCTTTTAACACTTGTGCCATTTCATCGGGGGTTCTTATGATAACGCCGACGGGCTTTTCTGTGTATTTCTCTAGACGTGCCGCTAACGCTGTCTGCGCGTTATTGCTGGACATTTCCGTTTCAAAGATAACGTTACCGCTGGCAATGTATGTTTTTACTTTTTTAAAGCCTTCTGCAACACACATGTCTTTCAGAATGGACATCGGTAATTTTCCAGTGCCACCAACGTTTACAGCACGTAAAAGAATGATAAATTTATTTGCAGTATTTCCCATGCTTTGATGATGGCTTCAGAATATGGGGAAGTCAATATCAAAGGGCTTGCATCAGTTGAGTGTTAATCCAAAACGTTTACCGTGATTTGAGACGGGGGATAGCAGGTATCTTTCTGACAGGCCTGCACCTGTATCAGGGTGCGCATTTCTGAAGTCTCTATGGTTTGTTTAGAGTCTATGGTGGCGTTTATATCGATTGTATTTTTGTAGATTTTGATCGTGGTGAGCGGTGTCTTGATGGTGTGCGCCTTGGGGTAATCGACCTGCACGGTTGAGGGTTCTGCGCTTTGAATATCAACCACAGTCGGGATCAGAAAATCGAGACTGGCGGGGTTTGCATTCAGGTGCCAACCCTCGTCGATCTTGATGGTTACTTTTACGGATTTATGCGTAGCGGTGGATTGGCTATGTATGATTTGTGCCCGCACATTAACCTTGCTTTTCGATTCGAGGATAAGGGGTGTATCGTTTGTTTTCGGCGGCGTAATAGTGGCGGTCTTAGGGCTTTCCATACGCATCATCGCGTGGATCATATGGCTATATATGGTTGGGTTGCCGATAATGTCTTGTCCGAAGGCGCTGACAATGTCGGTAAGTTTATCTTTCCAGATTTGATTGCCAGTAGCTATATATAAATCAACGAACGCATGTGCCATAACTGCATTTCCAGGGGGGATAGAGCCTGCATCGTGGCCAGTTTTGAGACGGATGAGTAGAGTATCTGAATCGTCGCTCATGAAATATGCGCGGGAGTTTTTGTCCAGTAGGAAAAGGTCGGTGGTTTCTATCAGCCTGATTGCTTCAGCTTTATATGTATCATTCTCTGTCTCGCGGCATAAAGCCATTAAGCCCCGTGCCAGCCATGCATAATCCTCCAGAAAGGCATTCTGATGTGGTTGTCCATCCATATAAATGCGGTAGAGCCGCCCGTCCTCTTGTTTCATATTGTTAAGGATAAACTGCGCGGCTTTTTCAGCGCGTTCCAGATATGTTGGATTATTCAAAATACGCGCGGATTCTGCCAGTGCATAAATCATCATACCGTTCCATGCGCTGAGTATTTTATCATCACGCAACGGCGATTCGCGTTTTTGACGTACGGAGAGGAGCTTGGCGAAAATAGGATTCAGTGTTTCTGGTGCGGCGTCATCGGGAAAATCTTTGCTACGGTAAAGCACGTCACCGTCGGGATGTTTATGCCCTGAAAAGTGTGGTGGGTCTTGTGTCTTGTGAGTTGACATTAAGGTGGCATAATCATCTTCCGCTAAGACTTCCTGTAATTCTGTCTCGTTCCAAACGTAATACGCGCCCTCAACGGCGTTGGTTTCTGCGTCTTGCGCGCTGTAAAATGCGCCGTCTTCATCCGTCATGTCACGTGCGATATAATCCAGCAGGCGGGTGAGGGCGTGTTTATAGTACGGCGCGTTTGTTTCCTCATAAAGCTGCGCTAAGACCAGCGTCATTAAGGCCTGATTATAGAGCATTTTCTCGAAATGTGGGATACGCCATTGGGCATCGGTGGCGTAGCGGTGAAAGCCGCCACCTATATGATCGTGAATACCACCGCGCAGCATATGATCGACTGTGTTTTTTACCATCTCTAAGGCTTGTGGCGTTTTAGTGTTACGCGCATGATCCAATAAGAACAGCATCCCCGTTTCCTGTGGGAATTTCATGCCCGTACCAAAGCCGCCATTACGATTATCATAGGCACGTGTTTTTGCTGAATAAATCTTTTGTGCGAGGTTTTCGGCAGGCAGGCTGGCCAATAAAGGTTGCTTGCCCGATAAAGTGCGTCTTAGAGCATCGGTTACTTGGTTGGCTTGATCTTTAATTTGCGGAAGGTTATTTTTCCATGCGTCAGAAATTTCTTGCATCATATCGATCCAACGTTTTTTGGGCAGATAGGTCACCGCGGCAAATGGCTTTAGATCATGGGTTAGGATTACATTATTTGGCCAGCCCCCGCGCCCGGTTATCAGTTGTGTTGCGGTCATATAGATTTCATCAATGTCGGGGCGCACTTCGCGATCGATTTTGATATTGATGAAATTATCATTCATTATTTTTGCTGCGTCTGGTTGTGTGAAGACTTCGCGCTCTAAGACATGGCACCAGTAACAGGTGGAATACCCGATACTGATTAGGATGGGCTTGTTATCGCGGCGCGCCTTTTCCAGTGCCTCAGCGCCCCATGGATACCAGTTTACTGGATTATGGGCATGTTGCTGTAAGTAAGGGCTGAATGCATTTATAAGGTGGTTTGTGCTTTTAGATGCTGTCTCTGCCACAGCGGTATTGATCGTAAGCAATGTCACGAGAATCATATAGATGGTTTTCCGAGGATGGTTATTTATTGCACGTTTCATGATTTAACCTGATTTATAACATGTATCTCTTGGTGGCGGTCATTTATTGAGAATACTCGGGGCTGTGCATTACGTAAAGGGGGTAAATGTTGCGCGCGTTCTAATTCAATAAGGCGAGAAATAATATATTGCAGCTTCTCTGGCGGTGAGCATAGATAATACGCGAAAATTGCAATGTTACGAGCAGTTTGTGGTGTTTTTTTATACCAGCATGGGTGGACTATATCTCTGTTGTGGGGTAGAATGTTTTGTATTATATATTTTTGAGTATGAATTTTAAATAAATAATTATCTGTTTTGAGGAGAAAAACAATGAAGAGAAGTAGGAAACTTCTGCTGGTCGCATCGCTTTGTGGTGCTTTTGGCTTTGGTGTCGCAAATGCGACGGATACTGATTTGACTGCAACATTGACGGCGTCTGCTGCTGTTACTGTGGCGAATAATTCAAATTTTGATTTTGGTGTATTTGATTATTCTTCGGGTCATATTGGCGTGTTTGAACTTGGTCCTGATGGGAATGGTACTTTTACATCGCAAACTAATTTGTCGGCCTCAGGTTCTTTAACGGCGGGTGAGCTGGCAGTGACGTCTTCGAGTGGTGTTCTTGATATTACCTGTGATGCAACGGCGATTATCAGTGATGGTACACGTGCCTTGACCATTACAGAAGTGAAATGGGATGTTTCTGCCGCAACATATGCTGGCGCATCAAATACATGTGCTGGTATCGGTACAAGTAGTGTGACAATTGATACTGGTGTTACAGCCAGCCCGACACTTTCTATCGGCGCGCAGTTGACTGTTGGTACTGATGCATTGCTTTCAAGTAGTGGTTCGACACCTTATGATACTGCAACGGGTACTGGTGATCCAATAACGTTCAGAATTGTTTACCAATAGGGTTCAAACCGTTATGGTATAAGTTTTAGGGGCTGCGGGCGTTTGTTTCCGCGGCTTTTTTATTTTGAGGTTAATATCGTGAAAGGTCAGGGACATTACGGAATTTTGTGCGTGTCTATGCTTTGCTTGTTTGTGATGGCAGGGTGCAGCTCTTTTGTGCATGCACAGACGATTAATTCAATTTCACCTGTTGATTTTGGCTCAGTTGATTTTGCAGCAACATATAATGCACGTATACAGCTGGGGACGGATGGAAATGTTCAAATATCGGGTTTTGGTATGACCTCTAATGGTGGGGAAACCGCAGGTCATGTTCGTATTACATTGCCTGATACCGGAATTGTTGAAGTGAAGTGTGTGACGAGTGCTTTGTTGACTGATCCGTCTGCAACATCTTTGACGATTGAGAATATTGAAATTGCTGTGACCACCGGTGTTGCTTTTGGTAGTGGCATAAGTTGTCAGGGCATTGGTGGTGGTGACGCGGTGACCACGACTATTGATATGGATGCACTTCCTGATCCTGATATTTTTATTGGGGGAGAGATCGTTATTTCCACGCCGATTACATTGCCTACAGATCATGTCTATAATACAACGGGGTCAGGAACTCCCATTACATTATCGGTGGTGGTGCAGTGAATGTCGGTTTGGGTTGGTATAGCTTTACACTGAATTTTAATATTTTATTTAATAGAACGGAATTTAAAAATTATGCGTATTAGTCTACTTTTTTCTTTGTTAACGATGTTTTTTGTCGGCGTTACTTTTGCGCCGGTGCAGGCGGAAACGGTTCTATTTTTCTCGCCTACGCGCATAGATGTCACAGACCAGCAACCGGTTCAGGAAATCAGGGTTACGAACATGTCCAGTATTGCGCGCTCTTACACTTTGTCGATTGAAAATCTGATAATGAGTGAAGCGGGGCAAACAATGCGGGTGGATAATTTTGATTATTCAGCAAAACGGATGCTGCGTTTTGTGCCCAGAAAGTTTGATTTGAAACCAGGGGAAAAGCAAATCATACGGATTATGGCTCGTTTCCCGCAAGATACAGCAGATGGTGAATATCATGCTCATATTGAGTTTTTGGAAGATTTAAGCCGGCGTGAAGAATTAAATAAGGATGTTCCATCGGATAATAGGGCACATATGAAAGCGCAAATTTCTTATGCGACGGCCATTCCGGTGATTATTTCTAAGGGAGAGATTAAAACTGAAGTCTCTATGAGTAATTTGATTTTGGGTAAAGATAAGAAAGAGCGTCCTGAAATATCATTAGACTTGGCACGTAGTGGAAATGGTCAGGGAAATATTTTTTTAGAGGCTGATTATATTGCACCGGATGGATCAGAGACCAAGGCGGCTGTTCGTCGGACAATTTATGTTTATCGTGAGTTAAATTTGCGCCATCATCGTGTTGTTTTAGAATTGCTTGATTATAAAGATCTGAAATCTGGAGGTAGTGTTAGAGTGAAATTGTATAATAGGGATGTTTCTGAACAAGACCCTGTCGATACGGTTTTGGTTGCTGTGCCATAAAGTGATCTGATGGCGCTATGTTGCGCTATGTTAAAAACGTGTTATGCCCATGCCAATTGGATATATCAGGGTTGTTTCAAAAGCCTTGGTCATAGTTATGATATGTTGTTTCTTCGGTTTGATATTTACCGAACGGGTTGTTGCGGCCGTTACCCAAATGGAACGTCCAGAAGAAGAGCTTTTAATTCTTGAGCTTTACGCTAATGGGAGCTTAAGAAATAAAGGGTTTATCGCATATTTACCAGAAGGGGCGGGGCTGGATCGGGCTGTTTTGCCGTTATCATCATTCTCTCGTACTTTGAGTTTTGCAATTCGCGCTAACCCCGCAGAAGGAACGGCAGATGGTTGGTTTCGTGAGGAAAAAAATGTCTTTCAGCTAGATTTAAATAGAAATATTATTTTCGTAAATGGAAAGGAATCTGATATTCCTGCCGATGGTGCAGAGGCACACTTTGAGGATATTTATGTGCAAGCTGCTTTGCTTGAGGAATGGTTGGGCGTTAAAATTAGATTAGATCTTAGCACGCTTCGCGTTTTTGTGACGTGGGATAAGATGTTCCCGTTTGAAGAGGAGGCGGTGCGTAGAAAGCGCGGCGGTGCTTTGGGTGGACGCCAAAGTGTTCAAGTTCCATACGATAAGGATACTTTGATTCCTTATAAATGGTGGACGAAGCCCAGTATCGTTTGGCAACAATCTGTTATAGGGCGCGGCGATAAAACAAGCCGTAGTGCAAATACGGATTTTTCTTTGCAGGCGCACGCCGATGCATTGCAATCTAGTGCTAAATTGTTATTGTCTGGCTCTGTCGGGACGGATCAGGATCCAAAATTCAGTAATGCTCAACTTTCATTTCAAAAACGTGATCTCGCGCAAGAACTTTTGGGGCCTTTAAAGGCGGGGAAAATTTCCTTTGGTGATGTCAGTTTTCCTGATGTGCCTTTGATTGTAGGACGTAAGAGGGGGCGTGGTGTTTTTGTATCTTCAGATTCCGAGCTTGGTTTCGCTCAATCTTTTGGTGCAGAGAAATATAATGTTGATGGGGATGCGCCGATTGGTTGGGACGCTGAATTATACCGAAATGGCTACTTTATTGCTTTTCAGGAGATTGATGCAGGGGGGCGTTATAATTTTGAGGACATAGATCTTACGCGGGGGTTTAATCTGTTTCAGATTGTTTTATCCGGGCCGGAAGGGCAGAAACGCACCCAGACGCAGCGTATCGTAAGGGGGCCAAAGATGTTGCAAAAAGGTGATATTCGCTATGCTTTTGCGGTTGGGCAGCCAGAGGCTGATTTCATCCCCATTGCAGAGAATAGTAAATCGAACTCAGATTTTGGAGGAAGTGGTCAAATATCTTATGGTGTTCAAAATTACCTGACGGTTGGTGCTAATGTTTATACAGGCGCAGATTCTGCCAGTAATCTTGATAGTAGGCAAACGTCTGTTGGTGTTTCAGCCGTTATGGCATTTCTTGGTCTTAAAACCAAGGTGCAGTTAATGAGTGCTAATGAAGGACGTAGCGGTTATGATATAGAAACATCTACGCGGGTTATGGGCACGAATGTTACGGTGGGGCATACTGCCTATGAAGGCTTCGACGCGGATGATAAGGACATTGTTTCTACGACCACGATTGATGCGAATAAGAACTTTAAAATTGTTTCGGTGAGTGCCGGAGCAGAGAAGAACATATACCAAAACAAAGAAGATGAAATTGTTTTAAATGCACGTGTATCGACTAATTTGTCGGGTGTTCGCTTAACCAATACTTTGGAACGCACGACTTCGGATGCTCAATCGCAGGAAGATTTTATAGGTGACCTTGCGGTTTTAACCAATGTGTTAGATTGGCGTGTTCGCGGAAATCTACGTTATGATTTGCAAAGCGGTACGCAAGATACATTTCGTAATTTTAATGTTTCTGCAATCAGAACCCTTTCGCCGCGCAGCTCTTTGCGGTTGAATGGTGTTTATGATTTTCCTGCACATTCCACTACGCTGGATGTTCGTTATTCTAAGCAGTTCGAGAATTATTCCATTGACCTCAATGCAGGCGGTAGTACGCAGGATAATTATTTTGGTGGTGTTACCTTTAGAACTGGATTACAGCCAGATCATCATGGAAAATATCAAATGGTCAGTGCGCGTGACAGTGGTTTGGGCTCGGTTGGTTTGCGGGCGTATCTGGACGAGAATGGGAACCGCCAATATGATGAGGGTGAAAAGCCTATTCAAAATATTTCGTTTCGTTCTAACCGTGGTGCTGTTGATGGATATACGGATGAAAACGGATCTTTATTTGTCAACGGATTGGCAGAAGGTATAACTAAATTATGGTTAGATAATAGCAGTTTAACCAGTATTTATATAAAGCCATACGATGATTATGTCACGATTATTCCACGCAGCGGCGCGGTTGCTGCACTTGATATCGGGTTTGAACAATTGGGTGAAATTGATGGATTTGTATATGCACGAAGCGGCGACGATCCTCAAAAAGCGGTGCCTGGTTTAGAGATCTTATTGCTTGATGCGAATACAGGTGAGGAAGTGACCTCTGTCAGTAGTGAATATGACGGTTACTATGTTTTCTCGGCTCTGGCATTGGGATCGTATGTGATAAAGGCAGTGCCTTTTTGGGATGAGGAGACGCCTGTTGTTGATGTTGCCCTTACAGTGGAAGATCCAATTGTGACGGATATAAATATTATTTTGCCTGAAATGCAAGCCGTACAAGACATTGCGATGAGTGATGATGTTGATGACATAGAGCCTGCTTCAGGCGCGCCTGTTATTGTAAATGTGGTGGATGACGCGCCATTACCTGTTGTAACGGATGGTCTGGACGTTGCCAGCGGAGAGATATTGCGCGGGTTATTTGTTCATGTCGGATCATTGGGGGCGTTTAAAGATGCACAGGCGGCGCAAAAAAACCTATGGAAGAAGTATCCTGATCTTTTAAACAATGTGCCGATTTACATTTATAAGATAAAAGTTGGCGATAAAACGTATCACCGTATTATTGGTGCGATTACCAGCCATTCACATGGCAATCAATTATGTGATGTTTTGATTGAGCATGATGAAGTTGGAGGCTGTACTTTGGTGGAGCTTTAATGCTGCTCGTTTTTGTAAACATAGTTGAAATAGCTATCAATACCGGCATGTATGGCGATGGCCATTTTCTTTCTATGGCTGGCTTGGTTAAGAAGCGTGGCTTCCTTTTTGTTGGACATGAAGCCGGCTTCAATCAAAATAGAGGGAATATCAGGGGCTTTTAAAACCGCAAATCCGGCGTAGCGATGCGGGTTTTGTAGCGTATAGATTTTATGGGACTTCAATTTGGCGACCAATTTATTTGCAAAGAATTTTGATTGGTTCATTGTGTCATTCATTAAGAAATCCCCTAGAATAAAAGCGACTTGCTCATCTTCAACATTAAGACCTACGCCGCCAATTAAATCGGCTTGGTTCTCTTTTTCGGCTAGTTTTGCTGTTTGTGCATCAGATGCTTTTTTCGATAAAGTATAGACGGATGTACCGTGTACGTTGGGTTTGTGAATAGAGTCGGCGTGGATAGAAACAAACAAATCTCCGTCATGTTTGCGGGCGAATTTGACGCGGTTTTTCAGGCGGACAAAGACATCACGTTCACGTGTTAACAGGACACGATATTTACCAGAGGCAAGCAGGCGTTTCTTCAATTGCTTTGCCAGAGCCAAAACAACATTTTTTTCGTAAATTCGGCTATGCCCAGAAGCACCGGGGTCTTGCCCGCCATGACCGGGGTCGATAATAATCATTGGTTTTTCACGTGATGCGTATGATGGTCTGGATGTATTAGATGGGGGGTGCGGAACGCCTGTATTTTGTGCGGTCGTTGCCTTATCTTTATAGTCTTCAACTTTTAAAGTGCCATGAATAATGCTTTTTACGGCGTTGAATTTTTGTGGTGTTGTGACTTTATAATCAATGACAATGCGGTTTTCTTTTGCACCTTGTTTGGGCAGTAAGAAGGCGGATTGTATTGTGATGGGTTGTTCAAGGTCAAAGACGATGCGCGATATACCGGGAACGAGTTTGCCTTGTCTGATATCGGAAATCATCGCCTGTTTTGGCTTTTCAACCTGTCCGGCGGCCCATTTAAATGTTGGTAAATCAATAACCATCCGGTAAGGAGAGGACAGGACAAAGGCGCGATAATCTGTGACGTCACTGATGTCTAAAACCATGCGTATTTTCTCTGGATGTGCGCCGAAGCGAATTTGTTTGACTTCTAAGGCATGTACCGTCGTGCTTATCATGATAATAGCAAGGCATAGAAAGGCTTTCAGAAGATGGTGGGCGCGCATATATAACACAGGGCAGTACTCAGCTTTCGATCATGTAAGTTAATGAGACATGACTATACTATGTACTGCCCTTATAAATATAGAGCTTGTGTCATTTTTATTCATAGGCTTGATTATTCAACGACCTGAAATTCTTTTAGACAGATATAGCCATCTTGAATGCTGATAATAATTTCACGAGGAGATGAGCGCAGCAGAGTACCTGTTTCGTGGCTATGCTCTTCTGGCCATGTTGTAAATTGAAACACGGCGAGTTGCTGCGTTTCATTCATATTATTAGTGACATTGGCGATGACGCCAAAGCGACCAAATGCACGACCTTTTAATCGTAAATTCTCTGCCGTATCGCTCCAATTTAATTGACGCATGTCTGTATCAGGCGTGTTGTAGGAGGATGCATCATCATTATCCTGCGGGGTTGCATTATCCCAATATGTTTTAATGTCTTTTATGATGGCGGATATGGCATCAGGTGCGCGTACCGCGACACGGGCGCTGAGTGTTTCAACGTCTGTGTATTTATCAATGGGCGTTGCTTCTTGGTATAAGATATCGCCTGCATCAAAATCCTTGACCAATTTATGGACAGTAAAGCCGGCGGCTTCGGGTTCGTGCATAATGATAAAGGGCAGAGGCATAACCCCGCGCACGCGGGGAAGCAGGCTGGGGTGCAAGTTAATGCCATAGGCTTTGTCGGCATTGATTGCGGGGATTTTCTTTGGATATCCCGCACACAGAAAAATCTCTGCGCCTTGGTCGATGAGTGTGTTGATATCGTTGGATGTGATGGTGTGATCTGAAATCGATATTTTAAAATGTGTGGCAAATGCGGTGATCTGCGTATTAGAGGAGAACACATCATCACAAGGGAATGTAAATATATGGATCACCTCATGCCCATCTGCGATTAACCGCTGGGCGATATCCAATGTGTAGTCATAGCCAATAAAAACAATTTTCATGTTTGTGAGTGTGTCAGGAATAATAGGGGGGGATCAAGGGTAAATACTATTTATACCCTAGATAGTATCCAGCAGCTCATCAAACAGCTCTCCCGCTACTTTTATGGTGCTTAAATTCGCTTTATAGGACAAAGCCGCCAGTTTCATATTTACCGCTTCTTCTGCCAAATTTACGTTGGGAACGCCGATCAGCCCGTTTTCATCGGTAAAGGGTGAATCAGGATCATAAGTAGGGGTAAAGGCTGGTTCTTGGGCAATGAATTCTGTATGCACGCCACCGACTGATCCCAAGGCCTTGGATTGCGTAGTGATTGGCGTATATGGCGCGTGATCCGTATCTGTCAAAGAGCCTGCCGTACTGATATTGGCGATATTCGAGGCACTGGCATTCAAACGTAACGCCGCCGAATTTAACCCTGTTAATGCTATTCCAATGGCATTTGTCATGTTTTTAGGATACCATATAATCCGTTAAGATGTTATTGATAAGATAATATGGAATTTAAGGGATATTAAATAATGCGTAGATTTAGTTTTTTGATGGTTTTTGCGGCCATTTCATTGAGTGCCTGTTCGTCAAAGCCGTGGAGCGGTGATGATTTTAAGCCTTATTTGGGTGAAGAACAAATCAGACAGAGTTCTTTGTGGGAAGGCGATGACTGGACGCCTGAGGACTGGATCAAAGAAAATGGTGATGAAAAACGCGTTATGCATGATCTTTATGCGGCTAATATTGTGGCAGACCAATATACGAACGATGATAACATCCCTGTTTTAGAAGTCGGGGATCAGTTCATGCGTATGTCTGGTATTGATCGTTTCCGTGTTCTACAGTTCATGGACCACGTCTTTGAAATCACAGCATCTTCAAAAGATGGTTTGTTTTATATTCTCTATGACCAAGATGGTGATGATGAGATTGTTGGACTTTATAATAAGCACGGTTTTCAACGTTATTAATTATTCATAATATTAATTGATATTTTTGTTGCACAGATGGTTCAAGCGTGTAGGTGCGCTTGTATTGTAGCTTTTTGACATGCTTATTTCTGAAAATAAATTTGTATATCCACCTTAATAGCTGCTAATATAGTAAAAAAATAAAAGCGGTAATAATATTTAGGTGGTTTTGTGGGTAAATACGCACATTTTGAACGTGTTGGGGACAGCAGTCTGTTGCAATTATATGGCAGACACGGGGAAGTCGCGCGCGAAATCCATCAAGATACATTAAGGGAGTTTACAGGAAATAAAGATTTAACGGTTGACCTTGTTCGGAAGAGCCCTTTGAGTACCGGTCAGGCCGTGCTGGATAAAATGTCTGAATATGATGTCATATCAGTGAGTACCGTGGCCAAAATCGGTACAGTCTTTCATGGAACAGGTCTGTCTGATAAAGATAATGTGGATTTATATAAACAATATTTTGAGCAAGAAGATATGCCTGTTTATGTGGCGGCGGCCGGGAATAATGGTGAGAGCAAGGAAGTATTGCAAGGAAGAGTAGCGGATTTTTTAAGGACCAGCATTGTTGTCGGTGAGGCCAATATGAACGATGATGAGCCGTATGTTGAAAAGCATAGTAGCCGAATTAACCCCACTTTAGTCACTGATAACCCGTTTAATCGTGGGCAAGCGTATCAATATTATGATACCAGCCCATCATTAGAAGGGCATGAAGATTTGATTCAAGATTGGTTGGTCGATAAAGAACTTTTCAAACGCCTTGATGCCTTTAGCGTTGCTGAAGGAAAGGGGCTTGATGAGTCTGTGCTAGGTGATAAATACTGGGATATAAAAAATCAGTTGGATGATGATAAATATAGAGAAAGCCCAGAAGTCCAAGCTCAGGTTAAGAACTTTATGGAGCATCCAGAGCAACTTCATAGCGTGGTTATGGCCGAAGTTAGAGAATATAAAAATGTAGATGAAAAAGGTTATACATCGGAAGCAGACGGTACGTCATTTTCTGCGCCTGAGCAGGCCGGATACGTGTCTGGTGCGATGTATGAGCAAGAGCAAAGAGAAGAAAAAACCCTTCCTATTTTGATGAAGGAAGAAATATCTACGCTTGTAAAGATGGCGACGGTGGACATCTCCCTACGTGAGGGACAAGATGAACGGATGAAAACATTTAATAATGCGGCAAATTTTCAATTTACCAGTGCAGGTATGCATGGAGCCTTTAACCCTGAAATGTTTAGAAACCTACTAGATGAAGCTTATCATAAGATAGAAAATACACCTGATATTGATAGAGATCCAGTAACGGCGGTTATGACTGCCGATATTAGAGAACAAAAAGGCAGTATTCCAGTAACGATCGGTTTTGATAAGTCTGTAGACCAAAATATAGTTGTTGAGCGTACGCGTATCGACATGGATTATACGGTTAGTGGTACAGCTCCGCGCCATGTTGCAATCAAAGAAAATGGTCAAGAAACGAGCTATCATCGTTTGCAATCCTCTAGTGATACTGGCTTTGATTTTACAGTGTGGGCGCGTGCGGAGGCAGGATTTGGCGAAACTCTGAAGCCGAGTGATACTTTGGACATCAAACTTTTAAATGGTCGAGATGTGACGTTGACTGATTTAAGTGTTACTGTTTATGGCTATAATGAAGGTGGGCTTATGGATCAAATGATGGATTACTCCAAGGAGATTTCTCCGCAATATATGCCAACACCAGCAGAGCCAACACCAGTACAGCCAGAGACAACAGAAGCACCAGCCGTCATTATGGGTAGTGATAGCAATGCCAACGCTGTGGGCGCGCCGCCGTCTTTGTAAACGCACTATCGACTAACTCTATGTCTTCTTTTTCTTTATTGCTGTTTCTCTATAGAGAATGAAGATGTTGCTGGCGATGATGATACTTGCGCCTAAAACAACATTCATGCTTGGTACTTTATCCCAAAACAGGTAATCAAACAGCATCGTCCAGATAATCATACTATACATGATTGGTGCGATGAGGCTGGCTTCGGCAAGGCGGAAGCTCTGGGTTTTTGCGAGCAGGGAGAGAAGCCCTGTTGTGCTTAGCCCGATTATGATCCAGAAAGCATCAAGTGAGAAACTGTTGGGTTTTACCTCTGCAAAGGGGAAATGCATGCCGCATGTAATTGTACCAAACAGGACGAAGTAAAAAACTGTTGTTGTGGCATTTTCCGTTTTCCCCATCCAGCGCAGGCATGTATCGACGCATCCAGCAAAAAAGCCCCAACTAAGCCCAACGATAAGGCCTAGCACCGGTAATGTGCTGGTTTCTGCTGTGGGGTTTGCCATGATGATAACCCCTGTGAACCCGATGAGAACCGCACCTAAACGATATGCGCCGACAGGTTCTTTCAAAACGGGGTAAGAGAGCAGCACCACAAATAGCGGCGCGGTGAACAGCAGAATTGTTGTTTCCGCTAAAGGCATCATGGACAGCGCCCATGTGCCTAATACAATGCCTATGGTACCGATTGCCCCCCTGAATAAATGCGCGAAAGGGCGTTTTGTATGCAGTGTCGTTAGTTTCCCGGCGAAAATAAACCATATAAATAATGCGGCGAGGGAAAATGCATTACGAAAGAATGTTACCTCGACAGGGCCAAAATATGTGGAGAGAAGTTTTGCAAACAGGCTCATCCCTGCCAGCATAAAGGCGTTAATGGTGGCAAACATGATTCCCATCATGATTTGGCTTTTGGGATGATTACTCATTTTGGTTTTACCCTTCTGTGTTATTACTTTTCATATTATTGATGTATTCACGGTAAATAATATAAAGCTGCGCCGTAATGATAAGGCCTGCGCCAATCAAAAGTGGTGTGAACTCCAGATCATATTTCCAAATATATAAATCAATCAAAACCGTCCATAATAAGGCGGTATAGCTAAATGGTGTTATCAAAGATGCAGGCGCGTATTTATACGCGTTGGACAGAAATAGTTGTGCGATCCCACCCGAAGCACCAATCAGCAGGAATATCCATATTTCTTCGGCTGCGATTCCTTTGGCAACCCATGGCATGAACATTCCTGAGATGAGTATTCCGGCGATAATAAAGTAAAATGTAATAGTTAGCGGAGATTCTGACTTTAAACTTCGGAGAATCGTGTACATTGTGCTGTGCAGAATGGCAGCGGTGAGGGCAAGAATTAGTCCTAGGATACTGACTGCGCCGCTGGGCTGTGCGATGACGATAACACCACACATGCCGATAAAGACTGCGCTCCACCTGTGAATGCCGACATGCTCTTTGAGAAAGAAAAATGCTAAGGCAGGGGTCAATAAAGACGAGGCGAAAAACAAAACTGTCGCGTAGGCCATGGGCAGCTGTGATAGTGCGGCGAATGTAACGATCAAGCTAACGCCACCAATGACGGCGCGAATGGCAACCAGCTTCGGTTTATTGGTTTTGAATAAATGCCTATTTTTAGGGATCATTATGAACAAGAAAAAAGGAATAAATACGATCAAGTTCCGATAAAAGGCAATTTCGGCAACATGATGGGTTTCTGCCAAAAATTTCGCGCATGTGCCCATAATCGCAAACATGAAATGTGCCGCGAGGCAGCAAGCGATTGCAACTGGGAAGTTGTCTTTAGGCGCGTTCATCTTGTTTTCTTTCAATTAATCTTTCTGTTTTCTATTGTTACGCAGTATAAAAAAAGCCCCCTGATGATACAGAGGGCTTTAAAATTCGTTTACGTTAAAACGCCTCTAGTTTTTATCTTTGTCGACAAGCTTGTTCGCGCCAATCCATGGCATCATCGCACGCAGCTTTGCACCTGTTTCTTCGATTGGGTGCTGTGCTTCGCGTTCACGGATTTCAACAAGACGGGTTAGGCCTTCTTTATTGCCGCCCATGAAGTCTTCTACGAATTTACCGGATTGAATATCGGCAAGAATGCGTTTCATTTCTTCTTTGGTTTCTTTTGTAATAATACGCGGGCCTGAAACATAATCACCGTATTCCGCCGTGTTAGAGATGGAATAGCGCATATTGGCAAGGCCACCTTCATACATAAGATCAACGATCAGCTTTAGTTCGTGCAAACACTCGAAATAGGCCATTTCAGGTGGATATCCTGCTTCGACCAAAACTTCGTAACCGCATTTAACCAGCTCTGATGCGCCGCCACAAAGAACGGCTTGCTCACCAAACAAATCAGTTTCGCATTCGTCCTTGAATGTTGTCTCGATAATACCCGAACGACCGCCACCAACAGCAGAGGCATAGGATAGAGCAAGCTCTTTCGCATTCCCTGTCGCATCTTGTGCAACAGCGATCAAACATGGAACGCCACCATCTTTGAGGTATTCACCGCGTACGGTATGGCCTGGGCCTTTTGGGGCAACCATGAACACATCAAGGTCTGCGCGGGGTTTAATCAGATCAAAATGGATGTTCAAACCATGTGCGAAGACCAGAGATGCACCTTGTTTTAGGTTGGCTTCCAGTTCATCACGGTATAGGTCGGCTTGATGTTCATCAGGAACAAGAAGCATAACGATATCTGCGTCTGCAACTGCTTTGGCAGGTGCCATCACTTCGAAGCCTGCTTTTTCAGCTTTAGCTGTGGAGGATGAACCATCACGAAGGGCGATGATAACGCTTTTGACACCGCTATCTTTCATATTAAGGGCATGTGCATGTCCTTGAGATCCGTATCCGATGACAACGACTTTTTTGTCTTTAATCAAATCGATATTACAATCTTTGTCGTAATAGACATTTAATGGTGCTTGGTTCGCAGGTGTGCCTTGCGTGGCTGCGTTTTGTCCCATAGTTAAAAACCTTATCTTTTGTTCTGTTGAAGAGTCGCATAAAACAGGGTTTTCGGTGAAGAATCAAGCAAAAGATGATGGCGTTTTTGACAAAGCTGCCTGAAATGTGTAGCTTGCCTAAAAATTATTTGTAAAGGCAATGATGATGAGTGGCAATATCTTTGAATGTTCAGTGAAGCATAACGATTTTAACGCGTGTCAGCAAAGGCTGCAAATGGCGCAAAATAATGTTGTCCGCGTTGCCGACGTGTTTTCTGATGCGGTTAAAAATAAGAATGATCTGTCTATAGGGCTTACCTTTGCTGCACTTTCAAAGAATAATCAGTCCATTTTGGATGATATTGCATGCGCGGATGTCTTATTGGCACAGGTGGATGAGCATTATAAGGATATTTCCAATGCAAATTCTGGTAGTCGCGATGTTTGGAGGCTGGGGCGTGATATAAAAGTTAAATTTGATGAGATGCGTACCCAATATGAAGAGGGGCGTGATGGGATACTGCAACATGCAGAGCATATGAAAGTATCCTATGACCAAGTGATGATCTTGATGGAAGAGGGTGACGGCGTTTCAGTAGAAGATTTTGACGCTGTTTGTCAAGATTTACAGGCATCTAGCCTTGATGCATAGCATTGCGGAGTACTTCATTTTTATTCACCAATAACCCGATTACCTTTTGAAATTGCGGCGATTCCCGTGCGGCTGACATCTACTAGGCCGTGTGGCATCATAATGGCAACAAAATCATCAATTCTGCTGGCTGTATCTGTGGCTTCGAAGATGAAGGAGTTGGGCGTGCTGTCAACGGTGCGCGCGCAAAAGGCATCTGCGTCACGTTGGGCATCTGCGCGTTGATCGCCCGTACAAACAATTTTCAGCAAAGCAAGTTCGCGTTCAATATAGCGGCCCTCCATGGTCAGGTCAGAGACCTTTAAAACCGGCACAAGGCGTTTTAATTGCGCCTTTATCTGGTCAATAACGGCAGGCGTTCCCTTGCACGCAATGGTAATGCGAGAGAGATGTTCGTCATGGTTGGTTTCGGCAACGGTCAGGCTTTCAATGTTATAGCCACGACCAGAGTAAAACCCAACAATGCGCGCCAGAACCCCCGGCTCATTATTCACCAGAATTGCTAGAATATGTGTTTCTTCCGCTGCCAGCTTTGGCGTGGGTGCGTAAATGCTTTTGCTTTTCTTTGTGCTCGTGCTGTCTTTGCTCATCATTTGTACTTTCTTTACTTAATTCTATACCAAACTCTTATCAAACGCACTGGCGTCGGGTGAGAGGATCATTTCGTTATGGGCTTTGCCGGACGGGATCATCGGGAAACAGTTTTCCGTCTTGGCAACCATAACATCAACAACGGTGAGGCGGTCATTGTTCATCATTTCTTCGATTACGTCGTCCAGCTCATCCACGCATGTTGCGCGTAAGCCAACGCCGCCATAGGCTTCGACCAGTTTAACGAAGTCGGGAAGGGCTTCGGAGTAAGTCTCTGAATATCGCTCTCCATGCAATAATTCTTGCCATTGGCGCACCATGCCCATCCACTCATTATTCAGGATAAAGACTTTAACGGGTAGGCGATATTGGATCGCGGTGGCCAGTTCTTGAATATTCATCTGGATGGAGGCTTCACCCGCAACATCAACAACAAACGCATCGGGATGCGCCATTTGCACACCGATTGCGGCAGGCAAGCCATAGCCCATCGTGCCAAGGCCACCCGAGGTCATAAAGCGGTTAGGCTCGTTAAATGGCAGGAATTGCGCCGCCCACATTTGATGCTGACCCACTTCTGTGGTGACGTAGCACTCGCGCTTATCTTGCTCCATATAATGGGCGAGGCGTTCCAGCGCATATTGCGGCTTGATAATTTTATCGTCCATTTTATAGGCAAGGCAGTTTTTCGCGCGCCAGATCTCGATACGATCCCACCATGATTTCAAGGCTTTCTGATCGGCTTTATATTTCTTGGCGCGCCAAACATTCAGCATCGCCTCCATGGTTTTCTTTGCATCCGCAACAATCGGGATATCAATATTGATGTTCTTATTAATAGAGCTGGCATCGATATCAACATGGATTTTCTTGGAGTCGGGCGAAAATTTGCTGGTCATGCCCGTAACGCGGTCGTCAAATCGCGCGCCGATACAAATCATAACGTCACAATCATGCATCGCCCAGTTGGCTTCGAAAGTTCCGTGCATGCCTAGCATACCAAGCCATTGCTTATCCTTCGCAGGATAACAACCAAGCCCCATAAGGGTGGAAGTGATCGGAAAGCCTGTTTCGCGCACGAGTTCACGCAATAGGGTGCTGGCCTCTTCTCCTGCGTTGATAATGCCGCCGCCAGTGTAGAAAACAGGGCATTTGGCGTTCGCCATCAGTTCGACCGCTTCTTCGATGGCTTTCATGTCGGGGTCTGTTTCCGGCTTATAATGCGAATGCATAATCGCTTCATCTTTGGAAACATATTTACCTTGTGCGAATTGGATATCCTTTGGAATATCAATCACGACTGGGCCGGGGCGACCAGATCGTGCGATATGAAAGGATTCATGCATTGCGCTGGCTAGATCATTTTGATCTTTAACCAGAAAGTTATGCTTGGTACAAGGGCGGGTAATACCAATGGTATCGGCCTCTTGGAACGCGTCAGTTCCGATTAAGAATGTTGGAACTTGCCCTGTTATACAAACGAGGGGAATAGAGTCTAGTAACGCATCGGCCAAACCTGTCACCGCGTTGGTCGCACCAGGGCCGGAGGTTACAAGCGCACAACCAACCTTACCAGTGGATCGGGCATAACCCTCCGCCGCGTGCAGCGCGCCGCCTTCTTGGCGCACAAGGACATGCTTAATTTTATCTTGCTGGAACAGCGCATCATAAATCGGCAGGACAGCACCGCCGGGATATCCAAAGATCGTATCAACGCCTTGCTCGATCAGGGCTTCAATCACCATTTCCGCGCCGGACATTTCTTTTGTCTCGGCCTTCGGTTTGGT
Organism: Alphaproteobacteria bacterium; assembly: GCA_002401965.1. Taxonomy (GTDB): domain Bacteria; phylum Pseudomonadota; class Alphaproteobacteria; order Micavibrionales; family Micavibrionaceae; genus UBA1672. The sequence goes on from NVUR01000036.1 coordinate 22,546, forward strand.
TGTTGTCTTGTCCTGTTTTTGTGTCGCTTCCATTTTATTTCGCTTTCAATTTTTACAGTGTTGTAAACTACATTATTTTCGTTGTGTTGTTTAGTGCTTCTTTTACGCTTCTGGCATAAAAAAACGCCCCATTTTTAAGGAGGGCGCTGCGTGTGTACTTTATGCCATAGGCCTAAGTGCGCAGCTCCCTTTTCAGAAGGAGGACGAGGTTTGCCACGACAATCACAGTGTTTAAAATAATATTGCTCATATTCCACATGTAACGCAGCTTAAAAAATTATGCAAGGATTTTTCTGATTTTGACAAAGGGGCATGCGATATAATATGCTCAATCCATCAAAAACAAGGATGATAATATGCATATTAACGGAACCAAATATAGTAGTTTGCGTTAATAATCGTATATGTTATAATTCGGCATGACATATTCAATAGATTTACGAGAGAAGGTTGTTGCCTTCGTAGCGGATGGCGGTAGCAAGAGTGAAGCTGTTCGCATATTCAAGGTCTCCCGTGACACGCTTTATCGCTGGATAAATTCCAAAGATTTACGCCCGAAACCATCAGGCTTACGTAATCGTAAGATTGATAAAGCTGCGCTTAAGAAGCATGTGGAGGATCATCCAGATATGTTTTTGCATGAACGTGCAGAAGCCTTTGGTGTTCACCCCAGTTCGATCAGCCGAGCACTAAAGACATTGGGGATCGTAAAAAAAAGAACAAGGGTATAAAGAACGCTGCATTTCACCCTTCGGGTACAGGTGAAAAGGCGGGCATTTACGGAGAAGCTCAAAGCCGAGCACCGGATGTTTGGTTTTAAGAACCTGATTTATGTTGATGAAACTGGCTTTGATGCTCATTGTGAGCGTAGAAGTGCATGGGTCACAAAAGGACAAAAGATCCTAGGGTTAGTCACCGGAAGGAGAAAACGCCGTACAAATTTAATCATGGCGCAACGCCATGGCAGAAAAGGTAACAAGAAAGAATGGCTTGCCCCCATGCTGTTTCAAGGATCGTGCAACGCCCAGCTTTTTGAAATGTGGATAGAGCAATGCTTGATGAAAGAGCTGCACGAGCCAACCATTGTGGTGGTGGATAATGCATCCTTTCATAATCACAAACGTGTGCAAGATATTCTGGCCAAAGATTATCATTATTTGATCCCGTTACCTCCATATTCACCTGACTTTAATCCCATAGAAAAGACTTTCGGAGCCATGAAAAAACGAAGACAAGGTATGCCACCTGAAACAGAGGTGGTCCCAGAAATTCGGACAGTATGTTAAGTTCTCATATTCGGCCTAAGGAGGGTCAACAATATGAGTAAAGTACGCAGGAACCACCCAGC
>NVUR01000037.1 GCA_002401965.1 Alphaproteobacteria bacterium
CATTGGATTTCCAAACTCCTAGAGAGGTTTACATGAAAGAATTTAAACACTACCATCCAGATTACTAAGGGTGTTGCACTTGGTACGAGAAACTACCTAAACTTATAAGAAGGATCATGAACAAACCCACCATAGAAAGTATGTTCAAAGGAAAGTTCCACGGATACGCAAGAACCAAATCAGAGCTTAGAAAAATATATAAGCAAACAAACCCAAAGAAAATTACAGAGATATCTCATCTGAGCCACAAATATATCGCAATTTTAGAATTCTAAATAGCGAGGTAATTAAAACCAACCCTCAATTAAGAAATCTTTCAAAACCCAGTTACCATCTTGTTTTGTCCAGATGTCATGGTTTCTAAATTTCTCTGCCATCTGTAAAAACTGAGGCTCTGAAATCTCAGCCCAAGTACAGAATTTATCAATCGCCTTTTGCGGATATTCATCGCCAGTCTTTTTAACAATGGCAATGGCCTCATCGCGTGAAAGGCGCCCCGATCGAATTTCCAAGGATAGGTTATCCCACAACCGTGTAAAGCCAAATTTATACCATTTAACCCAATGATGAATAGTGATAATGAATTCATCATCAACATCTGCAAAATCATAATACCCTGTTTTAGGGCCGTCAGACAACGCTTCAAACCCATGCTCTTGTGACACCTTAAATGTTTCCAAAGGATCCCAAGGCAAATACCAGCCTAAGAATGCAGCAGTCACACCGGCATCTTCAAGTTCTTTATCACTGGGCCACACATAAGCCGATAAATCCTGTATTGATAAATCATCAGAAACCCAATCTTCTGCTGTTGTTCCTTGCGTTACACCATATTTCGAAAGCCATGCTCTGGTCATTTTGAATCCCAAAACACTTTCATCATTTCCACCATATTCCATGGCCGAATTCTCGCCCCAAAGAACAAGGGGGATATTGAATTTAATAGCAAGCTGAAGGGGGATAGCAAACAAAGCCATATGCATCGGAATTGCCAAACTGCCTGCCTCCTTAAATGTTTCCACAGTGAGGCGGCACTCTACATCAGGATTAATTGTAAAATCAATATGATCAACACCTAAACTAACTAAATTATCGAGGTTCTTCTGCCCTAATGCATTCCGCGCAGGGGTTCGCCACGTCACACATAAAGGCTTTAGGCCGTGCTCCAAGGCCTTTAAAACCTGCCATGTACTATCCTTTCCACCAGAAACAGGAATGATACAGTCCCACGTGGTGGATTGTTCTTTCACGCCCTTAATCAAATCCAGTAAATCATCATTACGCGCATCCCAATCAATTACATTTCCCTTATCTGACCATGAATGACACGCATTACAAACGCCATCCTCCATAATTTCAAGATTGGGGCGGGTATCAGGCAAAATACAATGCATGCAATATTTAATCATGAGAACTCTTCCAAAAACATTTTTGAGCCTAAAAAGGAGAATATAAATTTACTATCACTATTTGGTGAGTTCTTATTAAACACCATCTCTTCTATTGGCCCTTTCTTAACAACATCCCAAATTGGACTATCTGCAAACAAATAATCTTGTACTTCCTTATTATCAACATCTAATAAATCATGAATAGGCGCATTAAATCCTACCTTCGTTTTATTATCAAGAATGGGATCAGGAACAATACCGCGCATAGCTTCACGTAAAACCATTTTGGCCTTACCATCCTTAATCAAATGTTGTGCGGGAATAGAATGTGCAAACTCAAATAACTTTCTATCAAGAAACGGCGAACGATTTTCAACGGAATGATACATTGCGTTCAAATCATCTTGATGCATAAACACAGGTGTAGTTTCATGAAAAATTTCATTCATCATACGATTTTGTAACAAACCATCTCTAAAATATATTTCATGAAACGGCTCGGACCATGGTTGCTGAAGGTATGTGCTATAGACATCATTCTTTAAATAAGGGTGTTTACGCAAAAATGGATTATGTATAAAAGCATAAGGGTCTTGCAAGAAAGGATTTCGTACAATAGGGCCGATATCACGCCGCCAATTTTCAACACTTTCTGTTAACTGTGCCGCATCATTTTTAATGTCATACATATATAAAAGTTGATGATCGAAATAGCCGGAGAAAATTTCATCTGCTGCCGTACCACTCACCGATACATGATAACCTTCTTCTGAAATTTTTGACTGTAAAAACCAGTTGAGATAAAAAGAAATCGTTGAGACTGGCGAAGAGTGGTATTTAACAAGCGCTTGCATATTAGGAATAAAATCATCGGACGGGATAGCATAACCATGATTTTTGACACCTAATTGAGAGACACTAATATCAATCATGTCCTGCTCATCATATCGATTATCCGTATTTAAAATCGTAAACCCATGCACATCATAGTTTAAAATCCGCTTTGCTATACTAATCAAGCTATTGGAATCAATACCGCCACTCATACAGAACGCAATTGGAATATCAGCGCGCATGCGAATACGAACCGCCTCAATCATCAACTCCCGCGTTTGGGCGACGGCATCATCAAATGACATGTCATGATTAACATCAATTTTAGGGTACCAATAACGCCTCTGCTCTTGTCGACCATCAAGATTAATTTCAAGATAAGAAGCATAAGGAATATCAGATACTTCCACAAAAAATCGTTCTGGCGTTTTATAGATTGATTTATAGCCATTCACTAAAAATCGACAGATATGATTGATATTCGGGGTGAATTTTTTATGTGCGAGCGCCGCAAGCGCCTTCACTTCAGAGGCAAAATAAAGCTCCCCCGGTGATGGCTGATAAATAAAGAGAGGTTTTTCACCAAACGGATCACGGCTGAGTAATAACGTCTTTTTTGTAGTATCCAACAGCGCAAACGCCCACATCCCCTCAAGAATATTCAGTGCCTCTTTACCCCATTCATCCAAGGCGTGGATAAGCACCTCTGTATCCGATTTTGTTTCAAACACATGCCCTTTTTTAACGAGCATTTCACGCACTTCAATATAATTATAAATCTCGCCATTAAAGGCTAAAATTTTGTCTTTGTAGTGAAAAGGTTGATTTGCGTGTGCACCGAGATCGATAATGCTCAAGCGTGAATGCAGCAATACACAGCCCTTATCACCACTCAACGCAATACTCTGTGCATCCTGACTATCCGGCCCGCGCCGTTTCATAAGCCCTAGCGTTTTATCAATCGTACTTTGATCAAGTTTCCTATGACCAAAATATCCGGCTATTCCACACATCTACTGCCTCTTATCCGTTCAATTCTGATTTCTTAATTTGTTCACCTTTTTTATAAGCATGACCAATTTTCTTACCCACGAGCTTAAGCACATCACCAGATAAAATTTCTGTAGCAGGGCGCGCGAACATTAAATCATCGCGGCTCAGAACATGACCGTCGGTTAAGTCATTGGCCGCAACAACACCTTTGCGAACAAGCTGAGGGTCAAGTTCACAGGGCTGAATAATTTTATCATACGAGCCCAAAGACGCTTTGATACGATTCCCGACAGCAATTAATTGCTTAAGTTCCTCTGGCTCGAAAGACAAAGCATGATCATGGAAATCGCGACCCGTTTTCTTATCTGTGAAATGCACTTCAATCACCGGAGCGCCCAACGCAATCGCTGCGTAACAGGCTTCTGCTTCAACGATATGGTTCGAATAACCTACATAAACACCATACCGTTCCTGCAAGAACGGAACACCACGCACATTTGCCTGATCCAGCGGCGCAGGGTACGCACAGATACACTGCATAATAACGAGCCTATCTTTCAACGCAGCATCACCAATTTCATCTTTAACCCAAGCCACAGCCTGATCAATTTCCTCAAGCGTTGCCACCCCCGTAGAAATAATCACAGGCTTCTGCGTTTTTGCAGCGGCGCGGATGACCGCTTCAAACGTAATGTCTCCACTCGCGATCTTAAAAACGTCACTGGTGGGATCCAGAATATCTACCCAGTCCTCGGTCAATGGTGTTGAAAAAATATGAACATTCAGCTCTTTGGCCAAAGCAACAAGCTCCGCATATTGCTCTGCGGACAATGCAAATTTAGAAACCCGCGCCAAGCGCTCCACATTAGAGGCTGAGGCATAACGTTCAGGCGTATAGCCTTGAAACTTCACGGCATCTGCGCCAGATTGCGCCGCCGATTTCAAAAGATCCTTCGCATAATCCAGCCCACCCTCATGATTCACACCAATCTCGGCCACATACACGACCTCAGTCTCCAAATCTTTATCAAATAGTTTCATAATTTTTCCTTTTTCATTACACAATCATTGTACGATATAAATCAAATAACCCTGTCTCGCGAGTATTCTTACCATCTATTGCCGTTGGGCAACAGGCAATCCCACGTTTTTTAAGAGCATTGATAACAGAGATATTATAGTGGTTGGCTTGCCCCTGCGGATAGGCAAAATGAACGGTATCCACATTTGATTTTTCTTTTAGGAGCTTCAAATTCAGATCAATCTCTTGCTCCATTTCAGCTTGCGGAGAAAAAGACATAACAATATGCGTATGCGTATGCCCTCCTATGGTAAATAAATCATCCTCATGCATTTCTTGGACTTGTTGCCAGCTCAGTTTTTTATCCAAAGGATCGCTGGTTGTTTGTATAACATCCATATCAAACTGCTTATAAAACCAATCTGTAAAATCATCGACATTAATTGTTTTATCATGAAAAACACGCTGACGAATACGTTGCATTAATTCAATTTTTCCAGAGCTGTTACAAAAAGAAAGATTGTCGCTCTCCCAAGGTAATGTCACAGAACCTGTTTTTACATTTTCTAAACAATATTCAATACGGTCCGTCCACGACATCGTTCCATTCTCGATAAAATCGGTTGTAATATAAAATGTTGAAGGAATATTCAGATCACTTAAAATCGGCGCAGCCACTGAATAATTATTTTCGAATCCATCATCAAATGTAACAATAAAAGAATTAGGGGGGTAAACATCACCATTGCCATGTATCTCAACGACATCATCCATAGAGAGTGCTGTTCCACCCTCCTTTAATGTATTTAAAATATTTGAAAAATAATCTTTTTCGATATGCTTACGAATACAATTACGAACCTCATAATTATTTTCATTAATAACTCCATGAAATAAAAGAATAAAAGGAGCATTTTGAGAGAGCTTAGAAATAAGATCATTCATCAATTTTTGCCATGTATCTTTCAAATTTTTGTACAGAAATATTTTTTAAAACCGTTGGCATAAAAGAATAATAGCGCCCTTTATTTTTCTGCGGCTGAATATTAATCCCTGCTCCATTCTCTAATGTTCGTAGCATGCTCAACACCATTTGAATACATACTTCTGTATTATAACGGCGAAATTGATGGGTTTTCATACCCTTAAAAAGTGGTATGGGCATTATATCAATAATCCCACCATCATCTAATTCCTGATTAAGTGTATGCAAAGTGGTTACCAGACCAGAAAAATCATTATGATATATCGCCCATAAATGACTATCTAAACCACGATATTCCTCTGGGTTGCCACCATGCAAATTTACAATACGATCTGGCTTAAACGCTATTATTTCTTTACAAACACGCCTTGTTCCAAAATCTATAATAATATCAGGATCCCAATTTTGGATAACCGTTAATGTTTTTGTATCATTAATATTATTAACGTCAACAGTCTCAACCAATTCAGAAATTTGAGTATTTTTTCCATTAAGACAATGCTCTATCTCATACTGATCTCTTAGGATATCTGATGAATGCCCGACCTCAAAAGGTGGCGTAGCACCTGTTTTTTCCAGAACGGCACGACAGTCAGACCACTGCTTGCGAATCTCCTGTATAAAATAAGTGTGGTGTGTCGTTTGTGTTGTTAAGAATAGAATTTTAATAGGACTCTCCAATTCTTAATATGATTAATGCTATAGCAACATCTCTTGCGTCACAGTCAGACGAGGCATCGCCATTCTATTCGTCTCTGATGTCACAGGACCTTCTTCCATTGTGAAGGCCGCTGTAATCCCCGCGTCCTGAACTGCCTTATGACCACTATCCAAAAGATTCAGGAGATTTATCTGTAGATCTTTTGGGTCAACCGTAATACCGATAGAATCACGCACACCTTTGTTATCTTGAGAAGCCACATTGTAAACAGAAAGAACGGTTGTTCCTACCTTTGAAATGTAATTTTTCAACGCCATAATAGACCCTAACCAGAATTATTATTTATCTAGTACATGTTTTATATGACTACGTTATGTACTGTCAAGTTTTGGCGTTGGATCTACGCAACCAAGACCTGCAATGCATCCTGAGATAATGTAAGCCCAAGACCTGCCGCCTCATAAAGGGTAATCAGCCCACGCGCCGTATTAGGATGTCCATCTTCATACGCAATCTGAAGGTCTGCCCGCCCGTCTTTGTTTGGTATATTAAGCGTTGCCCCCTCTCTCACAAGATACTGAATAATATGGAGTTTACCTTTGCTCGCCGCGACGGCGATCAGAACATTACCATTTTTATCTTGAATTTCATCCCATTTAACATCTTGTACAGAGGTTTTATAAGCCTCAAAAACATCTTGATTTCCCTCTAATGCAGCGGTGAATAATGCCTGTGTCATTGAAGTACCCCTTATTTTTTGACCATGACGATGTAATACATATGCAGAAGACGTTAACATAAATCCGCATTTCTGATAAAGAGCAATAGAGGGCTGGTTCACAAGTTGTGTACCTGCGCTTAATAAACCAATCTGATCATTTGCAAAACTGATCATTGCACTAGCCACACCTTTTTTTGTGTCTTGCGGTGCAACAGCAATCAAATCAATAACCTGTCCAATCAATAAAACAAACCCAATAATACGCCCGTTCTCTTCGGCTACGATCATATTATCACCACGTGCGCCATTATAAAAATTATCAACCCAATGTGCTTTAATATGTGCGGCAACATCATTGGGAATAGCAGGGTCTTTATATAACCGTGATTCAATAAAGGCATCACGTGCAATATGCACAACCTCATCTCTATCCTCCGCCTTTGAAAAGCGCAGTGCATAAGGTGTTATTTTCTGTTCTACAAATCTCTGTTGCTGAAACTGCACTAAAACTTCAACGACACAAAATCCCTGTCGAGACGCCTCCTGCACATCTTCAATATTATTCGTTTGTACCTTTGCATAGATAAATCCATCTGGCAGAACGGCCTCATTAAAAGGCGGTTTATATGCATATGCACCCGCCTTAAAATAAGTTGAAAGCCATTCGTCCTTATGCAGCATTTTTTTGACGATCATTAAATCCTAGATACCAATCAATATAATGTTGATACCCCTCATCCAATGAATATTGAGGATTATACCCTATCAAGCTCCGTGCTTTTTCAATCGACAATGTTCCCCGATCAGGCGTCAATGCATCTTTAGGCAAATACTCGACCTTAATTGATGGAAAGTTTTTTTGTACCATTTCAGCCATATCACTGATTTTACGGCCTTCTCCACGGGTCATATTAAAAGTCTGGTTTTTTGCAGCCGGATGCTCAAGTGTTCTGACAACACCATGAATCAGATCTTTTATATATGTAAAATCTAAGCTATCAGAGCCATCACCATGCACCGTAACATTTTTTCCGCGCAATGCATTTTCAAGAAAGATTTGCCCAACACGGCGACTGATACAACGCTCACCATAAAGCGCTGAAGGTCTAATAATTGTGTAAGGTAAATCAAAAACTTGATTATATGCAATCACAATTTTTTCACCAGAGAACTTCAGAGCACCATATATACCAATCGGGTTACACACGCTATCTTCCGTCACAGCCTCATCACCGAAATGACCATAAACCATGCTGGAGGAGAAAAATATAAAATGTTTTAGGTTTGCACGACAGCCATCCAACGCATTTTCAAGCGTTCTTAAACTATGGTCGAATGTGCTGTATGGGTCTTTATTCGAACGATTAGCATGAGAGACAGCAGCCAATTGAATAATAACATCTGGCTGGATCTCCGTTAAAATACGACTTAATGCATGATAATCACGCGCATCCTGTAAATGAAGAGGAATTTTAGCCAAACGCAATAAATCAAGACGCTCATTCAACATGTTATAATAAAATAATTGATCCTCTGCATTTTTAACATTTTGCCCCAATGAATACAGGTTATTAACCTGCAAACTGTCAATAATTTCGACATGAGCGCCCAATTCCTTTAATTCTAAGGCCATATTGTGGCCTATAAATCCAGCACCGCCAACAAGGACAATACGCATATCTTTTACTGAGTTCATCTTTGTCATTTTTTAATACTCGCAATTTTGTTTTCTAGGGTTTCAGCAATAATACTCATATCTTCAACGTCCAAATGCGGTCCAACAGGTAACGCAATAGATGCATCACTAATAACAGCAGCATTCTTATACTCCGCAGGGTTAACCTTATACTGATCATCGTAATATTTCATACGGGGCACAGGCTGCGGATAATATATGCTACAACCAACATTATCTGACATCAAGGCTTTCACAATATCATTTCTGTTTTGCGCAAGATCCTTATCCAAAATAACAACCAAACAATAATGACTATTCACAACATCAGGGTTATTGCTATCAAGAACAGTCCGTACACCTTTTATTTTTAATAACAGCTCTTTAAGTGCTGTAAAATTCTTTGATCTCCGCTCTAAAATACGGTCAAGTTTTGCAACTTGTGTACACCCAAGAGCCGCTTGCATTTCGCTCATTCTGTAATTCAAACCAACACCAGTCACATCATAAACGCCTGCAATTTTACGCTCATTATGTGTACGATCTACACTAAATGCTCGAAAATGCGCGATATCTTTGGCCGTTTGCTCATCCTTAGAAATCAGCATCCCCCCTTCTCCTGTTGTAATATGTTTAACGGGATAGAAAGAAAAACACCCCATATCGCCCCAAAGGCCAACATGCTTCCCCTTATAAAACCCACCAACAGCAAGGGCGCAATCCTCAATAATTGCAATATTATGCTTTTCAGCAATAGTGCATACCCGATCCATCTCGGCAGGAATACCAGCGAAATGCACGAGGATAATAGCTTTGGTCTTTGGTGTGATTTTATCTTCCAACAAAGATATATCAATATTCCCTGTTTCCAATTCACAATCCACAAATATAGGAGTCGCACCCAAAATCTCAACAGCATGCACCGTTGCAACATGCGTCTGTGCGGGAACAAGCACCTCATCTCCTTCTTTAATACCCAGATGATACGTACTCATATGCAACGCCGCCATGCAAGAGCTCATCGTTACGGCATAACCACCTTTTGTAAATGCAGCAAAATCATCTTCAAACTGATGGCAAACAGGGCCATGAGTTAGGATATGCCCTTGCAAAACAGCCATAACAGCGTCGCGATCTTCATCTTCGACCCATGGACGACCAAATGGTATTTCTTTTTTATTCAACATGTTAGATATTCGATCCTAGTCGGTTTTTTACAATTCAACACTTCATCTGCAGCCAAGACTACGCTCATAAGGTCAAACTCTTGATATGCAGACTCTATTATATCATTATTGATTATAGTTCCAATAAAATCAGGAATCAGCACCCCTTTTTCTGCGGGTAAAGGGGCTTCCTTAACGAAATCAGCTGTCTTATCTTCATCACTCGTCCAATGGATACGCGGCCCAGCATCATCATATAAAAATGTGCCCTTCGTTCCAAAAACCCTAATCACGTGATGATGACGATGAATACAACCAAAATTTGCAGTAACACGCCCAATCAAACCACTTTCAAACATGAACTGGCTACTCTGAAAATCATGGTACTGAAAATCAGTATTACGCGTTGCAATTTTATTAGACAAAGAATACACCTCTGATGGCTTTTGCCCCGTAAGCATGAGCATCAAATCAATGATATGAATTCCACCGCCCTCCATCACAGAATAATTTTCAGTCTCACTCCTCCACCCACTCATAATTTTATGCACACGCCCATAAAGGTAATCACCATCGAAAGCATAAATATCCCCCAATGCACCAGAGCTAATTAGATCTTTCAACCAGATATACAGCGGTGCCTTGCGCAATACCAAATTTGAAGCCAAAGCACATGAAGATGTTTTCCACAACGCATAAATATCCTCAAGCTCTGGACGTGTCTGGCAAAGAGGCTTCTCTACAAACATATGCTTAGAATGTTTTAAACCAGCCATAACCTGATGAAAATGATCGCCATCAAAAGAGGCCAAAGAGATCAGATCAATTTCATCACACCCTACGACCTCATTAAATGTAGAAATCTGAATATTTTGATCTTTATAATTTTGAACAAAATCTTGCGCCCTTACCTCATCATGCTCAACAATTGCACAAAGTTCAGTGCGCGGATCTTTCAACAGCGCCAAAGCATGCTGCCGCCCAACGCCAAGCCCCACGACGGCACTTTTTAAAGCACGGCCTAACATATAATAGTATCCTCCTTAAAATGATAAACGATATCTCCCGCTGCAATATTTTTCAAATCTTCAACCGTATCGACACATGTATTCAACGCACGGTCATTTGATGTACAATCAGGAAAGCATACATTATATTGTTCTGCATGATCGTAAAAATAAGGCATCACATGTTCACGTTGTTCAGATGTAAGAGCCTGTGCATCAATGCCCATAAAAATATCAGAAACAACAATTTCAATACTTTGCCCTTTGGGAAATTTTTGATGATACACATTGGATAAAAAATCACAGCCCTTATCCTGCGCCAAGCAAACCATGTATTGCACAAGCGCGGTGCTGATAATTGGGCTGTCACCACAAATACGTACAAAGGAATCACATGGGTATGCTTTTAATGCCTGCTGGAATCGAAAAAACACATTATTCAAATCCCCCCGAAAAACAGAATAGCCTTCCTTTTCAAGATAATAAGCCAAAGGGTCATCAGATTGCTCAACACTTGTTAAAACAACAACGTGATCAATTTCAGACACCTGCGAAAGAGCACTCACGATATGCTTAACCAAAGGTATACCATTCAACGGTGCCAACATTTTTCCAGGAAAACGAGAGGAGCTCATACGTGCCTGAATAAAAATATTCACTACCTACACATCCTTTTGTTGTACTGACGATGAAATTGCATGTAAACATCCATCTTTCAATTCAATAATTCGATCGCATTTCTCTAATGTTGATAAACGGTGTGCAACCATAATCACAGTACGATTTTCACTGATTTTTTCAATCGTTGCCATTAATCGTGCCTCTGTATCGTTATCAAGGGCAGATGTCGCCTCATCAAAAATTAAAACATCTGGCTCTCTATACAATGCCCGCGCAATTGCAACACGCTGACGCTCTCCGCCTGATAAACGCACACCGCGCTCCCCCACTAAAGTCTGCAACCCCTCTGGTAGTTTATTCAAAAGAGGTGCAAGCTGCGCTGCATCAATCGCTTTTTGTAATTTTTCATGGTTTACTGTGTCTGCTCGCTCACCAAAGGCAATATTAGATTCAATTGTACTATCTGTTAAATATAGTGATTGCGGAACGTAACCGATCAGACCGTGCCATTGCTTTGAAGAAACACTAAACTGCCCATCCACCAAAACCGTGCCCGATTGCGGCCGCAAAAGCCCTAAAATAACATCGGTAAGAGTTGATTTCCCTGACCCTGTCTCACCAACAATCCCGATACTCTCACCCTTTTTAATGGTAAAGCTAATATCTTTTAACGCATGTTGTTCCACGTTTTTATAATGACAAGTAACATTTTTAATTTCAATATCTGTATCAAAATGAAATTCTGGTATATCTACGTAATTCTCTGGCGTTGCCACAGTCATATACTCATCATACACGCGCTCAATTGATGGAATGACTGTTTTAAAAATATTAAGCTGCGTAATAATCCGATTAAGCCCAGGCATCAAACGAAAACCAGCATAAAGATACCCGCCAAGCGTCCCCACCATGCTTGAAAGCGGTTGATCGGAATATGCAAGGAAGCAAATAGCAGTAACAAATAGACCAATAAATAAAACCTCTATCACCAAACGCGGCAAGGCTTTTGTACTGGTTTGAATAGCGCCCAAACGTGCCTGTTTTAATGAATATTCCTTATAATAACCGACAAAAGCCTCACGCTTTCCTAAAATGATGATTTCCTTAAATGCATGAAAAAATTGTAGCAAATTCTGCCAACTCATCACGGCAGCCTCTTGTGACTGTTTTCCCCACCAATAAAAAAGAGGCAATAAAAACTTGGCAATAACCATAGAAATCAACAAGCCAATAACAAAAATCACAAGTGCCAAAGATGGATTAATGTAAATAATCAACCCAACAAGAAAAGAAAATATAATTGTTTCTGAAAGAATAATTGCCATCGCAAGCATCGCACCAGAAAAAACCTGCTCCGCATCCCCTCCAACCACTCTGGAATTATAAGACGAATTACGCGTAAGATAATCTGCATAATCCGCATAAGCGTAACGCTCTAAAAGGGCATTTTTAAAATGATAATTCATTTTTTGAATGTTAAAATTCTGAAAGAATACCTCAAAGGAAGCTACAATATTCTTAAATAAATAAACGACTCCGCACAACATCGCCGCAGCAACAAGAATATCATCTGTCGATAATTCCCACGTAATACCAAGTTTTTCTAAATATTGTTGCCCAACCTCTGGTGTATTCAAAATTTGACCAAATAAAACAACCGTTGCAGCAGTGGCAACCTCTAACAAAGATACAATAAGGGCAAAACACCCCATATAGATAATTTTTAACTTATCATCCCATGATACCAATGCATTGATTTTACGCAAGGCAGATATAATCGATGGCACTTTTTTATCTTTACCAGAATTTTCTGACATCACCGCCCCTATTTTTTTCTATTGCCATACAGAGAAATATTTTCTAAATTCGCCCCTAATCTTGCTGGAGAGGACGCTAACAGGGTTAATAGATAATAGCAACTGCGAGAATAAGAATGAATAAAGGCCACATTACATTCCTAATTTCTGATATGGCAGCAGGAGGAGCGCAGCGCGTTGCCTCAATTCTTTGCTCTCACTGGGCAGAGCTGGGGCATGATATAACCCTTATTACATTTGAACATCAAGATACAAAAAGCTTCTATGACTTACACCCTAATATTTGTTATAAACGCCTTAATCTTCTCGGCGGAAGCGGTCATGCTTTACGGGCTATTTCATCAAACCTAAAGCGCGTTATGGCTTTAAAATCCGCTTATAAAAACAACAAACCAGATATCGTAATTTCATTTATGCCAGAAAATAATGTCTTGGCAATTTTATCTGCAATAGGATTATCACGAGTGCCTATTTTGGTTTCTGAGCGCTCTGATCCACGTTATGTACCAGCGCAAAAAATGTGGCGGATACTACGACGGATAACCTATCCATTTGCAAAAACTATTATTTGCCAAACACCCAGAGCTTCCTCATTTTTTACTTACCACAAACAATGCGTTATCTTGCCGAACCCTATATCACCCCCCTCTGATGCATCATCACCCCCATTATGCACACCATTTATTTCGGGATTGGGGCGTCTTGGTCATGAAAAAGGCTTTGACATACTCATCGAAGCATTTGCAAAAATTAAAAAGGATTTCCCATCGCATCACCTTATAATTCTGGGTGAAGGTCAGGAACGTCAGGCATTAGAACAACAAATTAAAATCCTGAACCTAGAAGGCTCAGTTCATTTATCTGGTAAAAAATCACAGCCATTCTCCATTTTAAGACATAGCGGCCTGTTTGTTATGCCCTCGCGGTTCGAAGGTTTTCCAAATGCACTTTGCGAAGCCATGACGTATGGCCTCCCTGTTATTGCATCCGATGACGCGACGCAATCCTTATCAGTAATTCGCCATAATGAAAATTCTCTGGTTTTTGAAAGCGAAAATATCAATGCTTTAGCAGCAGCAATGACTGATATTTTAAAAAGCCCCGAGAAAGCACAAATGTTAGGAGATAATGCTCGTGATATAGTAAGTGAACTTTCTATAGAAAAAGTTTGTGCACAATGGGATATCATGATTAACCAATGCTTAGAACATAAGTAAAAATCAATAAATATGTAATTAAAATACCCTATTCCGCGCCGCAAAGAATTTCATCAAATTCTTGCATAATACAAGCCAAAGAAAATGCATCAGGTAAAACACTCTGCGCTTTGCATGTTTTAGGCGTAATTTTAATATCTCCCATCGCGCACACGAAATCATCAACCGTATCAACAACACTTAAATATCTATCATCCGCATATTTTTCAATATCAGTTATCCCACCAGCCTCACGCATTGCAATAGCAGGAATACCACATGAAAAACCCTCTAATACAACATTGGGCATACCTTCCCAGCGCGACGGCAACAATAAGCAATCGGCCTGCGCCGCAATAATCCAAGGATTTGAGTGATAGCCCTGTAAGAATACATGCTCCTCTAACCTCAATTCTTTAATCAGGCGCATTAATGTTTCACGATATGCACCCTCCCCAATCAAATCAATTCGCCAATTCTTCTTTGGCTTAAAATCCACAAGCGCATGTAATAACCGATCATAGCCCTTTTCATAAGCCAAACGTCCCACAGCAACAAAATGCAATGTACTTTCTCGCTTTTGGGGCATTATAAATTGCGAAGGGATGGACGAAAACAAGCGCTGTGTATCAACGGGATTAAATAAAATTCTATGGTTTTTGGTTGAAATCTTGATTGTCTTTGTAAAATCTTCAATCATTTGTGAACAATTGCTAATCACCACATCCGCACGACCATATAATAATTTATACACCAAAGTACAAAACCGCCCCTTTATCCCATATCTTGAAATCAAAACAGAAGGCAACGCGGCCTCCCTCACGATAACGCGAATATGCGGGAAAAACAGCTTCATCAACAAAGCAAGCGCATTAGAATGCACCATTGTTGTAAAAATAACATCTGGCTGTGTATTTTTAATCAAAGTATAGAGCTTGAAAATACTGGTTTTAATTGTACGATTTTTAAAAGAATGAAATAGAATTTCCTTATCTACCCATTCCTTAATCGGCCCAGCATCATTTAAAGCCAAAAATTCGGGCTGAAACCGCGTGCGATCAAGATTATTCATCAACGTAATTAAAATACGCTCTGCGCCACCTGCCCCCAACGTTGGCAAAATGAAAAGAACTTTCGGACGATCACATTGTTTCATACGAAATTATTTCCGGAAAATCTAAGTCTTTCCATATCCCTTTAATATCATAAATAACCGCCTTAGAACCACTTTTTGCCTTCAATAATGCAGATATATTAGAAACACTCATTTCTGTATAAGACACGTGATTAACGACCAACGTTACACAATCATATGTCTTGCCTTTGGACAATGCAGACAATATATCTATCCCATATTCACTCTGTACATCTTCTGGTACAGCCTGCGGATCATGAACATCCACATTATAACCATAGGATGTTAGCTCATTAATAATATCAATAACCTTTGTATTACGAATATCATTGATATTTTCTTTGAATGTAAAGCCAAGGATTAATATATCCTTATTCTGACGATCAGAGCCTAGAAAATAATCAATGCGTTGCGCAACATATGCGCCCATACCATCATTAATCTTACGCCCTGCCAAAATAACATCTGGCTGATGCCCAACATCAATCGCGCTTTTCGCCAAATAATATGGATCGACCCCAATACAATGCCCGCCAACAAGCCCAGGCGTAAATGGCAAGAAATTCCATTTTGTCCGCGCAGCATCAATAACATCATGGGCCGATAACCCCATTTTATTCAACAACATGGTGACTTCGTTTATAAACGCAATATTAATATCGCGCTGTGCATTTTCAATCGCTTTAGATGCTTCGGCTGTTTTTATATTTTTAGCCTTAAATATATTACCGCCATTCATCTGCCCATAAAGCTCAACCAATAAATCAGCGGCCTCGTCTGTTTGCGCGGCAACAACCTTTGTAATATTCTCAACTGTATGCACTTCATCACCAGGGTTGATGCGCTCGGGTGAGTACCCAAGAACAAAATCAACACCACTTTTCAGACCGCTTTCTTGCACTAGAATCTTACCACAAATATCTTCTGTTACACCTGGGTATACGGTACTTTCATAAATAACGATATTCCCAGTCTCAATTAATGTACCCAATGCCTTGGTTGCACTTTTGATAATACGTAAATCTGGTTCATTATTTTCATCAATAGGAGTGGGAACGGTAACGATATAAATATCCGCATTTTTGATATCGGCAATATCGCACGTAAATTCACAAGATGTGGTACATAAAATATCCTGGCGCAGCTCTCTATTGCTATCCCAACCATCCTTTAGCCCCTGAACGCGGATTTGGTTAACGTCATAGCCGACAACAGAACCATATTTAGCCAATGCCACAGCAAGCGGCATTCCAACATACCCTAATCCAACGACCGCGATTTTCATGTTTTTTAGCTGGTAAATCATAGCATAACTTTTAACCGACCTGCACCAGATATTCAATAGTAAATTTACGAAGATATTCGATCATTTTCGCACACGATGTTTACATGTGATAAATAAATCTACAATATAATATATGCTCTATGTACCTACGTTATAATATTCCTTATACCATGTAATAAAGCGCGGCACGCCTTCTTTAATGGTCGTTTTCGGCTTATAACCTGTTAACTCGGTTGTTGCAGTAATATCGGCATAGGTTTCACGAATATCACCATCTTGCATCGGCATAAAATCAATATCGGCTTTCTGCCCAAGCTCTTCCTCAATAAGATGAATATAATCCATCAGATATTCAGTGCGACTATTTCCAATATTCAACACACGATATGGTGCTTTATCATTATCACGTACAGGCGGGTTTTCTAAAACACCTAAAATTCCAGAAACAATATCATCAATATAAGTAAAGTCCCGCTTCATATCCCCATTGTTAAAAACAGGCAGTTTCGTTTTTTCGCATATGGCTTTAGTAAATATAAATAACGCCATATCAGGCCGCCCCCACGGTCCATACACCGTAAAGAACCGCAGCCCCGTTTGCGGTATATTATAAAGATGGGAATAGCTATGGCTCATAAGCTCATTACTTTTTTTCGTCGCAGCATAAAGCGATATCGGCGTATCCACGCGCGCTTCCACAGAATATGGCAACTCTTTATTTCCACCATAAACAGATGATGAACTGGCATAAACCAGATGCTTGAACCCCTTGGTATAGCGACACATTTCCATCACGGTAAGATGCCCCAAACAATTACTTTTAATATAGCTATATGGGTTTTCCATGGAATACCGAACACCCGCCTGCGCCGCCAAATGAACAACTTCTAAAAAAGGGCCTTTTTCTGCCCAAGTATTCTCCAACGCATCTTTGTCGGATATATCGGCATATACAAATTGAAAAGATGGGAATTCCTCCAATACTTTAAGACGAGATTTTTTTAAATTTACATCATAATAATCATTCAGATTATCCAACCCAACAACTTTGCGTCCCGCCTTTAACAAACGCAGTGATGTATGAAAACCAATAAAGCCTGCCGCTCCAGTTACTAACACAGGGGTATTTATCATAAAATGTCCTCAAATTTATAGTATTGCTTTTACATGCTTGTAACAGCATCATTCATTTTTGCCAAATGGTGCTTTACTTATTTTATAAAGATATCACCATCTTAAAAATCACCTTGATAAACTATGTATTTTTGTATCGACATTAATAAAGTTCCCTTATAATAATTTTCGTATTAAAAAGAAAAAATAATGGCATACAAGCCAATACCCCTTTTCGGCACATGGGTCTTCTAATCCTTAAAAATTCAACGAAGGAAGCGTACTCCCTGTCAGGTCGAGACGGTCGTAGCTTTTAGTACCATGTTCAACACCCTTAGTAATCAGGATGGTAGTGTTTAAATTCTTTCATGTAAATCTCCCTTGGCGTTTGAAAATCCAATGCTTTTCTTGGTCTGGTGTTAAGCAAGTACGATATTTCATCAAGATCATCTTGCTACACATCAGATAAATCAAATCCATAGGGCAAAAATTGTCTAATCAAGCCACTCATGTTTTCAATGGCACCCTTCCACCCAAAGGGTGCCATGGCGCTGTGGGTATTTGTGGCGCAAATTAGCAGTCAACTCTTGCCTTAAACCCGATTTTGGCATGGCATAGATATAGGCGTGAACCGTCTCGTATGAAATCCTCATTTCCTTGCGATTAGGGAAGTCTTTGTGCCGTCTACCGCTGATTTGCCCAGGTGACCAGCAACGATCAAACTTGCCAAAAACATAAAGATGTAAATGACGGTATGCATTTAATTTCTTTGTAATGCGCGGTTTCTGACGTTTTTATTGTGCCTTTTGGTGGGCAAGCAAAGCGGTGTAATCTTGTTCGAAAATGTTCCAGCGTAGCTCTTATGATATGCCTAAGGCCGCCCTTTGTAGGTTTTTAGAATTGCACGCCTGTAGTACGACAATGCGCATTAAAGGGGCTCTTCGAAATGCACGCCCTTTCCTACGATTAAAGATTAAATCATCTTTAGACGGTGAAAAGGGCGTGTCACTCACATTATTTATGCAGCTTCTTTAAGATTAGTAGCAGCCTGCTTGCCGCGATTATCTTCAATGTCATATTCAACTTTTTGACCTTCATTCAAGCCATTTAAATCTGATTGTTCAACAGCAGAAATATGTACGAATACATCCGCGCTGCCGTCTTCTGGCTGAATGAAACCAAAGCCTTTTGTTGGGTTGAACCATTTTACTGTACCGATAGCCATAATCTTTAATCCTGTTTTATAGTGTTTGAATTGGCGCATCTTATAGGTATTTGCACGATAATACCAGAGAAAAGTAGCATTTCCCTCAAATTATAAAACGCGAAAAGGGTATCCCTAAAATTTTAGGCAATAACCAACCCCTTTTGCCACGGACTATACGGATCGCACTTGTTTTCTTGGGTAAAAATAGAATCTTATACGCTTTACTGACATCTTTAATATTAAGGTTACTATAAATCTTGGTCTTACAATTAAAGCCAAGACTGAAGCGGCAACTGTTAAGTCGAGTCCTTTCACATTATTAATAGGACATCAAAATGCACAAAGAATATAATTAGCTTGGCCGCGCCAAACGCCGAACATTTTTAACTTATGGAATAAACCTATTCAGTCGGAGTCAGATCATCTAATCTACCTATCCCCAACATGCTTAACAATACAATCATCAACCAATACCGCTGCTTTTTTAGAAAAAGCAGAGTTTACTTTTACAGGCGATTCTCCATCAGACATTTAATACTCCATATAATTTTATTATGTCTATATTAGAGTAAGTACAACATCTCATATAGTCAAGAAAACTGGATGAAAAACTGGCAGTTTCTTAGACTGAGGACTCATTAATTTCAGGGTTTCCTTATAGCATAAACTATGATTCACTTGTGTTGAAAAGGAGACTTCATCATGAGTGATTTGCACGTAATTAGCAGCATTATTCACGTGCTTAAACGTGGTCCCCAATGGCAAGATGCGCCAGAGATTTATGGTCTAGCAGGCCAAGTCAGTGATTACAAAGGCGCAGAGATGATTGTAGCGCAATTCCCGCCCGCAAAACATCTGCTGGCTGATAGAGAATATGACGCCAATTGGTTTCGAGATGTGCTGCGTGAAAAGAGCATTGACCCCTGTATTCCGCACAAGAAAAACCGTAAAATTTAGATAGAATACGATAAAAACTCTATCGTCAATGCCATAAAATCGAGAATATGTTTGGGTGTCTAAAAGATTGGAGACGCATCGCTCTACCCGCTATGACAGATGCGCACACACCTTCTTCACTGCTATTTATATAGCGGCTTTTGTTATATAGTGGATTTAATGAGTCCTGAGCCTGGATCAAGTCAAATTACTCTATATATCTTAATATTTCTGCCATCTTTTCTTTTCTCAATTTTTTCCTTCTTTTTTCAAAACCCTGAATATCAAGCTATACAGGTGCAACTCGCTAAACAAACCCATACTGAAATATAGATTCTCCTCCAAGTACAATTCCGCGTTGAAGTCATTTAGAAAACATAGTATACTCTAAAATTGTGCGGTGCAGAAAATGACACTAAATTCTTATGCATAACATTCACACGACAGACAACATCAAAAGAGGATCTAAATGCTCTATCAGCTTCATGAACTAAAACATGCACTTATGGCTCCGCTACGTATGCAAGCTAATTTCACGCGTGCTTTGATGGAAAATCCGTTTAACCCTCTATCCCATACACAACTGGGACGAACACTCAGCGCAAGCGCAACAATGATAGAACGCTTAACCCGTCGTTTCGAACGTCCTGAATTTGGGTTACACGAAACGGTGATTGCTGGAGAGAAAGTTTCTATTACAGAAGATATCATCGCGGAAAAACCATTTTGCTCACTTCTTAACTTCAAACGAGATACAAAAAGAAATGATCCTAAAGTTCTGATCGTTGCGCCCATGTCCGGTCATTATGCCACATTACTGCGTGGAACGGTGGAGGCTCTATTACCCCACCACGATGTTTATATCACAAACTGGGAAGATGCGCGTCAACTTCCAATGTCTGAGGGTACATTTAATTTTGATGATTATGTAACATATTTACGTGAGTTTATGAGCCTTCTTGGCTCTGAAACACATGTTATCGCCGTATGCCAACCTGCCGTACCGGTTTTAGCGGCTGTTTCTTTAATGGCCTCGGAAAAAGATCCTAACCAGCCGATTACAATGACTCTTATGGGGGGGCCAATCGATACGCGTGTTTCAAAAACCGAAGTCACCGAACTAGCCGAAACCCGTCCGCTTAAATGGTTTGAAAATTCTGTACTTTACAATGTTCCTTTCCATTACCCGGGCGCGCAACGCCGCGTTTACCCTGGATTTTTACAGCTGTCAGGCTTTATGTCCATGAATTTGGATACGCACATTGATTCCCACATGAAATTCTATCAACACCTTATAGAGGGTGATGACGATTCAAGCGATAAACACACAAAATTTTACAATGAATATCTTTCTGTTATGGATATTCCTGCCGAATTTTATCTGCAAACAGTTGCGGAAGTCTTTCAAAAGCACTCATTACCACGCGGAGAAATGAAATGGCGCGACCCTTATACGGATAAACTTATCGATGTTCTTCCACAGGATATAGAGCATACAGCCCTTTTAACTGTAGAGGGAGAGTTAGACGATATCTCCGCACGGGGGCAGACTACGGCGGCGCACCATCTTTGTTATTCCCTGCCACAATCCAAACAATTCCATCACTTTCAATTAGAATGTGGACATTATGGCATTTTCAATGGTGGACGTTGGCGCAATCAAATTATGCCACGTATCCGTACATTCATTCGGGAATTCGACAAAAACAAAGACCCTGTCCCCGCCATAGACTTAAAGGACAGCCCCGCCGTTTTACCAGAACGTTTTGACCATGAAAAACACGGTATTGTTGCGGTTCGTCGTTGGCTGAAAGAGCATCAGCCACAAAATTACAAGGACACTGAAATTGTAAGTAAAGCACCGCCGAAAAACACAAAACCAAAAGAGCAGAAGAAAAAACTTGTTCCTCCTGCTGCAAAGATCAAAACCAAGGCAAAAACCAAAACTAAGGCGAGCAACAAAACACCCACAAAGAAAAAGCCTACGGTTAAGTCATGATTGAGGATATGGTCACGGTAAAACGCAGCAAACGCGCCAAACGTGTTGCTCTGCGCCTTGACCCGATTGAGCGCGTTATAAACCTTGTCATTCCACAACGTATGTCCCTGAAAAATGCATATTTTTTTGCCCGCGAACATGAAGAATGGGTTAGAGAAACGCTTGAAAATCTTGCCCCCACTGTTCCTTTTGCACACGGTATAACGCTACCCATTTTTGGAGATACGGTCACACTGGATATCCACCATAATCCTGAGGCAAAGCGTACAACACTGAAACAATATGATGATGTATTGATGGTCAAAACCTATCAAGATGATCCAACCAACCGCATCACGGCGCATTTAAGAAAACTTGCACGCAATGGCTTGGCGGATATCGCCTCTGAAAAAGCGGATATGATCGGGAAAACAATATCATCAGTAAACGTCCGCGACACCAAAAGCCGTTGGGGCAGTTGCTCCCAGGATGGCAGTCTATCCTTTTCATGGCGGCTTATCTTTGCGCCCTATGATGCCATTGATTATGTTGTCGCGCACGAGGTTGCCCACTTTATCCATATGAATCACAGTAAATATTTTTGGGCATTATGCCGCGACCTATCGTGTAATTTTGTCGAAGGAAAATACTGGATGCAAAATCATGGAAACAAGTTAATGCGTTACGGCAAAAAATAGGGTAGTGTCGCAAAGATAAACTCGTGGAGTATAATTTTTACAAAAAGCGTATATTGTTTAAAACGGTGATATATAATTTGAGAGATTTCAATCGTTACAGATAGGCTTTAAAACCATGACCGAGGCGTTTCAGATGGTCATGAAAGAGATAAGAATTTCCTAGGCGAAAAAGAAATGGAACAGTTTCTTAATGCTGTTCGTAAAAGCCGTAACGGTATTCGAGGTCATCTGATATTGATTTACAGTAAGCACGGCTTTGAGTTAGAGGACTTAGAAACGGATTATTTGTCGAGCCACCACTCGCAAGCGATGAACTGCGAGCCATCAAGCACTATCTAAAAATTCGTAACAGTGCATGCCATGGCTATTCCTGAGTGAATGCGGCCAACCGATGACGTGCCAATCAGTCAACTATATAACGGGAATGGCAGGTCAGAGAGCAAATCTATCTACTCCTGTAAATCCTCATATGCTCCGTCACTCATATGGTTTTTACCTTGCCAATAAAGGCTATGATCTCAGATTAATTCAAGATTATCTCGGACATCGTGATCCAAAGTATACAGCCCATTATACCCGCGTTGCATCACACCGTTTTGAAAATCTATGGAAAGACTAAAACTCAGGATTATATTATGATTTCATTCTCTGGGAGGCATTACCCCAGCTTTATCATTTTGCAATACGTTCGTTCGTACGTCTCTTATACTTTGAATTACCGCAATATTGAAGAGATGATGAAAGAGCGTGGTTTTGAGATTGATCATGTGACCTTGAATCGTTGGGTTTTACATTACGCGCCTTTATTAGAATAAAAATCCAGAAAATATAAGCGCACTGTAGAGCGTAGTTGGCGCATGAATGAAACCTATATTAAGATCAAGGGTAAATGGCGTTACCTTTACCGCGCAGTTGATAAATTTGGTAAGACGGTTGACTTTTTGGTGACAAAGAAACCGGATGCAGTGGCAGCAAAAACCTTTTTCTGTAAGGCCTTTCGTTATAACAAAGGTGATCCTACTTGTTCGGACAGTTTTTCGGCAAGATTAAGTTCCCATTTTTAGGTTGTTATGCCGCTATTTCACACTGCTCAGAGGCAAGCCC
>NVUR01000038.1 GCA_002401965.1 Alphaproteobacteria bacterium
GATTTAATACTCTCGTCAACCATTATGCACCCCTTCATTTTTGTATGGTGCTTAAATAGTGAGTAAAAAAATTAAAACCAATATTTGTGGGTAATTGAAAAATTCACCGGACGCTTACTATAAACAACGCCATAAAATAGAGAATATGTTTGGGCGACGTAAAGACTGACGCCGTATCGAAAGCTCGGTATGATCGCTGCGCACACACGTTTTTTGTTATATTGTGGATTTAATAGGTCCTGAGCCTAGGAATTTTATAGCAATGTGCATTTAATTGATTACAGCGTTGCTGTGATTATTTATACGCCTACGCAACGTGAGCCTTGTATTGAGTAAAGCCAAATCACTATATTTTTGCGGTGTTTTGGCTGGTGGGTCTGTCTGTAAAAGTAAGGTGCCGCCTAGAATTCAGATAAAAAGAAGCCCCGGAACAAGTCGCGGGGCCTTTGAGGTTGGGGTGATAAGCTAACAAAATTACCAGATAATTTTGTTAGCAGCGGGTTGAACCGTTGTCACCATTCGGGCAATTGTTATTATTTTTGCGCCCGAGGTTGAATTCGTATTTCCGCACGTTTTCGTGCGTTTTTTATCAAGGTTACTGTTACATACATAATGAACATACAGCAAGAAAAAATTCCGATACTCTGTGCTATTTTTCAATCCCCTTAAAAGGTTTATTGTTATCTATTGTTTTAATACTAGCAGGGTATAGCGCTCCGTGTCAAAATAAATAATGATATTTTGTGTTTTATTTGGAATGCGTGCCAGCCAGCGCGTCTGAATGTTGTTTAACTATTTGTTTTGTAGCGTTTTTCTTTCGGCTACACTCGTATGGTGGCTTGTGTTTTTCCAAAAAAATACTGGGTACTAGCGTTTTATACCGCTGTTTTTTCTTGTTTTAGAAGCTAACTGGTCTATCTATGTTTTTTCTTGTTAATTTCTTTATTATAATGTGTTACACTGAGCCATCTGTATTAATGGTTGTATAGCTAATTCATGCTTGCGACACTAATTCTACACTAGAGTTCTGTTAAGCAAGGTACTGGATAATAGAAGTTTATCTAATATGTTTGTTTTCTATTGTCCCGCAATCAGGGAAATTATTATTTTGAGCATAGGAGTTGTTTCAAATGTTAAATGTTTTAAGTCTTAAAAATTGGCCGATGGCTGTCAAAATGGGTTTGCCCGCAGGTATCTTGGTGGTGCTGATACTCGGATTTGGTTATGCGTACCATTATACGAGTAATTCCATGATTGCGACGATGGATAAAATAGTTAAAAGTGATATGCATGGTGCTGCTGATATCGCGAAGATTAGTAATAAAGTTTATGATTTGAACGGTAATTTTTATAAACTTATGACCCAATATGCGAGTGGGAAGGACGCTGAATCGCTCCTAACGCTTAAGGTAAAAGCACAAGAAATTGTGGATGGTCTGAATAAGTATAAAAGTGATAATAATTTATCTCCTGAGGTTGAAGAAGAAATAGATGGATTGTTATTAGGTCTAGGGAAGAATTATATTGGGACTAATGATGATGGGATTTTCGATGTTGCGGAGCAAATGATTGCCCTTGATGTTGGATTTGTGCTGGATAGTTTAGAAAACTATAATGTTACTTATAATGCTTTAAGCACGACTTTGGATCGTTTGGTTAATGACACAGTTGAGAAATCTGAGTTGCAAGCGCAGAAATCTTCTCTAAGGGCGACACAGCTTTTGATAACGATACTCTCTGTTGCTGGGGCTATATTACTCGGTGTTATTGTTTTGGCATCGGTTATTGGTGTATCGACAATCAGTTCTATTAATTTAATAGCAGAGGCTACGCTGAAATTAGCAGATGGCGATCACACTGTTGATGTTAAGGCATTGGATAGAGGTGATGAATTGAAGGGTATTGTTAATTCTCTTCAAGTGTTCAAGGAAAACCAAATTCAAATGGAGCAAATGAGCGTTGAACAAGATGAAATGCGCGTTAAAAATGAAAAAGAACGTCGTGTAGAAATGGAAAAAATTGCCAATGATTTTGAGAGCAGTGTAGGGCAAATTGTTGCGGCGGTTAATGTTGCGGCCAAGGATATTCAGGATATGTCTGGGAAATTGTCTACGACAGCACGTAGTACTTCTGAGCAAAGCGAGATGGTTACAAATGCGGCTGATGTTGCTTCCCAAAATGTTGGTACAGTTGCGGCTGCGGCGGAAGAAATGTCAGCATCCGTTCAAAATATCTCTCGCAATATATCCGAAACGGCTCATACGGCTCAACTTTGTTCGGACTCTGCGGCTTTATCGCAGGAAAAACTTGACCAGTTACAAGATGCTATGGGGAAAATTGATACCGTTATTCAATCAATTAGTGATGTTGCAGAACAAACGAACTTACTTGCACTGAATGCAACGATTGAGGCCGCGCGTGCAGGTGATGCGGGTAAAGGCTTTGCGGTTGTTGCCAGTGAGGTGAAGCAGTTGGCGACCGAAACACATAAAATGACGGCAGAAATATCAGATCGTCTATCGGATATTAAGAGTAGCGCAAATGCAACAATTTCGTCTGTGAATGATATTATTGTGCAAATTAGTGAGGTTACAGAAAAAACTACAAATATTGCATCTGCCATAGAAGAGCAAAATAATGCAACGCAGGAAATCAGTAAAAGCGCGAATGAGGCTGCTACGGGTACTCATAATGTGACCGAGACAATGGGGAGTATTAGGATCGCTGTAGATGAGAGTTCCTCATCAACGGCTCAGTTGCAAGAGTCATCACAAAACCTTTCAGTTCGAGCTGTTGAGCTGGAGGAGTCTGTTCAGGACTTCTTAACAAAGGTTCGTACAGCCTGATTTAATGTCTGATATTATCGAAGCAATAGAGACCTCTGAGGCATCAATTTTTGTGAGCATGAATGAGCTCAAAAAAAGAAATGTTGTCATTAATGGCAAACGTACCAGCGTAACGTTAGAGCCTCAGGTGTGGAGTATTCTGCATGAAGTTTCAGAGGAACAGGGGTGTGATGTTCATGAACTATGTTCTTTTCTACATGAACGAAAAAGTTCAGAATCGTCTCTGGCTTCGGCCGTGCGTGTGTTCTTAATTTCATATCTTCATATTCAGGTAAAGAAGAGGAAATAATGGCGAAGCTGCTAGTCATAGATGATAGCGCGGATGTTGCAGAATTGCTTTCTGAAATTTTGGCGCATGAAGGGCATCTGGTTGAGATTTCTTATAATGGGCGCGAAGCAGTTGAGCGCATTGAGGCAGAAGAAAAATTTGATGTTATTATTACTGATCTGATTATGCCTGATTTGGATGGTCTTGGTTTTTTAAAGTACTTAAAAGAACAAAATAACGACACTCCTGTTCTTGTGTTATCGGGTGGTGGCACAACGATCAGTCCTGATCTTGCGCTGAATTCTGTGAAAAAACTGGCGACAGATGTTTTGAAAAAACCCATAAAATATGATGAATTGATAGAGAAAATTAACCTGATACTGACACAGGTTAAGGTGATTTAAAGGGAGGCTGCGTACGGAATGCCTGCGTCCCCCAAAAGTATCACCAGAAATTGAAAGTGTAACGCGTCGCCTGTGGGGTGAGGTTTTCAATATTTCCCTTTTTTACTAAGCTTCGTAATTCATGGCGGGCATGAGGCGATCATCGCATGTATGAATCCAGTCACGCAATGCTTGTGTTTTTGGAATTGATTTCCATGTCTCCGAATGCTTAAGGAATCTGAGTGCTTCTTCAGTACCTGTATCTTTGAACAGTTCTTCATAGACTAAAATTGGTGCGCTTGAACGACCTTCTGTCACACACGCCTTGAAATAGGGCATGCTGTCAATTATATAAAGCAAGTCATTTTTATCTTCTTTGGGGCAATTACGAGCCATGGTACTAAAAGCGTCGCTTGCGTAGGACTTATCAAGCGTAAACTTTTTTGAATCAATATTTGCTGCCATATCCATAATATCACTTTGTGAAAGTGTTTTGGCAAATTCAAGAATATGTTCAGGTGGCATCATCTTGGCACTATCCTTAAATATCACGCCAATGCGATCGGAATGTATGAAAGACTTTTCCATATGGTTTGAGTATTTGTTGAAAACCAGCTTTAATCTGTGATCTTCGATGATTGCTTTGAATTTTTCAAGAAGTTTAGACGGGTCGATCTGTTTAAGTTGGAGTTTATCAAAATAATCCATTAACTCATCTTGGGTGTCCAATACAGTATCAAGAT
The DNA here is from genome assembly GCA_002401965.1 of Alphaproteobacteria bacterium. Lineage (GTDB taxonomy): Bacteria > Pseudomonadota > Alphaproteobacteria > Micavibrionales > Micavibrionaceae > UBA1672. The sequence continues at coordinate 4,241 of NVUR01000038.1, forward strand.
TTCTGTCTCTTTTTGCTTCTCTAAAGGGTGCCATTCGCTCTCTGGCATCTTCTCCTATTAGCAAATCAAGGGTGCCATTGCGTAATATATAGTCATCTATACCGCGTAGAGTTTTCTCAACAGTGTCCCACAATCCCATAATAATGCCCCTGTTTTGGCGCAAGAAAATTATAGGTTTGTAAAAGTTCGTGAGCATTCTTTTTTAATCGGGGATCTGTCCATGGGCGGCTTTTGGGTTAATTATTAAGGATATCTATCAGTTCTTCTTCTGTAATATCTCTCAGCATATTTTCGTCCAGAATATCAGTATTTTCCAGCTCTTCATTTATGATTTGGGTGAGTTCGGCTGTTCGTTCTAGCTGTGGAATTTCGGTGATGTTGGATGGGCAATCGTTTTTGCGTTCCACGATGTTACAAGGAATACCTTTATTCGTAAGCTGTTCGCACATAACATTGGCATCTATTATATCCATATCGTACAGAATTAAGTCGTAACCTTCGTTCGTGTCTTTACTTTGGTCACTATTTTCTGCTTGTGTTATATAGCTGGCTGGATATTGGCTGGGATCTAGAAAAATATCTGTTATTTCTGGCTTAATCGCTAGCCATAATTCTTTCGCTCGATCAAGAGGGATGCTCTGCGCGATCATAATTGTGGCTTTGCCTTCCTGTTGAATTGGCCATAGAAGGAATTCATCAAAAGAGGCGAACGGTTCTTCGCTGTTCAGCGTAATATGTTGATCTTTCGGCGTGCAGTATCCCAGTTCTTTTATTTGCTCTGGATTTATGCGGGCAATGTAATCACCCATAGGGATATCTTGTATCCAAATGAAGCCATCATATTCGCTTTTGCCTGTACTGATAATTGTTTGCCCAGTAGGGGAAATGATTTGAACGGCGATGGATTGCGCTGGTAATTTTGTGCCTTGCCTGACCAGCTTGATATCACCGTCTGTTTCTCCGACTAGAACAATGGGGTAGTCTTTCTTTACAACTTGCCCAGGTCTTAAGATATAGTCTTGTGGCGGTGTTCTTGGGCGCATAAAGGGGTCTGACAGTGATGATGTGTTGACCTGAAATGTCCCGCGTTCATAGGGCGTTATGCCTGCTAATAGAACATATCCGTCTTTGTTTGTTTGTGCCGTACGATTAACCCGTGCGCCAGAGAATGTTACACCTTTCATCCATTCATCATTTTTATCAAAGATCGCATTATTGTTTTTGTCGAAGAAAACCCGCGGGGCGAACATTGCGGTTTCTGCCATGCGTTTACTTCTCATGAAGGGAGATGTTTTGTAAGGGTTTTTGCCGAGACTAAAACTGCTGCTGAGGAGTGCGCGTAATTCATCGTTGTTATCGTAGCTCATATTGAAGCCGAATTTTAGGGGATCGAAGCTGTGGCTACCGCCCAGTGATATTGTATGAACAGGGTTAACCGCGCCAGAGCGGCGCAGACCAAGGCGCAGTGAACTGCGAGTATTAATATGCCAATCTGCATTCAGGCTGACATTTTTAAGAACAGAAAGGGGTTCAAGCTCATAATTTATACCGCCTCGTAGAGAAACATTGTTATAACGCGACCCTATCTGGAATGTTATGTCGGTTTTGCGATCTCTGTTCGTTTCAATTTGTTGTTTTAGCTCGGTTGTCGTACGAATTTTGTTGATGTTTTTTGTGACGCGCCCTTGCCATGATATGCGTGTGGTTCCTTCGATATTAGATAGGCGATCAAGGTTGAAGGAGAACGGAATATTGTTTACGAAAGGGAGAAGTCCGGATAGCCGAATATTTGATGAATGCTCTAACTCCCCAGTGAGACCTGCATTAAGTGTTTCTTCCGAGATCAGGCCGTTAAAGTAGTCATGTTGTATTTGCCAGCGGATTCCGCGAAATATGCTTTGGAATCGCAGGCTTACACTTTGTCCGTTTTCGCTGGAGCGCGCATAAGAAAAATCGGCACGTATCCCTTTGAAAGAACGGCTATAACGTAATAATCCATAGCGTTGTCTTGTGCCTTCGATGGAGGTATCAACAAGCGCGGAGTAAAGGGAGGATTTGTCGCTTAGGCCGTATTGCGCCTCTGCTGTCACGCGGTATTTCCCTTCATCGTCATCTGTTCCCGTGCTTCGGTCGGCGAAGAGGCTTACACTGTCTTGGAGAATTGCAGTTTTAAAGCCAAAGCTGCCTTTTTTGATGGGGTTGGTTGGGATGTAATGCCGCTCTTCCCTTACTTCTTTTTGTCCTTGTGGCCCATAAAAGACGAGTTCAAAAGTATTAAGTCCCGGAAAAACATTCAAATCAAATATATATTCTCCGTTTTCATCAGGCTTTTCTATGAATCCCAGAAGCTGCCCGTTACGCATTACATCGACTTGATAGCCGACGGGTAATTCACCACGTAATTGTATTGTGCCGGATTGGGCACCGGATGAATTAAGGGGCATTGTTGAATAATAAAGCCCGCGACCAGATGCGCTTTTTGTAAGTAAGGGAATGGTGCGTGTGTTGATATCACCTAGTTTATATTCGCGTCCTAAGACTCCAAATAGCGTATTATTGAGATTCTTTAAGCCGATTGATGCACGAATATTGACGCCGTTATCGCTTGCGGTGCTTTTATTCAGGCTGAAATTTGTATCTTGCCCCGCTATAATGCCAGATATTAATGTTGTTGCGCTTGCGGTTAGGGGCTTTTCGATGTTGTCTTTTTTCTCAAAGGTGAATTGTGTATTTGTATTGATGAGGGGGAAGGTAAAGGTGGGTGCTTTTATATTGTCTAGCGGATATTCTTTGCGTTTATTCCGTGTGGTGGCTTTACGAATTTTTTCGCGCTTTTTATCTCTGGCTAAACGCACTTCGATGGGTAGGGGTTCTAGTGATTTTATAACAATGGCAAGCTGTCCGAAATCAACATCTGCTGTGATGGGAAACCATTCTTGGATTTGCTTTAGGGAGACGTAAATGCCGTCTTCATGATGTTCTATTTCAGATGGGGATAGGGCATGTTCTTTGCCTGCGATGGTGGCGGTGCCAGTTGATAGGTTCAGGGAAAATGTGCGCCTTTCATCCATGAACCAGCCTGATGCCGTGCCATTGGTGGGATGAACTGAAATTGGAAATTCAAGGGCATCTACAAAGTCTGATAGAGGCACAAAATATTGTCCTGTTTCCAGATCTTCGTAGGTTAGAAGCACGTCAAGCAACATAACTCTGCCAAGGTTTAGGCTGAAGAGTAGTAAATCATCATCTGGGCGTTGTACTATCTGGGTAAGATTGCGCGTTTCGTTGTTTTCTGTTTCCTGTGTAACCCTAGAAATCTGCGTATCTTGAGCGAAAGCAAAGCAGGGCAACATTATAGCCGCGCAAAATATACTATATGTAACGTATCTTGAAAGGCTTTGATTAAGGCGCAGTGAATGTGAGGGCAGCCTTTGGCTCGTCCTCGTTTGTTCCTTTTGCTCCGTATGTAACTCGGATATTTTTTCCAGATAGGTTTTCAGCACTTTTGGGATCTAATTTTACGGAAATAATGCGGCGTGGTGTTGACAGGTAAACTGCAACATTCTTAAGGATACCAATTTTTTTTGAATCTGTAAAAACATTTAATGTGCCGACAATAGATTTTGTGCCACTACGATTTACGGCAATTTCTAAGAATGTAGTATTGCCGACTTTAACAATTTTCGGGGTTGATAGCTTTACCTCTGCTGAGAGGTCACCTTTGCGAAGGATGATCGGTACTGTGATACCAAATACGGCTTGCACATTAATGCCAATTTCGCCATTATTTCCGCCAGCATTTTCTGCTTCTTTGGCTTTTGGGATTTCTTGGACTAAAAGGTGAGAGCGGTATTCTCCATCCGGTGAATTTGATTTTATCCGTGACATAATGCGGATTTTTTGCGTTTCCTTGGGCTCTAATGTAATTTGACGTGGGCTGTAACGTAATATTTCGGAGGCAAAATATTCATTCTCTGCGGGGCTGTCTGTTGGTTTTAGTTGTCCATTTTCCTGCATGGCGCGGTTGACCAGCGAGATTCTGTATTTTTCTTTGTTTGACCCACGGTTTGCGATCAGGACTTCTACGATGCGTTGCCCCTTTTCAAAGGTAACTCTTTGTGGGCTGATGACAATGCCCCTTGCATCTTGTGCAAAAAGGGAAGACGACGTGACTATTTGCAATGATAGGGCGCAAAATAACAAAATTAGAATACGAGACATGTTCACTCCTGCATGTGGGTAGAATAAATTCATTTATATCATTAAAAATACTATAAATGAATATCAAATTTTTAAGGGTAATCAACGGTAACGGTATAAAGGCCAAAATATGAGCCTCCAGCTTGCCCCGCATTTATTGTTAAGGTTGCGCCAACGTTAAAAAATAGATTTCCTGCACCGTTAAAAGCGGGGGATGATCCAGCATCGTGTGTGAAATTGGATAGAGGCATGTTATCGCCTGATCCTGTTAGGGTGTCTCCTGTGCTGAAGGATATGGAAACGGCTGTATTATTGTCTCCTTTGACTGAAAATTCTGCCGACACAGGCGAGCCTGTAAAGATTGAGCCATTCTGTCCTGAAATTGACCCTGATGGCGTGAGTGTGATATTATCGCCGAATGGGTCGCCGATGATTGTGGCGAAGCTCATACCTGTTTCTTCTGTTAGTGAGTTTACAGATGCTGCAAATATAGAAAAAGAGGCAAGGCAGCACCCTGAAAATAGAAAAATATGTAGTGTTTGTTTATGCATTTAACGATTACCTCAATAAAAAACGTCCCATGAAATGTATCACGGGACGTTTATACGATCAAAATAATCTATATAATTAGTAATCTACAGTCAGGGTATACGTACCTGAGTATGCGCCTGCTGTCTGTGATGCGTTTACTGTTAAATCCGCACCAACGTTAAGGGCTAATGTACCACCAGCTGTAAATGCGGGTGAACCACCGGCGTCATGTGTGAAGTTACCTAATCCCATGGCTGTACCTGGGCCTGTCAATGTGTCACTTGAACTGAATGAAATCGTGACGGCAGTACTGGCATCCCCTGTGACGGCGAATAATGCGTTGGCTGGTGAACCAGAGAATGTTGATGAACCAGTTGACGAGATACTGCCACCAGTTGTTAATGTTACAACATCACCAGCAGAATCTGCAATGATTGTTGCGAAGTCCATTCCAGTTGTTTCCGAAATCGCAATCGCGCCTTGAATAGTGGCGGAGGAGCTTGCCGTGCTGAGGTCTTCGGCATTTGCCTGTGTCGTCATTCCCAAAAATCCAAGGCTGGTTATACCCAAAAGGGCGAGTTTCATCGTACGCATGATAATTTCCTTATTCATAATGTTTCATTTAAAAAGCGGTGGAGCACCAAGATATTAAGAAAGTATCATAGTACTCACTCTTAGAATAGTAAAAAATAGTTAATAACTTGTTAAATTGTAAAATTTTATGTGTATTAGATATTCATTATATTATAATATCTTATAAGTTTAATTAGGGTGCTGTGTGATTGAGATTCTGGTCGTAGATGATGATGGGACGGATTTAATGTTATTGACGCATTTGATCCATGATGTTGATCCTTCAATTACGATTACAGGGGCGAGTAGTGGCGCGCAAGGTATAGAAAATATCCGCCAATTTCATTATGACTGCGTTTTTCTGGATTATTTTTTGCCGGATTTGAACGGTATAGAGATATTAAAAGAAATATACGACACCAATACGGGCTTAGCACCCCATCCTATTGTGATGCTTGCGAGTATCGGGCAGGAAACGATTATGATGGATGCCATTAAATATGGCGCGCAAGATTACTTGCTTAAGCAGAATGTTTCTGGTGATGGGTTACTCTTCTCCATTAAGAAGGCGCAATATATTTACAATCTGAAGCGTACTCAAAATGAGACAGAGAAAAGACTGCATCATTCTCAAAAGATTGAAGCATTAGGGCGATTAACAGGTGGAATTGCCCATGATTTTAATAATTTACTGACGATTATATTGGGAAATACACGATTACTGCGTGATAAATTGGAAAATAATGATGCAGATTTAGAATATCAGTTGAAGAAAATAGATACAATTAATAACGCGGCGGAGCGTGGTGCAGATCTGGTGCAACATTTGATGGTATTTTCACATCAAAGAGAATTGAAGGTTTCGCCAACGAATATTAATATAGTTCTTGATGATATGCGTAATCTTTTGCTTCGGACGATTGGTAAGACTGTAACTATAATTGATGATCTGAGCGACACATTATGGTTGGCAGATCTTGATCCTATGCAGTTGGAGCATCTGGTTATTAATATATTAGCCAATGCACGTGATGCGATGCCTGATGGTGGAGCGTTAAAGATAGTAACAAATAATGTTATATTGGGTGATGATGATGCTTGTGAATTGCACGTTGATGCTGGTTCATATGTGTGTTTAAGCATATCGGATACGGGGTTAGGTATTCCCGATGAGATTCAAAATAAAATTTTTGACCCGTTTTTTACAACGAAGGATGTTGGGAAAGGAACTGGATTGGGTATGAGTACCGCTTACGGTTTTGCGCGGGAATGCGGTGGTACAATTCATGTTGTTAGTGAAGAAAACCAAGGGACGACATTTAAAATTTATTTTCCAAAATCGAATGCGGCGGGAGAGGAAGAGCGTGACGGTGAACATTTCCTTGCGCTGACAGGGGCGGCAGAGACTATTCTTATTGTTGAAGATGAAATTGAAATCAATGAAATGACATCTATAATATTGGGGAAGCATGGTTATAAGATATTGCAAGCATCCAATGCAAATGAGGCTTTGGATATCTTGATGGATACAACGCAGCACGTGGATTTATTATTTACTGATATTGTAATGCCTGGAGAGATTAACGGTGTACAGCTTGCCGCCCGCGCTTTAGTTCTTAGGTCTGAAATAAATATTTTATTTACAACAGGTTTCATGAAAGCCTCTATTCCTGATATTAATTTGTTAGATGAATATACTGTTTTGAATAAGCCATATAAACCAAATGAGTTGTTACATAGAGTTTATGACGTATTGTTGACAAAAATAGAATGATTTTTGAGGGTACTTGTACTTGATAGGAACGCCATAGATGTGGTTTAAAGAGAGGAGCAGCAAAGGGTAGGGATAATGACCGAGACAACCACGACCACGAAAATTAAAAAATCAGAGCCAAAATGGTTAAAGCCTGTTGTGGATTATGTGCCGCTTATCGCTTTTTTCGGTGCTTATAAATATAGTGACGATATTATGCTGGCCACCAAAGTGATTATCGGGGTGACGGTGATTGCCATTATTGTGTCGTTACTTGTGGCGCGTCGCGTGCCGATTATGCCTTTGGTGACGGCGATTGTGATTGGTATTTTTGGCGGGCTAACGATTTATTTTCAGGACGACACCTTTATTAAGATGAAGCCGACGATCATTCAATCTGCCTTTGCCATTGTTCTTGGCACCGGTTTGGTATTGAAACGCGTATGGTTAAAGCCCCTCTTTGGCGGCGCGATTGATATGCCAGATAGAGCATGGCGCACGCTAACATTGCGCTTTGTTCTGTTTTTCTTGGCCTCAGCGGTCTTAAACGAAATTGTCTGGCGTACGCAAAGCACCGATTTTTGGGTGAATTTCAAGGTCTTTGGTCTGATGGGCTTTACCTTGATTTTCATTGTTTCCCAAATGCCCTTTATTAATAAGAACGCCACACATATGCCGGAGTAACATTCTGCGCGCTCATGAAATCTTCAAATCTATGCGTAAATGCGCTATACTATAAGTGTAGGAGGTGTTTATTGTGGCGATTAACTTAATTCATAATTTCGATAGCAGCTATAAGGTTTTGTTTAACCAACGTATTAGCGATAAAATGTTGCAAACAACGCAACGTTTGGCGCGTGAGCTGGATATTCTACGCAATCGTGATATTGATTTGGCACTTGGAAAAATTACAGGGCAGAATAACGCGCAAGATAAAGAAAAAGCGACCCTTAACACACAAAACGAGATTATCTCCCAGAGCATTCAAGATATCCTCGATATCAGAGAACGTCTGGGTATTGACCAACCCGCAGGTGATAACAAACCGCTGCAAGAGCTGTTCCATATCAATAAGGGCGCGTTGCTGGATAAAGAATCATAGAGGTTTAACTCTTAGGTTCAAAAATTTTCTTCAAATCACCTTCATTTAAAGTGCGCCACTCCCCCTTCGGTAAATCACCGAGCGAAAGACCGCCTGTTTGAAAACGTTCCAACGTTATCACTTCATTATCAATGGTCTCGAACATGCGCCGTATTTGCTGAAAACGCCCCTCATGCAAAATCATAACGCCGCTTTTCGCGTCTGTTTGTGTCCATTGTGCAGGCTTTAGCGGTTTGTTATCATCACCAATATAAAGTTCACCCGTTGCAAATAGGTCGCTTTCTGTGCCTTTCAGGTCATCACGTAATGTGATATTGTAATGTTTCGAGGCATGGCTCTTAGGATGTGAAATACGGTGAAGCAAGTCTCCGTCATCGGTTAGTAATAACTGACCGCTGCTGTATTTATCCAGCCGCCCGACCATGGAAAAAGTGGGCTTGCGCGCAGCAAAGCGTTCGGGCAACAAGTCAAAGATAATGTCCGCTGGGTCTTTGTGCGAACAGGTATAGCCGACAGGCTTATGCAGCATGATGGTAAAGGGCTGAACCGGATCTATTTTCTTTCCATCCAGTTCGACACGCCCTTCGGCGACTAAGTCCAGATCAACTTGAAAGGAGGGGCTCTTGATGATTTCACCATCAATACTAACCCACTCATTCTTAATCGCCATTGCCATTTCTTTACGCCCGCCATACCCTAAATTAGAGAGCAGTCGTTCAAGCCGTATTTTCTTCGCCATAATAAATCCCGTATATTTAAAAAATTAATATATAATGTTCCAAGGATTTTGGAAGCGATATCGTCTAATACTTTAATAGGCAATCTTACATGATGGAGAGATCATCGATGCATATAGCCAACGTATTTTTAGTGGCACTTTGTTTTTTAAGCGGAATACACAGCGTTCAGGCCTCCGAAGCGGCATGGTTCACCATTCTTAAACCCGATGGCAGCCCCTTTAAAAACACATCTTTGTACATTTATGATGGAGATATAAAATTCAAAGCGAATGGCAAACAGTATCCTTACGGTGATGTGGCCAAAGGAAAGCATTATTATCTGGGGGAGGCGGTAACTGACGAGCATGGAAATTTCGGCATTAAAGTCCAAAATTATACGCAGCGCAGCCTTTTGTTGGTTATGGGCAGTGTGTATTACGCGGTCAAAATAGAGAAATCAGATAGTTTAGGGCATTCGCCATCCCAAGATCATATCCGCTATGTTGAATGGAAGGATGACAGCAGGCGTGTGAAGGCTAATCATATTTATAATTGGCGTAAAAACAGTGTTGTTACTATTCCTTTATCTGCCGATCCCTTACCTGCAAAGACAGTGGAGCGCCTTGTTTTAAAGGCATATTACGCGTCCAAACTTTCTCCTAATATGCCTTGGTTAGAGCATGAAAAAATAGATGCTTTATTCAAGCCTCTTAGAACACTTACCTATAGCTACGCTTTGAGAAATGACGTTCATCGTGCTATGACTTGCGATCACCTTACTTTACGTGCTTATGCTGCGACTTACCTTGGCAGGTACGGTGTTGCGGAATCAGTACCCTTCCTTATTGATGCCCTATCAGATGAAAGCGCGCATGTGGGCGCGAATTATAAATATGCAGGCATGGCAACGACCCGTCATCGCGCTAACCTAGCTCTAAAAGATCTTGTGGGCGAGGATTTCGGATTTCAGTGGAATGCGCCTTTGGATGAACGAAAAACGGCGATCAATCAATGGAAATACTGGATGGCCGAGCGGGATGTTTTTATAAACATGATGAGACGCTACATGGCTGATAACGAACTAAATAATTATGATTTCTATCGCGTACATATGAACAAAGAAAAGACCGAATGGGGGGCATCTTTGACCGAAAATCCACCAAGTATGGGAGCGCCTGCACTTACCATTGATCGTAAAACACATAAGATCAGGTTGATAAAGGGGAGATAGTAACAACTGACCGCTGTTGTATTTATCTAAACGCCCAACCTTAAATTAGAGAGCAACCGTTCAAGCCGTATTTTCTTCGCCATAACAAATTCCGTATATTTAAGGCGTTAATATATAATGTTCCAGGGGTTTTGGAAGGGATATCGTCTAATATTTATAGGCGGTATAATATAGACATCTTTTTCAATAGTTATCCAATATAAGGGATATCCGAAACAGTTACTTCAATGCCCGTTCCTTTTAGTTTTGTTATCAGAAATGCAGCACGTTTCTCTTTGTCCTTGTGCGGCCCTACAATGATTTTTGCAATGGGTAATCTCTGGTCTTCGAATAATTTTATATATGGAATTTTGTACCCGTCACTTTCTCTGAAATGAATTTCTTTTATTTCCTGTTCACCTTCTGTTGTGTCATGTCTTAGAATAACAGCACGCACTTCATTTTCTTCAACAAAACCTTGATGCTTAAATCTTGACATACAGCTGATTACTGCCTTAAACGCATCCTCGGTTCCTGGGAGTTCTTCAGGTTCATTATTGTAAATCCCCGATTTTATCATGTCCCTAACGTAGTTTTTAATATGTTCAATACCCTCAGAAAATTCCTGCTGAAATACTTCGTGTTGATGACTGTACACAGCCCTTCCTAAAACCCCACCCTGAGAAAAATCATGCACTTCTTTTTTAAAACTTCTTTCTAACTCTGTCGTATTTAAAATAATTGCAAATCCGCCGTCACGTCCATATGAACGCCACATACTTAGAAAGCCGTCTTCATTCTGATTGGTTTCATTCGTTTTCGATTCACCTGAAAAAGACGTAATATAGATTGGAGAATCCATACCATCATTTTTATTTGTGCCATATGAATTGCACAATAATTTCGCATACATATTTGTTTCATGTTGAACCATTTGATCAAAATTTAGGTTTGAATTTTTCAAAAAGGTTTTTGCATTAGGGTCTTGATCTATAAACTTCTTATATTCTTCACGTACAATCGGTTCTAAATATTTTTTCAGCTCTTCTTTAAAAAGTTGTAATTCGGATTCATCATTTAGAAAGCGAAAATGCGTTGCCCATAAGCATTTATCATCCAAAATACCGCACAGCCCTTTAAAATCCGTGTAGTGATATAAATATTCGTATTCGTCAGAAACCTTGTCAGCCATGCGCGGAGTCTAATGAATATTCCCCTCACCCACAACTGATTTAATTCAGTTTTATTATGCTCTAGACATCCCGACCCGACTCGTCCAATTTAGCATCTATGACAGCACAAAATAATGAAGACGAGCTTTTTCTAATCGACGGATCAGGATTTATTTTCCGCGCCTATTACGCCATGGCTTATTCCCATCAGGCGGGCATGACCAATCCGGAAGGGTTAGAGGTCGGCGCGGTCTATGGCTATACCAATATGATTTTGAAGATGCTGCGTGATTATAATGACCCGTATATGGCGGTTATATTCGATGTGGCGCGCAAGAATTTCCGCAATGATATTTATCCTGACTATAAAGCCAATCGCGATGAAACGCCCCCTGACCTTATTCCGCAATTTGACCTTATTCGTGATGCGACGCGGGCATTTGATTTGCCCTCTATCGAACTTGCAGGATATGAAGCGGATGATTTGATCGCGGCTTATGCGAAGCTCGCCGTGGCGGCAGGTCAAAAAGTGGTGATCGTTTCCTCCGATAAAGATTTGATGCAACTGGTTAGACCGGGTGTGCGGATGTTTGATCCGATGAAGAGTAAATGGATCGAAGAAGAGCAGGTCGTTGAAAAATTCGGCGTAACACCTGATAAAGTCGTCGATGTACAATCTTTGGCAGGGGACAGCGTTGATAACGTCCCTGGTGTGCCAGGCATTGGCGTGAAGACTGCGGCCTTGCTGATTAATGAATATGGCGATCTTGAAACCTTGCTGGAGCGCGCTGGCGAGATTAAACAAAATAAACGCCGCGAGAAGCTGATCGCACATGCCGATGATGCGCGCATGTCGAAACGTCTTGTGCAACTGGATGCGGACGCGCCCGTTCCTGTCTTATTGAAAGACCTCAAGAAACACCACCCTGATAAGCCTGAATTGATGGCGTTTTTGCAAAAGCATGCTTTTAACTCAATCATCAAACGTTTGGGCGGGGCAACCGTTGCGCCTGCGAAGCCTGCTGCTGTTGAAGGTGATGTGCCACCTGCGGAGGTGGAGACCGTTTCTCTACCGCCTGTATCAGAGAATAAATACACTCTGATTAATGATGCCAAAACTTTGAAAGCATGGATAGAGGAAGCAGAACAAGAAGGCGTGATCGCCGTTGATACGGAAACCACCAGCTTGACCCCCGCGAAGGCCAAATTGGTCGGTATTTCGATATCTTCAATTATTGGGAAAGCGGCCTATATTCCGCTGGCTCATGTGCAGGAAATGGACTTATTCGGCAGTGTTGCTGATGATGCAACCCCGCAAATGGATAAGGGCGAGGCGATTGCGCTGCTAAAGCCTTTGTTGGAAGATAAGGCCATTTTGAAAATCGGTCATAACATGAAATATGATTGGCAGATGTTTGCCAAGGAAGGCATTCATATCACCCCGTGTGATGATACGATGCTGATCTCTTATGTGCTGGACGGCTCAAGCCATAGCCATTCTATGGATAATCTCTCGATCCAATATTGCGATCATACGCCGATTAAATATGCGGAGGTCGCAGGCAAAGGCAAGGCGCAAGTCACCTTTGATAAGGTCTCTATTGATGCCGCCCTGACTTACGCGGCGGAGGATGCGGAAATAACGCTGCGCTTGCATAAGATTTTGAAGCCACGCCTTGCTGCGGAAAAAATGCTCAGCGTTTATGAAACGATTGAGCGTCCGTTAATTCCTGTCATTGCACAGATGGAACTGGAGGGGGTTAAGGTTGATCCCTCCGTCCTGCATGCGATGAGCCAAGATTTCGGCAAGCAGTTGGTTATTCTGGAAGAGGATATTTATAAGCTGTCAGATCGTCCTTTTAATATCGCGTCCCCTAAACAAGTAGGTGAAGTCCTCTTTGATGAAATGGGATTGCAGGGGGGTAAGAAAACCAAGGCAGGGGCGTATTCTACCTCTGTTGATGTGTTGGACAAGCTCAGCCTTGAGGGGCATGAGATCGTCACCAAAATTCTAGAATATCGCGGGCTGGCAAAGTTAAAATCTACTTATACGGACGCGCTGCAAGAGGAGATAAACCCTGAAACGGGGCGTGTGCATACCTCTTATAATATGGTGGGGACAAGCACAGGGCGACTTTCTTCCTCTAACCCTAATTTGCAGAACATCCCGATCCGCACCGAAGAAGGGCGTAAAATTCGTGAGGCTTTTATTGCCAAAGAAGGACACAGTCTGATTTCGGTTGATTACAGCCAAGTGGAGTTGCGCCTTGCAGCCGAAATGGCCGACGTGGCTGCACTTAAACAAGCTTTTAAAGATGGCGTTGATATTCACGCGCTGACGGCTTCGCGCGTGTTTGATGTGCCGCTTGATAAGGTTACGCCAAAAATTCGCCGCCAAGCCAAGGCGGTTAACTTTGGTATTATCTATGGCATATCAGGTTTTGGACTGGCGAAACAGCTTGGCTGCCCTGTTGGGGAGGCGAGTAATTTCATTAAACGTTACCTTGCGCGCTTTCATGAGATTGAGAGCTATATGGAACGTATAAAAGATGAGGCCAAGCGTGATGGTTATGTGACAACGCTTTATGGGCGAAAATGTTTTATTCCCGGTATTCAGGATAAGAACGCGATGCGGGTACGTGGTGCAGAACGCCAAGCGGTGAATGCGCCCTTGCAAGGAACGGCTGCTGATATCATGAAAATTGTCATGGCGCGTATACCCAAAAGGTTAGGGTCGGAAAATCTGTCTGCAAAAATGCTTTTGCAGGTGCATGATGAGCTTATTTTCGAAGTTTTAGACGATGAACTCGAAAAAACATTGACCATTGTTAAGGAAGTCATGGAAAACGCATTTAAAATCAATGGTGTAGGTATCTCTGTGCCGTTAGATGCTGAAGGTGGGCAGGGTTCAAATTGGGCTGTCGCGCATTAAAATATCCTTATGATTGCAAGCAAAGTACCATTAATATGCATTTTTATGCATAAAAAGTGTATTTTTAGTTGACATAAGTTTACATATCACGTTATATAGTTTTCATAACTTAGTTGATTGTCTTCCCCCACACACATGGGCAATCTTCTTAAGTTATAGAATAACGAAGGTCTGATACCCCACACACATATCAGATTTTCTACAGTTCCCCACACACGGAAAGTTAGGCCGTCCTTTGTTTACAAAGGGCGGTCTCGCTGTGTGTATTATAACAATTTATTGTGTTTTGTTCTATATTGTTGTAATATGTTCTTATATAGGAAAGAGAGCATAAAATGACGACCGTAAATTTATCAGACAGCCTTGTTGCAAATGCCAAGCGTTACGCCGCCGCGTTTAGCCGCTCCACCCCCAAACAGATTGAGCATTGGGCGAAAATCGGCAAAATCGCCGAGGAAAACCCTGATCTGCCCTATGAATTTATCCAAGATATTTTGTTGGCACTAGAAGACACAGAAGACGCCACGCCCTTTGAGTTTACACAAATAGAAAAACCCGAGGGCGTAAATGAAGGTCATTGAAAAGTAAGGCTTTAAAAAAGCAACGAAGAAACTACACGATAACCAACGCAAAGACCTTGAAAAAGCTGTATCGGATATTATCAACGATATCAGGATTGGCAAGGGTAAAACCGGTGATCTAAAAGGGCTGTAAGTCCATAAATTTAAAATGGTCAAACAAGAAACCTTACTCGCCTACACCTACGAAGATGAAATAATAACCCTAACCCTCCTAGCCCTAGGCTCCCACGAAAATTTCTACCGCGATTTGAAGAGGTGATATCAAAGCGAGTATGTGGGTCTCTTCTCAGTTGTCTTCTTGTTTGGTTTCAGGGAAGGTGTATCTAATTGCAGCTTTCATTTCTTCAACTGCATTTTCTGGGTTATCTTTGTCCCAAATAATTGTTAAGTGATGATTTACGTCAAAATGTGGTTTTGTTTCTGGGCTTTCAAATACACTCTTTTCGCATGTGTAAATAACTTGTTTTCCTATGCCTTCTGCAAAACCTGCTTCCCAATAAGCCCCTGCATTGTGATGTGTTAAATCAGCAATAATAAATTTACTATTTTTAATTTCTTGCCTCATACGAATATCAATTAATCCAGCTTCTGGACGATCATCGAGTTTAAAAAGAGAACAGCCCGTTTGTAGGACAGCTGGCTTAAGTGAATTTTCAAAAAAGGTATTGAGTTCTAAATCACCAAATTTCATGGCCATAAAAACATTGTTAGATGCTTCGCTAGATTTTGAAAGTTTATCATAGTAATCCCAACCATCTAAAAGCAAAGTAACCATTCCAGCACTTTGTCCTCCCATAAGTCCTTTAAATTCCACCAAATTCCTAGCCTCTAATTCGCTCAAAAGATGAAAAACAGCACCTCTATCCACACACCCCGTAAATCCTATAATCGGGCTTACATCAGCCGAAATCATGTCTCCAATATGACTTGAATTATCTCCTATCCACTGTAAGAGATAATTCATTTGTTCTGTTGGCCTTAGTGAAGATCGGTTTTTTAATACGTGTTGTATTCCGGAAGGTGTAAAGGAAGTTGTCATGTGAAATTTTCAAATCATGCTGCAATTTTAACTTCCTTTTCACGTTTACTTTTATCAGGATTAAGGCTTATCGA
>NVUR01000039.1 GCA_002401965.1 Alphaproteobacteria bacterium
CCTCATTAACTAAATTAACTTTGGCTCCCCCCTCAATAAGTAAGGAGACAACCAGCTCATGACCATTTTGGCTAGCACGAATTAGTGGCGATCTTGCAACCAAATCAATTAAATTGACATCGGCTCCTTTCTCAATCAGTAAGGAAACGACTGACTTATGACCTTGTTCGCTGGCAAGAATTAGTGCCGAGCCACCAATCAAATCAATTAAATTAACATTGGCACCTTTCTCAATCAACAAAGAAACGATTGAATTATGGCCGTTCTGACTAGCCGCCATTAATGGTGATATACCCCAGTGATTTACTAAATCAATCTTGGCTCCATTCTCAATTAGCAAAGAAATAATAAACTCGTTACCGTTCATACAAGCAAACATCAATGCCGACATACCGTAATCATTAACTAAATCGACATTATTAACTTTCTGAACCAATAAAGAAGAAATCAACTCATGACCTGTATAACTGGCGTGCATCAATGCTGACCAGCCATCTTGATTAGTTAAATCAACATCAGCATCATTTTCAATCAATAAGGAAGCGATCGAACTATAGCCATTTAGACTAACTGTCATCAATGCCGAGCAACTATTTTTATCAGTTGCATTTACATCAGCACCTTTCTCAAGAAGCAATTTAACAACGTGATATGCACCAATGGAACTAGCGATTTCTATAGATGTTGATTGCTTGGGGTTTTGTTTCTCATAGAAATCCAAAACAATAAATAGTGCTTGTTGATTTCTATCAGCTTCAAAGACTCGATCAAAATATTTAACAAAAGCATAAACCGCCTTTTGATATTCTTTATCATCGCCACCCGCCTTTCTTTCACTAGCAGCAACCAAGTCTTTATCATCAATTTTTGCTAAAAATAACGCATTAAGATGTGTTAAATTTTTTTCTTCCAAAATATCGGAAACTTCCATAATTACTAGGGACACTGCGAGTCGTAGCGGGTTGTTTTGTGGAAAAAATTTTGGATTGAGAAATTCAGACAGTGTTCTCCACTCTTTCTTTACTGCTGGGTTATCCTGATCGTCATTTGACAGATTTCTGGCAAGGCGCTGGATAAATTCGATAAATTTCCCAGACACATCATCGGATTCATTATTTTCTGTGCGTGGCTCCCTCTCCTCGGCGCAGAGCATTTTGATAAACGCCTCACAATTAGTCGTGAACTCAATAAACTGGCGAAAATATAACAGGAAGAAGCTTTCACCTAAGATATCGGGTTCGAAAGGTTTGAGCCAATCTAGACTATTGGATGAAACGATATGTCTGCACTTATCAATGATCTCGTCATAGTCATCACCAAGCAGGCTTTCTTTTTCTCTCAAGCAACGAGTGAGTGTTTCAAAACCTAGCCCGCGACGTACCGTAGCGGCAGCGATAAAAGCCCCAACCCATTCACTGTTAGGGTCTAATTCGTCTTGGTCTTTGTCGGTTTTCCATGGTAAACGCCTGTCATTATTCAAATAGCGATTAATAAGATCACGCCGTTTCCAATCGGTTATTGTATCGCCTTTTTTCAAGGATTGACCGATCAAAATAGCAAAGAGTGGATACGCTGCAGCAGAGCTTTTACTCTTGCCTTGGAGGATCGCCAAGGCCTCTTTCACCCCCGCACTATCTTCTTGTTGATTGGAAACAAAGGCTATAATTTGTCGCAATATATTAATTCTATTTTTGACATTTTGAAGATAGATGGTGTCGTAAAATAATGATTTACGGGCGTCAAGTGACTTTGTATCTGGAATGACAGAATTTAACGCCGTGTCATCGACTATGTCCTGTAGATTTTTAGGGAAAACATGATCAAGGATGATAAGACGAATCTTATGTTCTGTGCATCGTTCAGCTTTATCCATGATAAGCCTGATAGCTTTATCAAAACGGTAAATATAATCAATGATGATGAGCGTATTGCACAGAGGTTCCCATTCTTGTAATTTGGATGTATTACTATCTTCTAATAGCCCAGCATGCCATTCCTCTTTATCATTATTAACATGTTCATGTAGCCATTGCGTTACTAGCCGTGTTTTCCCGCAACCTGAGGAGCCAATGACAGGCAGGATTCGAAAACTATCATCACTATTGAGAAAATTATCAAGTATTTCCAATTCTTTTTCACGGCCAAACAGGGGAATGGAATAATGATCATAGGGGTTAAGGCTTAAGTCTTCATCATTACTTTCTACATGCTGTCTTTTTTCTATGTAATGCGGCGGGTTAAGTAATAAATTGGACGATTTGGTAATGAATTTTTGGTTTGATTTGTTTTCACTATTATTCGCGGTCTCATTTGTTGATTCTCTTTCACTTCTGACCATTTCAAGTATTTCTTCGTGACCTTTAAAGGCGCTTAATCCGCATTCATTTTCATCACAGTAATCTACATATTTCTTAATGAAATTTTCTAACTTTTTATAACCGCGCACATATCCTGACAGACAAAATGCTGAAAGAGCCGCCTTTTTGCCAATGCCCTCCGTCTTCACATTTACTATGGTCTCAAATAGTGCTCCCGTATATTTTTTACAGTATTTTTGAAATTCTTTTCTAGCCTTAATTTCCTCTCTATGGGGGAGGACATAACGAAAATATATATATCCATCCCAATCATCAAGTTTGTTAATTTCTTTGTCAACTTTGGCTAATCGATGGTCTTCAAAGGCAGTATGAGATACATGAGTACATATTGAGTCGAGAAGCTCCTTGAAATTAAATTCCAGAGCGTCAAAATACTTCTTTTCCAAGTAACCCTTTAAGTAGGTGTCATTATCCATAGAAAAAGGCCAGATTAATTTAGTGTGGACTTCAGAATAACCGAAATTTGAGGTAAATATCAATTCATAGACAGGTTAGGGGCTGTCCCAAAATAATTTGAGGCTCTAATAGCCATCATAAAGGGTTTGACCGGATGTGGCGCTCAAATACGCATCCAAAGAACATCAAGTTATTTTGGGACAGACACTTAACTATACGAAAGACATACTCAGGTTGAACTAAGGACTTGGTTTGTCATCCCTATCGAAATTACTAACTCTATTCAATTCATCCCGATCCTCTCGGGCTTCGTCAAAATCTTCTAGTGTCCAAACATAATCACGTTTACCAAGAACTTCCAAGGCTCCGGCATGAATCACTTGTGAGAAAGCCTCATTCGGTGACAATTTAGAATATTTGAAAACTCTCTCTAAAAGGTATCGAGTTTCCTCATCAATACCACCTTCAACTGTAAGATGTTCTTCTTCTGGTGTATTACCCATCCCACCAATTCCTTTCGCTTTAAATCACCGCTATTTAACCCTACCAACAACAAAGACTTACCAAGTAATACATATTCTGTCAAACAAAAAGGCCGTGCTGTGAGCCTTCTCACCTGTGCTGAACACCGATCATTACAGTCCTGAATGAAGCGAGCATCTTCTCTAGCATCTGCCGCTTTTGGCAGATCATCTGCTTTTTTGCTAATACCGGAAACATCATCTTTTTGATTTACTGGCTTTACTCCTCGAAAAATTGAGAAGTGAAAACGCTGTGTACATAGCTCAACTCATGAACCGGACGCGGTTCAATTTTTTAATAGAGATAAAAGCTATGAGAAAGATTGATGAAGTTAAAACTTTGCCGAACCTGTTTTACAGGAATCAGGAAAATCGATTGGAACTATGGGGATCGGTGATCAAATGTCACCAGCAACCCAGCCGGGAAATTCCGGATGTACTGACAATAATCATGTCGAATATGCATACTGCGGGAGTACGTTTTCAGCCTCACGTACTGGACTGGCACCAATTTATGGGCGATGACGATAGCCGATCACTGCGCAACTACCTGCGCTCAGATGGCTTGGGGGGGCCAAAATACGACACCAAGAATTGGGATTTCCTCGAATATCTCAATCGATGCCAGCAATATATCGATCCAAACTATCGGCAGCATGTTTACGATTGGTGTTTGGCTCAAATTTTCAACAACGATGAAGATTTTTAATTCACTAATGCCCATCAATGGGGGTTTCATAACACCGTCATTGTTTTCATCAAAAAGAACGGTCAGAAAATCATTGACCTGCTCGATGAGGCTTTCCCGCCGACCGAATAGCTGACTTACAAATCTATGCTGTCCTTCATCCCGAAGGGCAGAATTTTGCTTGCTTGTACTACGAACAAGCATACTTTCCCGAACCCATGGCTTGAACGGTATAAAACAAACCGCTGCGCATGGCGCTTTAGTGCCGTGCTTTGTTCAACCGATGAATAGAAAGTTATAGCGATGTCCGACCAAGCCATTATCGATCAAGCCCTTGCCATACTCGATGCACGTCTACGTCAACCCGATTGTGTAATCAAACAGCCCGAAGATGCCACCGCCTATCTGAAACTGAAATTTGCCGGGCTGGAACATGAATCCTTTCGGGTGATGTTCTTGAATAACCGGCATGAAATGATTGCTTTAGAGGAACTATTCCGAGGAACGATAGACGGTGCTGCTGTATATCCCCGTGAAGTGGTTAAAACGACCCTGAAATTCAACGCCGCTGCGGTGATCCTCGCCCACAACCACCCCTCAGGCGATGTTGATCCCAGTCAGGCCGATAAACACATTACGCAAAGACTGGTCGATGCATTGAAATTAATCGATGTACGGGTGTTGGATCATATTGTGGTGGGTAACAATGAGGCTTATTCATTTGCGCAACATGGATTGGTATAGATGTTATGGGCTAATAGCAAAGAGGGAGAAACTAATTTCCCCCTCTTTGTGATAATTAGCGCGCAAAGTGTCTGGCGATATGCGGGTGCTTGATCTGGAAATATAAGTCTATCAATTGCAGACGTTTGATTTTCCGACTTCGTGATCGAGGAAGGCAGCCAGATACATTGGCCAGAAGATAATAACTCATCCACCTCATCTCTTCATCATCGTCAAAAACATCATCGATAAACGGCAATTCGAAAGGCAAGCCGTGATGGGTCGTGATGAGGCCTTCGAAATCTCGAAACGTATCGGCAAGTTCGTCCAGCCATTCTCGCCGAGAAATATCCACGTTACCCGTGGCGAGCCAAAGTCGCCGGTAATAATGCTCCGATAGTAAAATAGCTGGATCAGTTAAGGCCAGCTTGGGTTGGGGATTATGATTCATACTCTAAACTCCATGTTGTTTACTATTACTGGCTACAACTTAGAGACGATTATGTAAAATTTCGGGAAAAAGACAGAAAAAACTCAAATAGAATACACATGTATGTATTGCGAATACGTTCGCATGATACGGACTGTCGTTGATTGCCATCGTCCACCGCTGCGCATGAATGACCATCAGCACCGAAGCATTCCCTATCCGTACGGCCACGTTCCTAACCGTCCCGCATCCGTACCAAAGCACTCCCGGTTCGAACAATCCCGTTCTCTATATCTTCCAATACCTTCGAACCCCGAATCTGCGAAAGGCAAGATGTGTGCTGTATTACAAAAAAATGTGATCATTTTTTATACAGCACAATATTGGCAAGGGGCATTCGCTGCGCGTCCCCGTTGCATCCCCTAAAGCTATGGTGCATCTCAGGCGTTGAGCCATCAAGCACCAGTAAAACGTATCGCCGTTTTAACACTCGCAGGGTTTGGGATAATTGCCTCTCCCACCTACACCAAACCCATGCATAAACAGATGGCTGTTTAACCACCATTCGGAAGAGCGTTCCTGCTCCTCCAAAACCTCCATGATCAGGGGAGACTTCGCTCTACCCCTGAACCCCACCGAGTTATGAGCCTTCGTGCCCCTAACAACCCAGACCAACCGTTCGCCGTTTGGATACCGTAAGCATTTCGATGCTAATCGCCATGGATGGTGTGAATACAGGTATTGCATGGAGCAAATACCTGTCAATTTCGACCACGGTTTCTCGCCCATGGATGGTGACCAAGAAGCGTCCTTGGGTACGATTACCATTGACAAAACTCACGAAATATCACATTATCTCACATGTGATTATGGGGGTATTATGGACTGGCAGAATTTTAGATTAAGTACACGTTTGCGGCTTTCTGGCGATGTGATAGAAGCCCTGTATTCCAGAATAGCTGAGATCGATGCGGTTAAAAACACCTTTCGTTTAACGCATACATTATTACCGCAAACGATTGAGCGTCTAACACAGTCCGTAATTGTCACCTCTACAGGGGCATCTAACCGGATTGAGGGTAATAAACTCAGTGATGATGAGGTGGAAGCGCTATACAAATCTATGCGTATCAAGTCATTTAAAACCCGTGACGAGCAGGAAGTGGCAGGGTATCTGGGAACCCTGCAAACCGTGTTTGATAGTTATGACGATATACCAATCAGTGAGTCCAGTATTTTACATTTGCACCAAACCATGCTGGCTTTTAGTGATAAAGACCAGCGGCATATGGGGCAATATAAGTTCGGCTCCAACCGTGTGGAGGCCAAAGATCAAAGTGGTAATCTCGTAGGGGTTATTTTTGACCCAACACCACCGCATTTGACGCAAAAAGAAATGCAGGAATTGATCGGTTGGTACGATTGGGCGACGACAGAGAAGTTCAAGCATCCCCTTATTTTGATCGCTAATTTTATCTTTGAATATTTGGCGATCCATCCGTTTCAGGATGGTAATGGGCGGACAAGCCGTCTTCTTACCAATTTGATGCTACTCCAACAGGGGTATAATTTTACCTCATTGGTCTCACATGAGAAGTTAGTGGAACAGAGCAAGGCTGATTATTATCTTGCATTGAACAAGACCCAGAAAAACTGGAAGACTGACGCGGAAGATATGTCGCCTTGGTTGTTGTTTATTTTTGATATTTTTCGTCAGCAAGCAATAGAAGCGCAAGTCTTACTTGAGAGCGACCAGTTTGAATATTTGCTCTCAGAAAAGCAATTACAATTCTGGCAATGGGCAAGGCAACAAGGGCAGTTTTCACGTAAAACCGCTATCGATGCACTAGGCTTTGCACCCAGAACAGTTGAAGATATAACCAAGAAACTTCTGGATATGAGGAAATTGGAACGGCTGGGACAAGGTCGTGCCACCCGTTATCGTGTGATCGATTAATGTTGGTGTGGTAATTAAGGTCTTTACAATAGCCGGATAACCGATAATTTATTTGAAATAAATATTTGCATTCACAACCTCTAATGGGCATTAGAGGAAATTGGCACAGTGAATCTTAGAAGGATACATAGATATAATGATAATTAGGCATATACAGGTTGATAATTTTCGACTTCTCCGAAGTAGTTCTTTGGATATGACAGACGGTCTGACTTTAGTTGTTGGTAAGAACAATACCGGGAAAACTTCGTTTGTCGTCTTATTAGAAAAGTTTTTAACTAAATCAAACCCATCTTTTAATTATAGTGACTTCCCCGTTTCTCTCAGGGATCAGTTGTATAACATTTCTGAAGATACAAATATTGATGAGTTGAGCATACGGCTAAGTCTATGTATCGAGTATTCTGATGATGACAACCTCAAAAATATTTCTGAGTTCATGTTGGATTTAGATCCTGAGCGAACAACTATTCATGTTTTATTTGAGGCAAGAATTGACAAAAAAGCTATGCTTGACCGACTGCCCAAGTCTAGGGATGGTGTTGAAGATGAGGAGTTTCAGACTGAAAAGCGTATTTTTATTGAGAAAAATATCAGCAAGTTTATTAAGACATCCATATATGCCTATGATGACTTCGGATATGAAGGGGGGCGGCCTTATTACTTGGAAAAACGTGATGAGTTAGAAGAAAAAGATTTTAAAGATGTATGCAATATTCTTAATTTTCAAGTAATCCACGCTAGAAGAAATGTGGCGAGTTCAGATGAGACAGGAAAAAGTCCGCTGTCTTCCGTTACTACGCAATTTTTTAAGAAACTAAATGACTCCGACGACGAGCGTTTAGATAAAATTAGAAATGCCTTGGTCGAAATTGATAAGGGTTTGGAAACACAGTATTCAACAGTATTTAGCGGCTTTTTGTCAAGTGCAGCTAATTTCTTAAATTTAGACGGCCTCAAAGTAATTTCAGATATTGAAGCAAGCGCGCTAATAGGGACTTCATCCAGAGTTATTTATGGAACAACAAGTGATCATTTACCTGAAAACCTCAATGGGCTTGGTTATCTAAATATACTCTATCTCTTACTGAAAATAGAGATGACTAAGCAGGAATTTGAAGATTCCAATTCAGACATAAACTTTCTGTTCATTGAGGAACCTGAAGCTCATACTCATCCACAAATGCAATCGGTTTTCTCGCAAAAAATCAGAGAATTAGTGAATGATATTACTGGACTACAAGCAATCATTTCCACTCACTCCTCATATATCGTATCTAATTCAAAATTCGAAGATATTCGCTATCTTTCGAAGCGAGAGGACGACAATGTTGAGTTCAAAAACTTTCACACAGATTTAGCCAGTAAGTATTCCGAAATCGAAGGGGAAGATGGGGCTAAATTATATCGATTTTTGGAGCAGTATCTAAAAATCCAAAATGCGGAGCTATTTTTTGCTGATAAGGCAATTTTTATTGAAGGCACTACTGAGAGAATATTGCTTCCGTCATTTATCAAAGAGTTTGATGAGAACTGCGAAGATGGGAAAAAGAAAATTGCGCCACAAAATATTTCAATTATCGAGGCTGGTGCAAATGCAAAAGCATTCGCGCCTTTCTTAGATTTTATAGGCATTAAAGCTCTAATAATTACTGATCTGGATAGTACTAAGAAAGAAGTCAAAAAAGACAAAAATGGAATAGAAAGAACCTCTTATGTAGCAAGTCAAGTCAATGAGGCATCTTATACCAGTAACGAAACTCTGAAGTATTTTCTCTCTGCTCCACCAATCAATGACAGTGAAAAATTCGCTGAATGGTTTAAGAATTTAAAAGAAAGAAAATTGGAGTCGCTTTCTGAGAATATCAAGATTGCTTATCAGATCGAAGAAAATGGCTATCACGCAAGATCGTTTGAAGACGCTTTTCTGAATTCGAATAAGCTGGAGATCAAAAGAGTTTGTGATAAGTTGCTCGGAATAAAGAATAAAGATCAGATTGAAGAAATTGAAGATGCCAATATTTACGAATTGACAGAGGCTGTTTTGGATAAAAAATCTGATTTCTCAGCTTCCGTACTTTATATGTCTCTCACTGACGAAGCAAATTGGACAACGCCGAAGTATATAAATGAGGGGCTAGAATGGATCAGCCAGTAATATCGCCATTAGATCAAGTCAAGAATTGTATTGCGGAAGGCTTATCATTTGTTCTGCAAGGTGGTGCAGGAAGCGGAAAGACTGAAACCTTAAAACGAACCGTTCAGTTTTGCGCAGAAAGATATCCTGAAAAAGAGATCGTTTGTATCACGCATACTAACAAAGCGGTTGAAGAAATCGCAGACCGTATAGGTTCTGGGTATGAAATATCCACCATTCACTCATTCCTGAATAAGCTAATCAAACCATATAAGAGAAATTTATTAAAAGTATTACCTGAGTTATTTTGTTTGTCTCTGTTTGAGACGATGGATTTAGATGCATATGAAAATGATGAAAAATCTCAAAAAACGGGTGAACATAAGCGCTTCAAAAAATTACATGAAAGTTTAGAAAATAGGCGTTTTACTGTTTTTGGCGAGGATACAGACAAAGTTGTAGGTAAGCGAGATTACGATAAAGACCCCGAGAAATACAATCGAAAATTAAATGTTGTGATTGAAGAACTAAATGTCAATATTCGCAATTCTTTAGAAGAACATTGTTATAGTGAGGTTTCATATAACGAGACGCCCTTTAACAGTTTTAAAAATGCAACGTTTGGCCATGACGGGCTTATTCAAATAGCATCACTATTATTCGAGCGCTATCCTACTCTTGGAAAAATAGTTTGCGACAAATATGATTGTATTTTTATTGACGAATATCAGGATACTGATGAAAAAATTATATGGAATCTTATTTACAACATTCCGGATGAGAAAGGAATAACGGTTGGCTTGTTTGGGGATTCAGAACAAGCAATTTATGAAGATGGTATTGGTTCTGCAAAAGAAATAATTGATGATGAACGACTCAAACTAATTGAAAAAGAAGATAACTTTCGTTGTTCGCCTCAAGTAATTAAAGTGGCGAATAAACTTAGATCAGATGGCCTCCAACAAAAAGTTGCTCTTAAAGAAACTGAGGGAGGGCTTGAGAGAAAGGAGGATCGTGAAGGCTCTGCACAACTTATTTACTCGCTAAAAGCGGGAAAGCCTAAAAAACCTAAAGCTCCTAAAAAGAATTCGCCTGAGGAAGAGAGGGCAGATTACCAACAGCAAAAAGAAATATATGAGTTAGAGCTAGAAACATATAAAGTCGAAAATACTAGAAAGCTGGAAACTCTTATTTCACATGCTCAAAATGATATCGGTGAACATGTGCTGTTAAAGTTGCCAAACAAGGCTGTTGCACGTGACGCAAGCTTTGGCAGCTTATACGATTTGTTTGATGACCGATTTAGGGACACCAAAGAAGAGATCAAGAAACATCTTGATCGACTTCAGTTTGGTCAGCTTACTGAAATCTTAAGGTTATTTGAGGGCTCAACGGCAGACAAAAGAGCATTTAACAAGCTGATTTCTAAACTAAAACGACAAGGTTTTTTGATTCAAACACGAAATGATAAGAAATCTCTTAATACTACTTTGTCTGAATTTATTTACTCCGACAAAGCCGCGTATGAAGTGATAAGGGAAGCGATACAGGCTAGAATAATTTCCATGTCTGAAACTCATCAAACATATCTGCATCGCAAAAAAAGTGAATTAGAGAGAATTGCAAATGAAGCCCATTTGGAAGCTTTTAAATACCTAAAAAATAATGGCTGTAATACTAAGCTGAAAATGCTCAAATATATTCAAGAAAATGAAGTTCCTGATATTTCGATAGAAATTATCGAAGAACAATTTGAAGAGCGTATGCGTGATATTATAATTGAAAATTTTTATAATAAATTATTTAATAATGATTTTAAATTCAAAGAAATTCTAGCATTCTATCGGTATGAAGATGACGATAGTAACTTCATGACTATGCACAAAACAAAAGGTACTGGTATTGAGAACGTTCTCGTAGTTTTAGATGAGTTCAACTGGACGAAATATGATTTCGCAAGCTGTTTTGAGAAAGAAGATGCAAATCCATCAAGACAAGCATTAACGAGAAAGCTGCTATATGTTGCATGTTCGAGGGCGAAAAAAAATCTAATTTGTATTCGACTTGCTAATGATGCTGCGGAGGTTGAGAAAATGCAGCGATATTTCGAAGATTGTAAGGAAATTGTAGCTTAGGTTGTTACTGCATAGTGTCAGAAAAAAATGAACGAAAGATGGCTATTGTTTTGATGGTTTTTATTTTTCCAAATGTCCGCTTTGTGAAGTCGGATATTAAGGTGATTCTGTTTCCGGAACCAATTTTTTCAATGGATGTCAGCGTGTCTCGGCGCAGCGCGTAATTGGGTCAATCCTTGATACTTACCGTTTAAATAAAGAGAGTTCAAAGGGTGAAAAGCCTTTCCCCTACCTACAAACGAAATACGTTTTTCGCTACCCCATTCTAGCGGGGGCACCCCGCAACGCCCCGACATTTAATTGCAAGATTCTTTAGGTGCATTGCATCCCCTCAAAATCAAGAATAATGACGGTTTCCGCCTTGACCGCTACGCTCGGCAGACCCTCCGCAATTTTTCTGGATTTTTTCACCCCCGCCTAGTCGGCCTAGTCGCCAGAAGTTCATCGCGAGGCAAAACGCTTCGCTTAGAACTTCAAAAGCGATTAAGGAAAAAGACTATGAACAATGAAATCAGAATTTATGTGGCATGTTTAGCGGCGTACAATGGCGGCAGATTACACGGCGTTTGGATTGATGCGACGGGGGAGCTAGAGGAAATTCAAGAACAAGTAAATGTGATGCTAAAAGAAAGCCCGGAGCCAGATGCAGAAGAATGGGCTATACATGATTATGAGGGTTTTGGTGGTTACGGCGTAAGCGAATATTCAGGGTTTGAAGAGCTTCACAATGCTGCATCTTTTATAGAAGAATATCCAGAGATAGGCGGTGAGTTATTAGAATATTTTTCTGATATCGAAGAAGCCACAAAGGCAGCAGAAGAAAATTATTGTGGTTGCTATAAATCCATGGCCGATTACGCGGAAGAATTAACCGAGGAAACAAGCCAAATCCCTGAACATCTGCAATATTATATCGACTATGAAAAAATGGGACGCGATATGGAATTAAATGGTGATGTTTTCACAATTGAAACGGGTTATGAGGAAGTTCATATATT
This sequence comes from Alphaproteobacteria bacterium, assembly GCA_002401965.1. Lineage (GTDB taxonomy): Bacteria > Pseudomonadota > Alphaproteobacteria > Micavibrionales > Micavibrionaceae > UBA1672. The sequence goes on from NVUR01000039.1 coordinate 12,364, forward strand.
CTGGAATAATTAGAGTGCGAAAGTTGCTGGATAATTCCAGCGACCTTTTTTCGTGACACTAAAAATTTTCACTTTCGGACGAACTTCGCCCAAAAGTGATTTTCGTCAAAGGCGATATTTTGACGAAAGGCGGTAAAATATCCCGGCACACAGGGTATTTTCAATGTTTCTTTGGTCTATGCTATATTGACCATGTTCAGATGTTAAACCGAGATCAGAAACCATGAGCGTTTTTCGGCACCCTAAAACACAAAGTGAGCGCAAAGCCGATCAGGCGGCTTTGTGTGAGGATTCGCAGACAGGCACAAAAATCAGCGGACGCATTCGATCCGGCGCTAAAGGACGTAACCTGCCAACCGAGCGTGATGATAAATATCCAGCGGCGCAGCAAGATAGATCACGCGGGAAAGCCAGCTATAGCCCTTCGCGTAAAGCAAAGGCTAAATATGATCGCTCCCATTAACGCAAACTGGGTGAACGCCGCTCTATTGGTTACTCGGCATACCCTTCTATGTCTCGTTTTATAGAACGGGTTAAATTTGTACGGCTATGTCTTACTTGGTATCTTCCAAGGCTCGCTTGAGCGTTATTTCATGCACACGGAAGGATTCCGCAACCTGCGTTAGCGAGGAATAGAAATCAGTTTCTAATATCTGGCGTGCTTCGCTAACTTGTTCATCACTCAATTTTCTAGGTCGCCCGAGTTTTACGCCGCGTTTTCTGGCGGCAATGAGTCCTTCTTTTGTGCGCTGGCTGAGAATTTCACGCTCCCACGTTGCCAACGCCGCCGCCAATGTATATAAAAATTTACCATCTGGTGTGGTGGTGTCAAATTGCTGTGACAGTGATAAAAATTGGATGTCCCGATTATGCAGTTTATCCAACTCTGATAAGGCGTCCAGCGAAGAGCGAAACGCGCGATCAAGTGAAGACACAACAAATATATCGCCGGATTGTAGCTCTGCCATAACCTCATTATAAACGGGTCGGTGCTTGCTGACTGCTGACACACCATCCTCAATGAAAACCTGATCACAAACCTCACGTAACTGATTGACTTGCCGATCCGTCAACTGCTTATCTGTTGAGGTGCGTATATAGCCCAATTTCTTCATATCCCGTTCCAATCAATAGTCTCTCATAAAGCGTAGACAGAAACGAACGTTTTTGTTAGGATTCTAGAAAGATATTTTCATAATTGAGCAGATAGATAACTATGCGGTAAATATCAATGACTTACCGCTTGTGAAATTCAGTATAAGGCACGCAATTAGGTGTGCAGACTTTAACGTTCGTTTTTATTAGGCGGTTTTTGATGGGCAAATCAATTCTATTTGTCTTGCTGGCTTTATTTATCCACAGCGGTAGTGTTCTGGCAGATTTACAATCGGATCAAGACCGGGCGATATTAATTGCCGCGCAAGCTGATACGACCTTAACCAAAGTTGAAAAGCTCTTTGATCATCGATGCGAAATGATCAGGAAATATCTAGGTTTTGACGATAGCGTTACAGGGCAAGCGATTAGACATTCATATGATAAAACTGAGATTGGTATTTCGCTGTACGCTGGAAAGGATTTAGGTGAACACTCCCCGGAATCTGTCGCCGAATATTTCAAAAAGGAACTGGCAAAGCATCACGTTAATGCAAAGGTATTTATTCACCAGAATCATCCGTATGGTACAAGCATGGCGTTCTATATTAACGGGAGTAGCTGGCTTAAAAAACCTGTCGATCCTTTAAAAGGGATTGAGAAAATTAAAGGGCTTGCCGCAGAAACGCTTCTTATTCTTTATACAGAGGGGCGACTAAAAGAATGGCCAAAAGAGGCATTGCCCCCTAAAAAGAAAACATCAACTGAAGAAGTTACCAAGACCCGCTGATAAAGAGGTGTTTTCCTGAGTATCGTGAGGGTTATTAACGGTCGATACAGATTCTAAGTTGTTATCTGAACTTATATCAATACTTGCTCTTTGTTGCTGTTCTTGTGAGCGTGCATCAAGCCAGTCTTTCATATCAGGGTTATCTATTGAACCAGCATCAATTGTACCGTTTTTAATACCATCATTAATAGCTTCGGCTATCGCTGCTCGACGTTCATCTTGATTGTCAATCGCCATTAAGCGCATATAGGTTTCTTCATCCAAATGTTCAGCGGCAAGATTTTCGGCAAAGTCCTCACCGTACTTATCAACAAGATTGGCTTCCATGGTGTCCATGTCATTGAGCATGGTCATGAGCAGAAAATCACGCGTCGCTTTCTTGCCTTTGTCATCAGAAACGAAGGCATCACTATTGCGTCCGCTTTGATTGATACGAAGACCGCCTGTACTTGAATCGTCATTACCTTCCATTTTTGCGGCGACATAATAATTATGTGTAATTTCTTCGAGGCTAAGGCCATTGCCGTGATGCGAGGTCTCAAACATATCCTTGAGTTCGCCGGGTTGGTGGGTAGAATTTGTCATACGCACCCTCCACTATGAGAGTGGTAAAACCGCCGATGGCCTAACGATCTCCGGCTATCGAAACAAACCTTGTTTGCTTCGATATGTCTTATCTGTGATTCAGGCAAATGCAGCCCCATGGTCTTACTATCCCTGTGTTTTTTGTTCTTTAGGGCGCTGATTTTCTTTTCCCGAGAAAAAAGCACCTCATTCAACATACCCTAAAATCGTTGACAGAGTCAAAAAATAAAACTTATGGCTGTGCATTTACTCTGAAACATCAACATACAACCCTTTCACCAGCAGGCGGCCAAGCTGGGCTTTATCCAGAATTTTATTGGCTTTGATGCAAAGATTGCCGTTTTTAGTTTTGTATGCATAGCCGACTTTTCGTTTTTTATTGTCAATATAAGCGTAGCGACATTGTTTGATGTGGATTAAATTTATTCGCTAATGGTGACATTTTGATGAGTCCTTTCATCGTTGAGTGTTGGCTTTAAAATTCTTTGGGTTTAGGTGGTGGGAAAGCGTTGTCAACGGCTTGCGGACTTTTGCGGTAGAGCATTTCCGATGCACTAGAAAAATCGCTTTTCGCTTTACCTTTTAAAAGTAAAACCCGATCAAAATGACTGGGTGTTTTATGTTTCGCTAGGTCGTCATAGACCTGTTGTAGTGGGTCTTGTGTACTGTCGTTGTTAGTTTGGTTGAGTGTCATATTACATCTCCATATCGTAATTCTGGCTCGGGGTTATGTCGGCTTGGTTAAATTCATGTTCAAGTTGAGCGAGTTTTTCTTCGGGTAGTTTAGAAAACAGCGCTTCCTTCATTTCACTGAGTTCTAGTTGTTGCTCGGTGTGTCGTTTTTCTATCTGGGCTTGCAGCGGTTGGCGTACATCCAGTTGCTTAAATATCAACGCATCTTTCTCGTCGCGATCTCGCTGATAGGATCGATACGCCTCGGCTTGGTTTTGTTTGATAACCTCGCCGCGTTTTCCTGTAAGTCTATCCCACAAACCGCGTATGCCTTTGTTCAAACGGGCGTGGCGTTGTTTGTGTTCTTGCAGGTGTCGTTTTTCTTGTTTTTCCTCAAGGCTTTTACGCTCTGATCGATGCTTTTCAAACAGGCGTGTTTTTTGGCGTTGCAGGGGCGAGAGTCTAATATCGTAGCGCTTACGAATATCAAGAATGAACCCTTGAATGCGCTGGTTTAGCGTTTTGTCGATTTTAGCTTTAGTTTCATCAACGCTGGGTAAATCTTCGGGTTTACCGAGACGCTGTTTTAGGATTTTGGTTTTAACCCCCAGCCATCTTGAAAGGGAAAAAATTTCTCCGCGCCAATCCACGGCTACAAAGCCTCTGCGGTCGCCTTTGGCGAGGGTAAAGCCTTGTTGCTCTAGAGCTTGCTGAAATGCAGGTTTGCTATCGGATATCGACCAGCATTCTTTAAGGGCGGTTTTTATCGCTTGAGGGCTTTCATTCAAGCGTTTGGCCTGTTGCCACTGTTCACGGGTGAAGTTCAGGGGATTGCGGTGTTCTTTATCAATAAACCCCTGTGGCAGTTCCCAGCCATGTTTGAGATAGAGTTCTTTGGAGATTTCCATCATCTTGTTTTTGTAGAACGGTAGATTAATGGCTTTCATGGTGTCGATGTCAATCCGGCTCCATATCGCATGGGCATGTCTTCTACCATGTTTCTCATGGAAGATGACTACACGCGGCTGGCCTTGTAGATTCATTTTTTCTTCGATAGCCTCGATGGCTTCTTCAAAATCGGCAATACTGGCCTTTTCGTTTTTGGGTGGGTTAAGACTGACGGAATACAGGAATTGTGTGCATTTGGTGCCTTGAGAGACGGCCTGCGCTTCTTCGAAGGCACCCAGAACCGTCTCATCGATAAATCCGTTTATCTCATGGATTTCGACCTGCTCGTTGTCTTGTGCATTGGTTAAATGCCGCGCTAGCTCTCGGGCGTTGCCTCTCTGCGAGGCTTTGATGATCAAGCTTGCCCCAGAGCTTTGACCAGACTATGGCGCATCTCGTAAATATGCGCACAGGCCAACAGCAATACGGCTTTATCGTCCTCGGGTAAAATCAGGAGGCCGCTATTAACAGCCTTGGCAAGCTGGTTCAGGTTGTTTGCCATGCGGGTACGCTTTAATTCACCGAGTAACTGCGCAACTTGCACTTCCTCGATGCTCGCTAGTCTGGATTGTTTGCGGCGTTTGGTCACATCCTTTTCAAACAGGCACCACCTTGCATGGTCGCTGAGTGACTTATTGGCGGCATCCTGTCTTAACCGCACCCACTCTTCATCGGTGAGGCGCACGGTGAACGGCGATAATATAATGGCTCTATTTGTTTGGGTTTGGGTATTTGTCATGGCATATCCTTATGCGTGACCATACGCGAGTACCGCCTGTTTCTTGGGAAACAGGGAACGGTCTCGTATTGGTTGGGGTGAAATAGGAAACACAGGGGAAAATGCCCCTGTGTTAAGATTGATTGACAATTAAGATGTCTAGGATGGAGGTTTTGGTGGATTTATTGCTAATGGCTCAATTGGCGTTGAGGTATCTTTAAAGTAAGGCGTATAGCGGTTTAGGTAGTCATTCCATTCTTCCAGTGTTTCTAGAATTTGGTTTGAACTTTCTCCCTCCTTCTCCGCCATTTACCCTCATATTTTTAATATATCGACCCTCTCCAGCTCATTTGTGAGCGGGGATTTCAATATAACCCATTGACGTAAACGGAATATTTACTTAACTCTGTTACTGTAAAACATCACACATTTTTCACACAAAACGTCACACATGAAGCATATTATAAAAATAAAACATTGGTATCACTTCAAACGCCGCATACCGAAAAGGTATAAAAAATATTATGAAGATCAAGATGCCATACAAGTTAGTTTAAAAACAACTTCTGAGGTTGTTGCCATTCAGCGCGCATCCGTACTGCGAGAGGAGCTGGATAAACTTTGGATTAAGTTATCAGAGAATGCCTCTCTTGATAAAAACCACTCATACCACAAAGCTGTTCATATAGCTCAAACATTCAATTTTTCTTACAGATCAATATCAGAGCTTGCCGGATCTGATATTGAAAAAATAATCAATCGTCTAGACGCGCTACAATCAGACGTACCAGAAACATCAGAGAATATCAGTGCTTTGCTAGGCGGAGAAGGAAAGCCCTCCTTTCCAGTTAGTGAGGTATTAGAATCATTTATTGAATTTGAAAAACCTAATCACACTAGAAAAAGTAAAGACCAACTTAGAAAATGGAAAAACCCGAAATTAAAGGCCGTCAATAACTTCATAAATGTTTGCGGTGACTTATCAATTGAGAAAGTAACCAGAAACGATATTCTCGCATTTAGATCATGGTGGCATGAGCGCGTTGAGATGGAGAACTTATCGCCCAACTCTCCAAACAAAGATTTTACTCATTTACGAACACTCCTGTTCTTTGCGAGAGATAATCATAACCTCAATATTAATGTCGATGACTTATTTAGTCGCATCAGGTTCAAAGAGATAAAAAGCAAACGAAGACCGTTCCAAACAAGTTTTATTCGTGATGAATTATTGAATATCAATAATCTGGAAAATTTAGAGCGGGAATGCCAATTATTTTTGTTTGCTATGGCTGATTTGGGGGCGCGACCTTCGGAGTTGGTTGGCTTGAACTTAAAAAATGGGGATATTAGGCTGGATACAGATATACCTTATATCTATATCCATGCCGAAAAAGATAAAGAAATTAAAACGCCTTACAGTGAACGCTATATGCCATTGGTAGGATCATCGCTTTATGCGTTTCAGAATTTACCCAATGGCTTTGATCGGTATTATCGTAAACCAGATCAACTCTCTGGAAACCTGAATAAATATCTACGGAATAATGGCTTACTACCAAGTGAAGATCACAGCCTATATAGCCTTCGCCATAGCTTTGAAGACCGCCTAACAGCCGTAGAGCCACCAGATAAGGTACAGAGGTGGTCCCAGAAATTCGGACAGTATGTTAAGTTCTCATATTCGGCCTAAGGAGGGTCAACAATATGAGTAAAGTACGCAGGAACCACCCAGCA
>NVUR01000040.1 GCA_002401965.1 Alphaproteobacteria bacterium
CTGGAGACGCATCGCTACCCGCTATGACAGATGCGCACACACCTTCTTCTCTGCTATTTGTATCGCGGCTGTTGTTATATGGTCGATTTAATGAGTCCTAAGCCTAGTTCGATTTGTTAAATAAATATTTTAAAAGTCGCTCATTCGGGCGGCTTTTTATTTTGGGGTTTTGTTGTCTGTCTTATTACCGCGTAGAGCGGAGAGTATGCCGTGGAGGGTGCGTAGCTCTTGATCGCTGATATCGGCGCGGGTGAAGAGGTTTTGGATATTCACCAACATTGTTGGCTTTAGGTCTTTGGCGCGGAAAAATTTGCGTTCTTCTAACTCATCTTCTAACCGTTTTATAAATTGATGAACATCATCTTGTCTTGCGGGGAAGCTGTCGCCCAGATCAAGGGCGGGAGGCTCTGTTTGCGTCTCCTCATCTTGAACCCGCATCCATTCATAGGCCATCAGCAGAACGGCTTGCCCAAGGTTGAGGGATGAAAAATCAGGGTTGGTCGGGATGGATAGAATGGCTTGGCATTGGCTGATGTCATCATTATCCAGGCCTGAGCGTTCAGCGCCGAATACGATGCCGACATTTTGATCTTGTTTGATTTTTTTATGGCCTTCGATTGCCGCACTTTCGGGTGTGAAAATGGGCTTTATCATATCGCGCGGGCGCACTGTTGTGGCAAAGGTGAAGTGCAGGTCGGCTATGGCTTCGGCGAGCGTATCAAAGACGCGCACCTGCATTCGTTCCAATGCACCGGAGGATGTTGCCTCGGCGCGTGGGTTTGGCCAGCCGTCACGTGGCTTCACAAGGCGTAAATCATCAAGGCCGAAATTCTGCATAGAGCGCGCCGCCGCACCGATATTCTCACCCATTTGCGGGTTGTTCAGAATGATAGAGAGCATTCGCTTGGCCTTTGTCGTGTGATTGTTCTTTTCTTAGCCTATTGTTTTCTATAGAAAATTCAAGGGAACTTTACTTGAAGGGGGTAAAAATGCTATAACCTTAGAACGTAAAAATAATAATAATGCGTATTCAAATCTAAAGGGGGACTTTATTTATGCTTATGCAATCTGGGCTGCGTGATATTACCGACAGCGGTAGTAGAGAATTTAATATCATTGAAGAGTTTTCAGAGCTGGCGCCACGTCGTAAGGTTCTTTTGTGTGACCATTTATTCACAGAAGGTCGTCAGGCATTTTATAATACGGTTGAGATTCTATGGCCGCAAGCCGGTGGTTCGGATGCGAAAAGGCTAGAGAAGTTCTTATACTCTCTGAAGAATAGATCACATTAAATCTATATAAGAATTAGAGTAAGCAAATGAAGAGGCAGCGTTGTCGCGTTTGAAGGCGTGTTAGGCTGCTTTTTTGTTGCTCTGAAGGCGCTCTTTTACGTTATTCGCACCGATCAATAGCAATAGACTGGCAAGCTCCGGCCCGTGCTCCATGCCTGTAATGGCTTGGCGTAATGGCATGAAAAGTTGCTTTCCCTTACGTCCGGTTTTCTCTTTAACCGCGTTAGCCCATAGCATCCATGTTTTCTCATCCCACGGGGTTGTAGGTAACAATGCGAGAGCCTCTGCAATAAAGTCGGCATCTTCTATGATTGGTGTGACATCACCCTTGGCAACACGCCACCATTCCTGCACATCGGATAGCAGTTGAAGGTTTGGTTTTACGGCGTTCCAGAACTCTGCATCAAGATCGTTTAAACCAATTTCCGAGAGGCGATCTTTAATGGCATCAAAGTCTAGGTCATGCAGGATTTTTCCATTCAGGCGCACAAGTTCATCAGGATCGAATTTCGGTGTGCCGCGTGAGAATTTCGTGATGTCAAAATTCTTAACCACGGTTTTGATATCTGTGAAGGGCTCAATCGGTGCAGAAGATCCAAGGCGTGCCATTAGGCTGACCACTGACATTGGTTCTAATCCATCTTCTTGTAGTTCTTTTAAGCTCAAAGAGCCAATACGCTTAGACAGCTTCGCGCCTTCTTTATCGGAGAGCAGTGGTAGATGCGTGAAATTTGGTGCACTTGCGCCTAAGGCTTCAAACATTTGAATGTGGCATGCGGTGTTTGATACATGGTCTTCGCCGCGGATAACGTGGGTTATGCCATACTCAATATCATCAATGACCGAGCATATGTGATAAAGGGGGCTGCCATCTTCACGGATCAGGACGGGGTCGGATAAGTCTGCGCCGTTGAATTTTACGTTGCCGCGTACGCTGTCATTCCATTCGATGGGGGTATGATTAAGTTTGAAACGCCAATGCGGGTGGCGACCTTCTGCTTCATAAGCTTTGATTTGTTCATCGCTGAGGGCGAGTGCTTCACGGTCATAGATTGGTGGTAATCTGCGTGAAAGCTGGCTCTTGCGTTTCAGGTCAAGTGCTTCCGGTGTTTCGTAGCAAGGGTAGAGACGGCCATCGGTTTTTAATTGCTCGATCTTCTCCGCGTAAATTTCTGTACGGTCGCGTTGGCGGGCTTTATCGTCCCAATCTATACCAAGCCAGCGTAGGCCATCTTCGATCGCTTGTTCATATTCAGGCTTGGAGCGTTCTTGATCTGTGTCGTCGACCCGTAGCAAAAAGTGCCCGTTTTTCTCGCGCGTGAACAACCACGAAATTAATGCTGTGCGTGCGTTGCCGACATGTAACATGCCGGTCGGTGAAGGGGCAAATCTAACTTTAACACTCATTTTAGTTGTTCCTCTATTTTCCTAGACGTCGTTACGCGCATCCTTACGTATTATAAATACGCTGCGTCGCCCGTGCCTAGTCTATAAAAAGATATGAACAACTAAACACAAGAACCACTTAGATAGCGGGATTACGCATCTTTTTCAATCTTATTTACAAAATGATTTGTCATGGGGTAGCGGCGATCACGACCAAAGCCACGAAATGTTATGCGCGTTCCCGGCGCTGATTGAAAACGCTTGAATTCTGTGTTTTTCAAAAGGCGTGCAATTTTTGTGATTGTTTCGGGATGTTTCATACAACGATCACGCATTTGGATCAGTTCAGGCGTGGCGTTTGACCAGTTTGTATTATCATATTCGATCAATAATTTTAGAATATCATCCAGCAAGTCATAAGGTGGCAAGCTGTCTTGATCTGTTTGGTCGGCGCGCAGTTCTGCGGTTGGTTCTTTGGCCAGGATGTTTTCAGGCATCGCGGGGTTTTGCTGATTGCGCCACGCGGACAGTTTATAAACATCTGTTTTATATACGTCTTTTAAAGCATTAAAGCCGCCATTCATGTCGCCATATAAAGTGCAATAACCAACGGCTACTTCTGATTTATTCCCCGTGGTAATCAGCATTTCTCCGCTGATATTGGACAGAGCCATCAATATCGCGCCACGGATACGGCTCTGGGTGTTCTCATGCGCTAGTCCGTTTAGGTCAGGCACTATATGTTCGAACGCGGTGACAGCCTCTTTTATGGAGAGCGTTTCATATGAAACATTCAGCATTTCAGCGCATTTCTTTGCGTCATCAAGGCTGTCTTGTGAGGTGAATTCGGATGGCAACATGATACAGCGTACATTCTTAGCCCCAAGCGCATCAACGGCGATTGCGGCGCTGAGCGCACTATCTATGCCGCCGGACAGGCCAAGTAAAACCTGCTTAAAGCCGTTTTTATGGACGTAATCCCGCAGCCCGATTTTAAGCCCGTCATAGATCAGGGAGAGCGGGGAAGGTGGCGCGCTTTGTGTGTTCGGTAACTCTGATATCGTTTTATTGGAGAAACATATGGTGAAGACATCGCTGCTGAAAGCAGGGGATTCGTAAGTGGTTTCACCTTGCGCGTCCATAATAAAAGAACGCCCGTCAAAGACCAGCTCATCTTGTCCACCAAACATATGCAGGTAAATCAGAGGGAGGCCAGTCTTTGAAATCGCATTGTGGGAAACGTCGTAGCGCTCCGCATGCTTTGAAATATGGTAGGGGCTGGCGTTAATGATGATGAATAATTCTGCGCCACGTTGTTTCAGGTGGGTTGCCACATCTGTGTGCCAAAGATCTTCGCAAATCATAATGCCGAGCTTAGTTCCTCTGAAGTCTAGAGGCTCAGGCAGATCGCCAGCTTGGAATATCCTCGGCTCGTCAAACACATGGTCATTGGGTAGCATATGTTTTTTGAGGATTTGTTTTATCTCTCCGTTTTCAATCAGTAGCGCGACATTATATAAGCCATATTTTTCGCGCCAAATCGTGGGGACAAGCGCCGCCGCTGCGTAATCTTTGCTTTGCGCGCAAATGGCGGTTACCTTTGTTTCAATTGCGTGCAAAAATGCAGCGTTAAGCACTAAATCTTCCGGTGGATAACCACATAGGAATAGCTCGGGGAAGATAACAAGGTCGCTGCTATCTTTATGCTCATGCCAGACATCAAGGATTTGCTGTGCATTGCCGTCAATATCACCGACAGTCGGGTTTAATTGTGCCAGTGTTAATCGAAGTTGGTTTGCCATGATCTTTGCCGTTATTCTGCTGCGATAACTTTCGGGGCATTTGCCTCTTTGTCTATGCGTAGCTTTTTCAGCTCGTCAGAGATAAGGAACGCCATTTCCAGTGCTTGATTTGCATTCAGGCGCGGATCGCAATGTGTGTGATAACGGCTTGATAAATCGCCATCGTCAATCGCTTCGGCGCCGCCAATACATTCAGTGACATCTTGTCCGGTCATTTCAATATGAACGCCGCCGGGATGTGTGCCTTCTGTTCTATGGACGGCAAAGAATTCACGCACTTCTGTCATGATATTATCAAACGGACGGGTTTTATAGCCCGAGGCAGAGGTGATTGTATTGCCATGCATCGGATCACAAGACCAAATAACGGATTTCCCTTCGCTTTTAACGGCGCGGACGAGCGGGGTTAGATTTTCTTCAACTTGATTATGTCCCATACGTGCAATCAGTGTCAGACGACCTGGGATATTTTCAGGATTGAGCGTATCGATCAGGCGCAACAGCTCATCCGTTTCAAGTGCAGGAGAGCATTTCAGGCCAATAGGATTTTTAATGCCGCGCAGATATTCAACTTGAGCATTATCCAGCTGATGCGTGCGTGCACCAATCCACAGCATATGCGCGGAGGTATCATAATAGTCACCTGTTAGACTGTCTGTGCGTGTCATAGCCTCTTCATAGGGCAGGAGTAATGCTTCGTGAGAGGTGTAGAAGTCGGTCTCTCTTAACGTTGGGACGCTTTCGGGGGTGATACCGCATGCATCCATAAAACGCAGAGCATCATCAATGCGGTTCGCCATATCCTGATAACGCTCACCCAATGGGCTGTTTGATACGAATCCTAGGTTCCATTGATGCACCTTGTTCAAATTGGCATAACCACCTGTCGCAAAAGCACGTAGGAGGTTCAGAGTTGAGGCCGCTTGGTGATAGGCTTTGACCATACGTTGGGGGTCGGGCTCTCTTGCTTCTTTGGTAAATTCAAGCGCGTTAATATTATCGCCTCGATAGCTTGGCAATGTAACGCCATCAATTGTTTCGCTGTCACTGGAGCGGGGCTTTGCGAATTGTCCAGCCATGCGTCCAACCTTTACGATCGGCAAAGAACCAGCATACGTCATCACAACAGACATTTGCAGAATAACGCGGAATGTATCGCGGATTTTATTCGCATTGAATTCAGCAAAACTTTCGGCGCAATCACCGCCTTGCAAAAGGAAGCCATTACCATTAGCGACGTTGGCAAGGTCGCGTTGCAGGTTGCGCGCTTCACCGGCAAAAACCAGCGGCGGTAAATTTCCAAGCTCTTTTTCAGTTCGGGAGAGTAGTTCTTTATCCGCATATGTTGGAAGCTGTAGTGCGGGCTTGCTTCTCCAGCTATCTGGTGTCCAATTCTGTGGCATTACATTTTTCCGTTCTTATGTGTTCTTGAAAATCATCTTACAAAATCCCCTTGGAACAAGATTTATGCATGAAACCGCTTGGATAATCAAATGCAAATGGCTGAATTTACACGTAATTGTTTTTTTTATAGACGTAAACACTATAATGTGTAAAAAATTAGTCAATTGAACAGTAACTTAAGAAATTGTACTTAAATTAATGCATAAATTTTTTCAAGAGATTAAGGGCTATATTGGCTCTGTTGTTCTGGCAGATGGCTGGGTTGATCGTGATGTGTTGTTCGCAACATTAGACAATATATCAAATAATTTTGATGAAGACTATCCGCGTGCATTGGCTGATCTTCAGTATATATTTTCCGAGAATAAAGATGTTGCCAATCAAACCGCGCAGACGGTTTCATTGTTAAAGCGATGGAGTGAGGCAGAAACTTCGGTTTCTACTTTTTCAGTTGTGGCGGCGGGGTTAAAGTATTTTGGTTTTTCTACGGATAAGTCGGATAAGGATGATGGTTATATCCTACCTACGCTTATGGCGGCAGTTTTGGCAGATGTTCCTAATGACTTGGATTATCATAACAACTTGCATTTTCGTAAGGTTGTGTTGCACATAATACGTATGATTTCCGCGCATAATGATATTTGGTCATCTGGTCAGAATCATCTGAATAAGAATAGGGCTTCTTTGTTGATTGCGGCGGCGGCAATTCATGATTTAGGGCATGAAGGCGATGGGAATATAATTGATCGTAAATATCATATGGCGCAGGTGGAGCGTCGCTCTTATGGCTTGGCCTACCCTTATTTGAAGGAAGCTGGTTTTTCGGAAGAGACCTTAAGCGATATGAATATTATGTTGACGACGACGGATGTTTCACCATTCGGTGACCCTATTAGTCCTGCTAGTCAAATGCGTAGAGCATACGAATTTCATTATGGTAGTGATGATGGCGTTAGCGAAGATAATGAAGATAGCACCTTAATGTTATCTAATGATCTTAAAATTTTAGAAGACCGTGGCATGCTTTGCTTGATGTGTTTAATGCTGCATGAGGCCGATATCATGAATTCTGCTGCGGTGGATTATGATGTAACGTGCGGTGAATCTGTGTCAGTTAGTCGGGAACTTGGTTTAACCCAAGCTCTACCAGAGGGGACATTGTTGTTCTTGGAAAGAATTTGTTCAGGTCAAATGTTGTCGGATTCGGCGCGGTATTTGGGTTCGGCTAATTTGGCAAAAATATTACAGCGGGTGATGAAAGATTATAAAGACGGCAATAAATCATATATGTAGAGATTTAGTCTTTCCCCCTTTAATCTTTCCAACGATGATGCAGCCACATCCATTGTTCCGGCCGTTCCTTAATCCATGTTTCCAGAAGCTGGTGTGCGTCTTTTATCACATCCTCAACAGCGCGCGGTGTCCCATCCGCCTTGAATGTTTCCAGAGGTGGATAAGAGGTTAGCTTAAAGCGGCATCCCTCAAGGCGTTCATTACGCACGGGGATGAGCGGGCATTTATATCTCTGACATAGCTGTACGAAGATAGGGTTTGTCATGGCGGGCATATCAAAAAAATCAACCTCTATGCCTTCATTATACTTCTGATCGATAAGAATGCCAAGCGACCCTGCATCCTTAAGGGTTTTCATTATAAGCCTGCCGCTTTCTCTGGATTTAGGATAGGCTTTTAAACGACCATTGAGTGTACGTGCCTTGTCGAGCATTTTGGCAACCCAAGGATTATTCGGCGCGCGATATGTCAGATCAACGGGGTGATTCAATTGTGTTAAAGTTGCCGCGCTATTGATTTCCCAATTGGCAAGATGCCCGCCAATGAAAAGAATGGGGGCGGCTTCATCCTGTATATATAGGTTGAGCTGCCCCAAATCAACGATCTCTGTATGCACTTTGCTTATGTGCTCAAGGTGGGAATATTCTGCGATGACGCGCCCTAAATTATCCCACATGCCTTTTATAATATCATCTTGTTCTTGTTGCGTAGTGTTGGGGAGGGCGCGTTGAATGTGCCGTCGAGCTTTACGGCTAGCAGCGAGCTTTGACCCTATCGTACGTCCTATCCAGCCACCAATGTTGGAGGCCGTGGCCGGTGGTAGTATTTTAAAGAAAATGAACAAGATGTAGAGGAGGACTGCTTCAAAAAAATATCGAATATTTTTCATTTATGCCTCCTTAAGTTCTTTTTTAAGGAAGGCAATAACATTGTCTTCATTTTCCCAGACAAGCTCAATCGGAAAAACGTCAATGTTATCACGCAGATCGCGGGTAATACGTTGGTAGTCTTTTTCAGTCGTTAGTAGCTTCGCATTTGTTTGCTTTGCTTCATGGAGAAGGGCGTTTATGTCCTTTTGGCTATAGGGGTGGTGATCTGCAAATTCATGAAAGGCGATAATATTCATGTCGCCTTGCTTTAGTGTGTCGTGGAATTTCTGCGGATGCCCTAAGCCAGCAAAGGCAATGTAGGGTTGCTCTTTTTTAAGGACTAGGTTGTCTTGTACCTGAATGGAGGCTTTTAAAACGGTCATATGCGCGGGGATTAATGATGTTACGTTTGTTTTATCTTCTCCGATAATCAAAACCGCTTGTGCGCGTTGAAATGCCGCGTCAATAGGCTCTCGCAGAGGACCGGAGGGGATGAGCTTTCGGTTGCCAAACCCTGTCTTCCCATCAATAATCAGTAAAGATATATCCTTTTGCAGGGAAGTGTTTTGAAAGCCATCATCCATCAAAACGCAATCAGCACCAAGGTCATGCATCAGCTTTGCACCATAATATCGGTTCACAGAAATGATTGTTTTAGAATGGCTTGCGAGTAATAACGGTTCATCCCCGACAAATTTTGCATCATCGTGAACCTCTATGCACCGCGTTTGACTTTCTGACCCACCATAGCCGCGTGAGAGAAAATATGGTGATTTAAATAGCCCGTGCTTTATTAGAAGTTTGTGGAGCGCGATGATCGTTGGTGTCTTGCCGTTGCCGCCTGCTGTTATATTGCCGATACAAATAACAGGAATTTCAACGGATTTGGTTTGCTGGGTATTCAGGTTCATATTCTGACCAATCCGATAGAGCGCGCTGAACGGTGTTAGCAACTGTTCTATTAAAGGGGCAGATGATGATTGTGGTCTATACCAAAATTTCGGGGTTTTGATCGGCATTTATGCAGACCCTGGTTTTGTTGTTAAAATGCCTGATGAGTCTTTGTTTTCTAAAGTGGATATAATTTCGCTCATAATATACTCGATGATATGTGTTTTTTTGTTTGAATATTCCAGTGCGGTACTTTGCAATATAGCGGTTTCGTTGTCGCTGTTTAGGAGTATAGAGAGTGTATCACATAAATGTTTGGAGTCGCGTATGCAAAGTGCGGCTTTATCTGTATCCATATCATCAAAAATATCCTGCAGGTTCTGAACGTTGGGGCCATGTAATATCGCACAGTTTAGTTGAGCGGCTTCGATCGGATTATGTCCGCCGCCGCCATCATCACTGAACGATCTGCCGATGCAGGCGATTGAGGTAAGGCTATAAAACAGCCCTAATTCTCCTAATGTGTCGACGATATAGATGTCATCATTTTTATTGGGGAGAATTTTGTTGGCCCCTCTGAATGCTATTTTCACATCATAGAGACGGCATAATTCAGTGATTTCTTCTCGCCTTTCTGGATGGCGTGGAACAATAATAGTGAGAAGGTCAGGGAAATGATCTTTAAGTGTCTTATGAATGTCACAGGCCAGTGATTCTTCTCCCTTATGGGTGCTGGCGTAAAGCCATATGGGGCGACCTTTAATGGATAGGGATAATGAATCAAGATCACCTTGATTGAAATCGAGTGTATCTGCGCTGTATTTTAAATTATCTGTGACAATTGTTTCTTTTGCGCCCAGCTGGTCAAAATATGTTTTATCAGTCTCAGTCTGGCAGAGTATTTTTGAAAAAGTTGATAGTGTAAATTTGGCAAGCGGCTTCATTTTCTTCCATGAAGAGAATGATTTATCGGACATATGTGCATTCACAAGAATCGCAGGAATATTATTTATCCTGATTTCGTTCAGCATATTGGGCCATAGCTCTGATTCCATCCAGATAACAGCATTGGGTTGCCAGTGACTTATGAATTTCTCCACCCACTTGGGGTGGTCGAGTGGAAAAAATTGATGGAAAGCATTCTTAGGAAGTCTGCTTTCCATTAATTGGGATGAGGTAAGTGTGCCTGTTGTGACAAGGATATTGATATGAGGGGCGAGTGCTGTCAGCTGACTAACAAGTATGAGGGCAGATTGTGATTCTCCGACGCTTGCGGCATGTATCCACAACAGTGTGC
This sequence comes from Alphaproteobacteria bacterium, assembly GCA_002401965.1. Lineage (GTDB taxonomy): Bacteria > Pseudomonadota > Alphaproteobacteria > Micavibrionales > Micavibrionaceae > UBA1672. The sequence goes on from NVUR01000040.1 coordinate 10,235, forward strand.
CAGATGGGCGCGGGCGATCACTGTTCCCCTTTTTTTCAAGAATGCGCTCAGGTATTTCCTTTCCTGCTTTACATCGCTTATGCAAGATAAACGATAGAATTGCGCCACTGTAACGTGTTAATATTCTGTAAGTTCTGTACATATTTCAATACTTTATTGTTTTATTGAAACAACACACTCAATATTAAGAAATATCAACGACCGTAACAGCCCGCAGTCGCTGTGGTTGTTCCATACAGAATACCGCCAGGGTGATAACGACACCCAGGTTGCAGACAAATATGCTCTTCATAATCAGTTACTGTTGTGCCAGTTCCTGTTCTAACAACGCGCAATCCAGTTGGAATGGGCTCTCCTATAGGTGCAGGTTGTCCAGAAGAACATGAGCAGGTTCCCGTGGTGGGGCATGTTGGTGGTGTCAATTGTGCCATATATGTTTGAACAGGATCATTTGTCCACGGGCCAGTTGTTAGAGCCGTTGTTAAGTTTGCTCCCCATTGTGCGATAAGAGGGGTACAGACAGAGGGGAATGTACGTTTATCAGGAGCCAATGGATTTGCATATTCAGCCAATGTAAAGAATCCCTCTGTGGTTGAATTTGATGCAAAGTTTAAACATTTGGCGGCATGCCACACTCGTTCCATAATGTCACAGTTATATGTTGCATTTATGCCCCCAATAGTGCTTGGGATGTTATGATATATAGCTGTGGCTGCTGTATGACCGCCAAGTAATCCAGTGTAATAACCAAAATTAGCAGAGTGATATGCAGAAAGGGATGATATCACCAAGGCAGTAAGTGAATTATCCAAACTTGTTGAGCTGAGGGGCGTTCCAAATGCGGATGTTTCACTCAACATTTCAGTACCATGATCGGCAAGTTCTTTCACGAGCATGTCAAAGCAAGTATATTCAAACACACTATCTGGCTTTAGGATAAGGTTTTGGTTTTGTGTAATCTCTCTTTGTGCTTCCAGCCATGCACGCGCGGATAGAGTTTCATAATAAAGGGCATCACAAGGGGAATCGGGAATAACAGTAACGGCTTTAACGTCGGAAACACCAATAGAGATGAAGAGCATCAATAATGATACCAGTTGCAGACAGGTCCTTTGTAACATTAATTTAACTTTCATCTTTTTTACCTTATATTTATTTTCTACTCTGTATTGTAATCAAATTCTAGTAATTTAAGCAAATGCCATTTTATGGGGTTGGGGAACATACACCAACAGAGGGAACAGAAGGCAGTGGTGAACCTAATGGTGCATATGCTACTTTTACAGGAATGTAGTAACATCCCGGATTTGGGCAAATATGATCGTAATGTAGTTGGTATGTTCTTACAATCTCTACGCCGGTTGATCCACTAAAACTGCCGGATATATTATAGCTGATAATCGGAATACCTGTTGGCAACGGCGGAGTAGAACAAATAATATTGCCCGCTGCATTTCCTGTTCCCTGTATGTAGGTTCCTGGCCCTCTAATTAAGTCTGTATGGGTGTCCATGATATCAAATGATGAATAAATATTTATATTACTCCCACTTGTCGCATCACAGTTATTAGCAAGCCGAATCAAATCATTAGAAAATCCAGTATTTACGCCAGCGGTGACACCGCCTGCGGGTGGACAACGATCAACCATACCACCACTTGGCATAAGCCCTTGGCTTGTCCCAGGCGTTGTATTATCCAGTTTTGTTGTGTTAGTTCCATTTTCTATTGCATCATTAGAGATGTTAGACGGTGAGCAAGCCTCCGGAATTGATCTTGGGTCTCCTTCGCCAACATTTGCACCAATTAAATGTGTAAAGGATCGGAACCTGTCATCTTCACCGAAATCAGAACATTTTGAAATAGCCCATATAGTCGACATATGCGCGCAAGTGTAGGTCGTATCGCCGATACTGCTGGTTGTTATGGTGTTGTCAATTGCGCTGGCTTCTCCCATGAATGTGTGGTCGAAATTATCATCCACATAATCTTGAAGGGTATCCATAAGTAAATCTGATAAAACGGTGTCCAAACGGTCAGTTTCGAAAACAGAATAGTCATCCTGATTGGGTAATAGGCCAGTACCAGAACCATCATTAATTGTTGTGTTTTCGGTGTGATCAGGACAGTTAGCCCCACTACATGTTGACGTGTCAACACGATCATTATTGTCATTACCATGTTCCCCGCCTAACCAAATTTCAATGGTCACGTTGTCCCATTTTTGGCTCTCACTGAAAAAAGCACCGTGATGTGCGGTCATATCAATAATTTCATCAAAGCATGTGTATTCTAAAACACTATCAGGTTTGTGAATAAGTTGTTCTGACATGATAACTTCGCGGCTGGCCTCCATGAAGGCGCGACTGTAAATTTGATTCATAAAATTACCATCACAGGCACCGTTGTTACCGTCTTTTAGGCCATTCAGGGTATCATCAGTTCCAGCATTTGTGTCTGTGTATATATCGTAGTCGGTGCAAGGGATACCCGCAGAGCAAGCAGCATGCCCAAGATTACTTCCTAAAACCATGAAAACCATGCTTAGAAATAGAATTTGTATGTTGGCGCAATTTATTTTTAGCACTGTGTTTTATTTACCCTCTGCTTACTCAGCCCTAAGTATATACATTTTTTGAGATGGCGACCACATATATATGTCAAAATTATAATCATTTATTTTATTATTGAATGCCAAGACATCTTTAATACCATGAGAGCTAGTGCCGCCGATCATTAAATTATAAGCTTTGATCTTGGATAATAAAAGTATGTCCTCTTGTTTCTCGGCAAGAATCAGATGCGTACACTGTTTTGTTTGAATATTACACAGTAGCTGTTTCAGGATGTGTTCATCTATACCGTCATTGTTTAAATCTACGCCAGCGACATCGTATTGGGATAGGTTTGTGTCATATGTTTTCTCTAAAAACGAATCGATTTGATGCCCGAGTGAAGGGCTTATTTTTTTGTTATAATCAAGTGGCTCTAACGCTTCGGCAGGTTTTGAATATCCCGTGCAGAGATATGTAAAGCATAATACTATCAATAGTCTTTTCATTAGAATACCTCAATCTTTTTCTGATTATAGCAAAAACATTGATCGTTTGTGGTATTTAAATAAGATCTATATCTAGAATCGCCATGTTGAAATCATAAGATGTTTCGCCTTCATCAATGATTTTATAAATAATCCCGATAAATTCACCATTCATCATAACCTCGATAGAATCTTCGGCTTTTTCTCTTTTTATGACGGTGATGCCTGAACATTTGAACGTACGTTCCAGATGTCCTTTGAGTTGTGACATTTCTTCGGGGCTAAAGCTCATTTTTAAAATCCTTACAATTGGTGTTTCATTAATTGATGGTAAATAAATTATTCTTCAAGACCATTGGATACGGTGTTATGGCATGCTTTGGCAAGTGTTTTTCTGTCTGAAAAGTCATGGGCTTTGACTGGTGGATGAAAATTCAAGAAAATCTCTGCGCCACGGCTTTTTGCAAATCGCCATAAATGTGTCCCCAATGGTGTATCCATATCGCGATGCCATGAATAAAGGTCACGATCATCCTGTGTTATAATTTCTTTTTGATTAACCGTATGCATTTTGAGCGTGATGGATTGCACACGAAGATCTGGTAAATTTTCTTGCAGCGCAACGGCAAACAAGCTGGATTTAAAGGGCAGGACTTCTCTGCCATCTGTTGATGTGCCTTCTGCAAATATAATCAAGGATTTACCTTGGCTTAGCATGGCGTTTAATGTTTGTTTTCCTTTAATCGCATCGGCGCGATCACGACTGATAAATGCGGTTTGTTGTAATTTGGATAGAAAGCCAAAGACAGGCCATGAGGCAACGTCTTTTTTGGCCACGAATGATGTGGGCAGGATGCTGCCAATCACAGGGATGTCGAGATATGAAATATGGTTGCTTATGTATATCGTTTGGCTTGATGTGTGTGGCTTTCCAATGATCTTGACTTTGATTGAAAATATTTTACAAACGCATTTTTGCCAGAAATAGGGCAGGATGTACGCGCCTTTTCCTTTGTGAAATTGCATAAGGATAACTTGCAGCACAACAACGGGAATGGTGAGCAACGCAAAAAGGATAAATTTAAATGTGGCTTTGACGATGTTCATTTTTGATTCTTAAGATTTTTGACCCGGCATGGTCTTTTGGATTTTGCGCTCGTAATATTTGCGGTAACGATCAGTCATCAGGCTGGTTTGAACAACAATGCAAACATCAATCGTATCGAATTGGTGGTCAATAACCGCGCCTTCGCCAATTGTTGCGCCGAGTCTAAGGTATCCCTTGATAAGAGGAGGAAGAGAGGCAAAAGCGCGGCGTTCATTCAATGATTCTTTCGGCAGGATATTCATATCGACGTAATGTTCTTTGAGTGCAATTGGGCGTACGTCTTCTGGTGTGGGGTGAAAGTGGTGCAAGTATGATAATTGTGTGGATATGGCATCAACATCAACACCTTGAAAACTGGCGCAGCCAAAGAGGAGGTCAATTTTATATTCGGTGATATAATCGGCAATCCCTTGCCATAAAAGGTTTAATATCGGCTTGGTTCTGTATTCGGCAAGTACACATGATCGCCCCAGTTCCAACAGATATTGGTCGCTCGCAATGAGTTTGTCGAGGTTATATTCACCGTCAGAATAAAAACGCCCATGTTCTTCGGCAATGTTTTGGCGCAAAAGTCTGTACGTGCCAACAATTTGTTCTTCGTTGGTTTGGCTGTTCTTTGTTAAGACTATTAGGTGATCAGTAATATCATCGAAATCATCAAAGTCGCGTTCTTGTGCTTTCATTTCTGCGTTTGGCTTTGCGCCGTATTCCTCATAAAAGACTTGATAGCGGAGCTTTTGTGCTTCCACAATTTCATCCGCTGTGCGGGCAAGCCGGACATACGCACTTAAATAGTCGTTGTTTGGAACTGCTATAGCAGAAGACTCAATCATCAATGTGGCCAGTTTCGCAAGATATCAATTTTATCGTCTCGCCATCCTAAAGACTAACACGCGAGGGTCAAGATATTTCCTGTGATTGTTGCTTGTCATCCTGTATTTTATTTTATAAACATGGAGGGTGTAAGAAAGCTGGAGGAGGTGCATTATGCCATCATTTCTATTTGTGTGTACAGGTAATATATGTAGGTCTCCGACTGCGGAGGCTGTGTTTAGAGATCGCGTGATTGGGACGGGGCTGGATGTATATTACGACTCTGTGGGGACGCAAGGATATCATGTCGGTGAGCCGCCAGATCCCAGGTCCATAGAGATTGCACAAGGGCGTAATATTGATATGGCTGGTTTATTCTCCAGAAAATTAGAGCAACAAGATTTTGAACGTTTTGATTATTTGATTGCAATGGATAAAGGGCATGAGCAGGAAATGCATCGTCTTTGCTCATTTGAGGAACATCATCAAAAAGTAAAGCTGTTGATGGATTATCATCTTGATTACCGCGGTATGGATGTTCCTGATCCATATTATGGTGATATGAAAGGTTTTGAGCATACATATGATTTGATAGAGCAGGGCGTTGACGCGCTGATTAAAGAGTTGCTTTAAGTCAGCTCATTATGGCTACGATCTTGCGGGGGTTCATCTGAATTATCGGGTGTATTTTCATTATCGTTGTGTTCGCCTGTCTCTTCGTCGCCGTCAAGTTCTTGAGTTTCTTTTCGCGCGCTCAGCATGTCTTCATGGAATTTATCCAGCTTTGCATATTGCTGTGCTTGTTGGCTTCGTGCGCTGGTGCCGACATTGAATAATTCAGTCAGTTTTTTGCCCATGTGGGAGAAGGGTCCCCAAACGGCAAATACTGAAAATGCACTGATCGCAAAACTTACGTTTTTCGGGGATGGGTCGCCAGACATCAGTCCTTCAATAACAGAGTCATCATAGGTGTCCAGTATTGTCATGGCATGCTCTTTTATAAACATGCCTTCTGTTGCAAATTTTATGGCCTCTACTTTTTGCTGTAGTATATTACTTGGTAAGGCTTTGTTGGTTTCATGCACTTCTTTTATAAAGTCAGGTGGGATGTGTCCGTGCAGGGTATGTCCTTCTTTAATGCGACCTTCTGCTGCATCGGTAAAATGTGATTTCTGCTTTACCCTATGTCTGGATGCGTTGGACAGGACTTTAAAGTTCTTCAACATACTGGGAATTGTTTTAATTCCCGAGCCAATATTTTTCCAATGCTTTGGCGTAAGTATATTCGTACTGACATCTTTTGCAGCTTGTAGCGGAATACCAAGCGTTGTACGTGTAAGGGCTAGCGTTGCTTTTGTTAAGAAGATTGGTGTATTTTTTCCAAAGCTCAACAGGGATTTTTGCGGGTTTAGGTATAGGTATCTACAGACATCATCGATGCCTTCTTTCAGCGCGCCTTTTTCCATGATTAATTTACGCGCAAAAATCAGGTTTTTGAATTTGTCTGCGGGGTAATCCTTTAGATCGAGGTCTTCAATACCTTCATAGAGCAGACCAGCTTCATGTGTGCGCTGTTCTAAAATTGTAAGGGCATCTTTCTTTTTTGTCGGGTCTTGGCGGTTTACCTCGAATTCTTCCAAATGTGAGAGGACACGGTTGAATTTCCCAAATGTTATGCCTGTTTCTGCACCAATAGCAATGGTCAGGGCGGCGCCTGCACCTGCGGCTTTTAACATTTCTGGGGTTGGATTCGTGGATGCAATAAACCACGTCGGAACATTTGATATGCCCTCAAGACCAGTCGCTCTAGTGCTGGCCGAGATACCATTGTAATAATGCATAGCGGCTTGTTTAACCAGTTTAACCGCTTTTTTTTCATCCCAGTCGGCAGATTTGTGAACAGCGATTGGAACAGAGGTCTGATGTGGTTTTTTATCTGGTTTGTTTGGTTTTTCTTTCGAATCTACCTTGGGCGATGCATCATAATTTAGGGCTTTTTCAATTTTCTTTTGTGTATTGCCAGAGAGCTTTAGATCTCTTCCTTCTAGGTAGCTATGGAAAGAGTTATAGGCAGCATGCTGGGCTGTCTTATCTTGGCTATTGGTTGGTGGTCTTGACTTATCTTCTTTATCTCTGTCGTCAAAACATTCACATTGTATATCATGTAGGAGTGATTTGAACGTTTTTTGTGGGAGGTAACCGCCATTATTGTTGACGGTATCCAGAAACTGAACAAGGTGAGAGAGCAAGTCTTCATCATTTTTTGCACTGGTTAGTGCAAGCGAAATATCTTGCTCGCCATTTTTAAATGTGAATATTTTATACGATACATCTGTATCTTTGGTATCATTTGTACTCATTGATATCTTCAACCCCGTTTAACCCAGCATAGTTAATTAAAAAAACTCTGTCAATTTTATGCTGTTTTTTTAATAAACACCTTGAACAATATAATTAAGTGGCGTATGTTCCGACATCATTTTTTGATGAATGTGCGCCCGTAGCTCAGCTGGATAGAGTACTTGACTACGAATCAAGGGGTCAGGAGTTCGAATCTCTTCGGGCGCACCATTTCATACTCACCATACTAATAATTTGAATGGAAGTGCCTTTGAGCCATCCAAACATGTTTTCAGCTTTAGCGTGTTGATTATAGAGTGAGCAATCCATAAATATACAGTGTATACTTTCAAGTCTCTGCGGTGGGCATTGATGGTGAAGGTTTCAGCTTGATAAATGTTCTGGTTGGGACTCCCCCTGTGTCAGGGTAGTTGTCACCTAAACTGAAATAACAGGAGACAACAGGTATGAGCAAGAAATACAGCGAAACTTTCAAGAAACGTGCGATAG
>NVUR01000041.1 GCA_002401965.1 Alphaproteobacteria bacterium
ATAGCACTACGCCTTTCATCTCAATAATCTCAACATCGGAGAAAAGCATAACAAATTCAGTTCATACCCATAAGGCGCCCGACACCAGACGCTTACCATGCTCTAGTGAAATCCCTTATGGATGGGACGTTAGAGCGCGATAAAGAGAACGGAGAAAAACGTATTATTTTGGTGACATCGGGACGGGTTATTCAAACAGCGGTAATGAACTGGTTCCATTTACCAAGCCAGAGCATAGAAAATGGTGAGCTGAAAAATCCGGAAAATTGTGACATTATTCGTATTAGAGGCAATGAGAGAAATTGGGAAGCGACCAGAATTTATGATGGCAAGAATGACCAACCAAGCAATAAAAATTACATTGAAGGGATAGAGCCGTTAAGCGTACCTGATATTCCTGATTTCATATTGGAAGACCCTGATCTCGGACATCATGATTTATAAAGTACACTTCGCACAAACGCCATGAATTTCAACATTCCAATGATCCAGCATAAATTTCTCATTATCAATACGGTTTTGTAATGTAGAGGGCAGCGTGCATAAATGAATTTCATCGACATGCTTACAAATTTTGCAGATCATAAATTGCGAGCCGTCATGTTTATGCTTTTCTTCGCACGGGATATAGGCATTTAAAGATTCAATACGGTGAATAAAGCCATTTTCCAGCAAAAAATCAATAGCGCGATAGGCCGTTGGCGGCTTTGGGCTTTTGATGTCTTGCGCCATTCCTTCTAAAACTTCATAGGCGGTCATTGGCTTTGTTGCACTATGAATAATTTTAAAAGCACTCAGGCGCGGCGGTGTCACGCGCAAATTTTTCTCATCGCAATATTTTTCAAAAGATTGAAGGGCTTTTTGATTCATGCGCGTCAGTATAGGCGCATTTCCCTTCTAATACTACTCTTCAAATAATGGCACAAACTGTTTATAGCCTTCGGCTTCCAAATCATCCATATGGATAAAACGTAATGAAGCAGAGTTAATACAGTATCTTAAACCACCCTTATCTTTTGGCCCATCTTCAAAGACATGCCCAAGGTGCGAATCCGCAGTGGAAGAGCGCACTTCGGTACGTGGAATCCACATTTTATTATCCGTTTCAGATGAAACAGTACCGCTTTCTATGGGTTTCGTAAAACTTGGCCAACCTGTGCCAGAATCAAATTTATCGGTAGAGGAAAATAACGGCTCACCAGAAACGACATCCACATAAATGCCTGGCTCTTTATTATCCCAATATTTATTCTTAAAGGCGGGCTCTGTGCCATCATGCTGCGTTACGTAATCTTGTAAATTGGTCAATTTCTTTACTTTTTCATGCTTATCGGACATAGACATGCTCCCCTTATCATCCGCGATTGTTGGCTGATATGTTGCCAATATCAAAAGTGATCCAACGGCGCTAAACGCTATGATCGCTGTTTTTTTATGTTTCATCGTAGGCGCTCCTTATTTGTTCTATAATCATACATTCGTCTAAGGAGGATGTTTTGTTACATCATAGATATTGACTGATAGCTCTGCCTCAAACGTCACGTAAGGTAGACACTTTAAACCCTGCATTTTCCAGTGTTTGAACAATATCTGCGACATGAAGTTTATCACGCGCCTCAATCACAACATCAAGTTCTGCACGTTTTAGGGATACAGTTTGCATCATGCGTTGATGAATAACCTCCACCACGTTGGCGCCAGATTCACCGATGATACGGGAAATATCGGATAATTGCCCTGGCGTATCATCAATTTCAAATGTCAGGCGCGTGATACGACCATCGCGTACAAGGCCGCGTAAAATCAACGTCGATAACATACGCGAATCAATATTACCGCCGCACAAAACCATGCCGACTTTTTTGCCCTTAAAGCGGTCAATATTCTTTTTGATAACAGCAAGCGCAGCACCCGCCGCGCCCTCTGCCACTAATTTTTCATCGCTGAGCAAATCAAATATGGCTTCTTCTATTTCGCTCTCGCTTGCGGAATAGATATCATCGACCAGAGCTTCGATAATTTTACAGTCATTCTCAGAAGGCACTTTAACCGCGATTCCTTCTGCCAAGGTTGCCTCACCGCCTGTAAAAGCACGCCCTTCACGCATCGCAAGCACCGCGTCAAAATTCTCGGCTTGCGCGCCAATCACTTCAATATCAGGGTTTATGCCTTTAACAGCCGTCGCCACGCCGGCAATTAGACCACCGCCGCCAATTGGCACGACAATTACATCCAAATCCGGTACTTGTTCCATCATTTCCAGCCCGACAGTTCCCTGCCCTGCGACCACGGCCTCATCATCGAATGGATGAATAAAAGTTAAGTTTTGCTCTTTGGCGAGCCTTAACGTTTCACCAACAGATTCTTCAAAACCATTTCCATGCAAAATAACTTTTGCGCCGAAATCTTCTGTGCGCTTGATTTTATTAAACGGCGTCCCGTTAGGCATAACAATAACAGAGGGAATACCAAGGCGCGTTGCATTATACGCAACCCCTTGCGCGTGATTACCTGCGCTGCATGCGATTACGCCATTCTTACGTTGCTCTTCATTTAAGGTCAGCAGCTTATTCAGCGCACCACGCGCTTTAAACGCACTGGTATGTTGAAGGTTTTCCAATTTCAAATAAAGATCAATACCAAGGTGCAACGACAAGCGTGTTGCTTTAATTGTCGGTGTAAATACGACAGAATCTTTAATTTTTTCACGTGCTTGCAGCACATCATCAAACGTAACGCCCATTGGCTTCATCCTTATAAAATGAAGCTGTCACGCTATAGATATTTTACCTAAAAAGCAATAAAGAGAAATAAAAATCAGGCATAAAAAACTGCTAATCCTCACACCTATCTCAGCATATCTTTATCATATTAAGGCATCCAAAACAATTTGGGCGCTTCAATTTTTGGCATTTTTCGATCACACCGCTTATATACTACTTTCATATTCATATATTTTTCCGATTTAAAAAAACCTAATTCCGGATCTTCTGTTTGATCTATGATCTCTTCAGAGGTTAATCCCGTCATACCACTTACAATTCTCTCACCAAACTCGCCCAATTCATGCAGTTCCTCAATCGCTTTCTTCCCTTTACGATCAAACTTCTTAATGGCGCGTATATCTTTTTTCGAACACCGATTCTTATCAGCACCACGGGACTTCTTTTTTTCATACTTCGTAGATTTCGAACCTTTCGCCGTATAATCAATAGCAACAGCCGAAAAAGAAACCCCCAAGCAAGTTAAGATCAACAAGGTTCGAAAAAATATTTTATTCATAGCGAAGCACACCAAATCTGTTTCATGTTATTCATCATACGCTATTTCCGCAGCATTTGTAAAATTCTATACATAAATAAACGCTCAAATACATAATAAAATATGAACCCTCCCTTATTTTTGATATTTTATATGTGTGATGGTCTGGGCGGTAAAAAAGTCAGGCAATATCTGGAGGACGGCACAATCGAAATCGCCCCCATCGGATTCATGCGCGGGCGTACGGCTCAATAATGCATTTATTGTCATTGATGAAGCACAAAATTGTACCTATGGGCAGCTCAAAATGATTCTATCACGCCTTGGTTGGCATTCGACAATGGTCATTACCAGTGACCCCGATCAATCGGACTTGCTGGATGGCATATCAGGACTAGCTCCGATTGCACGTAAGTTAAAAGCCGTAGACAACATCGGCGTTTGCCAATTAGAACAATCCGACATCGTGCGTCGCCCATTGGTCGCCAAAATGTTGAACGTCTTAATTAGGGGCATGACGTTCTCTCATAAAAAAACATAAATGCAGGACGCCCCACCTAAGGTGTCCTGCATTTATTTATAGGATAACACAGTTAATTGAGAATGATTATCATTACTATTGACTTAGGCAAGCAATCAGCTACACTCAGATCAATTAAGAATCATTATCAATTAAGGAGTGTTCATAATGCAGGCCGATAACCAAAATAAAAACCTTTTCGCAACCAGCGTCCTCAGCGCCGCTTTAGCAGGTGCGCTTGGTGAAATGGAGGAATATTTCGATGAGAGCCAATACATCCAGTCCTTCTTACAAAATGAAAACAAGAACAAAGGTACAGTGAAATAGCCGTAAATCCCGCCCCGTCCCTTTAATCGCTTTCTATAAAATCCCAATCCTGTTAAACTGAATCCAGTTCAATAACAGGGGGATACATCATGCTCAGTACAAAAATGCTTGGAATTGGCACAATCGTAATGGTTTTGGGTATCCTTGCAATTGGCAGTCACCTGTTTCAATTCACAACCATCCCAGTGGTCTCTATCTTGGGATCATTTATGGCGGGGGGGGGCTTTATTCTGATGATGCTAGGCTTTATTAGTCTGGCAGGCGGTGAGTTTGGCAAAAAAGACCTTCTTCATGCAGGTGATTCCAGTGCATTTTCAGTTGCGCTGATCCGGTGCATGGTGGCCATTTCAATTGCAGACGACCATCTGGATGATAGTGAAGTCACGGAAATCACCAGAATATACAAACATCTATTAATGACCGATACAAACGAAGAGATGGTTCGCAACACCGCCGCCGAAATGCAAGAACACGGCGTAGATATTCAAGCCGAACTTAAAACCACGTCCAAAACGCTGAATAAAGAATTGAAAGAGAAACTTATCATTGCCTCTCTTCTAATCCTCGCCGCGGATGGTGATATGGATGAAGGCGAGCTTATTATGCTGGACGATATCAGATTGGGTCTGGGCATGTCCTTAGGCCAGATTGATAAGATCAAAGCCAACTTTTTGAGTAAGCGGGATTTGACGCAGGTTTAGGTTACGATTTTCCCCATATTTTTATACATCACCCCAAAGATCATAAAAGCCGCGTTGAAACGAATCTAGTTGCGCGGTGAGTTGCACGATAAGCGGTGACAAAGCAGGCTCCCGCGCCGCAGCAACACCCAACGCCTTCACCAAATCCTCCATTTCCAACAGATGTAGTTCCAGCATCCGTAAGTTATCTATGATTTTTGTCATCTTAGGTTCTCTGATTTTCTCTATATATAGCCCGTCTATATATAGAGATACATTTCTATCGCAATTCAAGCGATTATTTACACATGAGAAATAATGAGTTTGAAAAAGCATTAGACGAGATTGTTAAAGAGCTAGTGAAAACCCGCAAAGCAAAAGGGATTTCACACGAAAAACTCACTGAACTTTCAGGCCTCAGCCGCACGGCAATCAGTTATATCGAATCACGAAAGAGTACACCCAGCATCATAACATGCATGAAATTATGTAAGGCCTTGGATGTTAAATTGTCGGATTTGTTAAAAAAATCGAAATATTGAGCAAATCGAAACAGACTACTAACGCTGCATAGAAAAATACCTTTTAGCTAAATTATAAATAGGCTTCTCTGGTACACTTATTATAGATCCTACAAAATGATGATACCCATTACTCTTTTTCATTAATGGGCGATCTAAGCTAACACCGAAAGAATTTTTAACATCCTTGTTAAGCATTCTTTCGCCTGAAATATCCCCACGAATGCTATCTATATTCCAACCTTCAAAATTCAATGATATTTCCAACCATTCCCCATTATCATCCCAAAATATGTTATCTTCATATAAAGTAAAGTTATTAGCAATCACGGCAGATAAGGAATCCGTAGCACGTAAAAAATACCATACAAACTCGTGCAATTCCTGTATTCGTACAATACCTTGAACTTCAAATGCTGCATTATGAGCAACTAGATTACGGATTTCCCTTAACTTACGCTTTAGTATTGGCTTAACAATTCCCATTTCCTCTATTATTTCATACTTTTGCTTACCCGCACACGTAGGTATCCTATGAAAACTATACAAATCATGAAGATGTTTTTCACGAAAATCAATAGTGCGCTTTAACTGGAATATGGCGCATGCTAAATCATGCTCACTTGGGTTATTTTCCAATATATTTTCAGTATGGCTCCAAATCTCATACTGACGCTTCCACTTGCTTTCATCAACAAAACTCCCCCCCGCGGAATCGAAATGAAAATCCAGCACATCCGTTGAAATCCATATTTCTTCACCCATTTTACACTTAAACCACTTTTATTTATTTTACCTTCTAAATAATCTTTTTTACCCAACCAACCGCACATTGCTATCGCGCCAACGGCGGATGTTTCCGGTGGAGGTTAGTTTTTTGGCTTCGACGAGGGCGTAGATACGCTCGGCGACGTTTTGACCGCTTAGCGCGTCTTTATCAAAGGTGGGGTCATCAAACACTTTTGATATGACGAGCGCGGTCTTCTGCCACTCCCCACTGGCGGCAGATAAAATCATTGCATCAATATCATCATTTATTTTTGTCATTTATGCATCCTCAAAACGCTGTTTGGCCTCGGCCATCCATTTTTCGCCGTCTTCCTTGGTTTTATTCTTACTAGCTTCCATAAAATCGGCATGATCAACCATATAATGCGGCATCATCTGCTTAAACCATTCTTCGAAGGTCTCTGCGTCAAACGTTGTATCGCACATATCACAAGATAGTGTTTTCATCGTATTTCTCCTTAGTTCCTAGGCGGCGGCCTCTTTTTCTTCGTCCGTTGGCTCTGGGTTTGCGGCAACGTAATCACGGACGTCTTGGGTGATTTTCATGCTGCAAAATTTCGGCCCGCACATGGAGCAAAAACTGGCATGTTTTGCGCCTTCAGCAGGCAAAGTTTCATCATGGAAGGCACGCGCCGTATCAGGGTCTAGACCGATATTAAACTGATCGTCCCAACGGAACTCAAAGCGGGCAAGGCTTAGCGCGTCATCACGGAATTGCGCGCCTGGATGTCCCTTGGCCAGATCCGCAGCATGCGCCGCAATTTTATAGGTAATCACACCCGTTTTCACGTCATCACGATTGGGCAGACCAAGATGTTCCTTCGGCGTCACATAACACAGCATCGCACAACCGAACCAGCCGATCATCGCCGCGCCGATACCGCTGGTGATATGGTCATATCCCGGTGCGATATCCGTGGTGAGAGGGCCAAGCGTATAGAAGGGCGCTTCGTGGCATTCCTCCAGTTGCTTTTCCATGTTCACTTTAATCAAATGCATTGGCACGTGGCCGGGGCCTTCGATCATGGTTTGGACATCATGTTTCCATGCTATTTTTGTCAGCTCGCCAAGGGTTTCCAGCTCCGCAAATTGGGCTTCGTCATTGGCATCAGCGATTGAACCGGGGCGCAAGCCATCTCCGAGGGAGAAACTAACGTCGTAGGCTTTCATGATTTCGCAGGTTTCCTCAAAATGGGTGTAGAGGAAGCTTTCACGGTGATGGGTCATCATCCATTTCGCCATGATCGATCCGCCGCGTGAGACAATGCCCGTGATCCGGTCATTGGTGAGGCGGATATACGGCAAGCGTACACCGGCATGGATGGTGAAGTAATCAACACCCTGTTCGGCTTGTTCAATTAATGTGTCGCGGAAAACTTCCCATGATAAATCTTCAGCAACACCGCCGACTTTTTCAAGGGCTTGGTAAATCGGCACAGTACCAATCGGCACAGGTGAATTGCGGATAATCCATTCGCGGGTGTCATGGATATCTTTACCTGTCGATAAATCCATCACGTTGTCTGCGCCCCAACGGATCGCCCAAACCAATTTATCGACCTCTTCGCCGATAGAGCTGGTCACAGCGGAATTTCCGATATTGGCATTAATCTTCACAAGGAAGTTACGACCGATAATCATTGGCTCGACTTCGGGGTGGTTAATGTTGGCGGGGATAATCGCACGGCCTTCGGCGACCTCTTTACGCACAAATTCAGGCGTGATCAGGGGCGGCATATTCGCGCCGAAATTCTCTCCGTGTTTGGAATAGCTATGCGCCTCGGTGCGGCGTTGGTTTTCACGTATGGCGATATATTCCATTTCAGCTGTGATAATGCCTTTGCGCGCATAATGCATTTGCGACACGTTTTGTCCGGCCTTCGCGCGGAGCGGTCTTGCGGGACTGGCAGGGAATTTCTCATGCGTGATTTTACGGTTTTGAAGCGCTTCTTCACTTTTATAGCCATTATCAATCGGCTTAACCTTGCGTCCATCAACATATTCAACGTCGCCGCGCTCCATTACCCAATCAAGGCGTGCTTTAGGCAGCCCGCGCATAATATCCAGCTTTGCATTATCGTCTGTGTATGGACCAGAGGTGTCATAAACGGTCAGGCTCTCGCCATTGCTAAGAGAAATCTCACGCATTGGCACTTTCAAATCGCCGACATAAACCTTTTTACTGGCCGGCAGCGATCCTGTTGTTACGTGGGTTGTGGATGGGCATGTACCCGCTTCTTGTGTTGTTGTTTGATCTTTTGGTGTCATAATAGACTACTCCCTACATGTAATACGTATCTTTAACCATATCGCGGATTTCAAGCGTAATGGAGCAATGCTTCACCACGTCCCCGACACAATCTTTCATCATATTATGCAACGCATCGCCATATTGCTTTTTCGTCGCGCTATCGCGCCCTTCTAATAATAAGAGCGTCAAATGCAACATGTGCCCGCGAGAGTCTTGTTCTCCTACAGATACGTAATTACAGGCAAGAGCGCGGGTTTTTATACGCTCTTTATCAATACCCTGTGCGGCAAGCTCTTCGTGCAAGTCATAAACCAATTTGGAAATATTTATGATATCTCCAAGGTTTTTAGAATATTCAACAATGATGTGTGGCATTTTAATAGATGTCCTTTCCCTACGCTGGTACTAACCAACAGGTTCTAGGGTATATCTCAGCTTTTAATATCTATGCTTTTATCCGATGATTTTAAAAATAATATAATTTTTTAAATTGTACCGAGCAAGCGCGAGGCGGTCGTTAGACCGTAAATACTAAAAGCACCCCTAAGGTTATATTTTATATGTTCGCAGCTTTACTTTAATGAAAGGAATTGTCAAGTGAGCAGATAAGAATTATAACCCTGTTATCAGGTTTTATAAAAGGAAAGCACAGGCCATGAAAAAACGTTTATTCAGATGGGCAATATTACTCATAATCGGGCTTGGTATCGGATCAGGTATCGGATATTTCAAGGCACAAAGCGAACTGGATTCTGGCGTTATTCCGCTTTCCCCTGATGACAGAGACACAGCAGCAGCGGCAACCATCCTGAAAAAACCTACATCAACACCCGATGAAACAGCCACCGACGCGCCCGATATTGGCGGTGAATTTACGCTGATCGATCATAATGGGCAAGAGGTTACAAACGACACGTATGCCGATACGCATAAACTTATATTCTTCGGTTTCACCTATTGCCCCGCTGTTTGCCCGACAGAATTGCAAAAAATCACGCGTATTATGGAAGAATTGGGCGAAGATTACGCAAAAACCATTACACCGATTTTTATCACCGTTGATCCAGAGCGTGATGACGTTGAAACAATGAAAAACTATGTCGCGCAATTCCACCCCAGCCTTGTTGGATTAACAGGATCCAATGAACAAATAGATGCCGTGAAAGATGCCTTTAAAGTTTATTCATCGAAGGTCGAGAACGACATGATGGACGAATATATGGTCGATCACTCATCCTTTATGTATTTGATGAATTGGGATAATAATCTGATCTCTATCTACCCATCGAAAGATACGGTTAAAGACATCATCAAAGATATAAAGACGAAGCATCTATAGGGCTTAACGCGCTGACACTCTAATCTCCGAGAAGGGCTGATATTTTCATCGCGTAGCCCATGGAGCCCTGAATCTTTAGCTTACCAGTCATAAAAGCCATGGTCGGGTCTTGCGTTCCATCAGCAATTTTTGTGAACAAATCAAGCGAGCATAAAAATGTTGTATCCGCATCGTCATCATCATTACTCATAACGGCAGGGTTTTGTGTTCCATCTATTAAAATAAGACCATCATCACCAAAATCAAGTTTGATTTTCGCCCCAAGTTGAGGGGCATAAGATAGCTTTTCACGGATAGTTTTTTCGATGTTTTCAAATGTCATGCACACACTATACAGACTTTTTCCCCAAAAATAAGTGGGTAAAATGAATAAATTTCTTTTTGTTATTTTCAAAAGCTGCAATTGTATATGTGTAATTTCCGAATCGCTTCCTGCGACCAATTTTTATCTATATTTCCGAATCCTATCGGTTTCTAAGGTCTAAACATAATGACACATAAATTGTTAGCCACATCTCTACTCGCTGCTTGCCTGGCAACCACGTCCTTGATTAGTGTCAATGTCATGGCAAACGACCCTGAACTGTATTTCTATCCTAAGGATAAGTGGACAGTTGAACGCATTGACAACAATCAACCACTGCAAAGCTGTGTCTTAAGTAATCAACTCAATAATGGTTACATTATCCAACTGGCAGGAACAGAAAGCGGATTTACAAACCTCAACATCGATTTCAGACAAGATAGTTTTGAGAAAAATAAAAAATACGAAGTTAAATACAGCGTCCCTGGTATTATAGAAAAAGTAATCCCGACAAAAGCATTTAAGAAGAGCCTGCTTGTCAGTGATCTGCGCCATGATGGTGCGTTCGCCGAAGCATTAAGCACAACAAGTGTTTTAGATGTGCAAATCAGAGATACGCAATTCAGACTATATATGACAGGATTAGAAGCAAGTCTGCCAGAATATACAGAGTGCATCACGCCCCAAACAACGATGGCTGCAACAAAAATAGAAGACACACCAACGCCAATATTCTCAGAACCTGAAGTAAACATCTCTGGAAATATCGCGCCGCCACCACCGATTTTGAGTATATCCTCAGACAGCTCCGCAGAAAATGCTGCGCAGCAATCAGGTGCGGTATCCATGGATATTCCTGCCCATCAATTACGCCCTGAGC
Source organism: Alphaproteobacteria bacterium (assembly GCA_002401965.1). GTDB lineage: Bacteria > Pseudomonadota > Alphaproteobacteria > Micavibrionales > Micavibrionaceae > UBA1672. The sequence goes on from NVUR01000041.1 coordinate 10,873, forward strand.
CATCAAACAAACCACGCTATACCGAGGAACTTGCCAAGCAGCTCAAAGAGGAAAGCGAAAAGTACAAACCCGCTAAGCAGCAGACACCAGCGAGCGAGCCAGAGGCTCTTGCACACACAAATGATGCGCCTGATACACTTCTTACTGCCACAGAGCCTACACCACAGGTCGTTGAGAACAATGTTGCACGCACGCACACATCTGAAAAAGCAAAATCGTCAAAACCCGTTTATCACGTTAAAAAGTTAGAACCTATTTCTGTAGACTTCACCAATGCTGCACCACAAAAACAATCACCCACCACCATCGCCAGTGCAGCAATGCCCGCCCAAAAAGATGATGGGGCACAATTTTTTGCAGACATTGAACCAGCAAGCGGCGCACAAAACACTGATTTCGTGACGATGCGTAATAAACTGTCCGATTTGGAACAACGTATAGGCACTCTTTTACGAAAGAACAGACTTCTTGATGACGAATTGAAGAATACATTGCACGATGCACAAAGCGAACGACTATCCGTATCGTCGGATAATTGGAACCTTGAGCGCGCAACAATAAAATTCAACGAGTCAGAGCGTCAGATCATGCGTATGGGGCGTCAGCTTCAAACACAAAAAGCACAATGTCAGCAGGAGAAAACAGAACTTGAAAACATGCTGTTTGACCCCGAGTTGACCAATCAACAACAACTTGCCAGCCTAGCTTCATTAGAAAATGAACTGGATACGGCGAAATCAGATTTCTACAGACAGCAACGTCAATATGAAGAGCGCATAAGATTGCTGGAAAAACAACTAAACGCTCAATAGAGTTAGAGTATTTGTGACTGAATATCTTACTGTTTTTACTTGAGTTAATTACTGCGTACAGAATATACATCTTACTACACTGCTTAAATGCTGCGTTGACACTTGAGTTTCTGAGTATATTTTTCTACTTTTTCTGCGTAAATTAAGGTCGGTTCCCCCCGACCTTTTTTTTGTGCATTTTCCGACAATATTTGGAATTAAAAAAAGCCCGCGACATCATCACGGGCTTCCATAATTCTTATAGGCTCAGAAATTAAGCAGCCGCGCTTGCTTTGGATTTCTCGCGCATAATTTTTGCAGCTTCCACCATGTTTTTAAGCGCAGGTTTAACCTCTGCCCAGCCACGTGTTTTCAGACCACAATCAGGGTTCACCCAGATTTGACGCTCGTCCAGATTTTCTTTAGCTTTATCAAGCAGATCAACCATTTCCTGTGTTGTCGGAACACGCGGAGAATGGATATCATAAACGCCCGGTCCAATCTCATTAGGATATTTGAACGCAACGAAAGCCTCCAACAATTCCATTTGAGAGCGTGAGGTCTCGATAGAGATCACATCCGCGTCCATGTCCGCAACTTCTTGCATCACGTCATTAAATTCGGAGTAACACATATGCGTATGAATTTGCGTTGAATCTTCAACACTACATGATGTAATGCGGAAATCTTCAACAGCGTTATCAAGATATGCTTTCCAATCAGACTGGCGCAACGGCAAGCCTTCACGGAAGGCCGCTTCATCAATTTGGATCATCTTGATGCCCGCAGCTTCCAAATCGGAAACCTCATCACGGATAGCAAGAGAGATTTGCTTTGATGTTACGCTGCGTGGTTGATCATCACGAACAAAAGACCACTGCAAAATTGTGATCGGGCCAGTCAACATGCCCTTCATGATTTTGTCTGTTTGCTCTTGTGCATATTTTGACCATTCAACAGTCATCGCCGTTGGACGAGAAACATCACCATAAATGATTGGCGGTTTCACACAACGTGAACCATAAGACTGAACCCAACCGAACTTGGAGAAGGTAAAGCCGTCTAGTTGCTCACCGAAATATTCAACCATGTCATTACGCTCCGGCTCACCATGAACAAGAACATCAATATCAACATCATGTTGGAATTCAACAACCGAGCGGATTTCCGCTTGCATCGCATCCTTATATTCCGTTTCGCCAATCTCGCCTTTCTTGAACGCGGAACGTGCCTTGCGGATTTCCTGCGTTTGTGGGAAAGACCCGATTGATGTTGTCGGATATAGAGGCAAATTAAGGGCCGCTTGTTGGATTTTCTGACGTTCCGCAAATGGAGATTTACGTTTCTTCATTTCAGGTGTAATGCCTGCCACGCGAGACTTAACCTCATCATTGTGGATACGCTTCGATGTGCGGCGATCTTCCTGAACGGCGTCACTTGCCGTAAGTTCGGATGAAATCGCATCACGACCATCATTCGCACCTTTTGCAATAACTGCAATTTCAGCAACTTTCTGCGTCGCATAAGCCATCCAGCTTTTGATTTCCTCATCAAGAGCCGTCTCGCTATCCAGATCAACAGGTGTGTGCAACAAGGAACTAGACCCTGCAACGAACACTTTGTCAGAGCCAAGTTTTGCAACGGCTTTGTCGATGAAGCCCAAAGACTTGGACAGATCGTTTTTCCAAATGTTACGGCCATCAACAATACCAACAGACAGTGTTTTATCACCGATCTTTGCAAGCGCTTCGTCAAAGGCTTTTTCTGCATTATTGGCTGCTGTATTGGCTTGGTTCGGGCCACGGCACAAATCAATGTGCAATGCATCTACAGGCAAGCCATAGAACAAGTCCGCATTACCGCGAAGTGTGTCAAAGTAAGACGCCACAAGGATTTTCAAACCTTCAGGCTGTTTCAAACCTTCATAAGCCGCTTTCACAACACCTTGACCGATTGGACAAAGATCAAGTGCGAATACAGGCTCGTCAATTTGAACCCACTCAGCGCCAAGATCAGCCAGTTTCGCCAAAATTTCGTTATAAACAGGGATCAGTTTCTTCACTGTCTCTTCATGGCTAAAGCCTTCATATTGCGCTTTACCAAGAAATACGAAACTTGCAGGGCCAACAATAACCGGCCGTGTTTCAATACCAAGATCTTTGGCTTCTTTATATTGGTCAAAGATTTTAGTGCTGGAAAGGCTAGGCTCCATACCTTCTTCAAATTCAGGAACGATATAATGATAATTCGTGTCATACCATTTGGTCATTTCCATCGCTGTCACATCAACACTACCTTGTTGTGCGCCGCGTGCCATGGCGAAATATGTATCAAGATCAACTTGGCCACCATTCCAGTCATAACGCTCCGGCACAAGACCCAGCGTTGCAATCAAATCAAGAACTTGATCGTAAAATGAAAAATCATTGGACGGGATATGATCCAAGCCAGCCTTCTTCTGTAAACCCCAGTTATGAGCGCGTAGCTCTTTACCGGTATTAAGAAGATCATCAGATGAGCTTTTGCCCTTCCAATAGCTTTCAACAGCTTTCTTCAACTGACGCATATCACCAATGCGCGGAAATCCTAAATTTGTTGCCAGAACCATACGTTCCTCCAATATAGAGTTTAAATAAATTTGCTTACCTTTTTTGGTAGAACGGTTCACCTTAAAGATCAAGTGAAAATGTGTCATAATTATGCTGCAAAGCCATATTATACAGATACGACATATATCAAGAAATTGCCTCTACAGCCTGCGTAGTGATGTCGGATTTATTCAATGTGTAATAATGGATATGCTCCACACCATTTTTGACCAAATCTTCGCTTTGCCCCACCAACAAATCCAGCGCAACCTTGCGTGCGTCTTCTGGTTTATCTTCCAAACCAGAAAATCTCTCATGCAGCCATTTCGGCACGCTTGCCTGACAACGCCCTGCAAAACCACACATTGATTTAAAGTCATGGATAGGCAGTAAACCCGGTACGATCGGGGCTTTAATGTTCGCTTTTTCGCAATGCTCCAGAAATTCGTAGTACACATTGTTATCAAAGAAAAACTGCGTAATGGCGCGGTTTGCACCTGCATCTACTTTCTTCATCAAAGCCTCAACATCCTTATCCATAGAATCCGCATCGGGATGTTTTTCAGGATACGCACCAACAGAGATTTCAAAATCTTGACGGGCTTTCAACGCCGCAACAAAGTGGCTGGTATATTGAAAATACTCGGCGTCCGGATCAAGCGGCCATTCTAAATCGGCAGGCATATCACCGCGCAGCGCCACGATATGATGCACACCGTTTTCCCACAACTCATCCGCCAGCGCATACATTTCTTTACGCGGTGAATTAATGTAGGTCAGGTGCGACGCTGTTGGAATATCTGTGTCTGCGATCATTCTTTTGATAATTTGCAAAGTCTTGTCACGCGTCGAACCACCCGCGCCGTAGGTCACAGTCATAAATTTCGGATTAAGGGCTTTTAGATCTTCAATCGCTTTGAACAACAATTCTGTTGTTTTGTCCGTTTTCGGAGGGAAAAATTCAAAAGAAAAAGTTGCTTTGCTCACGTTCCGATAATCCTTATCTACACATCATTTATTGATTCGATACGCATTACAGCACCCTTTTTGAAGCATAACAACAATTTAGTCTTTGCATCGCGTAATTTACGCGCTAAAAAGAGGCATCGTCAAAAGACATCGCGTTATAGGAAAGACTAAAACTCATGCCGAAAACAAATCACGAGCATATCCTTATTCTGGATTTTGGATCTCAGGTCACACAGCTTATTGCGCGTCGCTTGCGCGAAAGTGGCGTTTACTGCGAAGTATGGCCGTTTAACCAAGCCTCTGACGAGAAGATCAAAGCCTATAACCCGAAGGGCATTATCCTTGCGGGCGGGCCGTGTAGCGTGTTGGATGACGATGCCCCCGCTGCCCCGCAAATCGTATTCGAGATGGGCGTGCCGATCTTTGGCATTTGCTACGGTCAACAAACCATGGTCAAACAGCTTGGCGGTGTTGTCGAGGCCGAGAAATCCCGCGAATTCGGACGCGCGTATGTTGATGTGCTCGACCATTCAGACATCACCACCGATGTTTGGGACAAGGGCGCGAATGAGCAAGTCTGGATGAGCCACGGCGACCACGTTGCCACCCTGCCCGAGGGCTTTAGTGTCATCGCGAAATCAGACGGCGCGCCTTATGCCTTTATCGCCGACACGGATCGTCATTTCTATGGCGTGCAGTTCCACCCTGAAGTGGTGCATACACCCCACGGTGCGGACTTGCTGAAGAACTTTACCCATAATGTCTGTGGCTGTTCAGGCGATTGGACTATGGCCTCTTTCCGCGAGGAACAAATCGCGAAAATCCGCGCGCAAGTCGGTGATGAGAAAGTTATTTGCGGCCTTTCGGGCGGTGTAGACAGCTCCGTCACCGCAGTATTAATCCATGAAGCCATCGGCGATCAACTGACTTGTATTTATGTGGATACAGGCCTGATGCGCGAAGGCGAAAGCGAGCAAGTGGTTTCCCTGTTCCGCGATCATTATAATATTCCCCTGATCCATGAAGATGCCTCCGACCTGTTTTTGGGCGGGCTGGAGGGGATCAGCGATCCTGAAATTAAGCGCAAAGTGATTGGCGGCTTGTTTATCGATGTGTTTGATGAATGCTCCCGCCGCGTTGCCGATGGAGGCAAACCCGCCAAGTTCCTCGCGCAAGGCACGCTCTATCCCGATGTGATTGAAAGCGTCAGCTTCACGGGCGGCCCCTCGCAAACCATCAAAAGCCACCATAATGTCGGCGGCCTTCCTGATGATATGGCGATGGAGTTGGTGGAGCCGATGCGCGAATTGTTCAAGGACGAAGTGCGCGCATTGGGGCGTGAAATGAACATGCCCGAAGATTTAATCCGCCGCCACCCCTTCCCGGGGCCGGGCTTGGCGATCCGCATTCCGGGTGAAATCACGCAGGAGAAAATTGATATCCTGCGCAAAGCCGATGTTGTGTATCTGGACGAGATTAGAAAAGCCGGATTATATGACGTGATTTGGCAAGCCTTTGCGGTGTTATTACCTGTGAAAACCGTTGGCGTGATGGGCGATGCAAGAACATATGATTACGTCTGCGCCCTGCGCGCTGTAACCAGCACCGACGGCATGACCGCCGATTACTACCCCTTCGAACACGAGTTCCTAGGCCGCACCTCCACCCGCATAATAAACGAAGTGCATGGTATTAATCGCGTTGTTTATGACATTACGAGTAAGCCGCCGGGCACAATTGAGTGGGAGTAGTGCCTCTGCATATATATAGCTATAACTACTTGAAACATAACGATTCATAATATAAATTGCTTACTACAAACTGGCTGTAAACTATGATATAATTCAAACAGTTAAGTTTCGTGTACTGTGAAAGCACGACAAAAAAGGCAAACTA
>NVUR01000007.1 GCA_002401965.1 Alphaproteobacteria bacterium
AATCATCATATTTCTGAGCCAATTCTTCGTTCAATTGTACAATTGACGTATCTACCCTTGTCAAACGCTCATTAAACGCACCAGAGGTCAGCACACCATTCGCATAGAAACCATGCTCCAAAATATAATTGCCCCCTTTGCCATTCTTAGCACAAGAGGACAAAGCCTGACCTGTTGCCTGATAATGCGTCAATAAAGTCTCTTTTGCCAAATCAAGATCCACTAATGGCACATTCAAGAAATTCGTGTAATCAAAGCCTTCATGCTTATTTGCCAATTCTTCATTCAATTGTGCAATTGACGTATCTACCCTTTTCAAACGTTCATTAAACCCACGCGCCATCAACACACCATCCGCATAGGAACCATGCTCCAGAATATAGCTGCCAATTTTTTCATCTTTGCCATTCTTAGCACAAGAGGACAAAGCCTGACCCGTTGCCTGATAATGTGCCAATAAAGTCTCTTTTGCCAAATCAAGAGCAACAGATGGCACCCACCGTATAACATTAACTTTCTTAAGAGACGGCACAGCGTTACCAGAAAGTTTTCGTGTGATATCATTCCACCATTGCGTATCATTGTGACGGGGAACATCCCAGACATCCGCCCGCGCTTTAAGGTCATTCTTACTCATAACATCCCAAAAAACGTCATCTACCGTGCCTCTTTTTACAAAGGTTGTTTCGCTAGCTTGCTCGCAAACTGCAATTTCCATATTTAAACGCGGGATTTGCACAATATTGTAAGGATATTCACGCATCATATCAGGATCAACTTTACCAAAAGTAATACGCAGATCATCCATATAGATCGGCTGATTTTCACCCCCGATCATCACGCCATCATTACGCAAATGTGCAATAAGGCTTGCTAAACGGAGTTGAGTTTTGACCTCATAGGATCGAGACTTATCAGAGGTTGCCGCGTGCATATGACCCTCATCGGTATTAACGAAGTTTCTCGTACTCTCGCGAACATCCGCACCACCTTCCTCAAGCATGCGCTGCAAATCAACTTTCGCCTCTACTAAACGCTGATAAAACGGCAGGATAGAATCGAGGAATTCATCCACATTATAAGGCATATTAACGGGATAACCTTCAGGAAACGCGGCGCTCGCAACCGCACTCTCTAAATGACTTTCACCACCCTTAAAGGCATGGGTACGTACAAAATCATCGAACATCTCTAGCGGCTGATAAAAATCGTTATCAGCTTGTTCGGAACCATCGAACGCCGCCGCCGCCACAAAGGCTTGCGTCAACCACGTTCTTATATCTTGTTTTTCATCACCGGAAAGCTCAACCATCACTTTTCCACCCAACTCTTGATTATTATCAGGGTTTATAACATTAGACCAAGATTATAGCAAATGTGAAAAAGCGCAGGTTATATAACCCGCGCCTTTCTAGAGCCTAATATTGAAAAACGATCAGCCAGTCAATGCGCGGCGAACAACGTCTACATCTTGTGCTATTTGTGCATCATCCCCCATCAACTCTTCAACCTTGCGGATCGCATGCATCACAGTTGTATGATCGCGACCACCGAACTTACGGCCAATTTCCGGCAGTGAGCGTGCCGTCAACATTTTGGACAAATACATCGCAACCTGACGTGGACGGGCAACTTGGCGCGCACGACGTGCAGAATGCATATCTGTCAGGCGTAGATTATAATGCTCCGCCACTTTGCGTTGAATTTCATCAATTGTAATACGGCGATCATGGGCGCGGAGAAGATCTTGCAAAACCTCTTGTGTGCTTTCCAATGTGATCTCGTTCTTAGACACATCGGCATGTGCAACGATACGATTTAGCGCACCCTCAAGCTCACGAATATTAGACGTAACCTTCAAAGCCAAGAATTCAAGAACACTATCCGGCACAGTTGCACCTAATCTCTCACGCTTGGACTGTAATATGCCAAGACGTAATTCATAAGTACTGGGATGGATGTCCGCAACCAAGCCCCAAGCAAGACGTGAACGCAAACGCTCATCAATACCTTTTAGGTCACTCGGCGCTTTATCCGCAGAAATAATGATCTGCTTGTTCAAATCGACAAGCGCATTAAACGTGTGAAAGAACTCCTCCTGTGTTGATTCTTTACCTGCGATGAACTGGATATCATCAATCATAAGAACATCAACACTACGGAATTGCTCCTTAAACGTCATTGTGTCATTCGCACGCAAAGCCTTCACAAACTGATACATAAACTTCTCTGCCGATAAGTACATCACAACTTTTTCAGGGAAGTTTTCTGCCATTGTATGGGCAATCGCATGCATAAGATGCGTCTTACCAAGACCAACACCACCATATAAGAACAGCGGGTTAAACGGCACGCTTGCACTTTCACAAACACGACGCGCAGCAGCATGTGCAAGAGCATTAGGCTTACCAACAATAAAACTATCAAAAGTGAAGCGTTGATCCAGTGGAGAAGAAATCTCAGAAATGGCTTCTTTCAAATCAACATTCGCAATAGCGGCTCTATCTTCAGCGTGTTCAACCCTGTCGTCTATAATTGCATTTTGTACCACAACAATTTGCACACGCTTAACCTCTGCATTTTCTTCTGTGCACATTGTGGAAATACGGTCTGCATAATGGGTTTGAATCCAGTCGCGCATAAATCGTGTTGGCACGGAAATTTCCATCGTACCGTGATAATAGGCACGTAATGTCAACGGCTTTAACCAGCTACGAAAAATTGCCTCACCAAATTCTTTACGCATACCTGCATGAACAACATTCCATAATTTCTTAATTTCAGATGTAGGTTCAAGAGGAGTATTCTCCATATCTGCATTGTATTTCTTTGATCTTACCGGCGTTTTTCCGAGGGTTTCTGACATTTTTTTCTCCACTTTCTATAAAGTTACTTTTAACATTTAAACAAAATTATTTTTAACTACGCAAACTTACTCAGTATAGTAGCGACCTATCGATGCGACCCATAATTTTGGCCGCAAAAACCCACATGCGAATATCAACATATTCACACAACATCTCTCGAGTCTGGTACTTTCAATGTAAGGCTCTATCCTAAAACTACGGCTTATAAATAACCAAGCCTGTTTTAGCGGCCATCCCCTAACTACTTACCGATTATTTTAATCGGCTACGGCGATTCTCTATCTATCTAAAGCGAGCAATGTTTCAAAAACATCCCTGCCAAAACAAAAATACAATCGCATGATATCCCAACATCTGATGTTCTTATTCGTCATGTCTGTCGGCGATGAAGAGATACTACAACAAAAAATTACTGACAGGCAATAAGAACAAATCATGAATTTGCAAAAAAGAAATATTAGTTCAAAAAAATGTTCTAAACAGTAAAAAAGCCTTGCAGACACACTGCAAGGCAAGAATAAACGTTATCTTTCATATGGTTAATGAAGATAGCTAATATAGATAAATGCTATTGGTAAATTAGATTGCTTTAACGCGCGCACTCAAACGAGACAACGTGCGAGACGCTGTTTTCTTATGCATAATGCCCTTTGCAACAGACCTGTAAAGCTCCACCTGAGCGAGTCTCAAAGCCTCTTTCGCGTCAGTTGAGTTACCTGACGTAATTTCAGTTTCAACCTTCTTTAAGAAAGAGCGAAGACGACTACGACGCGCTGTATTAATTTCTGTGCGTCTTTCTGTACGACGAATACGTTTTTTTGCAGATGCATGATCAGCCATTGTTAAACCTTTTCAAACCTTTAATTAAATATTTTAATCCCAATTCTATACATTATATACACCCAAAACGTTCCACAGGAATAAATTCTTGACCGTTCATTTTCAGCGGGGCAACAGCATATAGAACTGCTAAATTCTTTAAATCCACTTCAGATTTCGAAAAGTAATACGCGTGTAAGGGGTATCTTGTCAAGTGATTCGTGCATTTTTTGCGAATCATTTTTCATGAAAATAGATTATAAACAGAATTATTCCACCAAACCATCAAACAAGGCCTTCCAAGTGTTATAGTGTCGGATCGATCATAACCTTGATAATGGGCCGCCCCTCAATCTCTCCAAAAGAAACATCAAGCGTCTCGTCTTTACGAAAAAACTGATATTCGGACACCCGTCCCCACCCTAATTGAGGAAGCGTCGCATGATAAAAACGCAACACATCGCCCTGTTTCAAATCATGTATCAAAGCAAACGATTCGCTAATCCGCCCGCTCGGTTTATCAAAGGATACGGCGTGATCCGCCAGCTCTTCCATACCAGGCATTAAAGGAATATCTTGCAAAGCAGAGAAAAACTGCGGCTCTTGAAATGTTTCCTGCGCCGCATCGGCAAAAACGGGCACACCCGAGTGCAACACAACCAAAGAAAACATCGCGACAGAAAAGATCACTCTGAAATATTGTCTTATATATAGGCTCATTCTTTTCTCTCTTAATTCTACTTACAGTAGTTTGACTAATTTTGACAAGACGGGCAATAAAATGTCGAACGCCCCGCTTGAACTATACGCAATATTTCTGATGAGCAGGATTCATGCGTGCATTTATGCCCTTCCCGATCATAAACGGAAAAGCCGTGCTGAAAATACCCCAGCGATCCATCTGTATGCTGATAATCTTTTAAAGTACTGCCACCCGCCGCAATGGCTTCGTTCAAAACATCACGGCTATGCGCCACAATTCTTTCACACGCCGCAATATCCAGCGCTTTAGCCTGACACACAGGATTGATACGCGCGCGAAACAACACCTCACACACATAGATATTCCCAAGTCCGGCCACAACCCGCTGATCCAGTAAAACAGATTTTATGGCGGCTTTTTTATTGCGAATCGATTCGAATAAATCTTGCCCTGACCATTTTTCCAGCGGCTCAACTCCCATGGAGATAAATGGCCTGTCCGCCTCCCAATCATTGGAAGCCAGATAAAACATGCCAAAACGGCGTGGGTCTTCAAAGGCGAAGCACGTACCATCATCCATCGTAAAAACAATATGGTCATGTTTTTGCGGAACATAAGAATCATCGGGCGAAAAAATACGAATACGCCCCGACATACCCAAATGCAAAACACTGACCACATCGTCGCCAATATGCATAATAATATACTTACCGCGCCGCGATAAAGATCGTACAATCTTACCCGTTACGCTTTGCCCAAAATCTTGCGGCACAGGAATGCGTAAATCATAACGATTAACCTGAACGATGCGTATCACTTTGCCTGTAATAGCGCGATCCATGCCACGACGAACAATTTCAACCTCTGGCAACTCTGGCATTACGACTCCCTCTACTTTTGAATTTGCATAGGAAAGAATTGTAAGACCGGCGCGCCACCATAATCAGCATAGGAAAACAACGGATAATAATCCTTAGTGATAATCTTTTCCTCGGGCGCAATAAAATACAAAGAAACATCCTCCGTCATTTTTGCAATAAAGATATCATAAGGTCGCATCGTCAGAATTTTATAATACACACCCGCAACAGGCGCAGGCATGCCCGCATCTTTGGATGGATAAAGCGTTATCTTCCCTGTTTCTTCATTATATTTATAAGACCCTCGTGAATATTTACGAACCGCACTATCCAGTGCCTGCATATGAATAATTTCAAAACTATCACCAGAAAAACTTAAATTAACGACACCGCCATGCACAAATAAAGAAACCCACTTCCCCTGCAAGGCATCCACTGATGGAGCAACCATAACATTACGCAGCGCAGGAAGTTTCGCCTGCATCTTTTCTTGCATCGGCGTTAAAATAATTTTCGGAGCGACCTCTTCTTGAACAACCGCAGAAGCCAACACCAGCGGTTGATCCATGCCCGAGTATTTCAAATATCCCAAAATCCCCACAGTGAGTAACGCAAAAAAGCTCATTGCAAAAAATAATGCCTCTTCTGTTTTCGTACCAATATCATTTTTTCGCTGGGGGTTTAGACGCTCTTCATTCATTTTTACTCACTTTAACAACGATAAAATCTAACATTATCTTATAGCGCAATTAACAAAATTTATAGGGTATCTTTTTTATATCAGCACAATAAAGTGCGAAAAAGCTGACTAAGCATTCGCCAGTCAGCCCTTTACGCAGTGAAAACATGTGTGGGGACATGCTTTTTCTATAGTCTCCTATAGCCAGAATTAACGCAACCCGTACAACCCTAGGATGTTAACATTATAACACCATCGTCACATTGTCAACACATTTATAACAATATCATGTCTTTTTATGCATTATTTACGTATATTCACAATGTTATACTAGACAGCAATACTGATTAGACATATAACATAATAATATTATACATATTAATGGATACTTACACGTGCCTACAATTGAACAAATTCGCGCTGCACGCGCTCTAATTGGCTGGAGCCAAGGTGAACTTGCCGATCAAGCTGGTCTTTCACAAACAGGAATCGCACGCATTGAAAACGGTGCAAACCAACCAAATTCAACTACGATCGATAAAATAATCTCTGCTTTTGAAAAAAAAGGCATCATATTCATATTGGGTGGAGTACAAAAAGTTCAAGACACCTTAATTATATTTGAGGGTAAAGATAGCTTACGCAAACTACAAGATGATGTGTATCACACTCTGCAAAAAAACAAAGGAGAGGTTTTGTTACTAGGTATTGACGAAATTTCGCCTGATGAGAAAGAAGATTACGACTATACCTTGATGCATATTGATCGACTAAAAAATGCAGGCATTAAAGAGCGTATCCTTGTTAAAGAAGGTAAGAATACATTCATAGCGCCTAAATCTTGGTATCGCGCCATACCAAATAAATATTTTAGCCCCTACACAGTATTCATTTACGATACAAAAATCGCCCTAACATTAAGGCATCCACATAATAAGGTTCTGTTACTGGATAACAACTTTTTTGCAGACAGCATAAAATGCTTCTTTAACATGCTATGGGATCAGGGAAAAATCATAAATTAGTGAGTAAAAAATGCATAATACTAAACTGGGTAAAAAAATTGCGTTCATTCTGTCAACAAATATTGGCAATGATAACTTCGCTTCTGAACAAGAAAAGAGTCTTGTTAAACGCATAAATGCTCTCCCAAATTCAGAACAAATTAATATATCCGATCTAAAAACGTTAAAATCTGCGTTTAGTGCAGCAGCAGCAGATGATCCATACTCTGTATCTCCTACATATTACGCCCTAACAGGGCGACGAGGTCTATGGCTATACAAAGATGAAACTAAAACAGACACAACAGCGCTTCTATTCTGCCTCCACCCAAACACCCAAGATACCATCATGATCTTTCCTCCTTTCGGTGAATCACCGGTAGAATCAGCCATAAATTTAATTAATGATATTAACGAAAATGGTATAAATTTTCAAATTGGCCGCATTATTAAAGATTCCAATTTAGAAAAAATCATAAGCAACAAATATAGCGTTCAAGCAGAGAGAGTAGAAGAAAGCGTGCTAGATTGGACGTTCCCTGTACACACAATAAACTGTGAAGCGTTAACCAAACGTGAAGGAAAAGAATATAGCAGAATTCGCCAAACGATGAATAAATTCAATCGCTCTGAAACCGAAATACGTGATATTGATTTCAAAAATGACCTTCCAATAATAGAAAAACTAGCATCATCATGGGAAAACAACACAGATCACTATGATGGTTACGACATAACATTTACTGAGTACTTTAAAAACCTTGTTGAAATTGCAAATAATGAGCCTAATCTAGGCTTAAAAGGCATAATTGTCTCCATTGATGGCAAGGATAAAGGTTTCTCGATATGGGAACCCGCTCTAAACGAAGGAAATACCGCAAACCTATTCGCATCTCAGGTTTCAAATTTTAAGATGACCAATCTTGCCACTTATTTAACAGTGAAAAGCGCAGAACAAATTTTAGAAGATGGAGCACAATATATTTGCCTAGGCGGATCCGAGAACGAAGGCATGGATAGATATAAAAGGGGATTCATTCCTGATAAGTCAATTGAACTAACAACTATCCAAATACAAGGCACTGAATATCCAGAACCATAAATTAAGTTTTATTTCACAGCAATAAAAAAAGCCCCATCATTTGACGGGGCTTTATAATTTTTATCTCTAAAGTGGCGCATTGCACACAGAACGTTTTCGTGAGGTTAGGAAGATAAGGTGACGTTTATATTAATAAACGAACCGCAATCTGACGCTACCCTCACGGTAAACGTTCAAAGGGCAATTACATCATGCCGGGCATTCCGCCCATTCCACCCATGCCGCCGGCTGCGCCAGCGTCATCGTCATTGGCAACTTCGGTGATGATCGCTTCGGTTGTGATCAAAAGACCCGCAACAGACGCCGCATCTTGAAGGGCTATACGAACAACTTTCGCAGGGTCAATGATACCGGCCTTAACAAGGTCAGTATATTCACCTTTTTGTGCATCAAAGCCGTAAGAACCATCATCTTGCTCAAGCAATTTTGCAACAATCACAGAACCTTCTTCACCTGCATTTTCACAGATTTGACGGATCGGCGCTTGTAGAGCACGACGGATGATTTCGATACCAACTGTTTGGTCTTCGTTTTCACCCTTAAGTTTCGCAAGCACTTTACCAGCATAAAGAAGTGCAGTACCGCCACCAGCGACAATACCTTCTTCAACAGCTGCGCGTGTAGCATGTAAAGCATCATCAACGCGATCTTTGCGCTCTTTCACTTCAACTTCAGTAATGCCGCCAACACGAAGAATAGCAACACCGCCGGACAATTTCGCCAAACGCTCTTGCAGTTTCTCTTTATCGTAATCAGAATCTGTTTCTTCTACTTGTGCGCGGATTTGCTTGCAACGGCCTTCGATGTCTTTTTTCGCGCCGGCACCATCAACAACAACGGTCTCGTCCTTGGTGATTGCAACTTTCTTCGCAGTTCCAAGCATTTCGAGTGTTACGTCTTCCAGCTTGATACCAAGATCTTCGGAAACAACCTGACCACCTGTAAGGATTGCCATATCTTCCAGCATCGCTTTACGGCGATCACCAAAACCCGGTGCCTTAACAGCAGCGATTTTCAAACCACCGCGCAACTTGTTCACAACAAGCGTTGCAAGAGCTTCGCCTTCGATGTCTTCTGCAACGATCAAAAGTGGACGACCTGATTGAACAACCGCTTCAAGAATCGGAAGCATCGCTTGCAAGTTAGATAATTTTGCTTCGTGCAACAGGATATACGGGTTTTCAAGATTACATGTCATCTTGTCTGCATCTGTAATGAAGTAAGGTGAAAGATAACCACGATCGAACTGCATGCCTTCAACAACTTCCAGCTCACTGTCCAATGATTTGGCTTCTTCAACTGTGATAACGCCTTCGTTACCCACTTTGTCCATCGCTTCTGCAATCAATACACCGATTTCAGTTTCGCCGTTGGCAGAGATCGTACCAACTTGTTTGATCTCGTCATTGCTTTTCACGTTTTTCGCGCGACTTTCAATATCTTTAACAACAGCAATAACCGCTTTGTCGATACCGCGTTTAAGATCCATCGGATTACGTCCAGCAGAAACCGCCTTAACACCTTCACGAACAATCGCTTGGGCAAGAACAGTTGCAGTCGTTGTACCGTCACCGGCATGATCGTTAGCTTTAGAAGCCACTTCACGGATCAACTGAGCGCCGATATTTTGCTGGCGATCTTTAAGTTCGATTTCCTTCGCAACGGTTACACCGTCTTTAGTTGTGCGCGGCGCGCCGAAAGATTTCTCGATAACAACATTACGGCCTTTTGGACCCAATGTTACTTTTACAGCGTTCGCAATAATGTCTACGCCCTTAACCAACTCATCACGAGCCTTGTCTTTAAATAGTACTTCTTTAGCACCCATAGTAATTCTCCTTTAAGAAAAATAAAATATATTCATGTATTTGAGAGTGTAGTAATTTTGTTCATGTTTAGGCGAATAAGGCGCAACGTATGTTAATACGTAAGCCGCAATTCAACGACAACAGGGACAAAAGAACGAAACTCTTAAGCGGCTATGATGCCGATGATGTCGGACTCTTTCATAACCATCAGGTCTTCACCATCGATCGTTACTTCTGTGCCGGCCCATTTAGAAAAGATAACCTTGTCACCTTTTGCAACGTCTAAGCTGCGAATATCACCGTTGTCATTCACGTAACCATTGCCAACTGCAACGATTTCGCCTTCTGACGGCTTTTCTTCTGCTGTTCCTGGAATAATAATACCACCTGCTGTTTTAGTTTCAGCTTCCGCGCGGCGGACTAATACGCGATCATGTAAAGGACGAAATTTCATTTCGAATCTCCTTGGTTTATGGTTTAACAAGCAGGCTTCCCATTCTGCTCCTTATAGAGCCAGAGCGTAGAAAACCCCTCCCACATCATATAAAAAATACAGACTTCCTATATGAATGCTGTATCTATAGTCCTGCTATCATAATAATTCAAGAGATTTTCGGCAATTTTTAAGATACTGGGTGCTGCGGGAGTAATCATTAACCAAAAAATTATAGGCTCGAACATTGATATTCGAGCCTATAATTACCTGAATTACTTAAACTTGGGCGATACCACCATCAACGGCTAAATCTACACCATTGATATAGCTGCTGTCATTTGATGCCAAGAAGAGGGCGGCATCAGCAATCTCGCTGGCTTGACCAAACCGTGCCAAAGGCACTTGGGCAACGAATGATGCGCCCATCTGTTCGATTTGCTCCTGCGGCAGCCCAAACTTACCATATATTGGTGTTTCGATAGGGCCAGGGCTGATCGCATTGACGCGAATTTTACGCGCTGCCAAATCTGCTGCCCATGACCGTGCGAACGAGCGAACCGCAGCTTTTGTCGCACTATAAACGCTAAAGCTCTCAAAGCCTTTTGTCGCAACAATAGAAGCATTTAGAATGATAGAACTACCATCTTTTAATAAAGGCAGAGCTTTTTGCACGGTAAAGAACAAGCCTTTCACATTGATGTCAAATTGACGGTCATAAAACGCTTCGTCACTATCTTCTATTGATGCAATTTCCGCGACCCCTGCATTGGCGAATAATATATCAATATGACCTAGTTTCTCTTTAACCTCGCTGTAGAGCCGATCAAGATCGTCCAGTTTCGATACATCACTTTGAATACCATGTACGTTTGCACCAAGCTCTTCTACGGCTTTGTCCAAGGTCTCTTTATTACGTCCGGTGATGACAACCGTCGCGCCTTCCTCGACGTAGCGTTTTGCAGTGGCAAGACCGATACCGCTTGTTCCCCCTGTGATAACTGCAATTTTATTGTGTAATTTCTGGGTCATTTTAGTTTTCCTATGCTTAAAAGTTGACTTTATTAGTGATTACTATAATAATAGGATATTAGCCCGCGTGTCAAGGATTTTTGTAGTGACCACTAAAGAAATAAAAAAGAAATGTAAAGGGCGGCCCAAATGTTTTGATCGGCAAGAGGCGTTGGAAAAAGCTAAAATAATGTTTTGCCTTTATGGTTATCAAGGCACGTCAATCGCGCAATTAACGGATGCTATGGGTATAAAACCACCCAGCCTCTATGGAGAGTTTGGCGATAAAGAAAAATTATTTATTGAAGTTCTGGATTATTATTACGCACCTTATAAGGAAGAAGTTAGCCGTATATTTAAAGAAAAAAACTCAACCGAAGCAACGTTCAAAGCCATATTTAACCTATCGAAAGGCTTTCATACACAAGGCATTTCTGTAGGCTGCCTGATCGTGAATTCCAGTATTAATAGCTATGATGAAGACACATTAATTGGTGCAAAGTTGAAGGCAATACATGATGAAAATGAAAGCACGCTCTATAAACGTTTGGAACAAGGGAAAAAAGACGGCGATGTTGCTGCTGATGTGAACACGAAACGGCTATCTCGTTATGTGAGCGGTATTCTCGCAGGTGCAGCGATTATTGCGAGGGGACAAAAATCTACGGATGCGGTAACGGATTTGTTGGAACAAGGCTTTGAGTCTTTTCAAATTTTGATTAAAGCGTAACCTTTTCCCCATCAATCCCCATATAGCGCGGTACCATAGAGATGGTTTCGCCGCGTGTCGTTTTGAAGTCTGCGGTGATGCTACGATCAAGGCGTAAGTCGTCATAGCCAGAAAGATGCATCACGCCAATTGGGTGGTTGGGCAGATAGGGTTCAACAAATATCCCTTGCTCCGCATCCCAAACGGGCGGCGTATCGCACAGCCAATTACAATAAGCGGGCAGGAACTCTGCGCTGTATCCATCCAGATAAACCATCATGCCAAGGGTGAGCTGCTCGGCGGTGAAAACTTTGCCCTTCTTTAATGCTTTTAGCAGTAATTCTTGCCATTTATCCCAATGCGGCGCATCGCCTGCAATAGAAAATACGCCTGCGTTTAAGGCAGGATAGGGAAACAGTGCGCGTGCCGTGCGCCCGTCAAAGGCTTTTCTCGCATTGCTGTAATAGAAGCTTCTGGCTTTCCACGGAAAGGGGCCTAGCCATTTCAGGCGCATCGCTTTGCCATAGGCGCGATCAGTTTGCGGACAGATAGCGAGACCTGATTTTGCCGCGCCCTTTATCAGCAGATCGATAGGTTCCCACGTTTGCAGCCACGTATCGGTGTCCAGCCAGATATAAGTGCCATAGCCTTCAAATATTTTATTGATGAACGGACGACAGACGCAGGACTTCAAAAATTCCCGTCCGCGCACTCGACTTGCAGGCAAATCGCACGGCCAGTCAGGTTTTATCACTTGATCGGCAATGGTTTTGATATAGGCGTTTTGTGCCTCGCTCATCCCCGTATCCATGATGCAAATATCATAGCTTTGGAGTGTGTTATCAGGGTGATTGCGCAGACAGTGAATCAGCTCCACCAACATAGGAAAGTAATTACTGTCTGATCCTGAAACAAATGCGATTTTTTTCAAAGTTTTAGCTCTTTTTGCACCCTAATATACCATTGGGAATTGTTTAAATGTTGTGGCGATATCGTCCAAAACGTCCTGTGACAGCGTGATATCAATGGATGCGATGTTGCTTTTCAGTTGCTCCATACTGGTTGCGCCAATGATATTTGAGGTCACAAAAGGTTGCTGATTAACGAACGCCAACGCCATTTGACAGACATCAAGCCCGTGCTTTTCAGCAACCGCGATATAGGCTGTAACTGCGTTATCGGCGGCTTTTGTGTCGCGTTCCAGAAATCGTTCTTCAATGTCCCAACGTGTGCCTTTCGGACGTGCGCCGTACAGATATTTGCCGCTGATAAGGCCGCCTGCAAGAGGTGACCAAGCCAGCAAGCCGCAATCTTCAGCCACGGCAACTTCGTGCAAATCCGTATCGAACGGGCGGTTTAAAAGGCTGTATTCATTTTGGATAGAAACCATGCGCGGCAGGTTGTGTTCCTCGGACAGGCGCAGCCATTTCATCGTGCCCCACGCGGTTTCGTTAGAAAGTCCGATATGTCTGATCTTCCCCTCTTTAACCAGCGCGTCCAGCGTTTCCAATACATCGACAAAGTTTTCCTCGACTTTGCGTTTATCAAAATTTGGCGCGAAGCCCCACTGTTGGGAGAAATGATAGCCACCGCGATTCGGCCAGTGGAGTTGATATAAATCAATATAATCTGTTTGCAGACGTTTGAGACTGTCATCCAGCGCGATTTTTACGCTGTCAGAGGTTATGTCCCCGCCATCGCGTACCCACGGTAATCCTGCACCAACAATTTTAGAGGCCAGAATAACCTTGTCGCGGTTGCCTGTTTTCTTGAACCATGTGCCGATGATCGTTTCGGTCTTGCCATAAGTGCCTTCACTTGGCGGAACGGCGTATAGCTCCGCCGTATCAAAGAAATTAATCCCTTGTTCCAGCGCATAGTCCATTTGTTCGTGACCTTCAGCTTCGTTATTTTGAAGCCCCCACGTCATTGTGCCCAGACAAATTTGACTGACATCCAGGTCTGTGCGCCCTAATGTTTTATATTTCATAACATTCAATTTCACTTTATTTATTGGGATTGATAATAATTTTTCTGAACTTATCAAAATCAAAATGCAGGGCATTTAGACTGTCTGGTAATTGTATTGGCCAGTTTAAGACCAGCGGATTTTCCGCGAAATACGGCAAAGCATTATTCAAATATTTCACCCGCTCTGCACTTATTTGTACTTTATGTAATTTTAAAGCAGTCAGTTCCAAAATTCCAGTTTCCGGATTATTAACCAACTTACATTGAAATGATTCCATTCGATATTCACCAAACGCGCCAGTATGCGTAAACCACAGTTTCATACTGCCATCTCTTTGCGGCTTTAATTCACTGACATATATGGTATTTGGATAGGGTACGTAAAGCTCTAACAAAGATCTACAAATACCATAGGTAGCCGTAGCTTTATATGGCTTCATCAAAAACCAAAAAGCATAACCAAAAAACAATAAAAACCCTCCAATGATAACTCTTTTTATTGTTTTTTTACTTTTGGCTTTTTTCTGTTCTTTCAGTTTATCGGCAAGCGAAGCCTTCGGCTTTTCTTCCGCTATAACTGTTTGTTTTAATATTTCTGTTTCTTCACTCATGCCAATATTAACTTAATTGGAGGTTAACACGTTTGTTATCTTCTGCTTCTTGTGTGTCTTTGCTTTCTTCTACAAGCTCGTCAATGATTTCATCAATAACGCCACTAATCATCGCATTTCTTGAATCACCGCTCTCGCTATTTGCAAGAACGCGTCGTCTGATTTCTGTTCTTGCACTTCCACCTGGGAAAACAGATGCAAGCATTTGTCTGGCACGTGCGGCACCCAAAACGGAATAGAGACGGTTTCTGATCGATACATCTTCAGCAGAGGTTGAGAATGCCCAAAGTTCAATCGGACCCAAAGTGTTATAAATATGTTGTTCGTAACGACCAGAGGTTGATCCGATAACAATCAGCGCAGGCGCACCAATGGATTTCGGCCCTGTTAGCTTGTAACGCATAATGTGTTTCGCGGTATTGGACAGGCCAAAGCGATCAACAACATTTTGAACAGCCTTATCAGAAATAGCAGTACCCAAAACCCAAATTCCCGTTGCCAAGTCGACCATATCTTTATCGAAATCGTCGATAAGCTGTGATGTCAGAACAATTTGCACGCCACGTTTACGTCCCTCACGAACATCACGAATAACCTGCGCGCGTACAGCGTTTGAGCGACTTGTTCTGTGAAATTCGTCAAAATTAAGACGTTTTGGTGTTTCACCAATATCTTGCAATCTGGCAGCATGGTGTTCCTGATATTTTTCAGGAATATGTTGCAGGCTTTCTTCACTGACCCACCATGAACGAACCAAGGCATGACGCCCAAGCATATACATAATAGAGGTCTGCCTATCTGCGGCCTCATCCCCTTGTGGCGCAACATCCATCAAGTCGAGAGAACATAGGCGTGTGTCTGCGATATCAAATTGTGTTACAGAGGATAAAATCGGATATTCTCGAATAGCAGAAGTAATCATACGTTCAAACGCACCAACGACACTTTCTGCACTAACCCCAACGGATGTTTCTTCCAAAAGAGAGCGAATTTGTGGTCGTCTTGAAGCCGTAATCGCATCATTTAATGTTGGAACAGCATGGCGTTGTGCCATATTAGCAAGATGAGACTGACCCAATTCAAACATTTTATCAACAATATCCCACCAGAACGGGTCAGAAGGCAAATGCACATTATGTTTTTGGATCGCCGCATCAATTTCCATTTCCAAACGTGGCAAATACGGGCGAGATTCTGCATTGGCAGAAGCATCATCACGCCAGCGGAACATTTCATCAACCACAAGTCCACAAAGCTGTTGCATACCGTCATATGGCTTGTCATAGCCTGGTGGTGTGGTCAGCAGTGTCATAAGTTCAACCAGAAAACTTCTCTCATCCGGTAGAGGATAACGACATCCTAGCTGGGTATCAAAAGGGTTGATCGCATATTGATGTGCCATTTGAAGACGAAAATAAGCAGCCTCATGTTGACGCTCAAGGGGCAGTGCTTCCTTAATCAAGGAAATAAGACCTGAAGAAGATGGGCCAATATCAATAACCGAAACATAAGGCAGCTTGCTTAAGCCTGGTGTGATGCATGTGCCAAAATTCAACGTGTTCAAAAGAACAGATTTACCACCGCCCGGCTGTGCGAATATCAAGTCAAACCATGTTGTGGTTAGGTTTGTTCCTGTTTGATAGGGCCAAATTTTCCCATCAGGTGTTCTGAAAATCATGGCACCTGTTTCAAATGGACTTGACGGTCTTTGCCAAGGCAACAACCTCATAATTTCAACCATAGGCGCAATGCCAGAGGGCGCAGTTCCTGCACAGTGAATACCCATAGCAGAAGACATAACACAATCAAGAGGGTCGCCTGAATGCTCACTAACCTGACAATACCCCCAACTTTCAAAAGACTGAAGCAATATGGATAAACGATCAAGAATCTGATCTTTTTCACTAATTTTACACCATGTGGCAAAAGAAATACGGATTTTAACGACAGGCTCTTGTCTGGCAAGCGTTGTTAATTTTTCCAAAGAGTATTTAATTGGTTTATTACCCGCATTCGTTGGCCCCAAAAGGGTTGCAGCAAATGTTCGCATTGCAACAGATGATGCACCACCACCTTCGATTAAAAAGGAGATACGGAATGGAATATCTGCCTCAACCAAACGATTCAAAAGAATAGGAAAAGGCATAGAATCCATTGGGCCTAGAGTCATATCCGCACCCGCCCATAATAAATTCCCAATACGTACGACAGATTTCCCCAAAACAGTTGCTTCCGCAGCGGTTATTTGATTTGGAAGAGTTGGCCATAAGATATCTGACATATCAACAGTACTTTGCGGCGCGCGTGGCGGGATAGGATCACCTGGAAGACAAGCCCGCCATTTATCATTTGCATGGTCAGGAAACATATTGCTTCGTATCGCATTAAGCGCATCATGTACTTCCATAACATTACATTCGATACCAAGCTCATCAAATGCTGTTTTCATGGCAGATATAAAACTTTTATGACGTGTTCTGAGAGGCTCCATAATGCCTAAAGGGTATTGTGCATTAGCAGCAGTAACCCAATTTTCTCCTTCTTTCTTCGCGTCTTCTCCGGCTCTCTTTGATTCGTTTTTAGTCAAGCATGACGGCCTTGTCCACAGAACAAAATATTGCTCTTCATGCGTTAGAAATTTTTCAAGATGACTTATTTTTTCATCAAAAAGATCATCTAAATCCAAACCTATATTATGTGCTGTAATGCGGCTCGGTTTTGTTTGGCTAATCAAGGTTTGCCTTATTCTTGACGGATCACGTACAAAATAGACTTGCATCGCATGCCCAATTCGATCAAAACGCGCACCAATTTTGGTATTTGAAGAGTTTATAATACTCTCATATTCCTCATCACCGATAATTTGCTTGCTGCCCTCAATTTTTAAATAGGTTACAAGAGAACCATCTGTCGAAACCAGAGTCGTGTCGTTTTCTTTAGTTTCAAGGCGTATAAAAGAAGATACAGATTGCCGCAATGCTTTTTGCAAAGGTGCTAGTATTTTATCAAATAATTTCATAAAGATCTATTTTGCTTGTTAATCTATAAAGGGATAGTAACGTATAAACGTTAAGATTAATACACCAGATTTTTATAGTCCAGCACAGAACGCATAAAATATAAAATATATTACGCGTATGACCGAAAATTAAAGAACCCTACTCCACAGGGAAAATTTTGCGCGCTA
Organism: Alphaproteobacteria bacterium; assembly: GCA_002401965.1. GTDB lineage: Bacteria > Pseudomonadota > Alphaproteobacteria > Micavibrionales > Micavibrionaceae > UBA1672. The sequence continues at coordinate 17,765 of NVUR01000007.1, forward strand.
GATCAGCGTCACGGAATGCAACGTCTTCAACGACCACCGCTTGTAAATCATACATTATATGGAACAAATGCGTTTGGTTAATCACGTTATCGACAGATGAGTAAATAGGATCACTCAAAATTTCAGCGCCCAAGCCCCGCAAATACGCGGTTTTATCAGGCAAGCATGACAAAACCTCAACATTCATTTTCGATGGTTTTTTAGAGCCGAACGGATTAACAACATCATAGCTGGCCAAAACATCATCCATATATTCCAACGCATCATGGTCACAAGAATCTATGCGCTTTGAACAACGAAACCATTGCTTATACGTCGAGACCAAGCCCTGAGCGTTAAATTGTGCAGATGGATCGCGCTCTATATATCCCGAATACGCCATCGCCATGTCCCCGATGTCAGAGCCAAGCATATGACGCCAGATATCGGTAAACTCTTCCGAACGGAGTTCCCAAGTCACCAAAATCGCCATCACATCCAGATCTGCCGCACGGATACGCTCCATTAGTAAAATATGGTCGGGTGAATACAGCGTATCAAACCCACCATGGCGTTTTTCCTGCCAGATATCACGCAGGGCTTTCACCAATGTAATCAACATTATATTTCTGAAATAATCGGATTTCCCCAGCGCACATGGTAACAATGCATTGTTATCGAGGATTAATAACTTCTCTTCTACATCAACATAATAATCACTGCCATTCAAATCTTCAACTGTAACCTTCCAGTCTTTTTCACTGGCTTCTTTCAAAAGAAGACGCGCAGATGGGCTGCACGCCATAACACTGGCGCACCAGCTTAAAACATCTCTGTAATCTTCGGCCTCTGCATTATCATTATCAAAAGCATCAACATCGACGCGATCAAGGCTCAGCTCGGCAAAATACCACTGTGTCTCAGTAATCGTTAAAGTGCCCAAAGACAGACAATCAATTGTCTTCTTCTGCTGTAAATTTGATTTCAATTCCATTACGCCGCCTTCGCCCAGATACTCAATACGTGTTTTATTGTTTGCTCGACCAGCGTTTAATATCGATGATTTGCGCACTACGCTTGCTGTTTGAGGACAGCTTTTTCCCATCATTTTCTTTTTGAACTTTTGGTTGGTGTTCAAAAAGTTGAATAATGTCTGCGCTTTGTTCGTGGTCATCAATTTGATCCTGACTATTTTGTTTCAACAACTCATGACGGATGTCATGTGTGGATAAGTCAGACTCTATTTGCAAGTGTTGTTCCGTTTCTTTAAATGTACGCTCGAACTTGATAAACCATAGGAAATTCGCGTTAGAGCGGTCTCTCACCTCGGCAAAGATCGGGTCTTCCATGATCGTAATTGCATGGGCAGAGAGGTAATTTTTGCCGAACGGCATCTCGCCCAGACCAGAAATTAATTCCGCTGTGACGTTTTCAGATGATGTGCTGCTTTCAAAGACATAACCATTATAATCAGCAAGCATTGCCTGAATGATTTTCTTGTCTTGTTGACGGCAACGCTCGGATAAGAACCATGCCTCGAAAACGGCCGTGCTGGCCACACCATTATTAATTGTACGGAAATCCATAAAGGCTTCACGCGCATAAGCCCGCGATAAATCCGCCATAGGAGAGTTTTCAACCCGCTCCCAAACATCTCTAATACCTGCTAATTGTAATTCCCACGCCGTGCGTATAACAGAAACCACAAGATCAGCTTCCTGCGCCCGATTAATCAGGATCGCATTTTCCGGCTGGAACATCAGAGGATTAATCAAAACACCCTGACGATGTTGCCAGTGACGGCGTAATTCACGTGACAGTAATAAGACTTGCTCATTAACCTGCATATTTGGATTGATTAAAATGGACCCGCTGCGCCGATCATAGAATGCTTTTTCGATCTGTTCGCTCATCATAATTTTTATATCGTGTTTTTCTGCAACATTCAGATAAGAAGACGCCAAACGGCTCTCCCCCAGAATATTCAAAACATCTTTTAAACGTTCTTCTTTTTCTTGCTTGGTAAGAGATAAATCAATATCAAGGCTTTCCGCATTTTCTGCAAACTCTTGAAAAGCAAGCATCGTATTCTCGGGAATAAAAAACGGCATATCATCAAGGCCAGACATTTCTTCTTTTAAGGTACGAATTTCATGCGCCAGTAAATCCAGCTCGGCCGGATCAAAAAGTTCCTCATCTTCAATAATTTCTTCATCCATATAATAAAGTGGCTGATCACCGATATGCGTCGATATAACCGGCTGTTCACCATTTAATGTATAGGCAACCATACACACTCTGTTGCGTATTAATGCTGCGTTGGAAAATTCTTCAAAATTATTGCTCATGAACCCATACCATTTTGTGACTATCAATATGTGCTGCACAAGGTTGTGCGTGACATGGGTTTATTATCGACGGTAATTATTAACGCTTTCCTACCAAAAACACGAAAAATCATCTTTTTTTGAAGAAAAAGGCCTCCTTCCCTAACAAGCCCTTAACATCGCGTAAATAAAGGGTTAAGGAACGGTATAATTATGGAAACAATGCCGCTTTATGGCATATTTTGGAAATTTAGAGGCATTACTGCCCGAACGTCGAATCCAGCACAGGAACATCTTCAATCATTATCTCATGATCCGACATTGTAACGCGGCCATTCGGCTCCACATATATATCGACATTAAATAAAGCGTCTTTCAGCATCATAAACGCTTTAATCGCATAAACGCCGTCTTTGCGCTTTTCCTTAATTTCCAAAGGCTGCATCGTTGCGTTCAATTTTTTACGCACTTCTTCCGGTTGTTCGTCTTTCCATTGAACATTATCCGCGCTCTCGCAAATAATGAAACGACCATGACGACCCTTCACATGCGCAAAGAAGAACCGCACATATTCCAAGACATTTTTATCATCCAAAGCAATCGGCGCAACTGTGTTCAAATCGTAGATTGTCTTATAGGTCCAATCAATAACCGTGAAGTCCTGCGTCTCGTTCTTTTGAAACACAAAGCGTTGCAACGGCGGATTTGTTGCATGGTCAGCCACACTTAAAAAACGATACTCCGCATAAAACGGTACCTCAACGGCAAGAATAGTTGTCTCCAAGGGATCAAAGGTACTGCCCTCGATTTGTTTATTCAAAACATCCAGAAGAGATGCAATTTCGTCTATTTCTAATTTTGTGAAGGCTTCATCAAACATGTCAGGTGATTCGCTAGATAGTGAATAGGAAAAGCAATAATGCGGGTTTTATGTCTAAAAATCAAGGCGATTACTGAATTCACCTTGGGGAAAACATTGTGTGCGAATCCAAGAACCGTTTTTGTATAAAGCTGGGGATTAAGTTACCCCGAATCCATCCTCATGTCGTTAGGGTGAGTCTTCCACTTGTAGAAAACTCTAAAATGAAAAAATGAAAAAACTTCTCGACAACATGCGACTCAAAATGAATCCACTAGACTCCGAAAGGTCTCCAATATGTATAAAATAGGGATTAAATTTAATCCCCGAGACTCACACCCCCTATATCTATCTACCACCTAAATAAAAATACTATTTATATTATAAAATAGAGCTATGTTTAAATTCATTAATTTGAAATACTCATCGCAAATGAAATTAAAGATTTAGACAATGGCTTACCAAAAAAAGAAGTTTATAGAAGTTTTGAACAAACACAAACCCGATCATATACCGTTTTGGTTTATGCGCCAAGCAGGGCGCTATTTACCGGAATATATGGCTTTGCGCAAAGAGGCAGGCGGTTTTCTGGATATGGCGTATAACCCCGGAATGGCCTGTGAGATTACGATGCAGCCAATTAGAAGATTTGGTATGGATGCAGCGATTATATTCTCGGATATTTTAGTTATCCCGCATGCTTTGGGGCAAAGCCTTGAATTTGTGCAAGGCGAGGGACCAAAACTTGATCCTTTGCGATCCTCTGCAGATTTTTCAAAACTGAATTTTAACAGCTTCGAAAAAACGTTAACGCCAGTCTACGAAGCTTTGAGCAAAGTGAAAACATCACTGCAACAAGAAAATCATAACGGCACAGCCCTAATTGGATTTTGTGGCGCGCCATGGACGGTGGCTTGCTACATGGTTGAGGGTGGAGGCAGTAAAGATTTCTTCAATGTCAGAAAACTAGCCTATCAAGATCCACAAGGCTTTGCCGGATTAATGGATTTATTGGTGGAATCAACCGCGCAATATTTGATCAATCAGGTCAATGCCGGCGCAGAAGTTCTACAGATTTTTGACAGCTGGGCAGGGGCTTTGGATTCGCAGAGCTTCAGAAGATGGGTTATTCAGCCGACAAAACAAATTATCGATTTGGTGCGTGACACACATCCGAATGTTCCGATCATCGGATTTCCAAGATGCGCAGGCCAAAATTATTTATCCTACGTGCAAGATACAGGCGTTACAGCGGTCAGCATAGATCAAGCCCTTGATACAAAATGGGCAGCACGATCATTACAGCCATTAGTTCCTGTTCAGGGAAATCTTGATCCGATTTGTTTGCTTGCAGGGGGTGATGCGTTAAAGCTCGCGGTAGAAAAAATTATCGGTGATCTTACGGATGGTGATTTTATCTTTAATCTTGGCCATGGCATTCACAAAGATACACCCATCGAACATGTCGAAGATCTCGTGCGCTATATTAGAGAATTTAGCTATGAGTAGGGATATCGCGGTTATTCTTTTTAATTTGGGAGGGCCTTCCTCAAAAGAAGCGATAGAACCCTTCCTGATGAATTTCTTTATGGATAAAAACATTGTAACTGCGCCGTTGCCGATCCGTTTTTTACTCGCGAAATATATCAGTAAGAAACGTTCCAAACGTGAAGCAGGGCAATCCTATCAAGAGCTTGGTGATAAATCGCCTTTACTGGAAAACTCGCAAGAACAAGCCACCGCGCTGGAAGCCGTTCTAAATGCGCAGAATGATGGGAATACATATAAAGTGTTCGTATCTATGCGCTATTGGCATCCGATGGCACCTGAAGTTGCCAAAAATGTGCAGGCGTGGGGCGCAGAGAAAGTTATATTACTGCCGCTCTATCCGCAATTCTCAACCACCACCACCTGGTCTTCGCTGGAGAATTTTAAAGCCGCCCTTGCCGACATAAATTATCACCCTGAAATATCGATGGTTTGTTGTTACCCCTATGATGAGGGTTTTATTGAAACCTCTGCCGAGCATATTTATGCGCTGTATCAACAAGCACAAAATGACGGGCACGAAAATCCCCGCATTTTGTTTTCTGCCCATGGCTTGCCGGAGAAAATTATAAATGGCGGCGATCCTTATCAGCATCAATGTGAAAAGGGCGCAGAGAAAATCGCAACCTGTCTGGCGGAAAAATACGCCATAGAGACCCTAGATTGGCAAATCTGTTACCAAAGCCGCGTCGGACGTTTAAAATGGATAGGGCCTTCTCTGGATGATGCACTGGATAGAGCTATCACCGATCAAAAAGCGGTCATCATATACCCGCATGCTTTCACACAAGAACATGTTGAAACTTTGGTAGAGCTGGATATTGAATATAAAAAACTGGCCGAGGATAAAGGCATAAAGGGATATTACCGCGCAAAAACCGTTGGGACCGCGCCAAGATTTATCAAATCCTTAGCCCTTTTGGTCAATGACCATCTTGAAAAATCCGCCATAGAGGCACAAGGCGGCGCATGTTTATGCCCCGATCACTTTAATCGTTGCGTGATGCGCGCCGGAGCATTGTAATTTGGTCTAGATTATTAAGGGTGTTGCACTTGTTCATGGAAACTATCTGAGAGCTTATTAATAACATCAAGAAAAACTAGCCCATATTTATTAAGTTTCGATTGCCCAATACCTGGAACCAAGGACATCTTTTCAAGCGTTGATGGCCTATTTTTTGCCATATCGATCAGGGTTTTGTCATGGAATACAACGTAGGGCGGTATGTTTTTTTCTTTGGCGATTGATAGGCGTAGTACTTTTAGTTCGGCAAATAACGCTTGATCTTCTTCTTTATCCAGACTTATTGCAGGATCTACTTTCCTGCTTTCTCTTGATGATGTTGCTGTCTTTGGCTCTAAACGTAGATGTATATTTTCTTTGCTTTTTAAAAACGCCATGCCTTGAGCTGTAATTTTTAAGCCGCCATGGGCATCCATATCGACATATAGAAAGTTACGTGCAACAATTTGCCTGATAAAGCTTTGCCATTCTTTTTGAGTGTGCTCTTTTCCTATGCCATAGGTGCTTAAATTATGATGACCAAAATTTTGGATACGCTCGTTATCTTTGCCCAGCAAGACATCAATGATATAACCAGTGCCAAATCTTTGCTCTGTTCGGTAAACACAGGAAATCGCTTTTTGAACAGCGATGGTTGCATCAAATGTTTTAGGTGGGTTGAGGCAGGTATCGCAATTATTACAGGCTTCACAATGATCATCAAAATAACGCAACAGCACTTGTCGTCTGCATGTTGCTGTCTCGCAAAAACCAAGGAAGGCACTGAGCTTTTGTCGCTCAATCCGTTTTTGCTCTTCATTGCTTTCAGAGGATTCAATCATTTGTCTCTGTAGAACTAAATCTTGCAAGCTATATACCATCCACGCCATAGCAGGCAGACCATCACGCCCTGCGCGTCCAGTTTCTTGGTAATATGCTTCGATATTCTTGGGTAAATCCAGATGCGCAACAAATCTGACATCGGGCTTGTTAATGCCCATACCAAAGGCAATGGTCGCCACGATGATCACACTTTCATCTTTTATAAAGCGCTCTTGATTGGTAGAGCGAATGTTTTTGTCAAGGCGCGCATGGTAAGGCAAGGCGTTGTACCCTTGGTTAGACAGCCATGTTGCGGTTTCCTCGACTTTGCGGCGGGATAGGCAATAAACAATGCCGCTTTCGCCTTCGGGTCTTGTTTTTAGGAATTGTAAAAGCTGTTGGCGTGGATTATTTTTAATGGCAACATTATAGGTGATATTGGGGCGATCAAAGCCTGAAATATAGATTTTGGGTAAATCTAGCCGATCAACAATATCTTTGCGCGTCGGAGCATCGGCCGTTGCGGTGACGGCAATACAAGGCACAGTGGGATAGCGTGTACGCAGTATGGAAAGCTGTCTGTATTCCTGTCTGAAATCATGCCCCCATTGAGAGATACAATGTGCCTCGTCAATTGCAAATAATGCAAGATCAATATGGTCTAAAACATCGAGGAAAGCGTCATTCACTAAACGTTCAGGCGCAACATAAACAAGATCAAGCCTGCCTGCCTGAAAGTCTGCCATAGCCTCTTGTAATTGTGCAGGGTCTAAAGCGGAATGAATAGCCGCAGCCTTCACACCTAGCTCTTTTAACGCTGTTACTTGATCTTGCATTAATGCGATGAGGGGGGAAACGATAATGCCTGTTCCTTTAAGGCACAGCGCAGGAATTTGATAACAAAGCGATTTTCCACTGCCTGTTGGCATAAGAACGCAGCAACTTTGGCCAGATATCACCGTATTTATAATATCTTCTTGCTCTTCGCGAAAACGATCATACCCAAATACGGATGATAAAATATATGTGGGATCTATGGTGTTGCCTATATGGTCATTTACCATGATTTAAAAAACACCCTCATACTTTTCTTAAGTACTGCTATTCTTAATAGGCTACCAGTATTCGTTAATATTATGCGATAAAGTGTGGCGCGTTGGTCGTGTTCATGACCAAGTGCAACACCTTATAATAATCTGAATGGTAATGCTTAAATTGTTTCATGTAAACCTTATCTTAGGGTTTGGAAGTACAGGATCAGGATCTATAAAGGACAGTGTGGGTTGATTGGTGTTCAGGGATATATCTCGGATTTAAGATTTTCATTGTATCAGGTCTTTGATTTTTCAGTGACTGTAAATTTTTCATCTCCAGAAAAATGAGAAAAATTATGTTAAATCTCCCAATACAGGTTCTGACATCATTATCTTTTTTCTTGTAAAATCACTTTTATAATCAACGTATGACCTATTTACAGGGAATTTTTATTTTTAATAACTCACCCCAGCTTTCAAGCCACCCCTCGTGATGTGATGCGTTTTGTTGTGTGTATATTTTAACGCATTCTTTTGAGCCAGAATGTATGAAATATGATTTTACTATCTTTTCCGGTACGACATTATCTTTACCGCCAATAAAATGTATTTGCGGAATATCGGCTATAGTTGCGGCAATATTAATAGGATTTAGGGATAATGGCATTTGATCTACGTGATGAATATTGTTTAGTGTTTCATGATCTAAATTACCAGCGATGGTTCGAATATTGTCTATATCATTTCGTTTATATGCCAAGAGCGGCGCTATTGCGCCTCCCCCTGAAAATCCAATAAGTTCAAATTTTTTTACGTTGTATTTATTTTTGATATGATTTAATGCCTCATTCATAGATATAATGATTTCTTCTGAATATCGATGAGATGTCCAATATTTAGTTTCGCACCTGATATCTGGAGAGCTTGTTTTGTGTGTGTATTGGCATGGTCTTGCCAGATAGATGATGTTAGCAAAAGGATCCATAGCAGCGAGTTTAAGTGCTAGAGGGTTAATTGGAGTAGGGTCACTTGATGGAGTGTGTTTATTGCGCCATGCCAATCCATCACCTTCAATGTAAAGCCTTATTGTATTTGTATTTCCCGATAGTCGGCTAAACGTTCTGAATGAAAATGTTTTTGTGCTTATGGTATGTGTGGAAAGCTGTGCCTTGTTAGCGATATTTCTCGCGTTATCTACTCTGTTTAATGAAGTGTATGAGGGGTGGCTGCTACACCCTGATAGCATCAGTAACGTTGCTATCAGTTGTGACGGGAGTCTTTTCATTTTCAGGATTTTATTCCCCGTAATTTGCTGCGGAGAGTATTCATTATATGAATCATATTCGCTTTCGTTACTAAACAATTTTATTTTAAAGTGCGCCCTTTGTACTGGGAAGTTGATTGGCTGCGCGCGGATCTGTTTCCACCGCCATACGTAAAGATTTGGCGCAGGCTTTAAAGATGCTCTCGGCAATATGGTGGTTATTCACGCCGCAAATATTGGTAACGTGCAGCGTTAAGCCACCCGCCCCTGCGAGTGCTTGAAAAAATTCACGGAAAAGTTCTGTATCCATTTCGCCGAGGCGATCAATTGAAAACGCAGCATCCCAAACCAGATAAGCACGATTTGAAAAATCGAGCGCAACGGAGGAGCGTGCCTCATCCATCACCAAATCAAAATGTCCGTAACGGCGGATACCCGTCTTGTCACCAATGGCTTGCTTTAACGCCTGCCCCAATGCAATGCCGGTGTCTTCCACCGTGTGATGCGCGTCAATGTGTAAGTCGCCCTTGGCCTTGATCGTCATATCAATCAAGGAATGGCGCGCGAGCTGCTCTAACATATGGTCGAAAAATTCAACGCCAGTATGTATATCGGCTTTACCTGTGCCATCAAGAGTAACGGAAACCTTAATCGATGTTTCGTTTGTTTTACGGCTGACTTGGCCTGTGCGCTCGCTCATTATTGTGTATTTCCTTCATTTAGAAATTCGGGTACAGTCGTAGTCTAAGATTTAATCCTTACCAAACCCTTAGCATATGACCTTATCTTACACAAAAATCATACCATTTTTTGTACTGGTTTTAACAGTAGGCACTCTGGCGGCCTGTGCGCCTGTGAAGAAGGTTGCTTTCGAGCAGAACCTTAATCACCCCGAGGACGCCCACCCCGCACCGATAAAATTCACGAAGCTGAAACTGAAATTGCCTGTCGGGATGGAGATGGACATTTATCGCCATGGGTGCTTTCTGTCCTTTGTTGAGGTTGGGCGGCATTATTTGAAGGGCCATATCAACCAGTCTTTAATTGATGACAGCTTCGTTGAAGCATTGGATGCCCAAGGATATGATCTTGTCAGTCATCTAAATCTTTCTTTTGATGAGGAAGCCGACGCCGAGAGTTTACGTTCCGAATATAAGGTGAGTGCGAAGATAATCGATGCACAGATTAATGTGTGTAAAACCCCGCCCCTATTCTTTAAATTACCTCCGGCTGACCCGTTATTTTTTGGAAAGAACGGGCTGAGCGGAAAATTATTCTTAAAAATCGAATGGGGTGTTTGGGATAATTTGCGCCGCAAAACTGTTTATAAAACAACCACCGAAGGCTACGTTCATAGCAAGAATACAAAGATAGAAGGCGTCACTTTGATGGTGAATGAAGCCTTTGCCATGGCCGCGCATAATTTGGGTGCGAAAAAAGAATTCCATGATTTGATTTTCTATGGCACTAAACCGCCGCAAGACTGGAATAAGAAAAAGAAGCGCGAAAGCCGTCCGCGAATTTTTGATCCGCAAGAGCGCGTGGTGATTTCTAATCCGCCCTTATCCAAAGTTATGCTGATCGACCATGTAGAGCGCACAAGCCGCACTGAGGTTATGGTGCAGGCGGGGTCAGGGCATGGCTCCGGCTATTTCATCAGCAGCGAAGGGCATATCATTACCAACGCCCATGTTGTTGGTGATGCGATGCGGGTGCGTGTTGTGACAGCGGGTAAGGAAGAAAAGCTGATTGCCGAGGTGTTGCGCAAAAGTGTGCCCCGCGATGTGGCTTTGCTAAAGCTGGAGAGAATCCCTGAAGATTTGGAGATTGTTACTCTGCCGATTAAGGTTGAGTGGCCGAAGGTAAGCGCGGATATCTATGCGCTGGGCACGCCGAAAAAAACGCGGCTGCAAGGCACCATCAGTAAAGGCATTGTCAGCGCACATCGCAAAAATTTCCGCGTGTTCGGGACAAAGATGGACTTTATCCAAGGGGATGTTCAAACCATTGGTGGCAACAGCGGTGGCCCCCTTATCGATGCCCACGGTAATCTAGTCGGGATGAGCGTTGCGGGGATGTATCAATTTTCAACGGAAAGTGATTCCGGTTTGAATCTTTTCATCCCGATCGAAGACGCGCTGAAATATTTGAATATCGAACTGGAATAAGGGTGCGTGCTTATGCTTCTTCGGGAATGGCTGTTTTGATAACCGAGTCACGATCTTTATAGCGATCATGGATGGTGACAAGGTTATCGTAGATACCCCAATCACAGATATCGCGCTTTTTAAACCATTGTAAAAGACAGAGAAGCATCAATTCCGGCACACCGAATGTTTTGCCCAAATCGCCCTGCTTATTATCGCTTTGTTCGTTCAGATAAGCCAAGCCAGTCTCTATACGGGTGAAGGAGCGTTTTAAATAGCCTTTATCAGGGTCAAGGTCTGTGGTTTTCCCGAATATGAATCGTAGCACTGCGGCATCGGCGATCCCCAGAATAACGGTGATGAGGTTTTGTTGCTCGTCATTGATTGTGGTGCTGAAATCGGTATTGGCGTTATCGCCGGATTTATTGATTAGGTAGTTTATAATAATACGCGAATCAATAATGCTTTTGTCTCCATCATGCAGGACGGGCACTTTCATCAATGGATTATTGGCATTGACCAGCGCATTGGCTTCTTTACTCATATTGACGAAAAAGCCCGTTTCCAGCAATTCATAAGGCTGGTTCAGTTCTTCACATGTGGTGCGCACCATTCTAACAAAAGGGCTGGTTTGTGATCCGATTATTTGCATGGGGAAATCTCCTGAATTTGCGCTTCATATAGTGATGGTTATTTTTGACAAAATTATGCGGATATTACAAGAGCATACTTGACACAGAGTCCATCCATCTATCATATCGTTGCCATGACATATGATATTCAAGATTACGCAAATGCGCAAAAATGGCGCGGTACAACGATTATTTCTGTTCGCAAGGGCAAGGATGTTGTGATCGCAGGCGATGGACAGGTTTCTATGGGGGATACTGTCCTGAAGGGCAATGCTCGCAAAGTGCGCAGGCTTGGCCGTGATAATGATATTATCGCAGGGTTTGCAGGCTCAACCGCCGATGCATTCACCTTGTTTGAGCGTTTGGAAGCAAAACTGGAAGCGCATCCGGGGCAATTAACCCGCGCGTGCGTTGAGCTGGCAAAAGATTGGCGCACCGATAAATACTTACGCAAATTAGAAGCCTTAATGGCGGTTGCGGATAAAGATGTTTCCTTGATTTTAACAGGGAACGGCGATGTCGTTGATCCGCAAGATGGCTTGATCGGCATTGGTTCAGGCGGGAATTATGCGCTGGCTGCGGCGCGCGCGCTCTACGATCAAAAAGATATGACCGCTGAGGATATCGCGCGTAAATCCATTAAAATCGCTGCTGATATTTGTGTTTATACCAATGAAAACATCACCGTCGAAACTCTTTAATTGTTCAGCCGCATTTTTATAGATAAAATATCTGATGCTATAGTAACTTGCTTTAATAATAAGATATAGTGAGCTGGTCTATTGTAGTGTTTGGATGCATACTTTGTTTGAGAGTGCCGAAAGCTTTTTCTATAGGATTGAAATCTGGTGAATACGACGACAGTGGGATCATCCCTATATAGAAAAACTACTGTATTTGCATAATTTTTTACCTTCTGTTACATTACGTTTTTTTGAGTATCGTCGAAAGCAATATATGCAATATAAAATCATTGAAAATTTAGATCAAAAACTTGCAAATCAAGGATTTTCAACTCCTTGTTTTGTTAATGGACAGCCATTTTATGACCGCACCCACTTTGTCCCGATAGGGGAGACAAGACTTTTATCTATTAGAAACGATCTTTTAAAAAATGATTCTGTTTGTAATCAGGGGATACATATGGGAGCAGCAGGTATCATGAATTTAGAAATGGCCGCTGCGACTAAAGCGCAAGGTGTCATTCTTTTCGATGTAAATCATAATCAGTCTCTGATGTGGAAACACGTAATAGATATAATTAAAAGAAACTCTGATCGTAAGTTAGCTGTGCAAGAGATTAAAGGTAACTTATTAAAGAATTTAGAAGAGGGATTGGCAAAAAATCCTGAATTAGGGGCAGTGAGGGCTGTCAAAGATTTAAAAGATTCAGAAATATTTGGGAAATCTCCGGTAATGAGAGGTGTTGATGAGCATGCTTTCTATGATGCCCCTGGTTTTGTTCCTTTTATTAAAAAATTATCGAACGATAATGAATCTTTTTTGGGTGATAATAAGCTCTATACGCATATACATAATTTGGCGTGTAGTGGTGGAATTGCACCAATAACACTTGATTTAACTGATCGTGAAAATTTTCAGAAATTAAGGGCATTATTGGTACAAGAAGAGTTAAAGGTAAATACTTTTTATAGCTCGAATATACAATCTTGGTATTCGCCAACGTTTTTGCAATCTTTTTTTGAACATGGCCCCGGAAAGAACGCTCAAGGAACGGATGATAGAGATTATCTCAGCCAGATATTCAATAGAGACCAGATGCAAGAAAAATTGGTAGCTATAAAAGATAATATTCGTATGGTTGTTTGTGAGCATGGCTATCATATTACAGCTCTAAAAACTATTTCGGGGGTGTGGCCACATATACCAGAAATTGCATCAGTGCATAGTAATGTCACATTTGGTATTCTTGATCCGGTGGAGTATTCTTAAATGAATCTATTTTAGGATTTTATTCTCCATAATTTGCTGCGGGGAGTATTCATTGGTGAGGCAAGCTTAATGGTTATTCACTGTGCTAATGAGCCTGGATATATCAGTGGTTTCCTTGGCAAATAGGCAATAAAACATAAGTACCATTTGCCCTACCCGCGTCCGCGATAGGATGCGACGCCTTGATCGGGAATCCAGACATCTTCGGGTGGTTTGCCGGTTTGGAAGAACACATCAATCGGAATACCGCCGCGTGGATACCAATATCCACCAATACGCAGCCACACAGGGTTCATCAGTTCCACCAATCTATTGGCGATTGAAACTGTGCAATCCTCATGAAATGCGCCGTGATTACGGAATGATCCCAAAAACAGCTTCAGTGATTTACTCTCGACCAGCCAATCATTCGGCACATAATCAATCATCAAGGTCGCAAAATCCGGCGCGCCTGTAATCGGGCACATGGATGTAAATTCAGGCGCGGTAAAGCGTACCAGATAAGGCGTTTTCTTCTGCGGATTTGAAACACGCTCCAGCACTGCTTTTTCAGGGCTTTCAGGCAGGGTGCTTGATCCACCAAGCTGTGTTAGGTTTTTATAAATATTATCACTCATCATTAAACTCCTTTTTTATTGCCCCATAGCAGGACATGTAATTGCGGCAGAACACGTACATCATACCATTGATCTTGTGTAACCTTCTCAACCAACCAAAGCATACGATCCATAATGCCATCAATGTCGATATGTGCATTATCATCTGTTGCAGGCGGTGGAGTGTGGTTTACAGGCTGTATGTATGTGGGTATATCAGGGTGTTTTTCGGCGCACATACGGGCGTACGTATAATCCGCGTCATCCATTATTACAAATTTCAGAGCGATCTCAGGCTTGCCATCTGCCGCCTTTAAGCAGGCATCAAATGCATCCCAATCGGTGTCCATCTTACTGCTCGGTGGTTTGGGGGAAAGGGTGAGAACATCCAAATCCGCAAACCAGTCTTTGGCGATAGAGCCTTGTGTCTCCAAAGCAAAACGATAACCCTTTTTCTGCCCCATCTTAATCAGGGATTGAAAGGGCTGTATCGCAGGATTGCCGCCCGACAGGGAAACCATCAAAGGCTTACCACCCGATAGCACTTCGATTTGCGCAAAAATATCTGTTGCGCTCATCGGTTTCCAGTCATGACGATATTGCGTATCAACCGCGTGCAGCGTATCACACCAACTGCACCGATAATCACACCCGCCTGTACGTACAAACACTGTCGGCTGCCCAATCAACGCCCCCTCACCTTGAATGGTGGGGCCGAAAATTTCGGAAATGCGGATGGGTTTAGTCATGATTAAGGTCTATATTCAGATCGGCTTTTCGGGGTTTCGTTGACGCGAACGGCGCTGACTTCTGACCAGCGGGATTTACACCAATCATAGAGATATTTCGCCAGATTTTCCGCCGTTACATTATCATCACCCAGCACATCATTTAGGTGACGATGGTCGAGTTTCTCATCAATATAAATCTTCAGCTCATCCAGCTCACGGTAATCACGGACAAAACCATACTGGTTTAGCTCTTCTGATTGTAGCTCAACCTCCACCACGTAATTATGCCCGTGTAGGCGGTGGCACGGGTGGTCTTCGGGCAAATCCAAAAGTTGGTGCGAAGCAGAAAAGTGATATTCTTTGGAAATCGTATACATTATGACGTCGTTCCTTGCTTGGTGTTTCCAGTGGTCTTGATCCAGAACTCTGAATCTGCGTATTGCGTAGGGTCGGGCACTTTTGCGATATGGAAAGCCTCGATCCGCTCAACACATGTACCGCACCGCCCGCAATGAATCTCCCCGCCCTTATAGCATGACCATGTATCGATCACAGGCACATTGAGGGGTACGGTTTGCGTGGCGATATTGGCCTTCGAAATCTCGATAAACGGGGTATAGAGCTGTATATGTTCATCCAGCGCGAAGTTCTGCATGGTCTGAAACGCCTTCGCGAAATCAGGACGACAATCTGAATAGATAAAGTGATCGCCACCATGAACCGCCGTCGCCACAGCGTCCGCGCCGCGCGATGAAGCAATCCCGTAGGCAATCGTCAACATAATGGCATTACGGTTGGGAACAACGGTTAACTTCATGCTGTCCTCGGCGTAATGCCCGTCAGGCACGTCAATATCATCGGTCAGGGCAGAGCCACTTAACAGCGCACCAACGGCGGAGATATCAACCATATCATAAGGAACATTCAGGATTTTCGCACATTTCTTGGCGTAGGACAGCTCTTTTTTGTGCCTTTGACCGTAATCAAAAGAAATAAGACCGATAAGCGTATGCTCAGCTGCGACTTTGTGCGCCAACGTAATGGAATCCAATCCGCCAGAGCAGATAACCAGTGTTTTCATAGTTATAGTATCCTGTTTTGTTATATCGGGTAGGCTGCGACCGATCCTGCACTTATGCATAGGTGGGATGTGTATAACAAAATTTGCGGAAGAATGGAAGTTTTACCCTCTTAAATTCTATGAATTTTAAAAAATTCACATTTTCTGCTATAATGACAGGTAGAAGCACAATAACAGCAGGAGATATTATGGCAGATTTGGGGAAACAAATGGATGATTATCGGCTGACAACGGCACAAATTATATATCATTTACCCGATCATGAAAATCTGTTGCAAGAGTTTATCTGGCAAGAATATGATATTGCCCCTCTTTATCCGACATTGCATGAGTTTATAGACTTCTGGGTTGATAAAATAGAAGGCAAGCTGCACTCTGTTTATGTTGCAAAGCAAGAGCTTATCACCCCTGGAGATTATCGTTTTGCTGACTGGCAAGGGACATTACAATAAATCAAAATACACCGCGATTAAATACAATCATGACAAGATAAATCAATGATTTAGTGACTTTCTGCGCGAAGTTTGCTACAAAAAACACTGAGGAAAGATAAAGACAATAAAAAATACATTTCCTTTATGGGATAAATAATAACGGCGAAAATAAGAGTCACAACGCACTATTGCTCTGAATATTGCTGAAGTTAGGTTGGATGACGCTAATGAGCAATAATGTAAACAGTGCAAGCAAGACATATGTCGCGAAGGTTGCTATCACAGAGGCTGTTGCGTTTGACCCTGAACATGATAACCCTGATAAGCCCGAAACATGGGATTTACTGACCGCGAAGAAATTCGATAAAGAAGAACACGGTCATCTGAAATTCTTTTGCCCGTGTTGCCTCGATAAAGGGGACATGGTTAAACTTAAAAACCCATCGGGTGCATATATCAAAGCATAACCTTTGATCTTATTGACCGTGATACCCGTGAGCTGATTATTGATAAATCAACGAATGAGCCAATGACAGAATCTAGGCGTTATCAGATTCCGCCGCGCTTTGCCTTATTCCCTCATGAAAAGCATACGTGCGACCTTGGAGCGCAACAAAATCAGCTCTCGCAATCCATTAAAGATAATGGCGGTGTTGTTCTAAATAGTGATGCGGGTTCATATATTGTAAATTTGAATATACTGGCGGGGCAAACACCGCGACAACGTAACAGACCGCGCACAACGTTGACAGAGAGCAGAGCATTCAACAATGCCGCAACGCATAACGTAGCAAACATAGATAACGTACGCGTACAGAAACGCATACACCGTTCCTCCAACGTGCCGCCAAAGCAACATTCCAAGGGTGTTAAAACCGTACAGGCACTGGCAGGCTTACTTGATCGCACTGAATTTGATAAAGGGCAACGTGAAGCCATTATTTTGCGTAATAGTGGGCAGCTAATGACGTTGGAACAAGCCTACCAAGATAATATAGTTGATATGTATCGTGATCTTTATAAGGACGAGAGCCATACTCCGCAGACCATGAATGAAAATCATAATCATATCGCTCTATTTCGTTTCAAGCCTAATGGGGTTAAGAAATTTTGGAATCGTGAAAAGGATGGCTCGATGAGCGTACAGTCCCATCCTGAGCAGATTCACGACAAAGAAGGCAATAAATTCTATGTCAGTACGCGTTTGAATTTCCAAACAGAATCCAGCTTTGATACGTTTAACAAAGCCTATGAAGCCGCCACCGAAAAAGACGATAAATGGTTTTTAGTTTACAGCGAGCATGCCAGCGTTAGTCTGGCAGAGTATACAGGCGAGAAACAAAAAGTTACCCAAAGTACGGAAAAAAGCGCAGACGTACACATCACCGCAACAGTGTTCAACACAGACCAATTCATGCAATGGACCCCCAGAGATCCACAGATCATGATCGATTTCGACGCGAAGAATAATACGAGGCTGGACACTGATCCGAATGAAGAAGGTTTGTCTATGTAAATTCGCTTATATTCTATAACGATGCCGCAGACCAAGACCCAGCAAGAACAGTAGTATCAATGCCAATATGCTCTGTGAAAAGGTGAAGAGAAATATCCATTCGGGCATATCTTTGCAAGACCAACCCCCATCCACCAATTCACAATATAAATCATGTTCACTTTTTGAACGAACGCTACGGCTGCTTGGGATAAACGCGAACATTTGTGATGCGGAATAGGCGAGAGCATTAATGTAACCCGTCATTTAGGACTAGAATAACAGAGAAGCGGGATAATACGGGATATTGTGGGATATAGTGGGATGAAAGTGGCGGTGTGCATGGCCTGACCTATTTTTTAAACACTGTTAAATGTGGTTTTAAAAAATATACACCAACGTCACTTAGGCTGCAAAGTTAATCGAGCAACGTCACATGGTTTTAGAATAATAAATTTAAGTAAGTCTATTGTGGCCTGTCCGAATTGCAAAACCATGGCTTTCTTTTATATTCTGCACAATAGACTTTTAAAGTAGAATAACTTTTTTGCTTTAGTCTGGCATTGTAATCGCCCAAACCAGACGAGAATCCGTAAACGCCAGCCATATAAGGCTCTTTCGACTTATCAATCATCAAAACGTCCTCATATGCATTCATAGCCAGAAATTGAATTTTTCTTATATCATATCGCAATTGAGCGATATCATCGCTCACAGACCTAGCGTCTGAAATTTCTTCGTAAACAGTGATTACGATCGGTACGTAGGGGTAGCAGCTAGCTTTAGACGTATGAGAATTTAATAATGCGCAGGAATCAAATAATTGTTCGTATAAAATCGGAGTTTCTTTGAAAACCCAATTGCTTTCCCAATCTTCAAATGCTTTTGCGGGCGCAGTTAAAAAGCACATAAACATAGCTATAATTAATGTTTTTAAGATCATAATATCTCTCATCCCTTGAATTTCATGAGGCGTTCAACCATAGAAGCCTCTACTTCACCATTATCAGCCGCGAGATCACAAACCAAAGTAACGGCATTTCCAAATTGTTCCGCTGTTAATTTTTTATTTTGTTGCTCTAAGTAAGCATAGACCGCGCTTGCAGCTTTTTGAACCATACATGTTGAAATATATTCATTTAGATCCAGAGATGCCGGAGTCTCAATATTGGTTGGTGTTTTTTTACCTCTAAAATTTTCAGGATACATAAAATCATCGCCTGTATCACCGTTTTTCGCCTCTGACATACCGCGATTTTGTTTGCCTTCACCTGTCGCAAGCCATGATATATCAACGTTTGCCGATTTTGCTATATCAATGAGCCTAGACCGCGATGGATCAGACTTACCATTTATATAATCGCTCATCGTCGCGCTAGAAATACCTGATTTTTTAGATAAACTCGCGGCATTTCCTGCGCGATTCGCACATATCCTCATACGCTCCTTAAAAGTCGCGTCCGAACTCTCGGAATTTCCATGCTGTAAACCCATTTCGTACCTAAACATTTATAAATATAAAACAATGACTTACGATATATTATTAGACATACCTTAAAATACAGCATGGAAATTAGGTTTTCCTATTGACTGCGTTCGGTTTTCCTAATAATATCATTCAAGTAATAACAACCACGTCACAAACTTGAATAAAAATCATACTAAAAAAGGACTTATATAAATGTCAGAGGGCATGCATCCAGAAGATATAAAAGCAGCAATCCGCAAGCGCGGTACTACTATGAAAGAGCTGTCACTTGGCTGGGGTTTCAGCGAGTCCGCTATTTCAAAATCTCTGACAGATCCAATGCCATATGTTGAGCCAAAGACCGCTAAATTTATAGGTAAAAAACTTTACCAAATTTGGCCTGATCGTTATGACCGCGAAAACATCCGTATTCGTCCTAATAAAATCAAATCTAAAGCAAAGAAATGCAGGAGTCACTGCAAAAAATTACCCGCCCAATTTACATCAACAAAAAACGGTGAAAAATCATGAGACTTTTAACAATAACAGGACGTGTTCCCCGTCAGGTCTTATGAGACCATTTAAAGGTCTTGCATAAGGGAGTGTTTTGGTTTTCATCGTAATGACGAAGGAATGAAGATGCACCCAAG
>NVUR01000042.1 GCA_002401965.1 Alphaproteobacteria bacterium
TGAAGATAAAGCCTCTTTCTTCCAACGATTGATCAATTGTGAATGAACGCCATATTTTAACGCCAACTCAGATATGGGTGCATCTTCGCTAATGGCTGCTAAGGCCACTTTCGCCTTGAACTTTGCCGAGTGATTCCTACGTACTCTACTCATATATAGCCCTCCTTAGGCTATATATGAGAACTTAACACACTCTCCGAATTTCTGGGGCCACCTCTCTGGGGTGGCCTTGTGTGCTTGCCATATCAGCTTTCCATTGCTCTATATGGTGCTTATATACACCATTACGGTGATAATAAAAATTAAGGTTTTCTGCGTCCAGCGTGCTCGTTTCAATAATGGCATCTAATTTCTCAGCTTCACACCAGTCCTGATGTCTCTTCTTAGGTGCATCACGTTTTGTAACACTGGTTTTGCGCGATTTTCTAATCCTATGATATAGGGTTCCGCTTGCTACATCTATATCATTGGATATTTGATCTACGCTAACGTCATGACCACGGGTTAATGCTTTTTCTATCGCGCGTTTCTTAAAAGTTTCACTGTATTGCTTGCTCATATTTGTTGTCTCCTCTGATTTTAATTTAGGCGATAACTATCCTGACACAGGGGGGATCTTGCGGCATGTAAATGAAAGAAAAGGCCGTGACTTCTTAGGGATAATGGCTCGCGTATATCTCTAGGGATCTAAAGAACTGGCTCAAAGAACACAATGGTATGTGTTAATGATTTTTAAAAAATTGTGATTAAACCACTAGGTGCACATATGTTATCATTTGCAGCATTCAGGAGTATTCTCAAATCTTTAATATTAAAATCTGCGCTTTCGCTGTCGAAGAAAATAAGTGTTTTATTTTTTATTATGACTCTCATAAGGAACTCAAACTATACTAAATGACCATTACAACTTAAAGCATTATATATATGTCTGATAAAAAAACAAAGGGTTCTGTAACACCAGAAAATAAAGTGATAGGAGCTAACTTAAAGAGGCTACGCTTTAAAAGCGGTGTTCCTCAGCAAAAAATTGCTGAGGAGTTAGGCATAACATTCCAACAAATACAGAAATATTAAAAAGGTATAAATAGAATATCTGCATTTAACTTGTACAGACTATCCAAAAAATTTGGTGTTGATATGTGTGCGTTTTTCAATGGTACTGAAGAAAACGGCAAACCTGAAGAAACTATCACAAAGACTAACAAGGCCGTTTTAGATATAGTACGATCATTCAAAGCTATTGCTCATCACTATAATGATACAAGAAGCATATAAGAATAATAAAACTATCTAACCTTTAGAGCATCTCCTGATTTTATAGATTTGCAAGTTTCAAAAAATGCTATCAATTCAGCTAATTTTATTATCCTCACTTCTTTAATCTGCTCTCGTATTATAGGAAGGCGATGATATGGTATAGATGGCCAGTTGTGGTGCTCCCAGTGCATCCATGAATTATGAGGAGCCAAAAGCGCCCCTTGGAGATAACTCAAATGTAACCGATGGGTTTCAGATGTTCCTTGGTGTTCAAGCCACAGACGTAAACGAAACGCCATCATAAATGTAGTTACCAGTGCCAAATACCATATTACAGGCACCCACCAAAAGCCAACTAGGATACACGCAAGAACTAAGATTACATGCATTGCAATGAGTGGGTAGTATTGTGATGTTTTATCAGGCTTCGAGTAAGTGATAATAATCCAATAATCAGGTACGCTGAAGCCAATGATATCAAGCGCAGCATATTTAAGCACTTTAAAAGGACTTGTGGGGAGATCCCATTGTGGTGCTCTCGATTTTTTATGCGCAAGTTCTGGGTCTTCTTGTGCGCCGGCGTGTCTGTGGTGTTTTTTGTGTAAGGTGCGATAGCCACTAACTGTTAAGCCTATAGGCCAGAAACAGATTAAATTAGTAAGGAAATCGTTCATTTTTTTATTTTTGAAAAGTGTATAATGTGTGCCATCATGTCCGAGTATGGTCAGGGCGTGCTGTCTATTCCCAATGACCAGAAGACACAATAATGCAGTAAAAATATTGGGAAAGAGGTGCAGACAATAAAAACCTGTTATAATAACAAGCCAATCTCGGCATGCATCAAAAAGCCATGGCCAAACTATGGGCTTTGCTAAAGTTTTAAGTATTCCTCTATCTAACTTTCTTCTGTATTCATGCTTGGTAGCCATATTTTTCCCTTATCAATACGTGATTAAATAAGGATATTAGTTATTTATTACTATTTGTAATCCCACCTACCTAGGTAGTTTCGTAAATTTATACAATTGTTATTTTATTAGCATTTACATAGAATAGGAGACCTTAAAATGACGCAAGTTAAACAAGTAGAAGCTACTGAAAGTGTTCAAAAAATAATTCAAATATTGGAGGAAGATGGGTGCATTGTTCTTAAGAATGCTATGGACTCAACACAACTAAATAAGCTAAAGGCTGAGTTAGAGCCTCATATGGCACAAACTCCAAATTGTAACGGCGATTTTTATGGGCATAAGACGAAGAGAATTGGATCTCTTATAGAAAAATCATCTGTATGCTGTGACCTTGCTATAAAACCAGTATTATTATCTGTGATGGATGAGTTTTTATTGCGCTCATGCAAAAGCTATCAATTAAACTTAACACAGGCAATTCAAATCGGTCCCGGTGAACCTCAGCAGATGATGCACCCAGATGATCCAATGTTTCCTGTTGCATTAGAAACAGGAGAAAAAATGATTAACTGTATGTGGGCAATAGATGATTTTACGGATGAAAATGGTGCAACTCACCTTGTGCCAGGAAGTCATAAATGGGAACGAGAAGGCCTACTACCTGAACGCGTTCCGGAAAAGGATGACATTACTAAAGGTGAAATGCCGGCAGGGTCTGTCTTAATTTATTTTGGCTCTCTTCTGCACTGCGGTGGTGCTAACACCACCGCAGCACCACGAACGGGTCTTGTTGTTAGTTACTGTCTAGGATGGCTGAGGCAGTCGGAAAATCAATATTTAGCTGTGTCTCAAAAAACAACAAGAACATTACCTCAACGTTTACAAGAGCTAATGGGTTATTTTGTGCATAAGCCAAACTTAGGGCAAGTTGAGGGAAGAGATCCCCGTGAGTT
Organism: Alphaproteobacteria bacterium; assembly: GCA_002401965.1. GTDB lineage: Bacteria > Pseudomonadota > Alphaproteobacteria > Micavibrionales > Micavibrionaceae > UBA1672. Next base: position 3,122 of record NVUR01000042.1, read on the forward strand.
GCTTTTAGGGAATCAAATCGTGAATTCTGGCTTTGAGGAATTTCTCCCAGAAGAAGTTCAACCCTATATTGAAGAGCATAAGAAAAGATTAGAGGCTGCATAATAATAATTATGAGCATTCGTTCCGTTATGTTAATATTCTTTTTATTTTTAAGTGTTTGTAATGCATAAGTATTAGGAATTTAGGGGAAAGATGGATTCATTTCAGCATTATTTGGATAAGTCTAATAAATCTAAGAATGTAGATGATCTGGTAACAACTTTTTTATTTGAAGTAAAAAAATATGGTTATGACAGGATGATTTTTTGTCTCCTCTCGGACCATAGCCATATAGGGCTAAGTGCTGGTGTAGGGTATTTAAATAACTACCCAGAAAATTGGATGAAATATTATCTTGATAACGGGTTTGATAAAATTGATCCCGTTATTAGCTATTGTAGACAAAGGGTAGGTAGCTTTACTTGGGATGAAATGAGTTCCAATTTAAATTTAACTAAAAAACAAAAAATATGCTTAAATCTTGGTCGTGAGGCGGAATTATTGAACGGGATTTGTACTCCTTTATGGGGACCTCAAAGGTTTGCTGGTGTGGGTTTGGCGAGCTCAAATGATAAAGACGCGACAGATTCAAGCCCAGCTGCGCTTGACCATATAACAGCCTTATGCAACCATTTTTATTTGGTTTTTCAACGGCAGCATAATGGCACTACATTGAACAATGATAACTTAGAAAATGTTTTCCTTACGCCTAAAGAATATGAGGTTCTTACCTGGGTCTCTAGAGGTAAATCAAATAATGATATTGGGGATATTCTCGGTATCTCAGATAACACTGTGAATTTCCATTTGAGACAAATATACAAAAAATTACGGGTTCACGATCGTGTTGTTGCTTGTACAAAAGCAATTACTCTGGGGCTAATTTTTCCCTAACCTACTCACCTAAGTAGGTTACCTATACTCTCCATTCTGTTTTGATAATAACCATATTCAATTTTGTGAAATATGGGAGGAAAGAATGATTGAGTTTGTAGATATGTCTAACAATTGTAATTTTATAGGTAACCCAATACTTGAACAACATAAGCTGCGTTATAATGCTATTATTGAACGTCAGGATTGGAACGTTCCAAGCTATAAAAAACTTGAGTTCGATCAGTATGATAACCCAGCAACAAAATATTTAATTTATAGAGATGAAGGTGATATCGTGCGTGGCGTTAGCCGCTTCTATCCTACAACTTTGCCCTATATGTTAGAAGAACAATTCTCACATTTCGTAACTGACATGGAAATTCCCAAAAATGAAAGAATATGGGAAGGATCAAGGTTCTGTATTGATAATACGCTTAATGCACCCTCAAGAAAAAAAATTATCAATGAGATTGTCGTCGCATATTTAGAAGCATGCCTTTTTTTCGATGTTCACTCGGTTGTCGGTCTAATGTACCCAGCTTACTGGCGGGGGCTTTTTATTCAGGCTGGTTGGCCAATCGAGTTTATCGGTGATGTCATTAAACTAGATGATGGGCACAAAGCACGTGCTGCTATATTGCCTGTATCACAGAGCATACTCGCTAACGTGCGTGAGACTACTGGAATTCACTATAAAACTGTAAACTTTGGAGAGTACTATGAAAGAAAAAAAGCTGCGTGATGAATATTACACTATAAAGGATGAGCCTGATGGTTATTCTATAAATAATGCTCTTAGGTATTTAATAAATGAATCTTATCGAATTGGGGAGTACGCTAAAGCGAAAACTTTAGAAAACGCGTTGTATAGTTTTGATCAACCAGAAAAAACTGGTGCTAATATGGAGATGGAACCTTTAGAATGGATCTCTGTTATAAAGTTTTTTCGAAAAATGTCTGAACTTACACCAGAGCAAATAAAGGGTTTGGAAAAAATTCTAGAAAAAATGATCTTAGTAAGGTCTGTGTAACTAATTTAAGGTCTGTGTAATCAAGCTGACGTACAGCTGCTTTACTAATATAAATTACAATATAGCACCTCATAAGGTGCTATATTTACAAGGACGTAGTCTTGTTGTTCTTCCCAATTTACGATAATCCCTTTAAAAGCGCCGTGTTAGACTTAGACCTAATTCGCCACCGCGATAGGTTTCGCTGCTTTGTCCGATATTATTTACAAATCCGGCATTGGTTTTCAGCATCCAGTCATCATAGACACCAAAGGTCCCCTCAATGGCGACACTACCGCTGAAGCGGAAACCATCCAAACTCTCATCTTTATGGACACCGGGCGCGACAATAAGGCTGACGCCGGAATTATCGGAGAGTTTATAATAGGAATATGCCGTCACGAGATATTGTTGATACGTCGCTGGGTCATAATATCCGTTCCCTAGCTCATCATCAAAACCAAACCAGCGCGCACTTACGCCTAAATCTATATTATATTTCTCTGTACGTGCAACACTGCGCCGTGGTGCAATACCGACATCCCAGCGTGCATTACCATCAGAAAAATCAGCATATCCAATATATCCTTCCACCGTGTATTTTAAATCCGGACGCCATATTGTGCGTAAGAAACGCTCTGTTCGTGCAATATCCAGTGAGACAGCCCGCGGCGAGACGGCATGAAAATCGCGATCTACCGAAGCGCGAAAAGAAAACTGATCAAGTGGCCTGTAGGCTACTTCGAACCTATACGTCCCCATGGAATCTGTTACATTTGTATCATGTCGCCCAGTTCGACCATGTAGCCATAAATCGTCAGTCGCCTCATAATCAGCAGCAATCCAGCCGGAGACATCCCGAACCCGATCATTGCCGTTTATAGTTTCAAGACCAGTAGAGCGTGCCGCACGTAAATAACCGCTTTGCGCGCCTGCCCTGATATACAAACCATGGTTAACCATATAACGCCCCTCCGTTGAGAGTGCAGCAATACTGATTTGGTCACTATCCCATGAATAACGCGCCGCTGTTCTAATGTGTGATCGTAAAGGAAGGGCAACCATCCGTCTTAAGTCTGCTTTGGATTTCTCATCACCAGGGATATGTTCGAGAGCATCCATGTTCAGTTGAGCATCGCTCAAACGTTGTCCACCACGCAGGGCGAGTGTACGGCTGAATTGTGCATGGTAATTATGTGGATCACTGCGCAATGTTTCATCGGCCATCGTCAGTGCGGTGTTGCTGAACCCGCTGCCTGCGTAGAATCTGGTTATTGCTTTGTTGTATTCCTGTGCATCTCCACCGGCATCTTTATAACGCTCGATCAGTTCAATCGCATCGGCGCTATCTCCGCGCCACGATTGGATATTGGCATAGCTTAAAAGCGCGTCCGTATTGTCACCATGGCGGGATATATAATCTTCGAAATGTGCCGCAGAATCATCCAGTCTGCCTCCCCATGCTTCAACATTAGCCAAAGCCAGAATAATGCCGTCATTTGTTGGTTGCACCGTCAATATCTTTTGATAGCTGGCAATGGCGCGTTTATACTTACCATCCCATGTGGAGATTTCCGCGTGGGATTTCAGTAAGGTCAAATCATTAGGGGTTTTTGCCAACGAAGCCGCTATTTTCTGAAGAGCAAGTGCTGATTCACTTGCATCAGAGGTATCTGCCTGTGCCACGGGAACAAAAGTGCTCATAATAAGAGCAGTAAAAATAAATAAACGGATCATCGCTCTATTTTCTCCATTCATGGTTTTTGACAAAGGTGATTTCAAACACAAAACGCGCAACGGTATAGAGATCAAACATAAGCGTCACATAGCGCATTGGTGTTGCCAAAATAGCATCACCGACATAATTCATTTTATATTTGTGCGATATGATCGCCGTGACAATCAAAAGAACCGCCATTTCACACCCGATTGTTACGAAGAGTGCTTCCCACCATTGAAACGTGATCATCATGAGAATCATCAGTGGAAACATAATTTTTTCCAACAAACCAAGTAAGATAGTCCAGCCAATAGGTCGCCCATATTTCTTTGTGTGCGCCACGCCTATTGTTTCGTAATAGGCTTCCTTCTTCCTGTGTGCATTATGTCGATCATCTTCTTCCAACTCTTTATGATATTTTTTGCGCTGTTTGAATTTAAACGGGCTTTTGAGAAGCTCGGGAAAATAATAACAGCTTTGCAAAAATGCCGATGACCACATAAATATCTGACCGGGAATAGATTGCGCCTCCGGTTCTTGGCTTTGTGCCAGAACATCGACCACCTGCACATTATGATAACCCATATTTTGTAATGCAAAGCCGATAAAGATATCTTCCGATGTTGTTAAATTATCACCCAGTGTTTCTTCATACTGGTCAAAAATATCTTTAATATATTCCCGTCTATATGCCACGGCGCAGCCAACAGGATTTACAATTGATCCGAAAATGGCCATCTGCCCACGATAGACAAAATGCTGCAAAAAGAAGTACAAGAATTCGCGGTACTGGTCGGTGATGATATGCATGACATGATGCCAGCCCTCTTTATCTACAGTATAATCGAGATCGAGGTTTGCATCATAAAAGCGCTTAACCTCAGGCACACTGGCCATTTCATCACGATCATTATTGCGCAAAGGCATAATCGTACCGCATGCACTTGCGATACCTATCCCCTTATAAAGCTCTTGAACGACGCGCTCTAAATAGTTTTCGGATTTTAAAACTGTGTCACCATCAAGAATAAATTCGACATCACCGTCCAGTTCGTGCGCTTCTTGTTTAACGCCAGGTGTTTTGCCAACAGATGTACGATGACGGATGATCTCAAGATCAATGCCATTCTCTGCCGAAAACGCCCTTGCAATGGCAGAGGTCTTATCCGTAGAGCCATCATCAATCAATACAATCCGATGCGGCTTTAACGTCTGACGCATAAGGGATTGAAGGCACAGAATAATTGTTTTTTCTTCATTAAAGGCAGGGATAACAACATCAACGGTAACATCCTGCCACTCTTTTTCCGCTTTAGTTTCCGTTTCGTCCGCACCATAGAAAAGCCCGAAAAGGCTTAAAAGCGTATTGGGGCCGAGAATAAAATAAGGATAAGTTGCCATTTATTGACCTTTTGAAATGTTAAGTAGGAAATCAATCGTATCCTCCAGAGATAATTCGGAGGTGCATCCGGTCAGGTCATGTAAGCGACCTAAATCGGGGCGTCTATGTACGATGTCACGGAAATTCATGCCATAGGCCTCTTCATAATCCATATATTTTATCTCGGAATTACTGTTTGCACGCTGTTTTACAAGCTGCGCCAGCTCATTGATTGAAATTTCCCGATCTGCACCAACATTTACAATCTGCCCATAGGCGCGCTCTTTTTGTATCAGTGTATAGAGCATTCTGCTTGTATCTCGCACATCACAAAAGGATCGGGTTTGTTTCCCGTCACCATAAATTGTAATTGGATCACCGGAAGATGCTTGTGCAATGAAATGTGGGAGAACCATACCATAGCGTGCACGCTGTCGTGCGCCGACCGTATTAAATAAACGCACGATGATCGTTTTCAGCCCATATTGGTGGTAATATGAGAACCCTAAAATCTCGTCTGCTAGTTTTGTAAAGGCATAACACCAACGCAAACGATCTGTGGAAGGCAGCACCAAATCATCTGTTTCAGAGAAAAGCATCTCTTCATTAAAGCCGTAGACTTCCGAACTGGAGGCAATAATAACAGACGCTGTAGAGTTACATTTGGCCAATGCCTCCATAAGGTGCTCCGTTGCCGTAATATTGCCGCCAATAACGTTGGTAGGGCTTTCCAACACATGCTTAACACCAACGACAGCAGCCATATGATAGACAAGATCAACCGCGCTGACGACATCATCAAGCTCTGCCCAATCCTCCATCGAGGCCTCGTAAAACGTAAAGTCCGGATGATCTGTATGGTGTTCTATATTGCTTAGGCTACCGGTGCTTAAATTATCAAGAACGATCACTCGGTCGCCCTTTTCCATATGAAGATCAACCAAATGTGAGCCAATAAAACCCGCGCCGCCTGTAATTAAAATATTCATACTTTCATTTATCCTCTTAACAGAATCTTAGTCTTCATATACCATTATTGCAATCATAGATTTTTCACTTTTATCAGGACACGGTCAAAGTTTTCATAAGAATGCATTACGAAACAACACTCAAGAAATTCCAAAATAAGGACGCCACTATTGCAATAGTGGGGCTAGGCTATGTCGGCATTCCTCTTGCGGAGGTGATTACACAAAAAGGCTTTAAGACCATCGGCGTGGATATTGACCCCGTAAAGGTCGATATGCTTAATCAGGGGCGCTCATATTTACATCATATTGAAGACGATAGAATTCAGGACATGCTTGCTACAAAGCGTTTCGAAGCGTCCGAAAATCTAGAAAAGGTAGCGCAATGCGACGCCGTTATTATTTGCGTTCCAACACCCTTAGGGCGGCATCATGAACCAGTACTCAGTTTTATAGAAAACGCAGGCGAAGAAATCTATCCGTTCATTTGCAAAGGACAATTGATCGTTTTGGAATCCTCGAGCTTCCCCGGCACCACCACAGAAATACTGAAACCTATATTGGAGAAAAGCGGCTTAATAGCAGATAAGGATTTTTTCCTCGCTTTTTCACCCGAACGAGAAGACCCGGGTAATCAAAGCTTCTCCACCTCGAACATTCCCAAAATTATCGGGGGCGATACGCCAGAGACGCAAGAGCTGGTAAAGGCACTCTATAGCCAGTTCATCCAACAGGTTATTCCCGTAGACAGCACAAAAGTAGCAGAAGCGGCAAAGCTTCTGGAGAATATATACCGTGCCGTTAATATCAGTTTGATTAACGAGCTTAAAATTATCTTTGACCCTATGGATATTGATATTTGGAAAGTCATAGATGCGGCCAAAACAAAGCCTTTTGGCTTTATGCCTTTTTACCCAGGCCCGGGCATTGGTGGTCATTGCATACCGCTTGACCCTTATTATTTGACATGGAAATCGCAAGAAAATGATATGCCCACGCGCCTTATAAATATAGCAGGGGAAATCAACGAACGCATGCCTCACTATGTTCTCAAGAAGACAGGGGAGGCACTGGATAAGCATGCGCAGAAAGGGTTGAATGGTTCTAAGATTTTAATCGTGGGGGTAGCTTACAAAAAGAATATTGATGATTACCGCGAAAGCCCTGCATTGAAAATAGCTGATTTACTGCACAAGCGCGGCGCACGTTTATCTTATTTTGATCCCTTGATTTCCGAATTACCGAACAGCCCCCAATGTGGTGTCCTTGCCGACCATAAAAGCATCGAGGCTTCTGCCGAACATTTTGAAGCATATGATGCAATCCTTATCACAGTGGATCACGACACAGTAGATTATCAACAAATAGCAGACCACGCGCACCTTATTGTAGATACCCGCAATGTCACTGCAAATTGCTCTGATAGCGACTGTATCATTGTGAAAGCTTGAGAAAAATTGTCGTCTGACTGCACCCACAGCCATTTTGATGTGACAACACTTATTCCGGACAGAAAAGTTATAAAAGTCTAAAATAAGGAATAGAAATAATGTCACCAAGGAAATACAAGCAGTACCCCGCAGAATTCAGGGAATCTTCGGCTAAATTAGCATTAAAAACAGATCAACCAATGAGCCAAACAGCTCATGAACTAGGCTCAGGACCTATTCATGACGCGCTTCTTCATTGCTTTTGGAAGCGTAATCCAGAGAAAGGCTTGATCTGGTACAGCGTTCATGCTCTTTTAAATTTTGCAATATTGTGCATCTATGGTACTCACACACGTACTTTTGTCCATTAGAGCCATAACATGAAACTTATTGGCGTTGATTTATCAAAACAATACAGCTCTTCAAAAAAGAATTAAAAACTAGTACACTTATTTATATTGAAAATAATGGAAATATTCTATGAGTATTCAAATTATTATAGGAGATACAATATGCTAACAGGAAGTATAATTTCTTTTAAAGAAGATAGGGGCTATGGCTTTATTCGCCCTAAAGACAGCGATGATAATGTTTACTTGCATATTTCTGCGTTACAAGCCTCTGGTATTGATAAAGTAGAAATTGGACAACGTGTAACTTATGATCTTTTATCCAAAGATGGAAAAAATTCAGCTACCAATATAAAATTTTTAGATTAGCAGGTTATTGCTAAGAGGATTTGAGCATGAACATCATTACCATGATGAAATTAGAAAGCGGGATGTGCCGCTGGCCTATAGGCAACCCCGAGGATAAGGACTTTCATTTTTGTGGCGAGCCAAGAGAGCCTTCCTTGCCATACTGTGAGACACACATGAGAAAAGCTAGAGCCCCCACCCGCAAGCCCAAAGATTCTTAAATATTAAAAGAGAGCGCATCACTAATGTACGAGAATAAAATAAATTAGTGCAATATTGTTGGGGAATAAAATACTAATGTAGCTATATAAAAAGCAGGGCATATTAGAAATATGCTAGATTGTCCGCTTAAAGCTGTTTGCGCCGCCAGAAAAAAGTAAGGGAGTGATAACCTCGACTATCAAAGGTTATAGGACTGTGCAATAAAATTGTAATGACGCCCACATTGTGCCGTCTAGCCAAAACATATATGTTATTATTATGGTATACAAAGGATTCTGTCGCAAATTCAACACACATTACCAGAGAAAGAAGTTGTTTTAGCAAAAGCATTGAAAAATTTGATAGTGATACGAAGGCACATCTTCCAAACAGAAATATATCTTTTACATCCTTCAAATTTTCTGCCAATGCAAACACCTGCTTAAATGTTACGCAAACGCCCTTTGATGAGTATAAAGACCTAATTCATGGTTCCGTTTCTTATGATGATAGTCAAGATTTAGGTACACAGATGAGACCATGTGGACGGCTCCGAGGAAATTTATTGCTGCTTTGTCGTATCGTGTTGCAATGGAGCGGTATTGCTTGAGTTTTTGGAAGAAATTTTCGACCAAACA
>NVUR01000043.1 GCA_002401965.1 Alphaproteobacteria bacterium
TATCGCACGTTTCTTGAAAGTTTCGCTGTATTTCTTGCTCATACCTGTTGTCTCCTGTTATTTCAGTTTAGGTGACAACTACCCTGACACAGGGGGATAGGGGGTATATTTAGAAATGTACAAAAGTGATACCCCCAAATGAAGCTGACAGACATCAAATGCAAGAGCGCAGCGCCTAAGGAAAAACCGTACAAACTCGCGGATGGTGGGGGTATGTTCCTTGATGTTAGGCCTAATGGCTCTAAGTATTGGCGGCTGAAATATCGCTTACACGGCAAAGAAAAGCTCTTATCGCTGGGGGTATATCCTGAGGTGTCCTTGGCAAAAGCACGTGAAAAGCGCAAGAATGCAAGGGATTTGATAGCTGGGGGTATCGACCCATCCCTCGATAAGCAGAAAAAGAAGACCTTGGATAAGGATAAATCGCAGAATACGTTCGAGGCCGTAGCGCGCGAATGGTATGAAAACCGAAAGAGCCGGTGGTCGGAACGTTATGCCGTAGGCGTTATCACCCGCCTTGAGAATGATATCTTTCCCGAGGTAGGCGATTATCGTTGTGTTTAAGGTTCTTAATATTTCTGAAGATAGATTTGATTAAGGCACAGTCTGTATATATATCTTCATCCTTATCACTGTTACCTTCATCATAGTCGTGACTGACCATAAGGGATTTAAGTTGAAGTCCTTCAATAGTGCTTGGAGTATAAGCGGCAATCCGGCGTTCCAGCTTTATGAGGGTGTCCACTTCGCCATCAGCCAAATCATCAGGAGACATGATCTGTGAATCCTGTAAGAGTTCCCATGATTTAATTAAACGCCATAGTTCATGGTCTGGGCAGTCTTTGGATTGCAGTGTGCTGTTATCTGTTATTTTAGTCATGTTTTTTTCCTTCTTAATGGTTTATGGTTTAAGAGGAATGCCGATAAGCAGGGTATATTAGGGTGCAGAAAAAGGGGCAAGGCTTTGTTATTTTCAAATGTTATTGTTAAATAGCAATGGCTTCTGACCTTCAGTTCTATAGAGTCATCATTTTTCCTATTTATAAAATGTTTCGTCTGGGCTGTCTGGATGCCGTCGCCTCTATTAAAGAGTATTAGCAGAGCGAATAGATGATGATCCCGTCATTACCCGCCAATAAATTCAATGACTTAGTCCACATTTGGTGTAGTCTCAGGCGCAGTTAACCAAAAAACCCCACACAATTCATTCAAAATAATCCTGTTTGCCAAAAGCTCACCGATTTTATTGAAAAACATTGGCTAAGGGTATTTTCAATGTCGCTATAAGCTGTTAGAACTTAGAAGAAGAATCGTCTTGAAAGAATAATACTTATGGCGCCGCAAGAATTACTCATTGAATACCTTCCCATCCTCATTTTTATAGCCATCGCCGGAGGCATGTCTGTTGCGATGATCGCCGGATCGATTTTGGCTGGTGTGCGCAGACCGGATGCAGAAAAACTATCTGCCTATGAATGTGGCTTTGATGCGTTTTCTGATGTCCGCGGTAAATTTGATGTCCGCTTTTATCTGGTCACGTTATTATTCATTATTTTTGATTTAGAGATCGCATTTTTATTCCCATGGGCTATAACTCTCGGGAAAATTGGTGTCTTTGGCTTCTGGTCTATGATTGTCTTCCTTTCTGTTCTGACGGTTGGTTTCGTCTATGAATGGAAAAAGGGCGGACTTGAGTGGGAATAGGGAAGCGGGAATTAAGGGTAAGAGAGCTATAATATGAGCCACGATAAGAAAATTATAACCGCACCGGAATATACGCAGGAAATGCGTTCACCATTTCCGCCAGCGTTGGAGCAGGATATTGTGCCTGCGGCTATCTCAAAAACACTTGATGAAAAAGGCTTTGTCCTGACAAGTACAGACAAGCTGTTTGATTGGGCACGTACAGGTTCACTTTGGCCAATGACCTTCGGTTTGGCTTGTTGCGCGATAGAGATGATCCACGGTTATATGAGCCGTTATGACCTTGATAGATTCGGTATTATTCCACGCCCCAGCCCGCGTCAGTCCGATGTGATGATTGTGGCAGGGACGTTAACCAATAAAATGGCGCCTGCGCTACGCCGTGTCTACGATCAGATGCCTGAACCGCGTTGGGTCGTTTCTATGGGTTCTTGCGCGAACGGTGGCGGGTATTATCATTATTCCTATTCCGTCGTGCGTGGGTGCGATCGTATCGTGCCTGTGGATATTTATATCCCCGGTTGCCCACCAACAGCAGAAGCCATGGTCTATGGCTTATTACAGCTACAGAAAAAAATCCAAAGAGAGGATACACGCATTGCCCGATGATTCCCTCAAAGACCTCGCTGATTATATATCGGAGAAAATGGAAAAGTATGTAACCGGACATTCTTTCGAAAAGGATGAACTTGTTATAAGTGTAAAGCCTGATGATATTGTGGCGGTGTTACAATTCCTTCGTGATGACCGTGAATGTGAGTGTACGACGCTGATTGATTTATGTGGCGTTGATTACCCTGAACGCCCTGAACGTTTCGAGGTCGTTTATTGCTTACTGTCCATTCGTCAAAATCATCGTGTGCGCGTTAAAATCGCCATTGAAGAGGATCAGATTGTTCCGACGGTTACAAATGTATTCAGTGTTGCTGGCTGGTTAGAGCGTGAAGCATGGGATATGTATGGAATTTTGTTCGCTGGTAACCCTGATCTTCGCCGCATCTTGACGGATTATGGCTTTGAAGGCCATCCGCAACGTAAAGATTTCCCGCTGACGGGCTATGTTGAGCTGCGTTATGATGAAGAACAAAAGCGCGTGGTTTATGAACCTGTAACTTTGACGCAGGATTATCGTTCGTTTGATTATCTTAGCCCGTGGGAGGGTATGACCGATATGCAAATACCTGGTGATGAGAAGGCCGCTGTGCCGCCGCACGGCTGGAAAGGCCCGGCAAAAGAGAATGATGAAAACGCAGGAGGACAAGATAATGCCTCTGAAGGATAGAATAGACACACCTGATGTCGTTATCGGTGAAGAAACACAAATCAAGCCCTTCACAATGAATTTCGGGCCACAGCATCCCGCCGCGCATGGCGTGTTGCGTTTGGTGCTTGAGATGGAAGGCGAAATCGTTGAACGCGCCGATCCGCATATTGGCTTGTTGCACCGTGGCACGGAAAAGCTAATCGAATATAAAACATATACGCAGGCTTTGCCGTATTTTGACCGTCTGGATTATGTTTGCCCGATGAATCAAGAACATGCTTTTGCGATGGCGATTGAAAAGTTGCTGGGTGTTACTGTGCCGCGCCGTGGTCAATATATCCGCGTGCTATTTTGTGAATTGGGGCGCGTTTTAAATCATATTTTGAATATCACAACCTTTGCCCTTGATGTAGGTGCGATTACGCCCGCGCTTTGGGGGTTTGAAGAGCGTGAAAAAGGTATGGAGTTTTATGAGCGCGTTTGCGGCGCGCGGCTTCACGCTAACTATTTCCGCCCGGGCGGCGTAGCGCAGGATATGCCTGCCGGTCTTGCCGAAGATATGTTGGATTGGTGTGACAGCTTCCCTAAATTTTTGGTCGATCTCGAGAGCTTGCTGACCGAAAACCGTATTTTCAAGCAACGCACCGTGGATATTGGCATTGTATCACCCGAAGATGCACAGGATTGGGGCTTTACCGGCGCGATGCTGCGTGGTTCGGGTATCGCTTGGGATTTGCGTAAGTCGCAACCTTATGAAGTTTATGACGAACTGGATTTTGATATTCCGATCGGTAAAACGGGCGATTGTTATGCGCGTTATCTGGTGCGGATGGAAGAAATGTATCAATCCATCAATATCATGAAGCAATGTTTGGCAAAGATGCCTGATGGATATGTGCGCTCCAACGATTACAAAGTAACACCGCCACCACGCGCAGAGATGAAAAGCTCTATGGAGGCCTTGATCCATCACTTTAAACTCTATACCGAAGGGTTCCATGTGCCTGCGGGTGAAACTTATACCGCCGTTGAGGCACCTAAAGGTGAGTTTGGTGTATATCTGGTCAGTGATGGTACGAACAAGCCTTACCGTTGCCGTATTCGCGCTCCGGGATTTCCGCATCTACAAGCCCTCGATTTTATGAGCAGAGGTCATCAATTAGCGGATACTGTGTCTATTATCGGATCGCTCGATATTGTGTTCGGGGAGATTGATCGATGAATACATTGGGACTGTTACTTTCTGCTGTTATAATCTGTGCATCTTTTCCGGTGCAGGCAGATGATAAGTTGGATGCTTTTGCACAAGATATTATTCATGTCTTTGGCTCCGGTGATACGAAACAATATATGGGAATACTTCATCCTGATTGCCCTAAGCCTAATCCTGATCGTCTTGCGTGGCAGATGTCGAAGACATGGATTGCCGATAAGGTGGATATCCGTTTTAAGGATGTTGCAGAATCATATGACCGCACAAAACTTGATTTTGCGGTTGAGCCCGAGAGCGTTATAGAATTCCAAGTCTGGACAATTGATAGTGATGGTGAAAAGAGTGAGCTTGTAACCTCTTATCCGATTGCCGCACATGAAACAGGCTTTAAAATTTTAGACTACCCGTGTTTTAAACCTAAATAATGATAACTAATTGAAAATACAATGAAAAAACCATTTGATTTACATGCCGATTACCAGCCGGAGAGTTTTGAGTTCAACAAAACTTTCAAAAAAGCTGTGAAGGAAGCGATTGCCCGTTATCCGAAGGGAAGGCAACAATCTGCTGTGATGCCGCTTCTGGATCTGACGCAGCGTCAGGTCGCGGAAGAGGGCGCAAAGCAACACCCTCCTTATGGTGGATGGGTGCCGCGCGCAGCAATGGATCATATCGCTGAAGTACTGGGTATGCATAAGGTTAAAGTCTATGAGGTTGCCAGTTTCTATTCCATGTATAACACTGCGCCCGTTGGGAAATATCTGGTGCAATGCTGTACTACGACACCGTGTTGGTTGCGTGGCTCTGATAAAATTGTTGAGGCAACCAAAAAACATTTGGGCATCGGTATGGGTGAAACCACGGATGATGGTAAATTCTCTCTCATGGAAGTTGAGTGTCTGGGTGCATGTGTGAACGCCCCTATGGTTCAGATAAATGATGATTATTACGAAGATTTAACGCCTCAAAATATGATGGAAGTTCTGGATAATCTGTCACAGGACATGCAGGCGACGGTCGGCTCTCAAACAGGGCGTAGAGATTCTATGCCAAGCTCCGATCCCACAACAATGAAAGATCGTGCGAAGAAAGCGAAGGTTGTTTGATGCTTAGTGATAAAGATAGAATATTTACAAACCTCTATGGCTGGGAGAGTTTCACTCTGAAGGCTGCGCAAAAGCGTGGGGATTGGGATAATACCAAGGCTATCCTTAAAAAGGGTCGTGAATGGATTATCGACGAAATGAAGGCATCAGGCCTACGTGGCCGTGGTGGCGCGGGTTTCCCGACAGGGCTTAAATGGTCGTTCATGCCCAAAGATATCGGTGATAAACCGCATTATTTGGTTATTAACGCCGATGAGTCGGAGCCGGGCACGTGTAAAGATCGTGAAATATTGCGCCATGATCCGCATAAATTGATTGAAGGCGCGTTGATTGCGGGCTTTGCGATGGGGGCTCATGCCGCCTATATCTACGTTCGTGGTGAGTTTTATAACGAGAGTTCATCTTTATGGAAGGCAATTCATGAGGCATATGATGCAGGACTGCTGGGTAAAAATGCGGCGGGTTCCGGTTGGGATTTTGACGTAATTGTGCATCGTGGCGCGGGCGCATATATTTGCGGCGAAGAAACCGCGCTGATCGAATCAATAGAAGGTAAAAAAGGGCAACCGCGTAATAAGCCACCTTTCCCTGCTATGGCGGGGCTGTATTCTTGTCCGACCACTGTGAATAATGTGGAGACCATCGCTGTTGTTCCGACGATTTTGCGTCGTGGTGGCTCTTGGTTCTCCGGTCTTGGCCGTGATGAAAAAAATGCTGGAACGAAGCTGTTTTGTATCTCGGGTCATGTAGAAAATCCCTGTAATGTTGAAGAAGAAATGGGTATCCCGTTAAAAGATCTGATCGAAAAGCATTGCGGCGGTGTGATTGGTGGTTGGGATAACTTGCTGGCGATTATTCCAGGTGGATCATCCACGCCGATGCTGCCCAAAGAAACATGCGATCATATCCATATGGATTTTGATTCGTTGCGTGAGGTTGGTACAGGTCTTGGGACTGCAGGCGTAATTGTGATGGATAAATCTACTGATATTATTCAAGCAATTTGCCGTTTATCACAATTCTATATGCATGAAAGTTGTGGGCAATGTACGCCATGTCGTGAGGGCACAGGTTGGCTTTGGCGAATGATGAAGCGCATGGTGCAAGGCAATGCAACTGTTGAAGAAATTGACCAACTATTTGAAATTACAAAAGAAATTGAGGGGCAAACCATTTGCGCCCTTGGTGATGCGGCGGCTTGGCCGGTTCAGGGCTTGATTAAGCATTTCCGCCCTGAAATGGAAAAACGTATCATGGAATACCGCAAAATGGCTGCATAAATAATGGCTTTTATCGTTACGGATATTTCCAAATAGGAAGTTTTAGATTTTAATTGCAATATGCGATGACCGTTGTGCACACACCCTCTTCTTCGCCATCTGCATTGCAGCATTCGTCATATGGTGGATTTAATGAGTTCCGAGCCTAAATTCTGCTTAATAAAATTGATTAATAAACGTACTCTCAAAGGAATATGTTCGCGACTAGGGTACATCAACCATATTGCGGTATCAAAATTATGAGCACTAACTTGATATGTGGGGAATAAGTCAACAAGATCGCCATTTATAATATCGTCATCTATTAGCCAATTGGCTAATAGTGAAACGCCAGCACCTCGCAAAGTTAGATCACGTAAAGCCATTCCATTGGTCATACTGTACCTGCCGCTAACAGAAATTTCTTCAAATGATCTATCATCTTTTCTGAATTTCCATTTACCGGAAAATGAGGGCCAGTTAAAAATTAAACATGAATGATTTGTTATGTCCGAAGGGGTAAGCGGGAGGTCATATTTATCTATATAGGGTTTACTAGCAACTACCCGATAGCATGTTGAAAATAGTTTGGTAGCTATAAAAGAAGAGTCATTTAGTTTTCCATGTCTGATGGAAATGTCGACACGCTCGTCAACCAAATCAATAACTTCATCTGATAAGACATAGTCTAGATTGATATCAGGGTACATCTCTATAAATTCGTGTAAAATCGGCAGAAGGGTATAATTTCCAAATGTAACTGAAGATGTAATTTTAATTTTTCCGGAAGGTTTGTTTATTATGTCATGTACGGTTTCTGCGGCTACTTTTAAGTCGTTCAATATAGGCTCTATTTTATTAAAGTAAGTTTGTCCTGCCTCTGTTAAGGATACTTTCCGTGTGGTTCTATGAAAAAGTCTCAGATTTAACAGGTCTTCAAGGTTTGCTATTGCCCTTGATATTGAAGAGGGGGCAACGTTACGATTTTTGGCTACTTTGGCGAAGCTTGAGTTGTTAGCGACCTCAATAAAAATTTCCAGTGCTTGTATATTCATTATTGCATTATACGCAATAATGAAGTTCAATCAACGTTATTTATTTCATTAAACGGTGCTTTATAATCAATTTTTGTTTTGAAAGGGATTAAATATTATGAGAAAAAACATAAAAGTACATTTGGTAGATGCATTTACTAAAAATATAAATGAGGGAAATAGAGCTGGTGTAGTTTTTGATGCGGATGAATTGACATCAGAGCAAATGCAAAATATCGCCGCCTTTGCCAATGTTTCGGAAACTGCTTTTGTATTAAGATCTGACGACCCTAAAACGCATGACTTACACGTTCGTTATTTTACGCCAAAAACAGAAGTACCTATTTGTGGGCATGCTACAATCGCAACACATTATTTACGCGCAAAAAAATATAATATAGGTGAAGGGCAGGTTTTATCTAAAACAGGTGCGGGGATTTTGCCTGTAGATATTGTTAAGGAAAACAATGATATAAAAATTATTATGACGCAAGGTAAGTCTGTATTAGGCAACGTTCTTACTAATCTGCAAAGAGATTTCTTGAAAAATTCTTTACAAATATTGGACGATGATTTTTCGTCATCTTTGCCAATTCAAATTGTATCTACAGGACATTCTAAAGTCATGGTTCCTGTAAGGAACCAGAGTGTTGTACAGGGGATTTCTCCTGATCAGGATGGGTTGATTAAACTGAGTGAAGAGATTGATTGCAACGGATATTATGTTTTTTCTGTAGAAAATGATGAGCACACATATAAGACACATGGGAGGATGTTTGCTCCGGCAATCGGGATTTTCGAAGATCCTGTAACCGGTAACGCAAACGGGCCAGCAGGATTATATATGTCACATTATGGTATTTTACAGTTTGATAAGAATTATAATTATAAGGCAATTCAAGGAGAAGCTATGGGGAAATCAGGTGTGATTGAGGTAATACTTAATAAAGAAAAAGATGCTCTTCCTCAAGTCAAAGTGGCTGGCGTTGCTATCGAGGGGGATACGTTAGTATATGCGCTATAATAAGAATGTTATTGATAAAAAATTAACAATTTTTCTATAGATTTTATGAAGAAAATTATTTATGACAAAACATATGACAAAACAAAAGCAAGATACTGTAAGAGACCTCTATACTTCGGCCTTTAATGCCGCGCATAGTTTTGATGGCTCAGAAGATGCTGATCAGGCGTTTTATAAGCCCTTAATATTGCTGGATGAGTTCATTTCTGCACAGAATGTGGATAGAGATGAAGCATCAGAAAAGAAGGTTGCTCATCTTGCCTTCCCTGATGGCCTACCGGCAAATATGCCCGAAACAATTGATGGGTTTTTAGACATAGCCTCTAAATTTTATGATCATTTGAAAAACAATACGTCTGACGTTGATGTTTATGGAATGATAGAAAATGCTGGTGGTCTTATCAAAGAAAGCGATCAGGTTTTTGTGAAAACTGATGAAGGCCATATTCAGTATAAGAAATCAGATAACCCTGAATCATATCAAGTTAAAACAGAGCCACGTCTCGCTATGATTATAGAGCATCTTCGCAATGATGGTGTGAACGGCCAACCCATTTATATGGACGATCTTGTGGTTACACGTGGTCAAGTTTCTAATGATATGATGCGTGATCACCCCTACAATATAGTGCAAATACCACGAATTGATATGGAAATTGCTGTATGTGATGAAATTGGTCAAACTACGTTTATAAAGAAAGGTGTTTCTGAAACAAAATTTTGGGGAGGGACTTTAACAAAAAATCAATTAAAGTCACGGGATGATATTAATCATGTTGATCGTCATAATGATAAGCAATGGTGGAATGACATTTCAAAATTTCTCTCTAATGAAGCACAACCGACCGGAAGGAAGGTAAATGTAAAGCGTTGGTCTCCACCATTAGATCGTGAAAGTGTGAAAGCCACGTTGCTCGCCCATTACCGAGCAGAAGGTGATGTTCTCACTAGCCATATGAGTGCAGGTGAGAAAGGAACGGGGGCGGCACATGTTCTGTCACATGGTTATTATGCGGATGGTGTATTAACAGTCGGTGCACTTGACCATCGCTTGAACCGACAACTTGGCACCTCAATTTCCGATTTATATGAAGAATTGGCTTCTGAGCATGAAGATCTTATATATCGTAATCCTAGTAAAATAAAGCAGCTTAACTGGGAGCAAGCGAAGGCTACGTTGCTTGCTCATTTCCATGGCACAGGAAAACCATTATTAACAAAAGATAAAGAAGGCGAAAATGGAAAGCCGGGTTCTTATATTTTAAAACATGGGCCTAATGCTAATGGTATTACAACGGCCGGTGCTTTTGACTTACGTGCTCGAGATCATTTGGGTATATCTATTGCTGATATTAATGAAGAATTATCCAATGAAAATCCTGCTTTCATATACAAAAACAAACGTAATCTAGAAAAAATTGATCGAAACAAAGTTAAGCAAATGCTGCTTTTGCATCACATCTTAAAAGGTGCTCCATTGGTGCCGAGCGCAAAGGCATCAGATGACGGAAAACCGGGGTCTCACATAATGGAGCATGGTTATTATGCTGATGGTGAATTGACAGCCGGAGCATTTAGAATTCGAGTGAAAGATCAGCTATCTACAACACTTCCAAAACTTTATGATGAAATCACGCTTGATTTAGGTATGAATGGAAAGACCGCGTCAGAGAGAAAGGTAGAGTTAAAGGGCTTTTTGCATAATGTTAAAGAAGATATTTTTGCTGAATTTGATGGGGATAGTACTCAAGCAACAGCATACATAGAATCTCTTACGCTAGAAGATTATGTTAGGGAACGTGAGCTTGACTATTTTCAGAAAAATGATTTATCACAGATGATTTTGGAACCGTCATAATAGGTTTAGGCATTAGAATACACCCCTTCAACGAGATAATGAATAATCTGCCGAGATATGGTGTTTAAAATCCGATCTAGCACGGGTGACGGAAGAGCGTAATACATTAAAAAAGGCCACGGTGTATTTATGTCATTTTGATGCTCTGCAAGGGATGTGGATTGAAGTACGTCTTCATTAAGGCGCATCGCTCAGTGTTTTCAATTTGCGCAATGTGTCGTGTCTTGGATGTTCAGCGCAGTGGTTTTATGCTTGGCTTAAAACGCCATTCAGAAAGCTATCTAAGGATAATCAACGTCTGACAGGTTTAATAAAGCAAGCATGGCTAGAATCTGGCTGCGTCTACGGATATCGTAAAATCCATGATGATTTACATTGTTTGGGGGAAACCTTAAGCCCGAACCGCACGCCTTATGCACAGGGCTGGGATCAAGGCGCAAACCGGATATAAGCGAGAAAACCTGGTTCTTACGGTGGTAGCCCCGCCATCGTTGTTGAGAATAAACTGGAGCAAAACTTTTATGTAGAGGCGCCAGATCAGGTCTGGGTGACTGATATTACCTATATCAAGACGCATGAAGGCTGGCTGTATTTGTGCGTTGTTCTCGATTTATATTCACGGCGCATCGTTGGTTTGTCAATGCAATCGCGGATACAAATGGATCTTGTTCTAAGCGCTTTGCTGATGGCCGTATGGTAGCTAAAACCAAAATCAAGCGGTAAAGATCAGGGTAGCCAATTTACCTCTCATGAGTGGCAATCCTTCCTTGCTAAGCATAATTTGGAAGCAAGCATAAGCAGGCGTGGAAATTGTCATGATAGTGCCGTGGTTGAAAGTTTTTTTCAATTACTGAAGCGGGAGCGGATACAGTGAAAAATCTATGCTACACGTAAACCTGCGCGGGATGATATTTTTGATTACATCGAATTTTTCTATAATCCGAGAAGGAAGAAAGCATGGTAACCCCCTGTGTCAGGGTAGTTGTCACCTAAACTGAAATAACAGGAGACAACAGGTATGAGCAAGAAATACAGCGAAACTTTCAAGAAACGTGCGATA
>NVUR01000001.1 GCA_002401965.1 Alphaproteobacteria bacterium
TTTTGTTTCATCTGCGTCTCCTTCGTCGACTTCGATAAACCAAAAACACTACCTTAACAATTCACTACTTCATGTCCAACTTGTGCTGACGGGGTACACTTTAGCTTTACGAGCAGCCACCAAAGCTAGAAACCCAGCGTCAATTAACGTTTGATGTATAGGCGCAATACGTTCACTCGAGTCTGTCTTCAGGTTCTTACCGTCATCCTTGTTGATATCAAAATAATGAATACCGCCCTCTTCCTTAATATCAGAAACATCAAGCTGTAATATTTCACCTACACGCGCCCCCGAGTAAAGAGAGATGAAAGGAGCCCAGTATTTGGCCGTGTCCTTCATGCAGCAATCGCCAGAGATACGCCACCTGCTCTTCGAAGCACAACCTGTATAAATTGGAGAATTAAAGATTGTATTCAATTCATCTAATGTAAACGGAGACCGCTTACGCCGCTTACTGTCGGACACCCTGATAACAATACCATCGAAGATATTACGGTCTAACTCATCATAATTACCGAGTAACCAACGCCAGAGGCTTGATACAAACTGCAAGAGCTTCTTTGCATTATTAGGTGACATTGGCGGGATACCCAAAGAAACAGCCTTCTCAGCAGCTTGTTGTATATTCATCCCCTTAAACTCTTTACGCCTCTTCCAATTCTTCGGAAGCCCCAAGAGAGCGTCTTTAAAAGCTCTGGCATCTGCCTTAGCATAATTATTAAAGGGTCGATCACCACACATATCAATGAACACTCCAACACCTACTCTATGAGCAATAATAGTCTTAGCTTTCCAATCTGTACGTGATTTATCCTTGATCCATTCTTCCATCACCTCAGACAGCAATGGTACATTAGAGTCCATTAGAGACTCACTGGCGACAACTTGAGGGATGGCTGGTGTATCCACTAACCTACCTTCGTTACGCTTCTCTATAGATTCGTACGCACGAATGGCAGCCTCTTGAAGTTTTAAACCTACCTGCTTAAAAGCTATGGAGTTCTCATCGATCTTTATACCAACGCTATCCCAACTCAGGACTTCCGCAGTCTCATCTTTATAGAAGTCACCTATGCGGCCTCTCTTATGATCGTTACGGATGGCCTCTTGTAATAGCACAACATCTTCACAATGCTCATCATAACGCCGAGATGGAAAGTTTCCCTTTTGTAACTCAGAATTCACAGCGGCGAGATCAGACATACCCTCAATCATTCGAGTCTGCCCTTGACCATCTACCAGCCCATCCAGCCGAACGTCATCATGTTCATCGAGAAGATAATGATAATACACATCATGGATATGCGTGAGTTGTTCTGTAGTGATTGTTGTTAAGGCTGGGCGTTTGGATCGTTCAAGATCGTTCCTATGAGCTTTAAACTTACATTCTACGTTATGAGCCGCCTCACGCACACGTGTGATGGCTTCACCCCTATCTTTAGTCTTTAATGAAAACTTCTCTTCAGATTGCCCATATGTTTCTATGATGTCCAAAGGCACTCTTGCGCGAAAATAATAGGTCGCTCCACGGCGAAATAAATTAGTGTGTCCAGTCACTTTTTCCATACCTTGTGTGTACCACTTTTGTGGCTCACTTGCAAATATAAGGTATTGTTATTACTGAAACTATTGGGTTTACTAGGGTTTCAAGGCGAATGGAGGAGAGGATGGGATTTGAACCCACGTAGGGCTATGAACCCTAACACGCTTTCCAAGCGTGCGCCTTAAACCACTCGGCCACCTCTCCGCACTTAACCAGTGCATTAAAGCTATGCACATACAATGAAGATGGCGCAATGTAGAGTGAATTTATTAAAAGTTCAAGTCTTGCCTTTGCGAATCTAAACTTCATTGATACAATAAGACGTATTTTATTCTACCTACAGGCTTTCAACCATGCGCAAATTTATTTTTTTCCTTCTCCTTCTTCCTGCTGTCCTCGCTCTAGGACATGATATTTATATCTTCACACAAGAACAGGAAAAAGGATTACGCCTTTCTGATGTCGGAGCTCTTTGGGATAAATATCACAAAGAAAGCCACGACCAATGGAAAATAAAACTGCACGAGATGAGTGAAACCGTTCGCGACCTATCCCCTTTCCTCGACCAACCACAATCATCCCCCACGATGACCGCTTCATCAGCAGACGAAGGAAACACACCTACATCCGGCTATACCGAAAGCTTCACCCAAACAAATACAGATGGACAAGGCAACGCCACAGCAACAACACAACAACAAAGCACAATACAGATACAGACCAATAACCTACAAAAAGCAATAGGATTCCTTCTGGAACAAACCGCAGTCTTTGTCTTTGCCGGATTCGCGGCACTTGCCTATATTCTGAATGCAATTTGTGTTCGCCTATGCAGGAAAAAAACCGGCATGGATGATTTGACACGTCTTAAAAAGAAAAAAGGCACAGCCTACAAATATGGACGCAAATAAATTACACTATATTACTCGACAACCACCCTGACAACTTCATAACATGGCGATCTATAACGGCAAGATCATCATCACGTGAAAGCCTGTGATCGCCATCTTCAATAAAAATAATATCTGTGTTTGGCCCTTGAAAACATTCTTTGATTCTGCACGCTTTTTCCCACGGGACATCCGCATCTAACTTTCCCTGAATAAGGGTAAGCGAACATGAAATACGATATGTCTTATGCAACAAACTCTGCTCCTGCCCATCCTCCAAAAGAGCTTTGGTGAAAATATAGGGTTCGTCACTATAGTCATTCGGAATTTCGAGCCGACCAAGATCAGCCATCATCTGACGATCCGCCGCGCTCATCTGTTCCTCGACATCCTTTGTAAAATCTGGCGCAGCCGCAATCCCGACAAGCCCTTTAACGCGATCTGGACGCTCCAGCAAAATTCGTAGGGCAATCCACCCACCCATAGACGATCCAACCAAAACAACATCACGCCCCGTTACAACATGATCCAAAATATCCAACGCATCCTGTCTCCACGCACTTATTGTACCATCAACAAACGCACCATCTGACACACCATGTCCAGTGTAATCAAAGCGCACAAATTCCTGACCACGTGCGCTACATTTCTCTTCCAGATAAAGTGCCTTCGTCCCTGCCATATCGGATTTAAACCCGCCCAAAAACATAACAGCAGGTAAATCACCACCATCTGTAGCAGGTGCAGTGCGCGTATAAGCCACGCGCGTGGCGCGCCCTTTTGTGAAATATGAAACGCTCATATGTAATTCCCTCTTCAATGCAACCAATGTATTTTATACATAAAGGCCAATTTAATACATAAATGTTTATAAAAACTCTTTCCAGAGTCCCAAAACATCATTATTTTAAAATCCATGAATATGAGCACATCACAATCTGTCATTATGCAAATAATCCCCGAGCTTGGCGCTGGTGGCGCAGAACAGGGATGCATTGACATTGCCGCCGAAATTGTAAAAGCAGGCGCACAAGCCATCGTCGTTTCCAATGGSGGGTATCGTRCATCCGAACTRGCGCGCGTCGGTGCAATTCATATTGACCTACCAGTACATAGTAAAAATCCRCTCACTATGTGGAAAAAYAYCGCACGCCTYAAAAAAATTATAAAGCGTTACAATGTCGGRATTGTCCACGCCCGAAGCCGCGCCCCCGCATGGAGTGCATGGCGCGCATGCAAGAACACTGACGCGCATTTCATAACAACRTGCCAYGCACCATATAATATCAATGGAGAAGCCAAACGGATTTACAACACCTCGATCACRCACGGYGAAATTATCATCGCKATCTCCGACTATGTCGCGCAATATCTTCAAGATAATTACAACGTCGATCCAAAGCGYATCCGAACCATTCATCGCGGAATCCCGATAGAACGCTTTCACCCCACTGCCGTAACAGCCGAACGTATGATTGATCTGGCAACACAATGGCGCATTCCTGATGGCGCAAACATCATCATGATGCCCGGACGTATCACCCGCTGGAAAGGCCATCATATTTTAATTGAGGCAATGGCGAAGCTAAACCGTAAGGACGTTTTTTGTGTTATTATCGGCTCCGACCAAGGACGAAAAGAGTACCGAAAAGAACTCGATCAATATATTGAAGATCAAGACTTAGGCGCACAAATACGTATTGTTGAACAATGCCATGATATGCCCGCAGCATATATGCTCTCTACTGTTGTTGTATCCGCCTCAACTGACCCTGAAGGCTTCGGCCGCATTCCCGTCGAGGCACAAGCCATGGGACGCCCCATCATTGCCAGTGATCACGGTGGCGCGCGTGAAACAATATTGCGCGGTGAAACAGGTTGGCATGTCCCACCATCAGACCCCGATGCCCTCGCCAATGCGATGCAAGAAGCACTTAATCTAAACCCATCACAACGTGCCACACTGGCCACGCGCTCCATGGCACATGTTGCGGCACATTTCACGAAAGAAATTATGGCAGATAAAACACTTAATGTTTATGCAGAAATATTGCAAAACTCTATAACTATTGCCAAAAAATCAGACCCCTTTCCAAATACAAGCACACCAAAAAACCAGCTAAACGCCGCAGAGTAATATGTCAGAAAACGAAACGGTTACGAATATTCTAGTCATAAAGCTTAGTGCTTTAGGAGACTTTATACAGGCACTTGGCCCCATGGCAGCAATCCGCGCACATCATCCAAATGCGCATATCACACTGCTCACCACACCAATGTTTAAAGAATTTGGGGAGCGATCTGGTTATTTCGATGATATCTGGATCGATCAAAAACCAGCGATATTTCATATACCAAAATGGCTATCCTTACGAAATAAATTAATCAAAGGGCAATTTACACGCATCTATGATCTACAAAATAATGATCGGACATCTTTTTATTTCAAACTATTGCCCAAACATAACAAACCGGAATGGGTCGGCGTCGCAAAAGGCGCATCCCATCAAAACACCTCACCACAACGCACCGCAGGCCATGCCTTTGATGGACATAAACAAACTCTAAAATATGCCGGAATAAATCACATTGAGATTGATAACCTCTCATGGATCAACGAAAATCTATCACAATTTCACTTAAAGCCACCCTATATACTATTTGTTCCAGGCTCAGCACCACAACATCCGAAAAAACGATGGCCATATAAAAAATATGGAGCACTTGCGCAAAAACTTACCGACAATGGCTATCAAGTTGTGCTTCTTGGAACGAAAACAGAGAACGAAATCACAGATTCAATAGAGCATATCTGCCCTGATGTTCTTAACCTAACAGGTCAAACATCCCTATTTGAAATTGCGGCACTTGCCCATGGTGCGCAAGGTGCAATTGGCAATGATACTGGCCCAATGCATATGATCGGTCCAACAGACTGCCCCAGCCTAATCCTATTCTCGGCACAAAGTGACCCTACGCGTCATGCCCCAAAAGGAAAAAATATACAAACAATGCAGCACGACCCTTTGAAAGATCTGAATGTCGATGATGTATTAAGCAGCCTACAAAAAGTACTATCAACAAACAATTATTGAGAATAATATTACTCTGCTCTATCTCCATACATAGAACACAGGCATTGCATCACATGGCCTATGGCTTCATCCCGCAAGGAATAATAAATAGTTTGCGCCTCACGTCGTGTAGATACAAGATTATCCCGTCTTAATCTGGCCAAATGCTGCGATAAGGCAGATTGACTCAGGCCAACAATCTCCTCAAGCTCACCCACGCTTTTTTCACCCTTATAAAGAGCACATGCGATCAGTAAACGCTTTTCATTCGATAATGCCTTGAGCAAATTTGCAGCATCACGAACATTACATTTAATTGTCTCTACATTCATTATGAAAGGACTCACTTCCTACTACACTTAAATTCAAGTGAACATGATATACAATTGTATACAAAATAAAACCACACACATGCAACTATAAATTAACCCGACGCATAAATAAATTGAAGCAATCAAGCAAATGATACCCCAGATTTATCCATTTTCCACTGATTTGTCTGGCGAAAAAGACAAAAGATACTGAGCAACAAAATCCGGAATAACCATGAAAAACCATGACATTACCCCCGAAACAGCAGGGAAAACGATGCGCCCTTTATTTTTCTTGAGACCTTTCGCAATAATATGCGCCGCCTTATCTGCCTCAACCAAAAAAGGCATAGGAAATGCATTACGCGCAGTTATTCTTGAACGAACGAACCCAGGACACACAACATTAACGCGAATCCCTGTTTTTTTAAGAACACCGCGTAAAGATTCGCCATATATCTTCACTGCAGCCTTAGAACCACAATAGGCAGGCGCACCAGGCCACCCACGATAACCAGCCAATGAACTCATCAGCGCAATTTGCCCACGTCCACGCGCAATCATTCTCTCTTGAACTGGTTCAACCGTATTTAAGACACCGTGAAGGTTAACATCAAACACATGCCGCACCTGCGCAGGGTCCTCACCAATTAAGACACCCCCCGTTCCCGCAGAAATTCCTGCATTGGCAATCACAAGATCAATGGGATATTCATCATCCAACGCCCCGAGCCACTGCGCCATGCCTTGGCGATCTGTAACATCCAAAACAGACCAAATTACATGCGCACCTTTCCCTTGGCATGTCAGAACGACATTTTGAAGGCGTGCTTGATTACGCCCCGTCAAGCCAAGTACAATTCCATCCTTTGCGTAACATTCAGCAAGAGCCTGCCCAATACCACTGGACGCACCCGTAATCACAATAACCCTTGTATCCAACTTATGCGCAGCCATTTACATACTCCTTACCACTTTAGAATTGCAGTTTACCTATTCTATGGTTAGTTTAAGATGATAAAAAGAACAATTAGAAATGACCGGAGAGTTATTTTGGATAAAATTACACGACGCGGCTTAATGTATGTTATGTCATCCCCCTCTGGTGCAGGGAAAACGACAATCACACGGGCGCTTCTACGCAACAATGATAATTTAAGCCTTTCAATCTCGGCAACAACACGTAAGCGTCGCGCAGGTGAAGTCCACGCACAAGATTATTATTTTGTAGAGCCCGATGCATTTCAAAATATGATTGATAATGATGAGATGCTGGAACATGCCAAGGTTTTTGATAATTACTATGGCACACCACGCGCACCCGTCGATAAAACCCTCTCCGAAGGCAAGGATGTCATCTTCGATATTGATTGGCAAGGAACGCAGCAACTCTCCGAAATTGCACGTGAGGATTTGGTCACAGTTTTCATCCTTCCCCCTGCGCGAGCAGAACTGGAAAAACGCTTACGCGAAAGATCACGCGATACTCTGGAATCAGACAGTGACATCAGAGGGCGCATGGCCAAAGCCGCAGATGAGATGTCCCATTACAGCGAATATGATTACGTAATCATCAATAATGATGTTGATGAAGCCATTAAAAAGGCGCAGCTTATTTTAGATGCGGAACGTATAAAACGCCGGAGAATGGCCGGATTATCGAATTTTGTACGCGGATTAAAAGATGGACTTTAATCAGCAGATCAAACAGAAGAGATATTAATATAGTCTTGTACGCTTAAATTTTCCGCACGCAATTGCGGATTAATTCCTAAAGCCTCAATCGCAGGCATATATTCTTTTAAACTCGATCTGATCATTTTACGGCGCTGATTAAACGCCGCAGCGGTCACACGTTCCACCGCCCTGAAATCAGGCGCATCAGCAGGCAATTCACGCGGTGAAAAATGCACCACCGCAGACATCACTTTAGGGGGCGGCGTAAATGCCGATGGCGGAAGATCATAAATTACACTCACATTGCATAACCACTGCGTTATGACAGAAAGGCGTCCATAAGTCTTGCAATCTGGCGTTGCGACCATGCGATCTGCCACCTCTTTTTGGAACATTAATGTCATGGATTTATAAGCATTAAAATCGCCTCTTGTCTGCCTCAACCAACCTATAAGTAACGGTGTTGCAATATTGTAAGGCAGATTGGCAACGATCACCCGCGGCGCATCTGCCATCATGGTCAAATCTTCTTTCATTGCATCACATTGCAACACATCCAAATCACCACAGGCAGCCTGCACTAAACCATCCAACGCAGCAACAGCGCGCCGATCCAACTCTATCGCATGAACTTTTTTTGCAGGGCTTTTAAGCAAAGAACGCGTCAACCCACCTGGCCCCGGCCCAATTTCAAAGGCATGGACATCATGCCAATCATCACCGTCACGTGCCAACGCTTCACGCACTATTTTATCAGTAATATTCATATCAAGCAGAAAATTCTGCCCCAGTGCCTTTTGCGCACTTAATTCATGCTGCGCAATCACATCACGTAATGGCGGCAATGCTTCGATTGCTGTGATGCGCGCCTTCAGGTCAACCCCCATACGCTACACACGAACATCAATGAATGATGCTGCTTTTAAATCCAACAAATGGCGGCGCTGTAACTTTTCAAGACGCTCAGTTCCCAAAGAATAATAAATTTGGTCGCGTGAAGGCATTGTGTCCTCGGTCAAAATACGAATGTCACGTAAAAACAAAATATGATAACCACTTAATGTTTTAATCGGCTTGGTAACTTGATTTTTTTTAATCGCTTGCAAGCCAGTTAATATTTCCTCGGAAAGTTGTGTTTCCTGCAACCATCCTGTATCACCACCACTCACAGCCCCCGCCGCCTTCGAAAATTGCTGCGCGAGACTAAAAAAGCTCGCTTTACCAGATTTTATTTCCCGAACCAGACGATTGGAAAGATGTTTCACCTGCTTTTCTGATTTTACATTATCAATCGGCAAAAATATTTCCGCCGTCAAATACTCCTTCGACCCGACCTTCGCCCGAATACGTTCCAATGTATCATCCACATCACGTTCAGAAATAATAACTCTAGGACGCAAACGTTTCTGCACAACTTTACCCCATGCAAGCTGTGCTTCAATCTGCATATACATTGTTGATATATCAATACCACCACGATTTAACATCGCCTTAAATTTTGCAGGTGTCGTTTTATTCTGCGTCGCAACCTTCAAGAACCCAGATTCAACTTCGGCACGCTCAATGCGTATATTCATTTTACGCGCCTCTTGCAACATAAGCTGCTCATTAATCAAACTACTCAAAATTTGCGGCGTAAGCTTTGCACGAATTTCTTTATTATTCTGTAAACCAGATGACGCAATAATCAGCCTCATACGCGTGGCCAAGTCACGTGCAGATATCGCATCTTCATTCACAACTGCCACAATTTCTTGCGTCGCCGCATATAAAGACTTCGTCATCGGCACCATACAAATAAGCGTAAGTACAAACACAAAAAATAAACGCATATAAAAAGTCATTCTCATCTATTCCTTAAAAATATAATGCAATTTAACCGTTCTGCTCTACTGCAAAACGTCCACCGGATTTATAGGTTTCTAGATATCCTGGCAATACCAAATCCATTGATTTAGGAGAAATATCAAACACATCTAAACCGAGTGCTTCATTGTCAACGATACTATCTGTTTTCAAACTTTCAACCTGATCCGGCGTTAAAATAGGGTTAGGCAAGATATTCAAAAATACAGCCTCCAACTTAGCCACAGAAAATGGCATAGATATTAACATCTTAGGACGCATCGTATATTTAAACAACTTCTCGTAAATCTCCCGAAACGTAACAACATCAGGCCCACCAAGTTGATATATTTTTCCCTGAAAACGACTGGAGTTAGAAAACAACCCTTTCAACACAATGTCAGCAACATCACCAACATAAACCGGTTGAAGGCGCGTCTTTCCGCCACCAATCAACGGAAGAAACGGCATAAACCGTGCGAGTTCAGCAAACTTATTAAAAAAGTCATCATCCTGCCCAAACATAACGGCAGGACGTAGGATCATGGCTGCAGGGAAATTCGTACGCACCGCATTTTCACCATCAAACTTGGTTTGGGCATATTTTGAAATACCCGTATCACACCCCAATGCAGAAATATGCGTAAACCGTGATACTTTTTCATCCGCGCACGCCTTAGCGATCATTGCCGGAATATCCACATGTACATGTTCAAATGTCGCACGTTTTTTTCTCTCGAACAAAATACCGATACAATTAATAACAAAATCTGAGCCTTTAACCACCGCACGAACACTCTGCGCATCTGAATAATCACACAGAACAGGTACAATCTGCCCCACAGCACCACACGTCTTCAAGGAATACGCCCGTTCTGGCACCCGCGTTGCAATCTTAACCGTAACCCCGCGTGCGGCCAATTCGCGTACAATTTGCCTGCCAAGAAAACCGGTTCCACCGAACACAGTCGCAATTTGATCTTTATGCGCCATAACCTATATTATCCACGTACTTATTATTTATAAGAGATTAATATGAAGGAGTTTAAGGCAGAACACAATAACTGGCGACCAAAACAAAATCATAAACGGGGACAAATTTGCGCTTTTCCAACAATGACAGATAAGATAAGCTGCTCAAATAGAAACAAACAAAGATATGAATATAACATCATGATCCAAAAATCATTTTTTCTCGTTATGATCGCCATTATTATTGGTATTTCCGCGCAAGGACTCTACGCACAATATGGCTCTAAACTGCCCCAAACAGACACACCAATCGTGGTTGAGCTTTACACCTCACAGGGGTGTTCATCATGCCCGCCCGCAGACAGAACACTGGCCAACCTATCAGAAAGCAACAATATCATTACGTTGGGATGCCACATTTCTTATTTCAATCATTTACGTTGGAAAGACACACTATCACAGGATTTCTGCGACATGCGTCAGCACGGATATGCCGGCATGCAAGGAACAAAACGCATTTACACACCACAAATGATCATTAATGGAGGGGGTGCCTTCATCGGGTCACATAATGAAAAAGTCACAGCTGCCCTCAAAAATGCAGCGGAAAAGCCTATTCAAAATATCAAAATAAACATCACAAACAACGATACCATCCAACTCTCTCTTCCAACCATAGAGGACGGAGATTACCATTTATGGGCTTTTGGATATAAGAAACACCATAAACAAGACATAAAAAATGGAGAGAATAACGGTAAATCCATTCTTTATGCCAACGCAGCCCTCAGCTATACCAATTTAGGAAAATGGCAAGGAGCAGGCAAAACGCACACATTCCCTATGCCACAATCAACCATTGAAGGCGAAACACTCGATGGTATTATAATTTTTGCCCAAAAAGGCGGTTACGGAGAAATCATTGCCGCAGGAAAGTTAGGTTTTTAATATCGCCCAAGGTCAAAATCTAGGATTTTTCAACAAAACTATCCATCACACGTTTTTTACCACTATGTTCAAAAACGATATCAAGCTTATGCCCGTCAATATTGATAATCTCACCATAGCCAAATTTATCATGAAACACACGATCCCCACGTGATAATATATCACCGCTTTCGGTTTGAACTTTGCGCTCAAACGTACTAGAGGACGGTTTTGATTTTGGCGTGAAACCACTGGAATCCCAATGGCGGGAACGCCCCGCCTGCACCATGCCACTTTGCGTGCTTAAATCCAATAATTCTTCAGGTATTTCATCAATAAAACGCGCAGGCACAGAATTTGTCCAACTGCCATATATGCGTCGGCTTGATGCATAGGAAATAAAGACGCGTTTACGTGCACGGGTGATTCCAACATAGGCAAGGCGGCGCTCTTCTTCCAACCCCTTCACCCCATTTTCATCCATCGTACGTTGAGAAGGAAACAGCCCCTCCTCCCACCCCGGAAGAAACACATTATCAAATTCCAACCCCTTGGCACCATGCAACGTCATCAGCGTTACAAACGTGCCAGAACTGCTGTCTTGATTCTCCAAAACAAGGGCAACATGCTCTAAAAAATCCTGCATAGATTCATAACCCTGCATCCCACCAATCAACTCTTTCAAGTTTTCAACGCGCCCTGGTGCTTCGGGGGACTTATCCAGTTTCCACATCGCCATATAACCGGATTCATCCAAAATCATATCAGCCAGCTCCGCGTGCTTCATGTTATCCATGAGCGAGCGCCAGCGTTCAAAGTCATCCAATATTTTCATCAGGGTTTCTTTGATCTTCGGCCTTAATTCATCCGTCTGGGTTAAGTCCATAATGGCACATTGCAAGCTAATCTCTTTTGAACGTGCATAACCATATAATATATTAAGCGTCGCCTTGCCGATACCGCGCTTTGGCGCATTAACGATAC
Organism: Alphaproteobacteria bacterium; assembly: GCA_002401965.1. GTDB lineage: Bacteria > Pseudomonadota > Alphaproteobacteria > Micavibrionales > Micavibrionaceae > UBA1672. The sequence continues at coordinate 12,224 of NVUR01000001.1, forward strand.
GCTCGAACGCTAAATCATCATCCTTTTGAACCACAACTCTAAAATAAGCCAACGCGTCTCGTATTTCCATACGCTCATAAAACCGTGGGCCACCAATGACTTTATAAGATAGGCCAAGCTTAATAAAACGCTCCTCAAACTCTCGTGTTTGAAATCCAGTACGCACCAACACCGCAATATCACTTAATGATACGCCGCGCTCATTATTGATGCCACGTTGAAGCTGCTCAATCTCTTCACCGACCCAGCGCGCCTCTGCTTCACCGTCCCAAAGACCACATACTTTGACCTTATCGCCATCCCCTTGATCCGACCATAAAGTCTTGCCCAAACGCGAGCCATTATTCTCAATAATCGCACCCGATACCTTCAATATATTATTAGTAGAGCGATAATTTTGTTCCAGCCTAATAATCTTTGCGCCTTTAAAATCCTGCTCAAATTTCAAGATATTGCCGACCTCTGCACCACGCCATCCATAGATCGACTGGTCATCATCACCAACACAGCAAATATTCCCTGTCCCCTGCGCAAGTAGACGAAGCCACAAATACTGCGCGACATTTGTGTCCTGATACTCATCGACCAGAATATAGCGAAAACGATGATGGTATTCATCCAAAACAGTGTGATTTTCAGGATTTTTCAAAATCGTAATCATATGAAGTAACAAATCACCAAAATCGCACGCATTAATGCTACGCAAACGCGCCTGATACTTCGTATATAATAACGGCACTTTACCATCCGCCACTTCATCAACATCACTGGCAGGAACCTGCGAGGGTAATAAACCACGATCTTTCCAGCGATCAATAATCCCGATACAAGATTTAGGTGTCCATTTTTTAGTATCGATCCCCTCAACTTCCAACAGCTGCTTTAACAAGCGAACCTGATCATCCGGATTAAGAATCGTAAAGTTACTGGATAACCCCACAAGGTCTGCATGCCGACGTAACATTCGCGCCGCCAATGAATGAAACGTGCCAAGCCACCACCCGTCAACAGGACACCCCCCCATCATCTCGCTAATACGCTCTTTCATTTCAAGCGCGGCTTTATTCGTAAAGGTCACGGATAGTATTTGCGAAGGATACGCCTGCGCGGTATTCAATAAATGTGCCAAACGGGTTGTTAACACCCGCGTTTTACCTGTCCCCGCACCAGCCAACACAAGCACCGCGCCATCCAGCGCCTCAACAGCTTCACGCTGCGGAGCATTTAACGTTTCAAGATAAGAAAAGGCACTCTCGGCGCTTGGCAACTCTTCAATTTCAAATATATCCTGCATACCTATAGATAGGACGTTATCCTATATAGATGCAAGGTCTTGTAACGGAAATAATAAATTTTTATACTTAATCAGTGACTAATGCAGAAACAACCTGATTTCGCCCTGCTCCCTTGGCTTTATAAAGAGCATTATCAACGCGCACAACAAAATCATCCTGCTCTTCATTCTTCAAATATTCAGCGACACCCGCGGAAAAAGTGATTTTCGCAATGCTTTTGCCTGTAACCCTGTTAATCACTTCTTTTTTCTCTACTTCATGACGAAGAAGTTCCGCAACCTTCAGGCCGCCCTGTATATTTGTTCCTGGTAATAACACAACAAATTCTTCACCACCATAGCGCACAACGACATCCCGACCTTTAACACCACCCTTCAAAGTTCGTGCGACCAGCTTTAGAACCTGATCACCAACTTGATGGCCAAATGTATCATTAAACTTCTTGAAATGATCAATATCCAATAGAATCATACTAAAGGTATAAGGCTCACTTTCATCCTGAGCGAGTTTCATAAGACGATCAATTTCCTGATCAAAGGCCTTTCGATTTGCAAGCCCTGTCAATGCATCGGTCATCGCCTCCTTACGGGCAATTTCAAGGTCACGGCGCATATCTTCCATTGCCCTTGTCGAATACTCCAACATTTCTTCCAAATGCTCATGCTGATCAATCATTTTTTCCGTGTCGGCCATAATACCATCCAACAAGCCTTGCACATCATCTTCATTTTGTCCGGATTTAATTTTTTTACTCGCGACTTTCAAACTCTTATTATATTTGGTCACATGTTTTTTGGTCGAGAAAACAGCAACATTAACATCATCTATCGTTTGCTGTATCTGATCGCCAGCATCCGAAACCAATTTTTCTTCACGCTGACCACTTAAAAAATCTTGAAATATCCCATAACACTGCTCATCCGATATTCTGCCACCGCTTTTTTCCAACAAGAAATCAACCGCCTTAATCAAGTCATCATTCGACTTAGAATAATAGACAAACCACAACTCATAATTTTCAGGCGTCGGAACAAGCCCATCAGCATCAATACGCTTTAACGCAAGATCAGAGAATTTTTGAGTAACATCTATTGAGTGCATATAAGGCAAAGAGAAAAACCACTATTTTAAAATACAACCTGCATACTAAAATAGAGTGCCGAAATACTCAAGAAAAATTTATTTTATCTGGAAAAACAAATTAAGCCACAGACATTTGAGCCAAAGCCATGGTTGATGGCTTGAACACAGCGATATCTTCATCTGCATTAATCTTAGGCATATCTTGCACAGAAGAAAACACCGCTTCATTCGCTGCGTCATTCGCGGCCAACGTATCCATCTTATATGAAGATATTCCTTGCAATCCCTGCCCTGTAAGCTCTACAGAGATAGAATCAATTTTCTCATCAGACAGATCAAAAGCAACATCTTTCCGATCTTCCAAACGACCGAGAGTGGCTTGCACCTTTTTTACCGCTGCCAAATCATTCCCAAGAGCCATAATTTCAGGCGTTTTTTCCACATCCGTTTGAGCAACCATGATATAGTCTTCGGTACTCATCTCCCCAAAAGCAAATTTACTTTTCGCACCCACATCCAGACGAATCGTTGCACCAGCATTCGAATCAACGGCCGTTTCATTACCACCTGAGCTTGCCGCCCGCGCAAGAGAATCTGCGGCCAAGGCCTTCAATTCATTCGGCGTTAACTTTTTATCTTGTTGAGACACACCTTGCGAAACAAACATTGCCTTTCCCATTGTGGCTAGCGTTCCTCCACCAATCATGGCATCAGCAACGATAAAAGCACTAGCGGCTATCTTATCTGCGCCCTTTTGAGGGCTCAACTCATCCTGCGCGTTAGACACACTCAGATCATTATCAGGAGCAGCCTGCTTGGTAGCATCCGCCTGCTCAGCTTGCGCCTGCTTCATATCAGCCTTCGCCACAGCCATTGTACTTTTAATATCTTTTGCCGCCGTTGCGGCGTTTGCCTGCATCTTACCGCCATCCTTAACAGGACTCTGCGCGCTGCGAGACATCGCCTGCGTGTTAATTTTATCCGTCTTATATGATTTGTTTGGAGAAATTGCCTGAAATGCAGTTTTTTGCTGTGTACCCTCGGAAAAAGATAGATTTTTCCCATAAAAAGGATCTGTCTTTTGCCAGGCTCCCTTTAACTTCCCTGTCGCAAACATATGATCTTCAGATTTATCAGGCGCAAGAGAATGCCCCTGCATAACATCCCTGGCATTAACACCAGCGGCTTTGCTTAAAATTTGATTGCCCATATCAGTTGACATATTAACTTCACACCATTTTTATTTTTCATTGCTTACCAACAGTATAGCGTAAAACACGCATAAAATACAAATTAATATAGTAATAAAGCGAAAAAACCGTGCAAATCACCCACAAACCGCCATACGACGATAACTCAATGCCTCTGCTATATCGGCTGTGCAGAGCATCTTTGCACCACCATTTAGGTCGGAAATCGTCCGTGCAACCTTTAAAATACGGTAATATCCACGCGCAGACAACTTCGCACGCTCGGCGGCTTTGGTTAAAATATCACGTGTCTCTGCGCTCATATTGCTCACCAAATCCAGTATTTCACCTGTCGCATTGGCATTCACAAATGCAGAACCTTTCATACCCAAACGCTGATAACGCACACGCTGAACCTCACGCGCGGCGAAAACCCGCGCGGCAACCACCTCTGATGTATCCCCCGCTTTAACTCCATGCAAATCCGCAATTTGAACAGGGGGTACATCCACATGGATATCAATCCGATCCATCAAAGGCCCTGATATCTTTGATTGATAATCAACGCCACACCGCGGCGCCTTGGTACAGGCCATATCATTATCGCCCAAATACCCACAACGGCACGGATTCATCGCCGCAATCAATTGAAACCGTGCAGGATAGCGAATATGTGCATTGGCGCGCGCGACAAGTGCATCGCCCGTTTCAAGTGGCTGCCTTAACGATTCTAATGTTGCACGTGAAAACTCTGGCAATTCATCCAAAAACAGAACCCCATGATGCGCAAGCGATATTTCCCCCGGCCTCACCTTCTGCCCACCTCCGATTAAAGCAGGCTGCGACGCGGAATGATGGGGGGCACGAAAAGGACGCTGGCGAATCAAGCCCCCCTCCGGCAGCACCCCCGCAAGGGAATGTACCATAGACAACTCTAACGCTTCTTTCGGCGATAACGGCGGTAAAATACCGGGCAAACAACTGGCCAACATAGATTTACCACTTCCAGGTGCACCGATCATAAGTAAGTTATGACCACCTGCGGCTGTAATTTCCAAAGCTCGTTTTGCGCTCTCCTGACCCTTTACATGTGATAAATCAGGAATATTGAGCGCATTATCATTCGCAAGTTTAGCCTCTGGTCGCCCTAATAATTGCGTCCCTTTAATATGATTAATCAACTGCAACAAATCATTGGGTGCAATAATATCCAGATCCCCCGCCCATGCGGCCTCTCCACCACATTCCTTTGGACAAATTAAATCACGATCACTCTCACTAGCATGCATCGCCGCAGGCAACACACCCGAAACCGAGCGAATCGATGCATCCAATGATAACTCACCAAGCACCACATACCGGCCCAGCTCCTCTTTGGGGATAACCCCCATCGCGCCCAAAACCCCCAGCGCAATCGGCAGATCAAAATGGCTACCCTCCTTACCAAGATCGGCAGGCGCCATGTTCACCGTCAAACGCTTTGGCGGCAAAGAAAGCCCCAGCGCATGGAGCGCCGCACGCACCCGTTCCTTACTCTCCGCCACGGCCTTATCCGGCAACCCCACAATATTAAATGCAGGCAACCCATTGGACAACTGCACCTGCACATCAACCGCCTTAACATCTATCCCTTGAAACGAAACCGTATTAACCCGTGCTACCATTATTGTTTTTTCCTAAATGTAACTTGCCAATTATCAATTTTCATATCGGAAGGCTCTTGAAAATCCCCCTCCACGGAAAGCTTTAAATCAAATTCATCACCATGATAATCAAAAGCATCATAAGATGCGTAAAAGAAGTTCCCTTCAACTTCAAAAAGATAACCTGCACCATTCTCGGAATACATCTGAGAATCATATAAAAACCTTGCCATAACCTGAGTGTGTTCATATACGACCTTTTTTTCTTGAAGATATTTTTTATGTGCCGTCAAATATTTCATATAAGAAACCCAACCCTTCTCCGTGAAAAATTGCCGAATTTCTTCCATATCAATAGGACGCGAGGTACGCCCTCTATTTATATCATCAAGACTAACAAACAAAAGTCGCCTCACATGATTTTCAAATTTTTGCTTATCCGAAGATACAGCCAAACCGAAAGTACGTTTTGCATCCTCCTCAGACATGATACCAACTTGAATACCAGCACCACTTTCTTTCTCAGCCTGATAACCCACAGCCAACAATATAATTGCCAACAACACAGAAACCAATAAAACAATCCGCACAACCACAAAACACCTTTGTTCACCTTTTGATCTTTATTTATTACATACAACCGTAAGAAACAAAAGCCGCGTTAACAATTTATTCACTTTCACCCATTAAGAAGAAGATATGGAAGGCGCAACAACCACGCGCAAACAATATTTAATCAGGAGGCTGACATGGCAAAAAATGACAAACAAATGGCACTTTTAAAAAGCAAATTACATATGCCATTAATCGTGCGCGATTTACTCATCACAAACCAAAGCCCCAACGCAAGCACACATTATGCCCTGCATGAGATCATGGGCGACTTTCAACCGGATAGCGCGCTTTTATGTGCAGCCTTTGTCATGGAAGAAATTTCAAATTTCGAATCAATCATTTCACCGGATTTAACATTTCTTCAAATGGAGTGTACCCGTATTATAGAGCGCTACAGCACGCGGAACGATCTTGCAGAAAAAAATCATGAATTATGGACAGAAACACAAAGTGAGATGATGCTTATTATTTCCGAAGATATAGAAGAATTCTTAGAAATCACATCTTTGTGCCAATTATCATTTGAAATTACAAACCCCAAAATTGCAATCATCCTCAACATCATCACGGCACAACTACAATCACATTTAATGATTGTTGATGAGGTTGTTTCCTTGCAAGAAACGTTAAAAAGCAACATGAAGACTATACCGGCAATCACTGGCTATATGGCCGATAACGTGATTATGTTTCCAGGATAAGAAATAAGCTATTTAGAAACCATAGGGCCGATCTTTTCACCACCCAGAATATGCACATGGAAATGTGGCACCTCTTGCCCGCCATGATCGCCCGTGTTCGAGATGCAACGAAAGCCCGACTCGGCTATACCCTGTTCCGCAACGATTTTAGAGATCGCACGATAAAAAGCCGTGACTTCTTCCGCCGAAGCATGCGCACCAAAATCATCAATAGAGACATACTTTCCCTTTGGTATCACCAAGATATGGACAGGTGCCTGCGCCGTAATATCATTAAAAGCCAACACATGCGTATCCTCATAAACCTTATCGCACGGAATATCGCCATTTAGAATTTTCGCAAAAATATTTTCATTATCATAGTCGCGCATCACAATCCCCTTTTATTTCGTTACATAGTGTTATAAACACATGCAAGATTACACATGGATAGCGATAGGAAGTAAAGTCATGTTTTTGACAATGTTAAAAGCGAAACTACACCGCGCAACGGTTACACAAGCCGATCTCGATTACGAGGGTTCTATCACGATCGATATGGATTTGATCGAACAAGCTGGGTTTTTACTGAACGAACAAGTGGATATTCTGGATATAACAAACGGTGCACGCCTGACAACATATGTAATTGAAGGCGAGCGAGGATCAGGCATTATCGGTATCAATGGCGCGGCGGCACACCTGATTAAAACAGGTGATCTGGTTATTATCTGTGCTTACGCGCAAATGAGTGAAGAAGAAGCCAAGACCCACTCGCCCAAAGTCTTACTATTAGGAAAAGATAATAAAGTTAAAAGGTCTTGCATTTAAGCATCTCCCCTAAAGCGCCAAGGCAGACTCATGTTGTAAAACCTTACGTGCCTCATACGTATTAACCGCAAGGTCAAGAATGCGCCTCTGGTCTTCTACGCGATCATCTCTGTCGCTGCCAATTGTCATACTCACAAGAGTCTTTCCATCATGTTCTTTAACGCAAATCAAATGATGTCCTGATGCATTAATAAAACCGGACTTCATGCCAACAACACCATCATAGGGATCAGCACCTTTCCTCTCACTACCGGGAAGCAATAAATTACCGTTATGCATGCGCGATCGAAATGTATTCACAGAAACAAAACGCTGCGCAAACACATCCATATAATCAGAATATTCAGACAAGTGATGCGATGTTATTTTAGCCATGTCATTTAAGGTCGAATAATTATTGGGCAATTCCATGGTTTCATAACCATTTTTCTTATCCTTAACCGAATAAAGCGGAAGTCCTGTCGCGTTTGTACAAAGTGTATTCTTCATATCCAGCGATTGCACAAGCGGCATCATATGCTTACGCACAAATATATTCTCCAAGGCTTTGCTTTGCCTCTGCGTTAACTGGCGCGTGATATTTTCCTGCGCAGCAATACGCTCAGCCAATGCAATTGTCGCATCGTTCAGCGAAGCAGACCCCGCCATCTCACATGCTTGACGAACGCTCAGCTCTTCAAATTCCGCACGGTGAGAACTTTGATATATAGCACGCTCGGACACCCGTATTTTATCATTCCAATCAAGGCGACCACTATCAATTTCTTCAAAAACTTTGGCTAGCGTCACGAGTTTAGTCAAGGACGCATTATAAAATACCTCATCCGCATAGGCAGATAATTCGGGGCTAAGAGCCTCATTCTCTCCATGCACATAAGCATGATGACCAACCAAATTCCGCGTCGGTACAATCAATTTTTGTGCACCCAGCGCAGTATCAGGAAATAATGAAAGGCCACTCGTAAGCGCACTCACACTCAGTACACTCGCACCCTTTAGGAAAAAACGGCGTGATAAACCAACATCACCGAGATCCTCTTGCCAATCACCCATTTCGTATCGCCCTTATTACCCTTTTCTTAAATGGCCATACAAACCACCTGAAACTTCAAATGCTGATTATGTCATATTGTAACCGCCCTTGCAAAGAATACGAATTATACACATGCAGGTTCAGTAAAAACCTTGACGAATCGCGAAGGGTCCTCATAGTGAAGACATACAGCGTATCAATCGAAAGGAATATATAAGATGTCTTTAAAAGCCGTAGATGACAGTAATTTTGAAGCTGAGGTTATCAATGCAGATGAGCCTGTTCTAGTTGATTTTTGGGCAGAATGGTGTGGACCTTGTAAGACGCTCTTACCAATCGTAGAAGAAATAGCCAACGAAATGACGGGCAAATTAAAAGTCGTAAAGATGAATATAGAGGATGCGCCAGAAACACCTACAAAATATGGACTTCGCGGTGTTCCAACTCTTATGTTGTTCAAAGGCGGTAAAGTAGTAGACACAACAGTCGGTGGCTTGCCAAAATCTCAACTTTCTAATTGGCTCGCCGATAAAATATAATAACCTTACAATAGATAAAAGCCTCGTATTTCGGGGCTTTTGTGTATGCTGTTGGCTCTTCCATAACCTATAAAATAGTTAAGAATGGCCCATCCGTCCAAAGTAGCGCGCAATTTATTTTATGCGTTGGATAAATCTCGCGAATCGAATCGCGATATGCTGCGAGCTGCCTACGATAAAGCGCGGGCACATCCTTAGGATCGCGCGGTGGTGGACGGTTGGTTTTATAATCTAATATCCATACATCCGTCTCACCAATCACAAGGCGATCTATCTGCCCACTGACAATACGGTTATCAGGCATTAGGCCTGTGACAGAAACCTCCGCCATAGAATCTGACCTAAAGAACGGCGCATATTCAGGGTGAGATAAAATACGCATCACCTCTGACACAACACTTAACCTTACCTTCTCCGATAAATCTTGCGCATTCTTTTGCACAAACTTTACCGCAACATTCTCGCGCTCAGATATTTCAAAATCCGGAAGAAACTGTAACAACTTATGTGTCAAGTTTCCACGACGAAACCTCTGATTTTTAACTGCCATTAAAGGGGAAAGCGTTGTTTCACTGTCTTCAATCGCAGGACGGGACGGAATAAGTGGGCGCGGCGGAAACGGCTCTTCCGGTGCAGGTTTAAACATCCACTCCGGCAATGTTGCATCTTGTTTATTCGAAATACTACGATTTTGCACCTTATCTGGTTGTGCCTCTTGTGCATTCTCAATACGAATATGACCATTCTCCAAAACCTGAGCATTCTCATCATTTTCCATCGCATTCAGAATTTTGAAATACCATGAGCTATCCAATGCGCGTTTACTGCCCTGATATCCCGCAATATATAAACGATCTGCCGCCCGTGTCATCGCAACATAGAGCAAACGGTAATATTCTTGCTCTTCTAAATCATTACATGCCTGATAAACGCTTTTGTAAGCCTGCGGATCATCATCTTGACGCGGCGAATAAAGTGGCACAGATAAATGGGTCTTGTGCGGCCATAACATGCGCCCTCCCTTTTTCGCAGCACTGGTCTTAATCGTATCAGGCATAATCACGATTGGTGCTTGCAATCCCTTCGACCCATGGATGGTCATAATACGAACCTGCGAACTGCCTTCCTTCATCTCACGCTTGATCTCAGTACTTTTACGCTCTTGGTGATCCAAAAAGATTTGCAAGTGATCTATATTATCGCGGCCAAACTCCAACGCTGCATTTAAAAGTTCATCAATCGGGTCAAGCGCATCATCACCCAATCGCCCCCGAATAGCACGCAAACCAGAATGCGTATCCGCCGGACAGGCCATATTTAAAATATGGCTGAAGAATTCATACCCCCCTAAATATCGCGCCCGACCAATCAATCTGGCAAGATAATCTCGTGCACCCTCACGCTTCTCATTCGTAACGCATGGGATATCATCTGGATGTCCTTCGATTGCTGCAATTCTACCTTGATCAAAATTGCACATTTCCTGCCATAATGTTCCCTTGCGATTATAGGATAAAGAAAACAACTCCTCCTCATCCCATCCAAGGAACGGAGATTTCAACACACAGGCCAGTGTCAAATCATCATCAGGAAACAAGCAGAACTGCGCCAGAGCCAACACATCTTGCACCGCAAGTTGTTGACCCAAAATCATCCGATCCGCACCACTGACTGGCACACCCTCTGCCTTTAATGCACGCACCAGCTGATCCACAAAGGCAGAGCGCGAACGCACCAGTATCATTATGTCACCCGCCTCTATAGGGCGATTGGCACTCTCTAATATTTCTTTTCGATCTAACCAGTTTCGAATATTTTGCGCCGTATATGATGCAAGCTGCGACGAACCGCTTTTTTGGCTCATGACGCATACAGGCATATCCCAATATGGTTTTTTATCAACCTTGGCATCCTCAATCAAAGGCCATATCTCGACCAATCCTGCCTGCCCCATGCGGAAAGAACTGTGATGGATATCTCCACCACCAACAGCATCATTCAAGGTTGGCTGTTCAAAAACGCGATCAACAACACGAAGTACAGATTGGGTAGAGCGAAATGAAATATCCAGCGCAACATTGCGGTTAACATGCCCTGATTCTTTAATCTTGCGATCAAAAACACCCTGCATCCGTTGAAACTCTTCTGGAGCAGCACGTTGAAAACTGTAAATAGATTGCTTTATGTCACCAACGGTAAAGGATGTACGTAATGTATCATCACGCGCACTCAAGCCACTGAAAAATTCTTCGCATAACGCCTCAACAATGCGCCATTGCTCTGGATTCGTGTCCTGCGCTTCATCAACTAGAATATGATCCAACCCCTGATCCAGCTTATACATAATCCACGGCGTGATATTCCCGAAATCTTTTTCATTTAAACGTGAAAAACTCTCGGTTTTACCGTTAAGCAACTCCATCGTACGAATAATCAGATCATCAAAATCCAGTACGCCTTGCTCACGCTTTATCTGCATGTAGTTTTGTAAAACCGCATCCCCGATCAGTAATAGGTCACGCGTCATTTGTGCCGACTTTGTACGTTTTATGGTTTCATCTCCAGATAAAAGGCGATGTCCCTCTTCCTCTAAAATATCCCTGCATTGCGGATAGGTTTTAAGCACATCAACCGGCGGGAAGCCCTTTGGACTTCTCATCTCTAGTTTTTGTGTGAGAAACACAGAACGATACGATTCAAACAGCTCTATACGCTCCTCATGCGGTGCGTCCAACCATTGGATAATTTTACCACCATAAATCGGGGCGGTCTTGCTCTTGCCCTGCAACATCGCCTCCCCCACGAGGCGCAGAGAATCCCCATTATATTGACCCTCTTGACACAAGTTTGCGACAATATCCATAACCGACATATTTTGACCAATGTCATAATGCGTACAGATCGCGGCATATAATCCATCAGCATCATGATAACGATCAAACAACAAAGAAAGCTGGTGACGTTCCTGACACACGCCACGCACAAGATTGGTAAAACTCGCCTCATCTATATCACTCGCAAGCGCGTTCAATGCATGACCAAGAGGAGATGCGACATGCTCCGGCTCTTGTAAACGTTCCAACACTTTGGTCTGTGCTTGTTTCATCAAATCCGCAGAAAGAGATTCATCCAACAACTCAAAACTCGGCGGTAAATCAGCCTCCAGTGGAAACCTTCCCAACACAGATTGGCAAAAGGAATGGATGGTCATGATCTTTAACCCACCAGGGCAATCAATCACATCGGCAAACAAACGCTGTGCAGTCTCTAATTGCTGCTCCGATGGGCTTTGTCCCAACAAATCCACTAGAACGCGTGTCAGTGTCTCTATATCCAACACCGCCCACTGGCTAAGGGTTTTATTAATCCGCACCGCCATTTCATTCGCCGCCGCCTTGGTAAAGGTCAGGCATAAAATACGGTTCGCCTTGGTTGCAGGCTGGCCATCACTGCGCGGTAACAACAAACGCAAAACACGATCGGTTAGAACTTTTGTCTTCCCTGTACCCGCAGACGCACCAACCCATATGGATTCCTGCGGATTAGAGGCGGCACGTTGACGCACATTCGGGTCAATATATTCTTGTACTTTCTTTAAGGATTCCATTTATGCGACCTCCTCTTCACCATCTAATGCCGCCCATTCCTTAAGGCGAGAAACATGCTCATAATCATTAAATCGTGGTGCATTATTGGTATCAGGAATGGCATAGAATGGGGTATCCAAATCTCTAAACACCGCGATCAAGCTTTTCAGGCCCTCCAGAACTATATCAATTGTTTCATCCAGATCACCTGAGATCGCTTGAACCTCTCCCGCTTTGGTGCCTCCGGTCAATTTCCAGTATCCTAAATAGACGGCCTCACCCTTTGACACAGATTTACGCCCCTCATCCTTTGGCTGATGCTTAAACCCCTTACCCGCAAAACCACCACGCGCGAGGATCAAAGCCTCAAGAGGTAATTGCGGCAAAGCACCCTCTTTAAGCGCTTTCTTAGAAAAACTCCCGCCTGTTTTATAATCAATCAACGCGTAGCCCCCATGCATACGATCAACACGATCTGCCGTGCCATGAAGATTAAACCCCTGCCCATCAACATCAATATCTATATTGCCCTTAATCTCACTTTCAAGGAACTTGGCATCATCACGCCAACCATTTTCATGCGCTACAAACCATGCAGCAATTCTTAAAAACCTTGGCCACCAATAATGCAGGAGATCCGGCGTCTCCATCGTCTCACCAAGGACTTCACGCGCAATAGCGATCAGACATTCCTCCGCATCATCAGGCAATTCAAGTGGGAACTTCGCAGTAAACCGATCTAGGATCTCATGCAATATCGTTCCACGCAACGCCGCATCATTATCCTGTATTAAAGGTTTTACCTTACGCAAGCGCAGCACATAATGCATATAAATCGCATATGGATTTTTCATCCAAACATCTACCTTTGTAACAGAAACACCGCTAGGACGCGTAGAAACTGGCGGTTTAGGCTGTGGCCGGTTATATGGTTTAGGATCGTCATGCGCATCTAGAACCTTAACCCAATCCTGATATGGCGCATCTGACAAACCATCAAGACTTAGACCACTACTTTGCAACAACGTATCCAAACGATCAAGCCAACGCGCAGGCACAGTCGGGCTTCCCCCTATTTTCTCAGGCCGCGTCAAAACAACGTTCTTCGCACAAAACCCTTGCACAAAATCATGCGCAGCGATCCCAACAGACTGATCACTACCCGGCAGACCAAAGTCATTGCGCATCGGCCGCGACATCCATGGATCATGTCCCGCGTCAGGTGGCCATACCCCCTCATTCAAACCACCAAGGATAACCAGATCGGCGTCACTAAGGCGTGCTTCCAATTGCCCAAGGATAAGCAAGCGCGGGTGTACACCATAGGCAGAGCGCACAGTAACCATCCGCATCAACGCATTTAATATTTTTGCATATTCCGAAAAGCTCACATCATCAATCAAACCCTCTTGAGCAGAAAGCTCGGTTAGGAACAAGGCTGCACTTTGTCCAACATCGCCACGCCAAAGAATATCCGCACCGGCGGCGTCCTCTGTCGTGGCTAAAATCTCTATCACCTTAATATGCGCTTTTAAGATTTCACTGAAATTTTGTGCCTGCCCTTGACGTGCGTAATAAATCAATGGCTTAAGCGCAGCATAAAATGCATCAACAAAAGAGAGCAACTCCTCACAATCATCTTGTTGTGCGATTTTCTCGCGCAGCATTTCATAAGAGGGGAACAAAAAACCCTGACGCAAGAACCGCGATTCCAATATGGTAATCATCCTGTTATAACGTGCATCCTCTTGCCCAAACACACAAAAGGACATCTTTAAAAGCGAAAGCAACGCGACAACATCAAAGCCACCCCGTACAACATCCATACTAAGCGTTATAAATTTCCCTAGCCTACTCTCAACCAAACTCTGTCCGGCAGAATCATCAACCTCTATATTCCAACGACGACATAGCGCGCTAACGCGGCGTGCAAGCGCACGATCAGGCGTAACCAGTGCTGTGATTTTTGTTTTATGCTGCAACGACTCGCGCATCATTAAGGCAATCACAAAGGCCTCTTCTTGTTGTGAAGCGCATGAAAAATATTGCAGCCCCTCCAACATGGGCACAACATCATGGCGTGATGAAAAATCCTTCCAACGCATTGTCACTGGCGCGGGCAGCATCATTTCAGAAGCCAAATCATTACGGCACAGCGTATCATCGCCATCGCCTTCCATATCTTGAATACAAGACCTTTCTGCCCCAATACGTTCCAAAAGCACTTTAAACCCATGCTGCGGATGACTTTCTTCTATACAATCCCATGCTTCATCATCCATTGCCATATCCAGACCGGGCAGGATAACTTGCCCCGTCGGCATTTGAGACACCACACCAAGCAACCGTCCCGCCGCCGGAATAGAGCCAGTAGACCCCGCAGCAATAACAGGATAATCCGGTGGTGTATCCCGCCAATGGTTGGCCAAAGCCTGCAACAATAAATTCCGTCTCTGCGCAACATCGATCGCATCATGCGCCACTAATATAGCCGGCCAATTCTCACTAATTATTTTAAGAAAATTTAGGGTAATCTGCCAATGGGATGCGAACTCATCAGGGACAATTTTATGCAGATCTGAAAAGTCTAATTCCTCAACAGCCACTTGATCAATGAATTTTGCCAAGGCACCCGCCAATGCCAAGGCATGATCTGGCCCCTGCACAAACCCCGGCACAGACCGAATAAGTTTAGCAAGCAATAATTGGCGTTTTAACGGCGCAATAGCGTTAGGAATATCAAGAAAACCCTGAGAGTTCCCAAACATCATCAAGGATAGATCCTCTTCATCGACATCCCCCAATGGTGTCAATTGCGGTAACAACAAAGGCTTACCGTCATTAATGCTTAAAAACTTATCACGCAGAACCCTGCAAGCCCGACGCGTCGGCAACAAAATTTTATATTGGGTTAAACGCTCTGGATTATCTGCCGTAACCTGCAATAAATATTGTGCCAACACCTTTGAAAATGGCAAGCCAGCCCTGATGTTATAGATTTTATGCTGCACCATTTTTATCCTGATCTCTAAAATATGCATCTACAGTTTCCAGATCTTTCGGTGTACTGATATGATGCCAGTCACCATCATGTTCCAATGCATAAAACCGCTTTTCTTTCTCGCACGAATCCATGATTTTCAGGAATGAAAAATCTTCTTCTTCAATGTTTTTATAAATACTTGGCGCGTTCAAACGTATATTCGTCCACATATATGCGCCCATTTTATTAAGCGAACGGTGCACCAGGCCATTTTCCAACATATCATAATCACCAACGCCTGAGGTTAAACTCATCCGCTCAACAGGCTGCATCAAGGTTATAATATCCATTACCTCAGCGTCCCATGCACGCGCCAGCCTCTCCAATGCAGGGACAATGCCATCACTCCAAAGCGCGTCTCCTGCAATCACATAAAACGGCTCATCCTTAAAATAATGTAACACGTTTTTGATCCCGCCACCTGTCTCCAAAATGTCTTTTTCAAATGAAATATGGATCAACATCTTAGGATGATCTCGCATATATAAATTCAAATGTTCCTCTAAGATATCAGCTAAATAATGCAGATTAACAACAACCTCGCACACACCGGCCTCACGTAATTGATCAAGAGATCGCCAGATCAAGCTACGCCCTGCGACCTCTACCATTGGCTTGGGCATGTGATCGGTTAAGGGGCGCATGCGCGTGCCGAAACCTGCCGCCAGAATAAATGCCCTCTTTGGAATATTCACTTTACCCATGGCGCACCACCTCTATTTTACGCATATTAAAATCATCTGACACAGGCGACAAAATCACATCAATACAAGAATTTGGTCGCAAATATCCTAAGCGCTCTGGCCATTCGACCAAAAGAACACCATCGATCAGCGCCTCTTCCCATCCTAATTCATAAATCTCTGACACATCGGATAAGCGATACAAATCAAAATGCCATAATGTTGCAATATCAGCATCATATGTTTGCACCAACGTAAAGGTCGGGCTTGGCACTTCCAAATTATCAACACCACATAGGCCACGAATAACCGCACGGCTAAAAACGCTTTTACCCATACCAAGATCACCATGAAGCAGAACCACATCACGCGGCGCAAGGCTTTTGGCAAACTCATGCGCAAATTCTATTGTTTCCTGCTCGGAACAGGTTTCAATCATCATAATGCATTTATAGGATAGAACGTGCTTGGTGAAAAGGACGCTCTACGCTAAAATACACATATGAGGCTTTTATATTTTGCATTACTAACACTAACCTTCCACGCGACACCGACAATCGCGCAAGAAATCACATCTCAACCGATATGCTTTACCATCCGTAACGAAGCCCCCTACAGGGTTTACGGCGATGTAACAACGAACTACTACACGACCCCAGATGGAACAAAAGCTCGCCATACCGGTACATTCCGCCTACAAAAAGCAGGGACGCGCCATAAGACAGAAGGCCACCCTCTGGACATCTCTGAGTTTTGCTCTTCCGGCCCATTTTATCCAGGTAGGCAATTGGAAATCACCTTGCGCACATTCGTTCCTGTATTTTCTTGTAAAACCAGTATCGAAGCCGGAGAAATCGTAATCAAAGGACAACGAAAAAAAGAAGGCGGCGTAAGGACATGGGCTGTCTGTTATTAAAAGCTACGCCTGCACCTTTGGCAATATAAGGGTCACTGTCGTACCCTCACCAAGTGTCGAGTCCAAATTAAACACACCACCATGCAACGTCACAATATTTTGAACCAAACTAAGACCAAGTCCTGCACCACGGCTATCTTGTTGCACGCTATCTACTCGCTCAAAGGGTTGTAAAACGCGATTTTGATCTTCTGGCGCAATCCCCTTTCCATTATCCTTAACACTAATTTTTATATCACTACCACTACGCGCCGCACGTAATTCAATACGCCCGCCTGCCTCGGTATATGCAATCGAATTACGAACAATATTAATAATACCTTGCTTCATTCGTGAGACATCAATATCTGCAGAACCAATATTCGCAGGACATACCAAAGAAACCTCTATATTTTCCTTACGCGCCCAATCCTCAACCAACTCCATAACACTTTCCATCATGGCCTTAATTGAGGTTTTCTCTATATCCAGATCCATTTGTCCTGCCTCAATTGACGATAGATCAAGAATATCATTGATCAAGTTCAAAAGGCTCTCACTTGCACCATGAATATCGTGCGTATACTCCTTTTGCTTATCATTTAGAGGACCAAAAAACTCCTGCGCCAGCATTTCATTAAACCCCATAATCGCATTTAAGGGCGTACGTAACTGATAAGACACATTGGCAAGGAAATCGATCTTTAGCTGCTCCGCCTCTTCCAACGCAGCATTCTTTTCACGTAAAGCATTTTCAACCCGCACAGTGTCGGTCACATCAGTATAGGTAATCAACACCCCGCCATCAGGTAGAGGAACCGTAGAGTAATCAACCAGCGTCATGTCCATGCGCTCTAATCGTCCATTCATCATTGATCGATCCAATGCAAGGGAAGTCAACAACTCTTTAACATCTGCCCATTCATCTTGGTTAAAGAAACTGGATGCTTTTTCAACAATTTGCGTCACATGCGGTTCACCTTCAAACGTTTCAGGATCAAGCGACCACAAACGACCAAATGATGGATTCCATAGCTTCAAACGCCCATCACCGCCATACACAGCAACCGCCTCGGCCAAATTATCCAATGTCTCTTTTTGAACCGCTATCAACGTATTATAAGACGATTCAAGCTCTAAGCGGCTGGTAACATCTTCAAACGTCATCATAAGACCACCCAGTTTATGCGGAACAACAAACATCCGCACTGCCGATCCATCGGGCAGATACAACATTGTTTCATACGGATCAATTAACCCCGTAAACATATTCAACCAGCTTTTCTTAAATACCCTGAAATCAGCCTGCTCGGGCAAGCGGCGTGTTTCACGAAGCTTCTCCATAATCTCACCCAATGTTGGTCGCGTATTGAGCCACCCATCTTCTAAACCCCATAATTGTGCAAAGGCAGAATTATAAAATTCCAACTTTTGATCAACATCGTAAATACCAATCGCAGAACGCAACTGTTCTAATAAAGCACGATTAGCAGCACGATTATCCTTAGTCTCATCAAGAATTCGTTCCTCCTCGGTTAAATCTTCTGCCATTCCGACACTTATATTTTGCGCCTTTAACGGAATTTCTGAAATCTTAAGCCAAAGACGATTGCCATTTAAAACCTCATGCAATTTAGTGACCTGAACAACACCCTCTTCCAAGGCAACACGTGCAAGATCGCCCCCCAAAAGGCAATCTTTTTCACTGGGTTTTCTTTTTTTGGATACAGAGATAATCTCTTTTTGTTGCGCAATAATTTCACTGGGAGGCGCGCCAACGATTTTTGCATAAGCAACATTACACCATATTATTTTCTGATGCTCATCCCTTATCCATACAGGGTGCGGTAAAGCATCTAACGTTTCTTGCAACCGATCAATATCACTGCGCAAAATATCTTGCTCTTCCATCATAATATCACTGGCTGATTTCAAGTCACTAATATCTTCCAACCATAAAATATAGAAAGAATCACGGCCCGCTAAATCCATACCCCGTGTGCCTGATATCTTAAATGTTTTTGTTTCCGCTCTATTTTGAACATTCATCGTAAAAGGAATACCGTCTTGTCTTAAACGGTTAAACACGCCCTCTAAAGATGCGGAATCATCCGGCGATAGTATATTTTGTATATCAATGAACGTATCAATCGCCTGTAGACCCAACGCATCACAAAAGCCCTGACTGTACACAACACTTTGATCTTGGCCCCAACCGCAATATTCGCCGGGGACAGCCGATAAAAAAGCCTCCAAACGCGCCTTTTCCGCACGCAAACGTGTACTACCACCAAATAACGCCATAAAAAATCCTAATTTTATTCTTAGTACTCACAACAATTTGATTCTAGTAATGAAACATCTAAAAAGACAAGAGGAAATAATAAAGTTAAATATTTCCTTACCTTGCTTAGGTTCAGACCTCATTACAGAATACATTTGCAGAATTAGGATTAATATCCTATAATGGATGTGTGCACACCAGAATTACATCAATTCTTTATAAAACCATATAAAATAGCCCAAAAACACTGGAACAAACTGAAGGAAGTGAATATCACACTATAGAACAACAACTTACACATCAAAAAAATGTAAAAATACATATTTAGAGCCTAGATTCACAGCCCCTTCATTTAACAGAATGGCCGAACCGAGGCTCGACCATTTTTAAAATTTTCTAACTTAATTTAGGCAAAGTAGGTTTAAGCGTGGCTAGACAAATAAGGCGCAGCGTATACTTATACGTAAGCCGCAATTTAACGACGTCCACACTTAAACAAACGGAGCCTATTAGTAGCGGTAAGCATCGGGCTTGAATGGGCCTTTAACTTCTACACCAATGTAATCAGCTTGCTCTTGCGACAGTACAGTCAATGTCGCGCCGACTTTTTCAAGGTGAAGTCTTGCTACTTTTTCATCCAGATGTTTAGGAAGAACGTAAACTTTGTTCTCGTAATTATCAGCATTCTTCCAAAGTTCGATTTGTGCCAATGTTTGGTTTGTGAAAGATGCGCTCATCACGAATGATGGGTGACCTGTTGCACAACCAAGATTAACCAAACGACCTTCAGCCAATAAGATAATACGCTTACCACTTGGGAATTCGATCTCGTCAACTTGTGGCTTGATATTCGTCCATTTCATGTTGCGCAATGGCTCAACCTGAATTTCATTGTCGAAGTGACCAATGTTACAAACGATCGCACGGTCTTTCATTTCACGCATGTGATCCACTGTGATGATGTCTTTGTTACCTGTTGTTGTCACGAAGATATCAGACTTAGGAGCCGCAGTTTCAAGTGTAACAACTTCGTAGCCATCCATTGCCGCTTGAAGCGCACAAATAGGATCGATTTCGGTAACCATTACGCGAACACCTTGAGAAGATAGAGACTGAGCAGAGCCTTTACCAACATCGCCGTAACCACATACAGTAGCAACTTTACCAGCCAACATTACATCAGTCGCACGACGGATCGCATCAACAAGTGATTCGCGACAACCATATTTATTGTCGAATTTAGACTTTGTAACAGAGTCGTTTACGTTAATTGCAGGAACCTTCAATGTACCGTCTTCTTCCATTTTCTTAAGGAATAGAACACCGGTTGTTGTTTCCTCGGAAACACCTTTAATATCAGCCATAAGCTCAGGATAATCCTTGTGCATAATCGCAGTTAGATCACCGCCATCATCCAAAATCAAATTCGGAACCCAACCATTTGGACCTTTAACAGTCTGGTGAATACACCACTCACCTTCTTCTTCAGTTTGGCCCTTCCATGCAAATACCGGAACGCCGGCTGCGGCTACGGCTGCGGCTGCTTCGTCTTGTGTTGAAAAGATGTTACATGAGCTCCAACGCACAGACGCACCCAAAGCTGTCAATGTTTCGATAAGGACGGCTGTTTGTACGGTCATATGAAGACAACCAACAATACGTGCACCTGCCAAAGGCTGCTCTTCTTTATATTCTTCGCGCGTTGACATCAATCCCGGCATTTCATCCTGCGCAAGGTCGATTTGCAAACGCCCTGCTTCTGCCAAAGTGATGTCTTTAATCTTGTAATCTTGCTCTACTGCTTGTGGTGCGACTGACATTTTAGTGTCTCCTATTAATAAAATTCTTTGCTTTTGCTGTTTTTTTGATACAGTTGGAAGACTTAAGCATTTTTTATTTCAAAAACCAATGGTAATATTGCGTTATGAGCATAAATTTTAATGAATCAAGCAAAGACAAGCCTGAAGTTTCCAGTTCGAACGACCTGAAACCTGGCGAAGACATTATGGATAAGGAAAAAAGAACGGGGGAGCGTACGCGTTTCATTCATAAAGCCAACCCACTTGTTGATCGTGCATACCAAATTTTCGAATATGACGTTACAAAAAGTGATTACGATCATGTCGGTGACTACATCCTTATTCAAAAAGATGAACCACAAGAAGTCACCGAGAAAAAAGTCATAAATCTAATGACTCTTCTGAATGGAAAAGATGATTTGATCGACCTTTCAAACTTGACAAATACCAGACTCTTATATAGTATTGTTCCTGAAGCACAGGCAGGCAACCAGACAAAGATAGTCCTTAAGGATTACGATGGCTCCGGTGTTTCCAAAGAAAATGCAATATTTACAATAAGAAAGGGTGTTCTACATGACAAATTTAAGCGATAATTTCGGAGGTAAGGCTTCAGGTCTTCCAAGTTTTGAGATTCAAGGAATGTTTGGTAAACTTGCCAGCGTTTCCGATGGATATAGCCCCGAGCAAACAGTATCTTTCGATAATACACCAGAGAACACTCTATAAGAGAGTTCTCCAGATAAAATTTACAAAGCGATCCGAAATTCGGGTCGTTTTTTTATGCCTTATTCCCTTGAGTACATATTATTGATCTATATTGAGGATAATAACAAACCGCGCACCTGTTACCCCGCCGGATCTATCCAGCTTATTTTCCGCATAAATAATGCCGTTATGCGCCGTTACGATCTGCCTACAAATAGACAAGCCAAGCCCTGAGTGGCGACCAAACTCTTCATGTTCTGGACGTTCGGAATAAAAGCGTTCAAATATTTTTTCAAGCTGGCTTTCAGGAATCCCCGCCCCTTCATCCTCAATAGAGATCGTGACCCGATTCGATTTCATCTTCACCAGAATTTTAATTTTTGTTTTAACCGGCGCAAAAGATAAAGCATTCGCAATAATATTTTGGAAAACCTGCATCAACCGGCTCTCACTGCCCGACATATGCATTTCGAGAGCATCATTAAAGTCGAGCATAATCATCACACCGTCCTTTAATGCCCGATCATTATTTTCCTCGCTCGTATCTTCTCTTTCAAGAGGGCTTTTATAAACATTCAATAAATCCCTCAGCATCTTTTTAAGATCCACCATCTCAAACGCTTCACGTGATAATTCCGCATCCAGACGCGATGCATTCGATATATCGGTAATCAAACGATCAAGACGATCAACATCATGGTCAATCACCATAAGCAATTTATCCAGATCAGCTTTATTTTTGACAATTTTTGTGGTTTCAACCGCACTTTTTAAAGATGTTAAGGGGTTTTTAATTTCATGTGATACATCTGCGGCAAAGGCCTCAATCGTATCCATACGCTCCCACAAAGCCGCCGTCATATCGCGCAACACGATAGAAAGTTCGCCTATTTCATCATTGCGCTCGCTCATATCCGGAATTTCAGTATGCTTCAACTTACCCCTTCGTACATTTTCCGCAGCGTTAGCCAATTTTCGCAAGGGACGGGCAATCACACCCGAAAGATAAATAGACAATAAAATGGTAATCAACAACGTTACCAAAAATATCTTTAAAATATTAAACCAAGCATCCCCCATGGCGCTATTAATCTCTTCATCATCACCAATCAGCATAACAATGCCGACAATTTTTGACTGACTAACAATGGGTAATGCCGCAGTTAAAACAATCTCACCCTTTGTATCACGCCATGCAGAAATACTTAACTTCTGCCCCTTCGCCTCAATCACATCGGCATACTGGTTCGCATCTTGCGAGAAAACACCGGGAAACAGCGGTAATTGTTTATATTGCGGAAACAGTGATACAATCCAACCCGCCGTATCTTTCAAAAGCTCAACACTGTCAAGCTGACTTTCCTCTTTTTCTGTAACAGTGAATATAGGCTTGATGCTATCGCTCTCAATGATAACTTTTGAATCGGCAACCATCACATTCTCGGTATTAAAAATCAAAATACGTTTACCAAGCGTTGCACCCAAACGTGCGGACAAAATTTGCACTTTAGACAAAGATAGAGAAGTTATAATATTCTCACCTTCACCACCAGCATACAAGATACCTTCTGAAATAGCCGCAGAAACAAGAATAATTTCAGTCTCGAAGCGCTTTATTTTCGCCTCAATCAATGTGGAATGATATTGCCCCAGATAAATAACACCAAATATAAGACTAACCAGAGCAATAACATTAACCCCGATAATACGAAGTGTAAGCCCGGTAATGCGCCGCTCTTTACCACCCCAATATAAATCAAACAACTGTTCAATATCACCGCGGTGCGAACCAATGCGGAACCAGCGACTACTCTTCCTTATAGCGGTAGCCGACCCCGTATAGCGTTTCGATTTTGTCGAATTCGTCATCTAGTTTCTTAAACTTCTTTCTGACACGCTTAATGTGCGAATCAACAGTTCTATCATCAACATAGATATTCTCACCATATGCCATATCAATCAACTGATCTCTGTTTCTGACATGCCCGGGGCGCATCGCCAAAGATTTTACAAGTAAATATTCCGTCACTGTTAAATTAAGCGGCTGCCCTTTCCATGAACATAAATGGCGCGAATCATCCAAAATCAAATGCCCGTATTCAATGTTACTGCTAACCTCTTGCTTACTCTGCTCCGCATTCATAAGGTCACGTCGCCGCAACAAAACCTTAATGCGTTCAATCAGAAGACGTTGCGAAAAAGGCTTTGTGATATAGTCATCCGCGCCCATACGCAAACCGATAACCTGATCGACCTCATCATCCTTAGACGTTAGAAAAATCACAGGAATGGCGCTTTCCTCCCGTAATTTCGAGAGAACCTCTATACCGTCCATACGCGGCATTTTCACATCAAGAATAACCAAATCCGGTTGTTCTTCTAAAATGGCACGAAGACCAGCGTCACCATCATTGAATGTCTCGACGTTAAAACCTTCTGCCTCCAACGCCATCGAAACGGAAAGCAAAATATTACGGTCATCATCTACAAGAAAAATTTTATCTATCATAAGATCAAGTATCCCAAACTTTACGCTTTATATCAATATATTCGTTACAATCCGCCAATATGTTCCAGAACTTCACCCGCCAGATACACTGATCCTGCGATTAAAATTCTGGAGGACGGGTTATCTCGTGCAATGTTATGAATCGCATCAACACAACTTTCATGCGCATAGATAGGCATGTCATAGCGCATCTCTTTAATATTGCCCTCAATATCATCCTTCGTCTGGCACTGAGGATCTGAGACAATCGAAACAATATGAAGCGCGGTAAGG
This sequence comes from Alphaproteobacteria bacterium, assembly GCA_002401965.1. Classification (GTDB taxonomy): domain Bacteria; phylum Pseudomonadota; class Alphaproteobacteria; order Micavibrionales; family Micavibrionaceae; genus UBA1672. The sequence continues at coordinate 36,914 of NVUR01000001.1, forward strand.
TGCGGTAATAAAGAGGCGAGGAGGCGCGCAGAATCTTTGGTGTCCAACATCCCCATAACCAAGTGAAGCGGCCTGTCATCTTGCCGCTGCCATTGTTTTATCTCTGCGGCTAACGCTTCGCCCGCACTGTCATTATGCCCTGAATCCAGCCATATTTCAGTATTATCGGCAATATAAAAGTCAGAAGCCGCTAACTTTTGCAAACGCCCAGGCCAATAGACGGACTTTAGCCCATCCTCAATCGCTTGGTCGCTCACCTCTATATGTTGACGCAGCGAAAATAACGTCGCCAGTGCTACGCCTGCATTTTGAACCTGATGCGCGCCTTGTAAGGACGGCAAAGGAAAATCATGATCCTGATCCTTAAAGGAAAAAGTCATACGTTCCCCTGATGAACGAACATTCCAGTCAGTGCCGTGCCTACAGGAATATGCACCCGAGGAGTCTATTTCCTCCGTCAACACATCATTTACCGCGCGTGCATCATCACCCGCGCCCTGATATCCACTGATACAAGGCACATCCGCCTTCATAATACCTGCCTTCTCCATGGCAATATCACGAATATCATTACCCAGAAAATCCGTATGATCCAGAGATATCCGGTTAATCACGCTGGCCAGCGGTGCATCAATAACGTTCGTACAATCAAGGCGACCACCAAGCCCAACCTCCAGCAACAAAATATCCGCAGGTGTGTCGGCAAATGCCTTAAACGCCAGAGCCGTCGTAATTTCGAAAAAAGAAAGCGGCGCACCTTTGTTATAGTCCAAAGCCTGATCTATCAGCTGCTCCAGACAGGCATTATCAATCGCCTGCCCTGCTAACGTGATGCGCTCATTCACATGAATCAGATGCGGCGAAGTATAGCTATGTACCTTCAAACCCTGCGCCTGTAATATTGCCTGTAATATCGCAATGATAGAGCCTTTACCATTGGTTCCCGCCACATGAATAACAGGCGGCAGGTTTAAATGCGGATTACCAAAAGCGGCCAAAAGGTCAAGATACTGCCCGCGATCCCAATTAATTTTCGAACGCGTACGACGAAGCTGGAATATCGTCTCCAGCTTATCACGCAATGCTTTATCGTCATGTTTAAGATCAGCCTGATGCATGCCTATGCCTCTTCGAATCGTCTAAAAAACGCATCTAAAACCAGACCTTAATTCGCGGCGGCTTTCTTTTGGCCTGTCACATCATCGCAGTTTTGGGAGATACTCCTCACGGCCTGCTGTGCAGCTTTGACTTGAGATGTAGCCTTCTTGCCACTCTTTTTACTTTTACCCGAAGATTTTTTTGTCTTCTTACTTGAGCCACCAGCATCAGGATTAACAGGTGTCTGCGTTAAAATGCTGATAAGGTTAACAACCGTATTCTTCATTTCATCGCGCGTCACCACCATATCGACAATACCGTGCTCTAACAGATATTCCGCAGTCTGGAAATTTTCCGGCAAGGTCTCGCGCACAGTTTCTTCAATCACGCGCCGTCCGGCAAAGCCAATCATCGTACCTGGCTCGGCAATATGGATATCGCCCAGCATTGCAAAAGAAGCACTCACGCCGCCCGTTGTAGGGTCAGTCAAAATCACAATATAAGGCAGCTTGGCATTCTTCACCATTTCAACGGCAATAATACTGCGCGGCATTTGCATCAAGGAAATCATCCCCTCTTGCATACGTGCGCCACCAGAAGCCGGAATAGTAATAAATGTAGCATTATCTCTCACTGCAATTTCAGCAGCCTTAACAATCGCTTCACCAACCGCAGCACCCATAGAGCCGCCCATATAACGGAAATTAAAGGCCGCAATCACGACATTCAAACCACCCATTTTTCCGCTGGCAATCGTAATCGCTTCATTAAGACCGGTCTTGCTCTGCGCTTCTTTAATGCGATCAACATAACGCTTACGATCTTTAAACTTCAAAGGATCATGCGCAACTTCCGGCAATTCATGTGATGTGTATTCACCACCGTCAAACATCATTTTCAAACGATCTGCAACTGGGAAACGTAAGTGATGCCCACAATGATAACAAACGTTATGGCTTTTTTCCAAATCGCGGTGGAACAGCATTCCTTCACAAGATGTACATTTTTGCCACAGATTATCAGGCACCTCCTTTTGCTCACTCACAAAAGAACGAATACGCGGTGGTATCAAATTGGACAGCCAGTTCATCTATATATCCTGATTATTATTCGAACATGATAAATCGCAGAAAATACGCGCAGAGTCAATATGCACCTTCATCAGGGCGTGGCCCTAAAACATCAGAAAGTGAGCGAACGAGGCTTGTCACATCGCCCATTCCATCGCCATTTTCGCCAATATCCTTCACCTTTTCAACAATAGAGGAACCAACGACAACCGCGTCCCCCAAAGCCGACATTTCCTGTGCATCATTTGGTGTTTTAATCCCGAAGCCAATGGCAATGGGTAAATCGCTCTGAGCTTTAATCAGATCAATATGCGGCTTTAACGCATTCAGGTCGGCCTTCGCCGTTCCGGTTACACCTGTAATCGAGACATAGTAAAGGAAACCGCTCGCGCCCTCCAAAACAACAGGCAAACGATCTGCATCTGTTGTCGGCGTAATCAGGCGAATCATATCAATTCCCTGTGCATCGGTGAATTTGCGTAAATCCTGATCTTCCTCAGGTGGTAAATCCACGATAATCAAGCCATCAACCCCTGCTTCTTTTGCATCTTTCGCAAAACCCTCAAGCCCATAGGCATAAAGCGGGTTCGCATAGCCCATCAAAATAATAGGCGTATGGTTATTATCCACGCGGAAATCCCGTACGATTTGAAGGGTCGTTTTCATCGTTGCACCGGCCTTCAGCGCCCGTTGCCCCGCATGCTGGATCGTCAAGCCATCCGCCGCAGGATCAGTAAACGGCATCCCGATTTCAATCAAATCCGCACCCGCTTCAGGTAGATTCTTAAGAACCGCCAAGCTATTTTCTATACTCGGATCACCCGCCATCGTAAACGTCACCAAAGCTTTACGCCCTGATGCTTTTAGAACTTCAAATGTCTTTTTAATTCTGCTCATAAATTCACACCAATCGCGACTAGAACCTCATGCACACCTTCTTCGAAGAACCGTTTACCATACACTTCAAAATCGGTCTCGAATTTCCTGTCCAAATCACTCTGCCACACGGCTGTCCATGTTTCGATCAGCGCTTTTGGTTGTTCACCAATCGCGCCCATCATGGCGTAATCCGCACTTTGAACCTCAACATGATACAAATGATCTTTCATTTGCGGATCGCCTTTAATCTTATAGCCAATCGTTAAACGATAAGGCTTTGTATGGTCGCCTTCATAATCTGAATAAACCGCATAAATCACATCATCAACACGGTTTTCAACATCTTGACCGATGCTCTTCTCAAAGAAATCCTGCCACAGCGCGTTGATCTCCTCACTCGCAGTTTCATTACTCGTAATCATAGAAAGCCCGACAACAGAAAAACCATCGATCTTTTCCAAGCCAGCTTTTACTTCGTAGTCACTCATAGCCCTACTCACTTCAATTTTTTCTTAAGCGTTTCCGCTTCTTCAACTAAGCTCTCACAAACCGAAACTGGATCTGCATTAATAACCAAATCAAGATATTCCAAAACTTTATCTGCTTCTTTATCACTAACCATATAAAGCCGCGCAAGTGCCAAGGCAGCCTCAATATCACCATGTTCAACAGCCTGCTCAAACCAATACTTAGCCGAAACGATATCGCCTCTCATTCGATATGTACAACCGAGGTTATTGCGCGCTGAAACTTCATTCAATTCCAAGGCCTTCTTATCCCAGTAGATAGATTTATCATAATCTACACCTACCCCATCCCCTACAGCATACATATTCGCAATACGGCACATACTTTCAGCATCACCAGCCTCAGCCAGCTTTAACAAAACATCAAAAGCCTTCTTATAGAAAGCCTCCACCTCCGCATATAGGGCATCATTATCCATCATATCTTAACGCCTAACTTATCAGCAACAGTGAAAATATCCTTATCACCGCGACCACAAAGATTCATCACAAGGATATGATCCTTCGGCAGAGTGCCTGCAATTTTGGCAACATGCGCCAAGGCATGCGCCGGTTCCAACGCCGGAATAATCCCCTCTAATTTAGAGCATAACTGAAACGCATCCAATGCTTCTTTATCCGTCACACTTACATATTCGACACGTTTTCTATCGAATAACCATGCATGCTCTGGCCCGATACCCGGATAATCCAACCCAGCGGAAATTGAGTGCGCCTCTTGAATTTGTCCATCATCATTTTGAAGGAAATACGTCTGCATACCGTGCAAAACACCAGGCTTTCCGCCCTCAAGGCTGGCCGCATGTAAATCTGTATCCACACCCATGCCACCTGCTTCCACGCCGATCATATGCACATCCGCATCATCAAGGAACGGATGGAACAGACCCATCGCATTTGAACCACCGCCAATCGCGGCAATCAGCGTATCGGGCAAACGCCCCTCACGCTCCATCATCTGCTCTTTGGTTTCTTTACCGATGATAGATTGGAAATCACGCACCATCGCAGGAAACGGATGCGGACCGCCCACAGTGCCGATCAGGTAATAGGTGTCATGCACATTTGTGACCCAATCACGCATCGCTTCATTCATGGAATCCTTTAAAGATGCCGAGCCAGACGTTACAGAAACGACCTCTGCCCCCAGCAATTTCATACGAAATACGTTTGGTGATTGACGTTCCACATCTTTCGCACCCATGAAAATAGTACATGGTAGATCAAAGAGAGCGCACACTGTCGCCGTTGCAACACCGTGCTGACCCGCGCCTGTTTCGGCAATAATACGGGTCTTGCCCATCCGCATCGCCAGCAAAACCTGCCCGATACAATGGTTAATCTTATGCGCGCCAGTATGGTTCAGCTCATCACGCTTAAAGTAAATCTTCGCGCCCATATCCCCGTTGGTAAAGTGCTTCGTCGTCTTCTCCGCAAAATAAAGCGGTGACGGACGACCGATATAATTCTTCGCCAAGTCATCAAATTGCGCCCAAAAAGCAGGATCAACTTTCGCTTCGTTCCATGCTTTTTCCACAGACAAAACAAGCGGCATTAACGTTTCCGCCACATACCGTCCACCATATTGCCCGAAATGCCCGCGCTCGTCGGGCTGATTTTTATATGAATTCACTGTCATGCTCGCTTTATACCGTTTTAACCGCCGCAAGAAAAGCCCTGATTTTCTCTATATCTTTTTCACCGCGCACCGATTCGACGCCCGAGGATACATCCACCGCATCAGGAGAAAGTACCGAGAGCGCTTGCTCTACATTTTCCGCATTTAAACCACCCGATAACATCCACGGTTTTGAAAATTCCAGCCCTTGCAACAATACCCAGTCAAAGCTCTGCCCCGTACCGCCTGGAACATCACTATCCGCTGGTGGTTTCGCGTCAAACAGCAGCCAATCAACATGATCCTCATAAGCACGCGCAAGCGCGATATCTTCGACATGGCTCACAGAGAAAGCCTTAATAATCGGCAAAGCGTATTTTCCCTTGATCTCGGCAACACGCTGCGGCGTTTCTGCGCCATGCAATTGGATCATATCCAACTGCACCCGCCCTGTTACCGCGTCCAACTGTGCGTCTGTTGGGTCAACAAACAAACCAACGCTACGTACACCCGTGGGCAACATCAAGGCAAGTGCCTTCGCCGTATCAATCGCCACATGACGTGGGGATGGCGGGAAAAACACAAACCCAACAAAGCGCGCACCACCACGCACCGCTGCGCCCAAAGCCTCCGGCGTTTTAATCCCGCATATTTTCGCTGTGATTTTCTTATGCGACATTATCCCTCAACTGCACGTTCTTCATTCTGGATTGCGTAGAGATAATAATTCGACAATGCCGTTACGCCGATAACCGTCAGCAAAGGCTCAAAATAAAGTTTTAATGAGGACATTAACGGCGTAAAAATTTTCCAGAATTCAGTTTTCATTGCATCGATAAAATCTTCAATATTTCGTGTTGTTTCTTTCGACTCAAAAGTCGGTTGATAATTATGCATAGATACGCGCTCCCTTTTACAATGTACCCAAGATCTCTTCCGCCGCTTTTGCAGGATCAGCCGCGCCCGTAATTGGACGACCGATCACCAAATGCGTTACCCCCGCATCAAGTGCGTCAATCGGTGTCATCACGCGTTTTTGATCGCCCTGCGCGCTACCCTTTGGACGAATTCCTGGCACCATTAGTGCAAAGTCATCACCGCACACACCACGCAACCGTGTAATTTCATGTGCCGAACAAACAACACCGTCCAGCCCTGATTGCTGCGCCAGTAATGCGAGCTTTTCTACTTGCGCGGCAACGTCCACGCCACCATATCCAATCTCGGCAATGGCTGTTACATCCAAAGAAGTCAGAATCGTCACCGCCAATAATTTCGTATCCGCGCCACATGCATCTTTTGCCGCGCGCATCATTTCCGCACCACCAGACGCATGAACATTCAGATAAGCCGGTGCAAAATTGTTGCAAATACCGCGCACCGCGCCTGCAACCGTATTGGGAATATCATGGAATTTAAGATCAATGAAAAGCTGTGCCTCGGGACAAGCCTCTAACACGCGTTCAACCCCTTGCGGGCCAAAGTTATTAAAGAATTCCAGACCCAGCTTTATGCCACCCGTAACAGGGGCAATCTGCGCGGATAACGCGCAAGCACGATCAAGGTCATCTGTATCAATAGCACAGAATATTTTAGGTTGAGATGTCATATGGTTCTCTTATTTTACAGGGAAGGCAGGGAAAATTTCCGTCGCAGGCATGCCGCTGCTTTGAAATTTATCTTCTTTCAAACGTCCGACTTCTTTTTCTAATGTTTTTATATCACGCTTTTGTTTTCGCTTATCTTTGCGCGCACCCCCCGCATTCATCCAGACCAGAAGCCCTCCGAGAATAAAGCCAAAAGCCATTGATGCCAGAATCAAAACATATACAGGCATCATCACAGCAGAATCATCAGAAAACGGGTTCCATATCACAGAAATAGCATCACGATTCAGCACCGCAAACACAGCAATGCAAACCGTAATAGAAAGTCCGAAAAGAAACCGAATAACCACCATTTTTCTAATTACCGTTTAGTTTTTCGCGCAAAGCCTTGCCCGTTTTAAAGAACGGCAAACGTTTAGCAGCAACCTGAACCGTTTCACCAGTACGTGGATTACGACCAACGCGCGCATCACGGTGCTTTACAGAGAACGCACCAAAGCCCCGAAGCTCCACCCGATCACCATTTGCCAAAGCATCAGAAATTTCGTTAAACACCGTTTCCACGATCTTTTCGATATCGCGCAAATATAAATGCGGGTTTAAATCGGCTAAACGCTGTATCAGTTCTGACTTTGTCATATCGAAACACACCTCTCTTTATAAACAAAAGAATTAAAAATTGAACTCGGATGCTTGTAGATTGCATTATTCCAGCAAACGCGTCAAGCAAAACGCCTTGATTAAAAACACTTTTTTCTCCTAGATATTAAAAAAACATCGCAAAAAAGCCGACAATAAATGCCGGCTCTTTAAAACTATATTCAAAACGATTTAGATATTTTTATTTCTTATCGTCTTTGCCTTGCAGCGCAGCACCAAGAATATCACCAAGAGATGCACCGCTTTCTGTTGAACCGAAGTCCTTCATTGCTTGCTTATCTTCATCAATTTCTTGTGCTTTGATTGAAAGCGTTACTTTGCGTGATTTCCTGTCAACGGAAACAACTTTCGCATCAACTTTCTCACCAACGGCGAAACGATCAGGACGTTGTTCTGAACGCTCACGCGACAGATCAGCTTTTCTAATCGTACCTGTAACACCATCGCTCAACTCTACTTCAACAGTAGAACCCGTGATTTCAGAAACCGTACATGTTACAATCGCGCCTTTAACAACGCCTTGTAGTGCACCTTTATAAGGATCTTCTGTCAACGCTTTGATGCTCAATGCAACGCGCTCACGCTCAGGATCAAGTTCAAGGATTTTGGCCTTAACGACACCACCTTTTTCAAAGTTCTTCAAAATCTCTTCGCTTTGATCTTCCCAAGAAATATCGGATAGGTGAACCATACCGTCAATTTCTTCTGTAAGACCAACAAACAAACCAAATTCTGTGATATTGCGAACTTCGCCTTCAATCACATCATCTACTTTATTGTCTTCTGCGAATTGTATCCAAGGATTTTCCTGACACTGTTTCAAGCCAAGGGAAATACGGCGTTTCTCCATATTAACCTCAAGAACAACCACTTCAACTTCCTGAGAAGTAGAAACAATCTTACTTGGGTGTACATTCTTCTTCGTCCAAGACATTTCAGAAACGTGAACCAAACCTTCAACACCATCTTCCAACTCAACGAAAGCACCATAATCAGCGATATTGCTGATACGGCCCGTAAAGCGTTGACCTTCAGTGTATTTAGCTTCAACATTTTCCCAAGGATCAGAACCAAGTTGTTTGATACCCAATGAGATACGCTGTGTTTCTTCATTAAAGCGAATAACTTGAACATCAACCGTTTGACCAATCTGAAGAACTTCAGATGGGTGGTTAACGCGTTTCCATGAAATGTCGGTAACGTGCAATAGACCATCAACACCACCAAGATCAACGAACGCGCCGTAATCTGTAATATTTTTAACGATCCCTTCAAGAACCTGACCTTCAGCCAAATTCTTAAGCAAGTCACTGCGTTGCTCTTGACGTGATTCCTCAAGAATAGAACGACGAGACACAACGATATTTCCACGGCTACGATCCATTTTAAGAACGTGGAACGGCTGTGGTGTGTCCATCAAAGGTGTAATGTCACGAACGGGACGGATATCAACTTGTGAACCCGGCAAGAACGCAACCGCGCCACCAAGATCAACAGTGAAACCACCTTTTACACGACCAAAGATAGTACCCGTAACACGTTCACCATCTGCATGCATTTTCTCCAGTTCAATCCAAACTTCTTCTCTGCGTGCTTTTTCACGCGAAAGAACAGATTCACCGTTTCTGTTTTCCATACGCTCAACGTATACTTCAACGGTATCTCCAATATTTATTTCCGGATCTTCACCCGGTTTTGAAAATTCGTAACGTGGGACACGTCCCTCTGATTTCAAACCAACGTCAACAATAACGTGATCTGCCTCCAGAGCAATAACAATGCCTTTTACAACACTTCCCTCGAATTTTTCATTTTTTCCGATGGTTTCTCCAAGTAGAGCTGCAAACTCTACGGAGTCCTCTTTATCAATTAAATTAGCGGCAACTTTAGCCATAGTCGTATTCCTTTCAATATTCGAATTGGCATTTACACATCCCCGTAATCTTTGCACAGGAGCGATAAATACCGTCGTAGTAGGAGATACTCTCGCTAATGCATCATGAACTCTATTCTAGCCAAATGCTTTTTTCGCATATGTTAGGGCTGTTTCCAACATCTGTGCCTCGCCTAAATCGCTGCTATCAATGATAATAGCGTCCTCGGCAGGCCTTAGTGGAGCAGCCTTACGGCCAGAATCTCGAGCGTCACGCGCACGCATATCCTCTAAAACGGCCTTATATGTAGCGTCTAATCCCTTGGAATGCAACTCTTTCATGCGTCTTTTCGCGCGAATCTCGACATTTGCCGTAATATAGAGCTTTAAGGGCGCATCAGGGCAAATCACCGTGCCAATATCACGCCCATCTAGAATAGCACCGGAGAATCCCTCACCCGGCGCATTCGCGAAAGATTTTTGCAACGCAATCAACGCATCGCGCACGCTTTGTATCACCGCCACTTTAGACGCAGCCTCACCAATCGTGTCATTACGTAATGCATCATTGGATAACACATCATCATGCGCCATTTTATCTTGCAAAGACTTACACCCCGCCAACGCAGCGGTTTCTTGCGTAGGATCACCGCCCGTTTGCAAAACCTCATACGCCACTGCGCGATACAGCGCCCCCGTATCCATATGTGCAAAATTCAGCGCATCCGCCAAATTTCGTGATAGAGTTCCCTTTCCGCTTGCCGCGGGTCCATCAATCGCAATAATCTTTTTCATGGGATTATACTTAAACCTTACGCCAATCTCAGCTCATCAGAATCATCAGGCGTACCAATTTCCGTACCCAAATCATTCATCAGCTCAATAAAGTTAGGGAAACTGGTTTTAATCGGCGCCGCGTCATCGATAGAGACAGGCTCTTGCGTAACAGTGCCTAATATCAAGAAACTCATGGCAATACGGTGATCCAGTGCGGTTTCAACGCATGCACCGCCCTCTGGTGACTTGCCCGTACCGTGAATAATTAAACTCTCTTCACCCATTTCGAAATTAACACCACAAACCTTCAAGCCATTCGCCACCATCAATAAGCGATCGCTTTCTTTAACGCGCAGCTCTTTCAAGCCTGTCATCTTTGTTGTGCCTTGCGCGCACGCCGCAGCAACAGCCAAAATCGGGAATTCATCAATCATCGACGGCACACGACTTTCAGGCACATCAATACCGCGCAAAGAGCCTGTGCCCTTAACAATAATATCCGCAACAGGCTCGCCCGCCTCAATGCGTTTATGCTTAAATTCAATATCCGCGCCCATTTCCTGCAACGTTGTATAAAGGCCAATACGGGTTTCGTTAACACCAACACGGCTCAACGAAATCTCCGATCCCTCATTAATCAACGCCGCAACAACTGCAAACGCAGCCGAGCTTGGATCAGACGGCACATCAACGGCACATCCTTGCAATTCTTGATGCCCCAGCAAATGAATGGCATGCGCATCCCCCTCCAGCTTTTCCACCTCAACCTCAACACCAAAATGACGCAACATATTTTCCGTATGGTCACGTGTTGGATGGTCTTCAATCACAGTCGTACGACCCGCCGCATTCAAACCAGCCAACATAATAGCAGATTTCACCTGCGCCGAAGCCACAGGCAGTCTATATTCAATCGGCAAAGCATTCTCCGCACCCTTAACCGTCAAAGGCAATCGATCACCAGAGCGCGACAGGAACGTTGCCCCCATCATCTCAAGCGGCGTTACAATACGCTTCATCGGGCGTTTTACAAGCGACGCATCACCCGTAAACGTAGCGGTTATATTATGCCCCCCAACAAGCCCCATCAAAAGACGCGTCGACGTGCCGCTATTGCCCATTTCAAGCACTTGGTCAGGCTCACGCAGACCGCCAACACCAACGCCGTATATCCGCCATAAACCATCATCGCCATGGGTTATCTTCGCACCCATAGCCCGCATCGCCATCGCCGTATGGAGGACATCTTCTCCCTCCAACAGACCACTGACAATCGTTTCACCAACGGCCAAAGCACCCAACATAATAGAGCGGTGAGATATAGACTTGTCACCAGGAATACGTGCATCGCCCTTTAAAGCCTTGCAACGTTTCGATGTTAAATTTCGGGAATATAAATCTTGTTTCATGGTTCTGATTTACACGCATCCAGATCAATTCGCAAATGCTTTATGCTTTAAAGCTATCTAAATCACCATTATAGCTCTTAACAAATTCAACAAATTCATCAACGGGAACAGGGCGAGAATAACGATATCCCTGAACCTCATCACAATCATGGTCCAGTAAAAACTGTTCATGCTCTTTTGTTTCCACACCTTCGGCAATCACACTTAAATCCAAAGAATGCCCAAGACTGATGATCGTACGGGCAATCGCGGCATTCTCTTTATCGTCAAGCGCATTACGAATAAAGGACTGATCAATCTTCAAACGATCAATCGGGAACTGGCTTAGGTATGACAAGGATGAATACCCTGTTCCAAAATCATCAATCGCCAATTCAACGCCAAGCGAATGAAGGTTTTTCAATATCTGAACAGTATGTTGGATATCATCCATAAAGACGCTTTCCGTAACTTCCAGTTCAAGCATCTTCGGATCAAGACCTGTCTCTTGAAGGATGCTGGAAACATCTTGATATATATCCCCATGAACAAATTGATTACCCGATACATTCACCGCAAAACGAATATCTATACCATGTTCATCCTTACAACGTTTCGCCGTACGACACGCATTTTGTAAAACCCACTGGCCAATAGGAACAATAAGCCCAGACTTCTCTGCAATTGGTATAAATTGGGCAGGTGATATAAATTGCCCGCCATTTTTACTATTATCGGGTTTCCACCAACGCAACAAAGCCTCAGCACCTATAATCGCCCCTGTTTTCAAACAAAGCTGGGGTTGATAATAAAGTTCTAACTGATCTTGTTCAAGCGCATCACGCAGATCACGCAACATCTGGAAACGCTCCTGCACCGCGCGGTCAAAGTCTTCAGAATACTCTTTAATCGTATCACGGCCTTCTTCCTTTGCACGATTCAGCGCAATATCAGCATTCTTCAACACCGTATCAGGCTCTGCCCCATCATCAGGGAAAGTAGAAACACCAACAGATGCGCGCACCTGAAATTCTTCATTAAAGACTTTAAACGGTTCTGCGCGAATCACACCAAGGGCGCGTTCGGCAACATCCTTTGCCTCCAGATTATGCCCTGATAAAGGCATCATAATCGCATATTCATCCTCTCCCGTTCTTGAAACCATCGCCACATCAGGCAAAGATGCCCGCAACCTTTTACCAACAGAGCGCAAAATCGCATCACCAACATTATGCCCCATAGAGTCATTAATATCCTTAAAGTGATCCAAATCCAGCGTAACCACAGCGAACCTGTCCACGGTCTCGTCATTTTGAACACGCCCTCGCTCGGCCAATCTCTGAATAAATAATGCCCGATTCGGTAAGCCAGTCAAAGCATCATAATAAGCAAGTCTATGAATTTTATCCTCGGCAGTACTTTTTATATGTTTAAGGTTTTCCGCATTTTGAGAAATCAGTTTCTGGAGTAATAAAATCGCAGCCCCAATTTCATCTGACGGCGCATAGGGTGATGCATTAATGACAGGCACTTCAGGGTTCTGAGAAGCAGAAATAAGGGCAGCACGCATAAACAAAATAGGTTCCAACAACCATTTACCAAGCGCAATCATCAAAACAGTCGTCACCAACAATGACAAAATAACCATAATTTTAATATTTTGTAGAACGTAGGATGACACACGCGCATCAATATCACTGGCGTCCATGCGTGCAACAACCAAAAACGTACTGCGAATATCAGCCCCCCTAAAAACAACCTCATACGCCGCGCCATCTGCGCTCTGATAGGTTTTATCCAACATATTCACCACGGCAACCAAATGTGTAGAAGCACCATAGCTTTGAATAAAATCATATTGATAAGAATATACCGTCAAACCTGTCACATTTGTCGTCTGCAAAAGCCGCTTAACATGCCTGTCCTCAAATGGAGGCTTTCTTGTATCTCGTTTTTTGGGATCAATGATAGAGGATAGAGCACTACGCGCTTCATTTGTTAAAGCTGCCAATTGTTCTTGACGATATTGCTCAATCCCGCCAAGGTTCAAAACTAATGTCTGAACCAGCAGAATCGTCATAAATGCAGTTAACGCAATACGCCAACTAATCTTGCTACGCCAAATATGGGTGGGGGAAGAGACAAAAATACTATGCAGTGTAGACGAAGACTTCCGATCAGAAATACCTTCCCGATCAGTTGCCGAATTATCCAGCATAGGTTCAGACACAGAATAAGTCCCCATTCACTCTCTCTAATTACAAATTGCCTACTTTAAAAAGTCCCTTAAAAACTCATATATATTATATATCTCTAATTATTAAAAAGGTCTTTAGATTTTGCAATAAACTAAGGAGTTATCCCGATTTGAGCCATAAAGCACAAATATAGTACAATTTGCCATTATAAAATCAAAATTTACAATTTATTGCAAATTATTAGTTTTTTCGTTTCGTCGCATAATGTTGTTGCAAAGATCCGGTGACAACCACCATCCGACAATTTAAGTTTTTTTCTCAGCATTTGAACAGTGCCAGGAAAGTTTCGTAGCGTTAAATCAGCCTTTTTAACACCCAGCCCCTTAGCCTTAACCGACACAACATCCACAACCTCATACCTTTTACCCGGAAAATTCATACATATGTCATCAGACGTATAAAGATGGGAATGCTGGTGAAGTTTTTGCACACTAAATGCCAAAGCCATAGATTTGAAACCACCGGACTTTTGAAAGGCAGGTCCCGGCTCATAAATATATTTTTTCGGCATGGCATAATCGAGCGCCGCATTTTTCTCATCGGATATTTTGTAAGAAAATCTTTGCTGCACTTTTCCGGACGAATCGATATCGACAGCAACAATCTCCACATCTTCATTCTTCACAGACGATGAAAAATTCAGATTATAAAGAACCTCTTTGCACTCCCCTTGCCACTGAACCACGTGAACTTGCGTAACTGACCCAAGTGACACAATGGCTTTTTCGATGTCTAAGACCGGCGAAGTTTTAACAATTACCCTCTGCGCCTTGCTTTTCAAAACTGGCAGTAGCGAAATAATATCAGGTGAGCATGCCGATAAATCATAAATTCCCTTACGTCCCCCCTCACGGCGCTGCGGATCAATGAAAGCGAAATCAACATCACTCATCCCCTGTACGTATGCAGCGGCATCACCGTGATGCACTGTAAGCTCCCCCGCAGCTTTATACACCTTATCCAGAACATCCACGTTATGCTCCAGCAACGCCGCGCAAGCCTCGTCCCGTTCAACAAGCACACCGGACTTAAAACGCTTTGCGAAGGCATACGCATCTGCGCCGCTGCCCGCAGTTAAATCAACAAAACGCTCTCCATTAACCAAACTTGCCTTGTAAGCTGCACATGCGGAAGAGGAGGCTTGCTCGTAAACATCATTAATTGGAAATATGATACCGTGCGTTTCGTACAGTTCCAGTGACTTTAGACGCGCTTTTTGACGAACCTTAATTTGATCCAGAATGAGACTATACGGCCAAGAGGGGTCAGGCGGCGTTTTCAAAGCCAAGCTGCGCACATCATCACATTCATGATTTTTGATAAATTGCTGCACATCCAGTTGTAAAAGTTTTTGCCAGCCCATTGTCTAACGCCAAATAGACCATGGTAGATTTTGCTGCCCCAGACCAAGCGGTAATGGCGTCACATCACCCTGCGATGTTTTCAACATTTCAACGGGGGCATCTTCTTTAACCAGAGTGAAGGTCTCTTGCGGAACAGGCAAACCATAAAACGCCGCACCGTTCAGGCAAAGGAAGTTCTTGAACATGTCCTGCCCCTGCACATCAGATAAATCAACCCCCGCCATTTCAAAAGCCTGCGCGTAGAGCTGCGGTGCGATACCGCCCGTAAAACATCCCGCCGCACAACCACAAGCCGTGGCTTTGGTCGCATGAGGCGCACTATCGGTTCCGGCAAAGAACTTGGTGTTATCCGTACCTGCCACCGCCGCGCGCAACGCATCACGATCCGCGCAATGCTTTAAAACAGGCAAACAAAACAGATGATATTTAAGCCCCTGTATCAAATTTCCGATAGTATAAAGCAAATGCTGCGGCGTAATTGTTGCAACAATGTTGGCACCACTACTATGCACAAAGTCCACAGCCACCTTGGTTGTCACATGCTCACACACGATTTTAAGGTTTGGAAATTTCTCACGCACACGTGGCATGCGCTCGGTATAGAATAACTCTTCCGCATTTCCTGCGCGGTCAAAATACTGCTCGGGCGGCAAGCCATGCTCTTCACCATGGATACACAGAACAATGCCTGCTTCTTCCATTGCGGCAAACACGCCATTATCGATAAATTCTGTCACAGGAATGCCAAACTCTGCGCCTGTTGTGCCATGTGGAGGATAAGACTTACATGCTTTTAGAGTACCGCTTTCCGCGCCTTTACGAATCATTTCGGGCGTTGTGTCTTTGGTCAGATATAACGGCACAATCAATTCACTGAACTGATCCCCGCCCGCATCGCGCAAATCGCGCATATAACGCTCAACACTCCAATATTCGCCGCCTTCATCCGCTTCGAATACAACGGCAGTCGGCGGTTTCGTATTGGGCATCGCAAGCGCACCAACGCATCCCATATCCAAATGCGCCTGAATATAAGGCGCCACCACATCCCCTTGTCGGAAATGTGTGTGTAAATCATACCATTTTGGAAGTGTAAATTCGATCATCGCGGATCATCCCCTTCTGAAGAACAGAGGCAGACTAACGCGAATAATGAATCATATCAAGGAAACGACGCTGTACGTCTCTATCTTCTTTGAAAACACCGCAGAACATAGAGGTTACAGTCGATGATGCACCCTTATTAACGCCGCGCGTTGACATGCATTGATGATTGGCATCGATATAAACCGCAACACCTTTAGGCTTTAGCGTTTCATCAATACATTTCAAAATATTACGAGTCATATTTTCCTGTGACACAAGGCGACGGCCAAAAATATCAACAACACGCGCCAACTTTGATATCCCGACAACTTTCTCGTCAGGCCAATAGGCCACATGCGCTTTGCCCAAAATCGGCACAAGGTGATGTTCACAATGGGATACAAAATCAATGTCCTTCACCAAAACCATGTCATCAAAACCTTCGATATCTTCGAACGTCTTTTGCAATTCTGCCGAAGCATCCTTGTTATAGCCGGAGAAAAACTCTTCATACGCCTTTACAACGCGCTTTGGTGTCTCAAGCAAACCTTCGCGGGATGGATCTTCGCCCGCCCAACGCAACAGCGTCTCCACAGCCTTCATCGCTTCATCACGACTGGGGCGGTTATCTTGCGTTGTTATGTCTTGAACACTCATATCTGATACCATTTTTAATAAAACCTCAAATTAAGGGTTGGTCTTAGCGTCTCTTTACCGTATTTTCCAGTAAAAAGCGACATTGAAGGACATTTAAGCGCATGGCAAGACTAAAACTGCATAATTCTCTCACACGTGAGAAACAGGATTTCGAACCGATTGATCCGTCTCATATCCGTATTTACGCCTGTGGCCCTACGGTTTACAGCTATGCCCATATCGGAAATGCGCGCATGGCGGTGGTGTTTGACGTGCTGTCCAATGTCTTGCGCACGCTTTATCCCAAAGTCACCTACGTCTCGAACATCACCGATATCGATGATAAAATTATCGCCGCCTCACAAAAAACCGGCGAAAAGATTGACGTTATCACGAAAAAATACGCCGATATCTATAATGCAGACATGAAATCCCTAGGCGTACAGGCACCCGATATCCAGCCCCGCGCAACGGATCACATCCCGCATATGATTGCGTTGATAGAAGAACTGATTGAAAATAACCACGCCTATACCGCAGATGACCATGTTTTGTTTGATGTGCCCTCTTTCCCTGCCTATGGCGGCTTATCAGGCCGCAACCGTGATGAGCAAATCGCAGGCGCGCGCGTTGAAGTTGCTTCCTACAAAAAAGACCCTGCCGATTTCGTTCTATGGAAGCCAAGCACAGATAACGAGCCCGGATGGGACAGCCCATGGGGCTTTGGCAGACCCGGTTGGCATATTGAATGCTCCGCCATGGCCGCCGAGCATCTTGGCTTGCCCTTTGACATCCATGGCGGCGGCGCAGATTTGAAATTCCCGCATCATGAAAACGAGATCGCACAAAGCTGCTGCGCGCATGGGGATGAAGACGATTTATCCTCCTTCGCGAAATACTGGGTGCATAACGGTTTTGTCACGGTCAATGGCGAGAAGATGTCTAAATCATTGGGCAATGTAACACTAGCACATGATTTGGTAAAAGATCATGCGGGCGAAACACTGCGCTTTACACTTCTTTCTGCACATTACAGGCAACCTCTCGACTGGACAAACGAATCCATCGCGCAATCCAAAAAAACATTAGATCGGATGTACCAAAACCTACGTAAAATTGAAAACATTGAGATTGATAAAAATGCAGAACCAACATCTGAAGTTATAGATGCGCTTTATGATGATTTAAACACACCTAAAGCAATTGCCGCACTCTTCACACTAGTCAAAAGCGCAGCAGAAACAAAATCTTCTGCATTAAAATCCGAAGTTTTGGCTGCAGCAAAAATACTTGGTATATTGCAAAACGACCCAAATGAATGGCTTGGATATCATTATGCAAGCGCAGAGTTTACAGGGTCCGCCACAGTGGAAGCAGACGGAATCATAACACCTAGTGCAGCAAAAATAGAAGGTTTATTGCAACAAAGAACAGAAGCACGCGCCAATAACAACTATGCCAGATCAGATGAAATCCGTGATGATCTCACCGCCATGGGCATTGCAATTGAAGATACCGCCGAGGGTACGCTCTGGAAAAAAATATAGACCGGGGAAAAAAATATAGATCAGCGCGCAAGCAAAACTTGATAATAGTGATACGTCTCCGCGAGAGGAGTCGATGCCGTACCTGATGCTTCGGTACAACCAGCCATCTTGCCATACAAAACCTGATCATCCCCCACCGTACCATCGCCGGATACCTTACGGTCTAACGCTATGCCGAAATCTCCGACAAATTTCATATTCACAGCAAATGGCCCGTTTGTTTCCAATGGCACATCACGACCAGATAGAACAATCCCCAATTGCTTGTTAATCGCCATACAAATCTCTTTTTTGACGTAAGGCATAAACATAATCAAATCATCCCTGACCAGCCCCACCTCAACAACGCTGGCTTCGCCATGAAAATATAGCGTGCCATATTCAGATTCCGAAGATTGCGTATTATCCAGCCACACGGATTTCGGCGCAAAATAATGCACACCACCACCATTCACATTGAAAATCTCGCACTCGCTATCGTCGCAATTCGTATTCTCGTAATCGGCAACAATATTGTTCTCCAGACTAATTTCTCTATCCTGATATCCGCGCAACCTGATTTGTGACACTGCTTGCCTTATAATACCGCCATACTCCAGAATTTCAGTTGCATAAAGACGCGCACGCTCTTTGCTCAAACCCCCGACACTCCCGCGCCCGCTTTGCGCAATCGCATAAGACAGCGCCGCCAACAACGCCACAACGATAAGAATATAAATAAGGACATTACCGGATTGTGAATTCTTCATAGGCAAAGAGTCTAGCGTATTCCCCTCGTTTTAAAAGCGCAAAATAAAATAAGAACACATGTCAGGGCTTGAATTTACATTGGTTTTTGCCTCTAATAGGGCTTGTAAAAAACAAGGCAGCACCATGACAGATTATAAAACACCGGAAAAGATCACTGTTGACCATCACGCAGACGGCGTAAGCTGTGACGGCGGTGGCGGCGCATTAGGACATCCAAAGGTATGGTACGGTTTTGACGGACAAAACAGCGTCGAGTGCAGCTATTGTGCCCGCCTGTTCGTGAAGTCTTCTTGAATATTTCCAATAATCTTGCTACTAATACCCTCTAGTGACGCTGCATAAGCGGGTCACACATAGCTAAATTATTTGAATTTGCTTTCATAAGAGGAGTTCAGGCACGATGACAACACGTTTATCTTTATTCGACAGCCCATTATTTCTAGGGTTTGACGACTTTGAAAAAACTATAGACCGCATGCGCAAATCCGGTGCAGATGGCTATCCCCCGTATAATATCGAACAAATCGGCGATCATGGTCTGCGTATCACGCTGGCCGTAGCAGGATTCTCAATGGACTGCCTTGATGTCGAAGCAGATCAGAACCAACTCACCATTCGTGGAAAGCAAGCGGATGAAGAAGATCGTCTTTATCTGCATCGCGGGATCGCCGCGCGACAATTCCAGAAAAGTTTTGTTATCGCCGATGGCATAGAAATCCACAGCGCAGATCTTGATAACGGGCTGCTGCACATTAATCTGAAACGCGTTGTCCCCGAATCACAAGCCGTTAAAATTAAAATCAGCACAGCCGAGCAAAAAAATAACGTGCTTAAAGCAATCGATGTTGATAGATCACCTTCAAATACCGAATGAATTTTGACAAGCCCCCCTATTTTAGGGTCTTATATTAGAGTGTAGATACTAAAAAACAAAGGGCAACCAACCACATGACCGTAAGACTCCCCCTGACAAATCCAAAAGTAAGAACAGCACTGAAAAATCTTTCGGTGAAGGATTTTAAGGATTTCGGTATGCAACAAATTGCCTATATCCGCGCAGTTAATAACAATAACGACAACAGCACGTTATATTCTATCCATTCTGCCGATGGTGAAGAAATCTCTGTGATGGATACACTCGATCAAGCCATCATAGCCACGCGCAAAAATGACCTAGAGCCTGTGACCCTTCATTAACGACCATTCCTATAAATTATATAAAAAAGAAACACTATAGTGATTTGGCTTTATTTTAGTACAAGGCGTAAAGCGCGTAGCCGTATAAAAATACGATATCATACATTAAATGCAAACCACTATACACTAAGCCGCAAGCATCCAGTCTTGTGTCGGCATGAATAATGCGCGCATAGCATCCGCACTATCAACCTCACGCAACGCCATGCATAAATCATGCGAGCGCAAAATACGCGATACATTCGCCAAGCGTTGAAGATGAACAGGACCGCAAGATTGCGGCGACAAAACCGCCGCCATTATATTAACCAGCTTACCATCCATCGTATTAAAAGCAATATCCCGATCAAAGGTCATCATCGCCAAAGCCGGTGTCTTGATATGTGTTGATTTCACATCGAATATAGCAACGCCATCTTCCAAAGGAAACGTTCGGTCCTCGGCATTTTGGTCAAGAACATCAGATAACACACCGACCTCCACCTCACATAAAGGTGCGGCTTCTTGTGCCAATATTTCAAAGATTTTCGGTTGCGTCTGCGCCTTAACATCTGTCATCAAAACATCGAAATGAAATTCTTTTGCAATACTCATTTTACAGATCCTTACGTTTCCACCAACATACTATAACGGGTTGTAACATGATTGAAAAACAAAATACCAGAAAAAAATTATTGGTTTTCATAAATCACGAGTCAAAAAATTTATTTAAAATCAATAACTTATAGAAATTTGTGTATTTTTTAAGTATTAATTGTCAAAAATTATAGCTTCTTACAAGGGTTTAGAAAGAGTACACAGAAAAAAATTCCTGTGAAAAACTTCACAGGAACTAAATTTAGAATATTATTGTGACATAATACAAAAATCACTGATCGTCTGGTTCAATCCAACCAATGTTTCCATCTTTACGCAAATAAACCATGTTTATTTTCTCATTACTGGCATTACGAAACATAATCGCATTTTGATCCGCCAGTTCCATCCGCATCACCGCTTCGGATACGCTCATTTTTTCAATATGAGTTTGTATTTCTGCGATAATCGTTGGATCAGTATGCAAGTCTACTTCATTATCCTGTTCCACTGCTTCTTGAGCTTCCTGCGCCAACGTATAAGCACGTGCCTTCACCAATTCCGCCTCTGGGGTTTTCTCGACCCGCGCATGGTGATCGCGTAAACGTCTTTTATAACGGCGTAATCGCTTCGCCGCCTTCTCAGACGCTGAATCAAAAGCAACATAAGGGTCATATTCTGTTGCTTCCGTAACAACATCAATATTTTTACCAACATTAAAGGATATATGAACCTTAAATAAATTATTGCTATGCCCTTCACGTGAAAAAGTAACTGTCGCAGTCGTCGCATGGTTAAAATATTTTTGATCGATATCTTCCAGCTTTCCCGTCACATGCTCACGCAGTGCATCACCAACATCAATCTGTTTTCCTTGAACGGTCATTTCCATAGTTTTCGTCCTCTTCTTTGGTTTATAAAACTCTTTTTATTTCTAACATCCTCAACAAATAGCACAATAAATTTTACACATCCTTAACATAGATCATTTAAAGCAATATTCTTTTTCTGTTTGCGCCTTTGTACTGATGATCCAATATGCATGGCTTCACGATATTTCGCAACAGTCCTGCGTGCAATATCTATCCCCTCACCCTTTAAAATAAGGACAATTTTGTCATCAGATAGAATTTTCGTTATCTCCTCCGCATCAATTAAGGTCTTCACACGCGCCTTAATCGCCTCTGAGGAATGCACCATACCATCGGCAGAGATCAACGCCGTTGAGAAGAAAAATTTCAACTCGAAAATACCGCGCGGCGTACCAATGTACTTATTGGTGGTCACACGGCTGACCGTGCTTTCATGCATTTCAATCTCTGTAGCAATATCTTTCAACGTTAAGGGCTTCAAGAACTCTATCCCGTAATTAAAGAACGCGTCTTGCTGCTCTACCAAAGAACTTGCCACCTTCAAGATCGTTTGCGCCCGTTGATCCAACGCCCGCACTAACCAATTCGCAGAGGCCAATTGCGTCGTCACATATTCGCGATCTTTTTTGCCCTTCGCCCCTTGTGAGACTTGCGTATAATATTCCTGATTAATCAAAACACGTGGCAAAGTATCGCTATTCAGCTCAACCCGCCAACCACCACCCAGATTTTTGGGCATACGCTTCATCAATACATCAGGGATCGCAGTCTGCACAACCAGATGATCGAACTCTGCCGCTGGTTTAGGGTTAAGGCATTTAATCTCCCCAACCATATCCATCAAATACGTGTCATTCACGCCGCAAACATTTGCCAAGCCCTTAAAATCATGATCTCCCAGCATCGAAAGATTTTCAACAAGAAGGCGCATCGGCGTATCAAACGCGCCTTTCTCCTCCAGCTGCAAAGCAAGACATTCAGGCAAATCACGGGCAAAAACCCCCGTTGGGTCAAATTGCTTCATCCGTGATAACAGATTATAGATACGCGCCGTTGAGCAACCTAAACGCTCTGCCAACACATCAACCTCATCACGCAAATAGCCACTTTCATCAAGGCGATCAATCAACAACGTACCAATCATACAATCGCGTTCATCCGAGAACGCCATATTGAGCTGCCCTGTCAAATGCTCGCGCAATGTTTTCTCCGCGCTCATTCGGTTTTCGAAACTATCTTCCGCATTTTCGAATTTCATATTGCCGCCAGAGCCAATATCCGCCGTGGATGACCCACCGTCAAAATCACCTGCGCCGGATTCAAAGGCCGCCTCTATCTCGTCCTTGCCTTCATCCGCGGCAGGTGTAGCCTCATCCGCGCTTTCATTGCCTTGCGCCTCTTCCCCATCATCCTTTTCCAATAATGGGTTTTTCTCCAGCTCTTCTTCAATAAATTCGCCCAACTCAACATTACTCAACTGCAACAGCTTTATCGCCTGCTGTAATTGGGGGGTCATCACCAGATGTTGAGATTGCTGAAGATTCAGCTTTTGAGAGAATGAGTTCATGCTCTCATTTTAACATGATTACAGAAAAATATCACCAGAAATACGTGGATATGTAAGAAGAATTATAACGAGAAACCTTCACCAAGATAAACGCGGCGCACATCTTCATGGTTCACAATATCTTCAGGCAGGCCTTCCATCAAGACCTTACCGTCATGCAGGATGTAGGCACGATCAACAATGCCCAGACAATCACGCACATTATGATCGGTAATTAAGACCCCGATACCGCGATCCTTCAAATGCGAAATCAGATTACGAATGTCATTCACCGCGATCGGATCAACCCCCGCAAGCGGTTCATCCAGCAAGATAAAATCAGGACGCGCCGCCAATGCGCGCGCAATTTCAACGCGTCTACGCTCCCCCCCTGACAGGGCAAGAGCAGGCGTACGGCGCAAATGCGCGATTTTAAATTCTTCCAGAAGATCTTCCAGCATAAAGCCCTGATCTTCCTTACTAAGGTCTTGCAACTCAATCACCGCACGCAGGTTATCCTCCACCGAAAGCCCACGGAAAATAGAGGCCTCTTGCGGTAAATATCCAACACCAAGGCGCGAACGACGATACATCGGTAAATCGGTAATATCCTGCCCATCCAGCAATATTGCACCGCTATCCGCAGAAATAAGACCGGTTATAATATGAAAGCACGTGGTTTTACCCGCACCATTCGGTCCCAACAAGGCAACCGCTTCGCCACGATTGATGGTAAGACTCACATCCCGTAATACAGGACGTTTTTTATAAGATTTAGACAAACGTACCGCACTCAACCCCTTAGGGATTGATTTCAAACGTGGTTTTTTTGGAGTTTTTATTGTCATTTAATACTCTACCTACCTAAACAGGGCTAATTTTACCCCAAGACCGATCATCAGTCCACCACATAGACGCTCTACCCAGTGGATCACATTCATGAACCTTCTTTTAATGGACGTATTTGTCAAAATAATGGCAAGCCCCGTAAACCACAAAAATTCTACGCAAACAGGCGTAAATCCGTACAGCATTTGCACCGAAAACGACATAGAAGGATGAATAAATTGCGCAAAGACAGCCGTAAAAAATACAACGGCCTTCGGATTCAACAAATTCATTAAAAAACCATGCAAGACGGCCTGTTTCACCGTTATTGCCTTCACATGTCCTTCATCCGCTTTCACGACCACACATTTTCCGCCAGTTCGTAAAGACTTAACACCAACGTAAATCAAATACCCCGCGCCACCATATTTAATCACATTAAACAGCAACACCGATTTCGTAATCAAAAACGCAATACCGCCCAACACCAAAACAACATGCGCCATCACCCCCAGCGCTAAACCCAAGGCCGTTGCAATACTAATATTTCGGTCATAAACCATCGCATTACGCACCAAGGCAACAAACGCTGGTCCCGGTGACATCACCACCGCGATATCAACAATTAAAAACAACATCCATGCCCAAAAAATTTCCATGCTCATTATCTATTCTTTCACAGCTTGCCCAGCGTCAGGAACGACCTCAATTTTCGGCTTTGTTTCTGATCCAGGATAGAAAACACCGCGCACACGTCCAGTTCCCCCCGTACCACCAAATATTTTACTAACATTCGTATCCAAATTCACCTGCGCGCGATCCCCTTCCAAAACATTAGGCCCGCGCAGAATTTTCACATTATTATGTATTTCTGCGATATTGGTTGCTGCCTGATAAATCGCCAATTCCCCCGTTAGGATTTCTGTCGGGGTTGTAATAATAACATTTCCAATCGCTTCCAGCGTTTTTAACGTGCGCTTTCCTGTTTTATCTTCCGTAAAAGTTGCAATCAACTTATCCGCCTCTAATTTATCCCCCAAGCGCACCGCAACCGCTTGCCCAATGGCCTCTAACCTGCCGCTATTCACCCAATATTGAAATTTATCACGCGCCGTCACGGTCTGCCCATCGGATATCAAGCGTAAATTACGCCCCGTCATCACGGCGTAGCCTTTATCAACCTTATATGTTGCATGATCGCCGTATGCTTTGCTCTGCGCCGAAATAATTTGTACATGCCCATCCGCTTGAAGGGTATGAATATCCATACCCTCTCCACCATCACGATATTTTGCCGTTAACACATCGGAAATCAAGGTTGTTCCCCCTTGCACCGCATGCACATTTTTCCGCGCCTTGAAATACATTTTGGTTCTGTGCCACTCCAGACTATCATCTGCAGTAATTTCCAACGGTTCATTACGATCAGGATTCAGTGCGCTTTGCGCCCACCCATGAGATGAAAACATCAAGAACACCAAACAAAAAGAGCATAAGAACTTTATCACTGACCAACCCCATCCACACCACTCTCTAAAACCAGCGTCGCAGGCCCGGTAAAGATTATTTCACCCGTATTACCGTCCGCACGAACCCCTTTGGCACTAATCAAAAGATCCGGCCCCTGCCCCTGCACGTCTTTATCCGACCATGCAAAATTCTGCTTTAAGTCAATATGCGCCTCTTCACTAGACAGAGTATAGCCATCTGCATGCTGCATAAACACGCCGCCTTGCAAAAAGAAACGCTCCGTATCTTGTCTGTATGCACCCGTATCAGAATGCACCCTGACCTGAATGCCATCCTTCATGGTCATAACCCCAATGGGGCGATCCAGCATAATCAAATCCTTGTTCTTTTCCCCCTGAACGGCGCGGTCTGCCGTTATTCTATAGGGTTGATTCTTTTTATCCATACTCTCGAATTTCGGATTGAGCAGCTCATTCTTCGCAATATTTTGCATTTGTATTTCCGGCTTATCGCTTTCCATCGGCACAATCAGCTTATCTTCAACACCTGTGCGAATAAATAAAATAGTGATAATCCCAACAGCCGCCAAAGGAAGCATAAGACGCATAACACGAACAAAGCGCGTATAACCAACAGCATTCGCAACATCCACACTCTCACGGCGCGCCAAACGTTCTAAACGTGCTTCGTGATCCGCTATGGCTCTTTCATCATCATCCATAGGTCACGCAATACCCGCCTGTAAGCAATCTTGCAAACGGATAATACCGCACACTTTACCGCTATTTGCGTCACCATCTGTCACAATCAAGCTGGTGATATAATGCCCCGGCACCTTTGTCATCACATCCAAAGCCTCAACCGCCAAAACATCTTTAGAAATCATCCGCGGATTAGACGTCATGATATCCAGCACCGATTTTTGCAGTAAATCAGGCGCCATGTGGCGTTTTAAATCACCATCCGTCACAATACCCAGCAGTTCCTGCGCCGCATCAAACACCAAAACCATGCCCAAATTTTTCTCCGTTAAGGCCAGCAAAGCCTCATCCATCAGAACATCACCCGATATGATCGGCAAATCATCACCACTGACCATCAGTTCGGCCACCGTCATTAATTTTTGCCCTAATTTCCCACCTGGATGGAACACCTTATATTGCTCAGGCGTTAGACCCATGCGATCCAACAACGCAATCGCCAGTGCATCACCAAAGGCAATCATCATCGTGGTCGAAGTGGTCGGCGCAAGACCATTCGGACAAACCTCACCAACATTGGGCATCAAAAGGCGAATATCGGCGTGACGCGCCAATGTGGATTCAGGGTTGCTGGTCATCGCAATCAGCGTAATATCGTAACGGCGCGTATAATGAATCAAATCGGACAGCTCCGCATTCTCACCGGAATTAGACAACATCAGCACGACATCACGCTCCGTAATCATGCCCATATCACCGTGGCTGGCCTCCCCCGGATGAACAAAGTAGGCCGGCGTACCTGTTGATGCCAGTGTTGCCGCAATTTTGCGCGCAACATGTCCGCTTTTCCCGATACCAGCAATAATTAACCTGCCCGCACCCTTCTGCATATTTTTCATTT
Source organism: Alphaproteobacteria bacterium (assembly GCA_002401965.1). Taxonomy (GTDB): domain Bacteria; phylum Pseudomonadota; class Alphaproteobacteria; order Micavibrionales; family Micavibrionaceae; genus UBA1672. The sequence continues at coordinate 64,143 of NVUR01000001.1, forward strand.
CATGCACAGCCTCAACAGCCTTATGGAACTCTTCATCCACCGTATCGGCCAACATTTGCAAGGCTTTCGCCTCCGTCATCAAGACATGCACGGCGCATTTAATATCTGTTTTCGTATCAGTTGCCAAAATATCTGCCTTACTTAAATTTAAGTTATTTTAATGTTCGAAAATATCATCAGGCCAACCCTTAAGATCCAAAGCCGTACGTGTTGCCATAAACTCAAAGCAACTCTGCGCCAAATCGACACGCCCCTCGCGCTCCAACATTTTATTCAATTGCGCACGCAACTTATGCAGATAATAAACATCACTGGCGGCATAGCTGATTTGCTCCGGCGTTAATTCTTCCGCGCCCCAATCCGATGATTGTTGTTGCTTACTGATATCCACGCCCAGCAATTCACGGCAAATATTTTTCAATCCATGCCTATCCGTATAAGTACGCACCAATTTCGAAGCAATCTTCGTACAATAAATATTCGGACAATCAACGCCCAAATATTCCTTCATCACCGCAACATCAAAACGCGCAAAATGAAATAATTTCAAAATATCGGGATTTGATACAAGTTTTTTCAAATTCGGCGCATCAAAAGACGGATCCAACATCTGCACCAAATGGGCATTCCCGTCCCCACTTGAAAGCTGCACAAGGCACAGCCTGTCACGCCCAGGCTTCAGCCCCATAGTTTCGGTGTCAATGGCAACGACTGCGCCTAAATCCAAGCCATCAGGCAAATCATTTTTATGAAGGGTAACGCTCATTTTTAAATCCTCAAACTCTGTAAAAGTCCTGCATCTTAACCGAGATAAATCATCAAATAAAGGCTCGATTCACCACATATTGATAAAGACTCCTAATTTATTAGTTTTTTTTTAACAGTTTTTTGGGCATTATCATCATAATAGACATGCACCAAACATCGCGTGCGTGTTTTTCACAAAGATACGAGCAAGGCAATAACAATGAAAATTCTGGTTATCGATAGAGAAGATATCACCGCGCAACTCATGATGAATCGCCTGGAACCTCTGGGACATAAGATCACATTAGAACCGGTTAAGAACAATGCCATTGAACGCTTGGCATCAGAAAATTACGATATGATTTTCATTGACCCTGCCCCCTTAACCAGTGCCAGACCGCTGATCCTGAATTTAAGGCGCGCCGCCAGAAATTACCCCTATATCGTGCAGATGAGCCCCGAAGCTCTGCAATTAGAGGCCATACAATCAGGCGCGAACGACGCCATAGCCAAACCTATTGACCCTGAAATCCTTGATACAGTCGTCAGTAATGCAAAATATCTGACAACACTCATCAATCGTGTGGGCGATGACAGCGAGGATTTCCCAAGTGCAGGCGGTATTATCGCAAAATCGGCCTTCAACCAGCTGTTCCTTTCTGCCATTGATCGTGCAGATCGTTACGGCGAGCGTACATTTATTGTCTTTATCGGTATTACAAACTATCAGGCGATTTACGAAGCAGAAGGTCCTTACGCCGCAGATTACGCCGTTGCGAAATTATCACAATACCTTGTACGTCTCCGCAGACAATCCGATATTATCGCGCAAACAGAGCGATTCGAATATGCGTTATTATTACAAAGACCTCTCTATGAAACTGAGCCAAATGAAGCCGCGAATCGTTTCGCTGAAGCCATTAATGGCTTTGATGATTTGTTCAAATCTGATGGCCTAATTCCCGAGGCCGAGGTCAAACTTGTTGACGTTCCCGTTGGATCACGCATCATCGAACACCGCATCACCAAAGACTAAATTTCTAAAATACAGGTCAGCGCGTATCTGAATTTGTTTTTTCACTGTAGAAAACGAAACGGTTTTTACTTATACACACCCTTGCCCCCTGTGGATAAAAGGAGTATGGTACGCGTATAATATTCTGATTATAACCCCTGTGTGTTTTAGTGAAAATCAATGTTTTTCAAAACGTTAGACGTAAGAAATATCCTGTTATTCCTTACCTTGGCTGGCTTCCCCGCTTGCCATGCGCTTGCCCATGAGGCCGATTTACAAAACAGCAAAGACCATATTTTTTCCACAGGTGAAAAAATCCATATTACTGTATTAAACGAAGACGATTTAACAAAAAACTATGAAATAGATGACGCAGGTATGATCCTGATGCCCTTGCTTGGGAAGGTTCATGTTGCAGGTCTCAGACCATCAAAAGTTGAGATGTTTTTGACCCAATATTTACAAGATGGCTACATTCTTCATCCCGTCATTTCCGTCAATGCGCCGTCCGTCCCCCCCCTACAATCCAGAAGTTTTTATATATTAGGAGAGGTTGAAAATCCCGGACGTTACACCATACCCGAAGATAATTTAAACCTGCTTAACGCCGTGGCACTCGCAGGTGGATTTACATATCGCGCCAATAAAGAAGAATTCGAAATTATGCGAAATAAAGGCGAACAAAAACACCACACCAAAAATAATTCTGCAAAAGCAGCATTACGACCTGGCGACCTCATTATCGTAAGGGAGCGTTTTTTCTAATCCAAAATTCGATACCCTCATGAAACAAGACCTCAATAAAATACACACGCCCAGCACGCTGCAAAATATAACCCATATATTACGCCGACGGAAAATGCTGATATTCAGCATCACATTTCTGGGGTTTTCAGTATCAGCCTTTATCGCACAGAAACTAGAGCCCGTTTACACCGCCAACGCACAATTGGTGTTTGAAGGGCAAAACCCCACCTTCATCAAAACACAAGCAGCCTTTATCGGTTCTCCGCGCATTGCACAAGCGGTCATCCGTGATATCGGCATTGAAAATTTATCAAACAACCCAAAAATAAAAGATATAGAGCCAATTATAACGCGCTTCCAAACGCGCTTTTCATCGACACTCATACCAAACTCATACCTTTTGGACTTAGAATACAGCCACCACAGTCCCTACATCGCCGCCAGAATTCTAAACACAATTATGGACCATTACCTTGATGGTCAAACATCACAAAGCGCACACGATTCCGAAAGTGTAAAAACCCTCGCGCGACTACGAAAAAACGTTGAAACGACACTTGATACGCTTGAAAATTTCAAAAACTACGCCGATAAAGAAGAAATCCTTAATATTGAACCAACCGAAGAACACAAAGAAGCACAACTGGAATACGCAAAAGCCAAGAGTAAAGTTGACTTCTTCATGGATCAAAGCGGTACAATCACCCTCAACCACAATTCACCAGATATTCTAAACTCTAAAACAATACAAAAACTCAACTTAAAGCGCGTACAAATAGAGCAGGAGCTAAAAACCCTTTCCTATCGCTATGGTCCAAAACACCCAGAAATCATAGATCTTACCGCACAATTTTCCACAATCCATATGCAACTCAACCACGAAAAACACGCGATTATGACCGCCGTCAAGGCGCAATATGACCTTGCTTTGACACAATTTCAAACATTGAACAATCCTCAAATTATTCCCCCCTTCGGCTACAAGACAGAGACGAAAAACAAATTCAATCACCTCAAGGAACAAGCCAAATACGCCTTAAAGCTCTACACAGAATACGAAAATCTGCATAAAGCACAACCAATGCACACTGTTGCATCCATATTAAAACAAGCCAGAGTTCCCTACGCGCCTTCCTCACCAAATAAAGGCAAAATATTATTGCTCGGCACGCTGCTGTCATTCATATGCGGTGCACTCATCACTCTGTTAATCGAAACAACCCGCAACAATTTCTTAAGTGGCAAGCAATTAGAAGAATATTTGAACCTCCCATGCTACGCGCTGATCCCCAAGGTAAAGAAAGATAAAGATAAGCCCTCCGCCGACTACGTCATGGATCACCCTGCCTCAAACATTGCCGAATCAGTACGCGCCCTACGCCTTGTTTTAAAACTACGCGCCGATGCCGATAAAGGCGCAGGCACACAAGACAGCAAAGTCATCACCATCACCTCCTCCTTCCCCAATGAAGGCAAAACAACCCTAGCCTCATGGATGGCACGACTGGCCGCAAAATCGGGCGAGCGCGTTATTTTAATTGATGCCGATTTGCGCCGCCCCAGTATTCACAAAAACTTCGGACAACAAAACACATTATCTCTGGTCGAATATCTGGGCGGCCATAACAAGTTGGAAGAAATCATCAACACAAATGACACCTCCGGTCTGCACATTATCTATGGCAGATCCGTCCCGAACAGCGCACTTGACCTGATCTCTTCCGATAAGATGGAGCAACTCGTACGCTCTCTACGCAAAGCCTATGACCTTATTATCATAGACTCGCCCGCCTGCATGGCCGCATCAGATGCCCGCGCTTTAGAGAAACTATCCGACCAACTCCTCTATATTGTGCTGTGGAACAAGACACCGCGCGAAGTTGTCCACAATGGAATTTCACAATTCACCCAATTTGGAAATGCACGCATTGCAACGGTCTTAAGCAATATAGACCTTAAAAAACACGTACAATTCGGCTATGGAAACGCGATCAACGACTATAGCAACTATAAAGAGTGTCCCGCCCTCTAAAAATCCAATATTATAGAAGCCATGCGAATCAGAGACTCTATTTCTGCGCGGCGCAACACATTGCTTTCCATTGCTTTGTTTTCTTGCTTCCAAATCACCTTAGGCGTTTTCCTTATTATGGGACACGGCTCTGCTGTTATGCAACCACGACAAAACGTACAAACGCACAACACAACATTCGCCTTTAAGAACATCAAGAACACCGACTTTTTATCAAATGAGTTAAAACTCGCCAGTATGAACACGCGCACGACACACACGGATTAATCAAAGTGATCTCTTACTACACATCAAAACATCCGGGATTATTTCTGTATCTGAGCCTTATAACGCTCAGCGTCTTCACGTTTCTGTTCCTCGAAGCCAACACACAACAAATCGGCATACTTTCAATTTTATGGGGTGGTTTTGTTTTTATGCGTACACTTTCACTCTATGAGGTCAGTGAACGCTTTGCCCCCTTCGCAAAAACAAGCGGCGCATCCAAAAACACCAACCGAAAAAGCTCGGCCCTACCGCATGATTTAATGCACCGCATGAGCGGACAAAACCACATGAGCCGCGGTCTGTTCGCCATGAACGCGACACATGAACGCACCGGTCTATGGTTCGTACTGGGGCTGGCTTACGTCGCATATCATCTTTATCTGTCCAAATACGCCATGCCCATAGATATACTGGTTCAAAACCTATCCATCTTCTTTATGATCGGCGCAGCATTTTGGGCGGGACAAACCTACGCCTACAGTCATACAGCATCAAAGCTACTGATCGTGGTGTGCAGCCTCCTCTTCGGATTGACCCTCTTCACGATCGGCGATGCGACAACACATCATATCTATAATACCCTGACCTTATCGAACCTAATATCCTACAGCAACGATGCCTCCACCCCACTACTTGCCGCCCTAATCCTCTACAGCGCAATCATACTACTCTATTCCTGCACATATGGATTAAGTTACAGCATCAATGCCTGTATCGGTCTGATCCTAATCAGCCTTTTAGTAATTTGCGGTGTAACCTTTGAACAAACATCACAAAACATCGCCCTTTGGATATCAGGGTGGAGCTTACTCTCCGTCTTCTGGATTAAATCATATTCCCATACACGCAAAGTTTATGCTCTGTATCAATGTGAATAAGAATACCCCTTGCTTTTACAGGTATATTTTCCTATAATATCCAAATAGGAACAAGTGAGAGAAGCCCGCCAAAAAGAAAAAATTCCACGAACAAACTATTAAGAATAACGAAATGACAAGAGACATCTTGACATGTAAGGAAAATAATCCTATATTGTTCTCATAAACACCCAAAAACCATATTTTTAACCTCGCTCTTTTGCGGGGTTTTTTATTTTTACTTAAAGGAGATCAAAAGATATGACAACTTTATTACCACAAGACCAAAATGATAACCCTATCCCCGCATTACGTATGAAATCAGGCGGCGCGCATAATATTATCGTCGGCGCATCATCCACGCGTAACACCACATCTTTCAACGCGCAAACACGTGTCATCAGCCTCTATACAGACGCGCCCGTCTATATCGCTTTTGGTGACAGCTCAATCACCGCAACAACCGACGATCATTTCTTCCCCGCAGGCATCTATTATGATGTGGCAATCGGTGGCGACCACAGCGCACATTACACGCATGCCGCAACCTTACAAGTCAGCAGCGGCGGCACACTCTATATTTCCGAAAAGGAATAAAAAATTTATGTGGGGCGGATATCTATCGCCTCACATGCCCCCCCTCAAGAACGCGAGCGTAAAGCCGTGGTAATCGTCCCGTCATCAAGATAATCCAACTCTCCGCCCACGGGAACACCATGTGCAAGATGCGTTACCTTAACCCCCAACGGGCTAATATAATCAGAAATATAATGTGCGGTTGATTGCCCGTCTACTGTGGCACTCAAAGCAAGAATAACCTCTTCCAAAACACCCGCGCCCTCTTTCACACGATCAACCAACTTATAAATCCGTAGATCATCTGGCCCAATACCATCCAGCGCAGATAACAAACCACCCAATACATGATATCGACCCGAAAATGCGCCCGTACGCTCAATCGCCCAGACATCACTGACCTGCGCGACCACGCATATCTGCGTATCGTCACGCTTTGGACTTTGGCAAATCGCACAGGGATCACCCATGTCCAAATTACCGCATACACTGCAACTCTTCACATTTTGCGCCGCATCCGACAACGCATTGGCCAACGGCATCATCAATGCCCCGCGCTTAGACAATAAGTGCAACGCAATCCGCCGTGCCGATCGATTACCCAACCCTGGCAAACCGCCCAACAGACGAATTAAATGCTCTAATGGTCCCTCAGTCATTATAGCGCGGCTTTCCATCTTTTTTGTTCGGGTTCACATATACGAATAAATCAGAATCATGCTTCATACCTGTTTTAAGATAGAATAATTCAATTTCTGTAATCATACCCTGCCCATCAACCACACGCCATTTTTTAAGCTCAAATGGCTTTTCAGAAAATGCAAATGTGATTGACCCAGCGTCCTGATCGTCGGCTTGCACGACCCTGATTTGCAATAAGCCACCTGCATATTTTGCATCCTTAACCATCAGGTCACCGTCAAATGAAAAATTCTTTCGTAAAAAGAAATTCGCCAACGTGGACTGGATCGGCGCATTTGTTTGCTCTTCTAACACGGCATCATAGAAATAAATAAACACACCATCCGCAACGATGAAATCTTCCATCGGTGGATCATACTCAAAACGCAGCTTACCTGGACGTTGCAAATAAAATGTACCAACCAGCTGCGCTCCGTTATGCGTGGTTTGCACAAAGCGTGCTTGCGCCGTTTTCATATCCTGAAGATATTTTTCCGCGCGATCAATCGCCTTGGTATCAACCTGCTTCTCCGCCGCAACAGACACCAAAGGCACAGCCATAACAACCAAGCACACAATAAATTGCATCACATATTTCATTCAATATTTCCAGTCATATTCCATTATAAAACTACCATAACAACTTCGCTCAAGAGCGCAAAGCGTTACGTAATTTTTATACATCCTGCACATAAAGGAACGATTGGGAAATCAATCACAAGATTCTGTTTTTGGTAAACTCATTCGTAACACAATATACGCCGCAATAGCCGATAAAATAGAGCCAATAAGAATACCCAGACGATCGGCACTAAAACCACTAGCCCCTGCACCATGACCATGCTCAAACGCCAGACCTGCGATAAACAAACTCATCGTAAAACCAATGCCACACGCCAAAGCCACACCGAATAACTGCGCCCATGTCACATTATTAGGTAATCGTGCCAACCGTAAGAAAACAGCCGCACCAACAAAAATCAAAATCCCCAGCGGCTTACCCACAACAAGCCCTAGGACAACCCCCAATGTCATCGGGTTCACAATATCGACAACAGAAACCTGCAAAACGGTCAAGCCTGCATTCGCAAAAGCAAATAAAGGCAGTATTATATAAGCAACCACACCATGTAAATTATGCTCCAAATCCCGCAATGGTGACGCACCTTCTTTATCGCGTATTGGAATACAAAACGCGATCAAAACCCCTGCCAAAGTCGCATGCACCCCAGATTTTAGAATCGCGACCCAACAAATAACCCCCAAGAACAAATAAAAAGACGTACGCGTCACCCCTACCCTGTTCATAATAATCCCGACAACAAACGCAGCCATACCAACAGACAATGCATTCATCGATAAATCACCCGAATAAAATATTGCAATAATCACGATAGCGGCCAAATCATCAAATATTGCAAGAGTAAGCAGGAATACCTTTAATGCAACAGGCACCCGACGTGAAAATACACCAAGCAGAGCCAGCGCAAATGCAATATCCGTGGCAACAGGAATCGCCCACCCATTAAGGGCAACAGGGTCATTCCAATTAATCCAAAAATATATTGCTGCTGGCACAATCATGCCGCCTAATGCACCAATAGCTGGTAAAATAACTTGAGAGAAAGACGATAATTCTCCTTCCAAAACTTCACGTTTTACTTCCAGACCAATAAGAAAAAAGAACACCGCCATCAAACCATCATTAATCCAAAGCAATAATGGCTTGCTAATAATAAGAGAGCCAAATTGAACCGAAACCGTCATCTCTAGAAATGCATTATACAAATGCGACAGCGGTGAATTTGCGATAACAAGCGCGATAACAGACACAATAAGCAGTAAAATACCACCAACGGACTCCAGTTTTATAAAATCTTGAATAACCGTGCTTAAGGGAAAAGATGGTTTCTTCTTATCCATCAAAAATATTAAACCTCGCTAAAATCACTAATCAGAATTTGGCGTTTTCCAGTGGAACTGGCAGGAGAAATAACGCCCTGACGCTCCATTTCCTCGACGATACGCGCCGCGCGGTTATATCCGATTTGTAAGTGACGCTGAATAAAGCTGGTCGATACTTTGCCTTCACGGGCAATCACAGCAACCGCCTTATCATACAGCTCATCGACTTTATTTTCGCCATCATCAGAGCCACCAAACATCGCGTTCATCACGTCAGAACCACCGAAATCGCCTTCATCACTGGTAACACCGTCAATATAGCTCGGCTTACCTTGCGCGCGCAGAAAGTTTGTGGCTTTGCCGACATCTTCGTCCGTTACAAACGGTCCATGAACACGCGTAATACGCCCCCCCGGCGCCATATAGAGCATATCACCCATACCAAGAAGTTGCTCCGCCCCGCCTTCACCAAGGATCGTACGAGAATCAATTTTTGATGTCACCTGAAAGGAAATACGAGTCGGGAAGTTGGCTTTAATAACACCAGTAATAACGTCCACAGATGGTCTTTGCGTCGCCATAATCAAATGAATACCCGCCGCACGCGCCATCTGTGCCAAACGCTGTATCGCGTTCTCAACATCTTTACCCGCAACCAGCATCAAATCGGCAAATTCATCAACAATAATCACAATATAAGGAAGCTCCGCCAGCTCCAGCGCGACATCTTCAAAAACAGGCTTACCCGTATCAGGCTCAAACCCTGTTTGCACTTTATGCATAATCTGCTCGTCATTTTTTAGAGCTTCACGAATGCGCTGGTTATAACCATCAACATTACGCACGCCCAATTTCGACATATTGCGATAACGATCTTCCATCTCGCGCACCGCCCATTTCAACGCAACCACAGCCTTACCCGGCTCTGTTACGACTGGAGTCAGAAGATGCGGAATATCATCATAAACCGACAGCTCCAACATTTTGGGATCAATCATGATAAAGCGGCATTGCTCCGGCGATAAACGGTAAAGCAGCGACATAATCATTGTATTCACCGCAACCGACTTACCCGATCCAGTCGTACCCGCGACCAGCAAATGTGGCATTTTCGCAAGATCTGCCAAAATCGGCTGCCCGCCAATATCCTTACCCAAAATAAGAGGCAACTTCGCACTGGTTTTCTCATAAAGGCGTGAGGACAACATATCCTTCATAAACACCGTTTGACGAACCTTGTTCGGCAATTCAATCCCGATCACATTGCGTCCCGGCACAACCGCACAACGCACAGATACCGCAGACATAGAGCGCGCGATATCATCACTTAGAGAAATAACACGCGAGGTTTTTGTCCCTGGCGCAGGCTCCAACTCATACAAAGTCACGACAGGTCCTGGATGGATACTAACAATTTCACCTTGAATATTAAAATCAGCAAGAACATTTTTAAGAAGCTCCGCATTACGGCGCAGCGCATCCTCGTTCAAGGTCGGGCAAGCTATATCATCTGGAACGTCCTGTATCATAGAGATCGGCGGCAATTCCCATTCTGCATCCACATCGGATAAAGCAAAACGTTGCTGTGATGAATCTGATTTTAATGATGTTTGTTTGGGCGTCGCCTGCTTTGGCTTAACCACAGGAATAGAAGACATGGATGACGGTGCGGATAGCGTTTCCTCAAGCGCATCAGCCACAGGCGCAGCGGAGGTTACTTTCGCGCGCGGGCGTTTGGCTTCGGCTTGCAAGGCACTCTCTTCTTTACGAATTTTGGTTCGTGCAATTGCCGCACGATGCTCTGCCTTCGCACTTGCGCGTTCACCCTTTATTGCTGTTAACTTTTCCATGATGCCAAGCTGGATCGGATCGCTCTGATATTCTGGCTCATTATAATGTGCAACCCACCCAAAGAAACGATGAATGATTGAGGCAACAAAGCCAACAACAGTAAAGGCAACAACCTTAACGCGGAACCACATGGATGCGATCTCATAACGGCTGAACGCCGCGCCATATAGAAATATAGAGGCAGATAGAACACCACACACCACACCAATCACATAATGCATATACGGAATATGCAGGAAATGCGTTACAGCCATAATCTTGTTAAAAATCAATGCGCCTGCACTGCTGCCCAAATAAGGATGCACTGCCCAATTGCCCGCAGGAATTTGCGCCAAAGCAACAGATGCCAAAACAGACGCCATCAAAACAGCAGCCAAACGCAGCATAATCGGGCGCACAGATTGACGTTTGAAAATTCGGTAACTCCACATTGCAAAAGCCATAGCCAAAACGAACGACCCAAAGCCTAGCGTTTGCAACAAAACATCAGAAACCCACGCGCCTGGTGCTGCGCCAATATTCGTAACAGGCTGCCCCTGAACCTCAGCCGCGGTATTCCATGATGGATCACTGCTGTTATAGCTCAACAAAGAGGACAGAACAAAAGCTGCGACTGCAAAAAAGACCAATGCGATGCTGTCCACAAGGCGGCGCGCAATAAAGGCTTGTAACGAATCAGGCAGGAACGAGGAAGATTTCTTTTTACGAGGACGTTTAATTGTACGGGAACGCGCCATAGCAGTCACTTTTTCCTATTATTATAATTATTTGAAGACGGCACAGAGTGTGCCACAAGAACATTAATAATATCATAACCGATTTACGACCTAAAACTCAACAAAACTGCTGAAAATTGTACATTTATTTTAATATTAAGATTTTGTTAAGGTTCAGTACGGTATCGTACAGCATAATTTTAATCATTTTTTCATAATTGAGGAATAATATGCTAAAATTTCTAACGCAACCGATAGAAAACACAAAGCAATCTACACAATATTCGGTTTATATTTATCACGATAATCAACACGGAAAATGCCTGCCAAAATGGCAACGCGTCAGCGCAACACACAACATAAAACGCGCAATAAAACACGCCAAGCTACTGCACCGGAAAAATCAATATAAGAAAATAGAGATTAAGAAACGGTTCTTCTGCAAACACGAAAATAAGTTTATAGGCAAGACTGTTCGTGTTTATACACCGAGCAATCGATCATGGAATGAACTATTCCATTCACTCAAACTAATCAAGAATACCTAAAGGATCTTCAGATACTAAATCACCAATCTGATCGTAAACATTTGCATTCTCTTCCATTTGCTCACGAATAGGGTCATTCTGTTCCGCCAATGTACGGAAAAATCCCGCCGCATCCTTTAGCAAACGCCCAGTTAGTTCAGCATGTGATGTTCCCTCAAGCGCGCCTTGTGGGTCTTGCAAAATAAGACTACCCATTTGATCGAACACGGTTGAGTTTTCTGTCATTTGGGCATTCAGCTCTTCATTCTGATCCGCAAGAGTACGGAAAAATGTCGCGGCATCACCGAGAAGTTTGCTTGCGAGTTCTGCATGTGTTGGCATCAAATGCTCCTTAAATTATTAAAGTGTCATACTATTTACTAGGGGAATATACTAACATAACCCTATTAGGATCGTGCAAGACTTTATTTTAAAAGCCCACCATTATAGTTCCCCCAAGGGGGCTTTATAAGATTTTCGTGATGGATGTGCAGGATAAGCCCCCAAGAGCTTTACATCCTTAGCGAAAAAACCAAGTTCTTCTAACGCGCGGCTAAAAGCAACACTTTCAGGATGACCTTCAATATCACAATAAAAACAGGCCGCCTGAAAATTTTCACCCACATAGGATTCTAACTTGGTTATGCTCAACCCATTTGTTGCAAACCCGCCCAAAGCCTTATACAAAGACGCAGGAATATTACGCACTTCGAACAATAAACTGGTCAAAACATTATCCACATCAATATCGGGGAAATCCGGTTCAGGCGATAAAATAAGAAAGCGCGTTGTATTTTGACTTTGATCCTCTATCCCCTGTGCCAGAATTTCAAGATCATAAATCTCCGCTGCTAAGGAAGAAGCAATCGCCGCGTGTTGAACGTCATTCTTTCGAGAAATTTCCGCCGCCGCGCCCGCCGTATCCGCATGCACATGCGACTTCGTCTCTAACTTTTGCAAAAACTTACGGCATTGCGGTATGGCATGCACATGGCTATGCACGTGCTTAATATCCTCTATCTTCGCGCCGCGCGTACCAAGCAACATATGGTTCACAGGCTGAAAATGCTCTCCAATAATAAAGAGGTCGCCCTCTGGCATCAAATGATGCACATCGGCCACACGCCCTGCAATCGTGTTATCAACAGGAATCATCGCCAGATCGGCTCTCCCCTCCATCACCGCACGAAACGCCGCATCGAACGACGCACATGGCACTGTTTTTAAATCGGGATAAACCGCGCGGCACGCCATATCCGAATAGGCACCATGCTCCCCTTGAAACGCGATAGATTTATACTGATGACTCATTTTAATGTTCCATATATTTCAATAATTTGACTATTTTATCATTTTTTAATTGAATGACTATACGCAAAGAGTATATCTATGTCGATAAAGGGACGTGAACTATGATGTTTTTATTATTTAGTGTTTAATCTCATGCAAATATTGAATATAATCATGCCAAAGGTTCTATCGTCCTTTTAAAAATATTAACATTAACTAAGGTGAGTTTGCTCGTCCATGTCCAGTTTAGAAAACAATAAAATATTTGCCGCCATTCTTTGCGTTGGTATAACCGTTATGCTCACTAACTTTGTCGCCGACAGAGTGATTGTCAGTGAGCCACTGGAAAAAGACGCTGTTGCCATTGACGGTGCGGTGGCAAGCGGACACGGAGCAGCAACGCCAAAAAAACCCAAAATACCTGATCCAATTATGGCACTTTTGGCCACAGCAGATATGGAAAAAGGCGCGAAAATATCAAAGGCCTGCGCCGCATGTCACTCCTTCGACAAAGGCGGACCGGTTAAACAAGGACCTAATTTATGGAGCATCGCAGGTGCCAACAAAGGTGGAAAAGTTGACTTTTCCTATTCTAAAGGGATGCAAGAGGCGGGTGGTATCTGGGATTATGATTCGCTCAATAAATTCCTGACCAAGCCAAAGAAATTTATTTCAGGCACAAAAATGAACTTTGCAGGTCTTAAGAAAGCAAAAGACAGAGCAGCATTGGTTGCATGGCTACGTACACAAGCCGACGCCCCGTTTGCATTACCAAGTGACACCGATATCGCAGCAGAACAAACCGCATTTGCCCCTCCTCCTGCGGAAGAAGAGCCACACCACGACGATGCAGAAATACACGCAGAAGAAGCCGCGCCAGAAGTAAACCACCACTAAGGCATAAAAAATTAAATTTGTTTTTCGCCTCGCTTTCTGGCGCCATCTTTTTATAAAACAATATGGAGCAATGTAATGCCCAACAAAGTGACGAGCGAAGAGCTGGCTGAGCAAATGAAAGCCTTTGAAGACAAGGGCGGGACGATTACAAAAAATATAAAACCAAGGTACGACTTACAGACCTACACATTGTTGGATACGGGCCTTAGAAACAAGCAACGCTACCTTATCTTAGAAGATAAACAGCAAAAAATCATTGCCACCTCTTTCAATAAAAATAAACACATATCTGTTTCAAAAGAAGATATTGGCAAAGACTTCACCATTGCACTATCTCCACGTCATCCAGATTTTATAGGAAAAGCACCCTATAATGGTGAATTCTTCCCAACGTCTGCCATAAACACAATAAAGCAGAGCGAAGAAAACACGGCGGAAACGAAAGCAGAACCAGCCAAAGAAGACCTCAGCCTCTAAAGCCTTGTAAAGCGACAATCAAGCCTTCTTATCCCAGCCGCCTACTTCGCTTTGCTGCCAGTAGGTGACCTCAAACTCTTGCTCTTTATACGTTTTCCAGCGCGCTCTGGCATCACTAATGGCTTGCTGGTCATGACCGTTCAGCATCTCACAACACAAGGTAAAATCGGCTTGCATTTCCGACAGCACCCCCTGACATAAAATCAAAACATCGGCCTTATTCGGGTTTTCATCCTCCGCAGTGATCCAAATTGGCTGCCTTTCAGCGTTACCGTTTTTTTCAGAGCCGTGTGGCAGAAAACTATCGGGGGAGAATGTCCATAAATAATCATTCATCTGCGTGACTTCCGCCGTATTACACATTTTGACAAGAATGCGATGCCCACGCTCCAACGCTTTCGACAAGATCACAGACAGCACTTGTGCCTGCGATTGATGCTGAAGATGGTAAAATCTAATTTCTGTCATATTAATCCTGATTACACTCTTGTTTTTCTGACCTATTGGCAGGCACTGTATCAAAATAAAGATGCGTACACCCCTGATAATCTTCGACAGAATAAATATCCCCATCACGCACCTGAATATAGCTCTCATTGACAGGAATTTTCCCATGCCCCCCTGGGATATCCAACATGTATTTTGGCAAGCATATGCCCGAAACACGCCCCTGCAGATCCTTCATAATTTCCTGCCCTCTTTCAAGAGAAACACGAAAATGCGATGTACCCTTCGCGCGATCCAAATGATGCAAATAATAGGGCTGTACATGCAGCGTTACCAGTTTACGAAATAATTTTTCCAGCGTGACAGCATCGTCATTAACCCCCTTTAACAGCACAGATTGCGACAATATAGAACACCCCATACCTCTTAACTGGGAAATTTTATGAATGACCTCTGTGGTAATTTCTTTAACATGATTTATATGTAGAACAACATGTATAGGCTTAGCTGACAATTTCAAAACGGACAACAGTGTATCGCTGATTAAGGCAGGGTTTACGACAGGCGTACGGGTGTGAATTCTGATAATTTTCACATGGTCAATTTCATTCAGTGACCCTATAATTTTTTTCAGACGACGGGACGACAAAACAAAGGGATCACCACCGGTTAAAATGACTTCCCAAATCTCATCATGCGACTTTATATACGCAATCGCACGATCAAAATCATCATCAGAAAGATGCTCCGCTCCTGCCCCGACCATCTCACGGCGGAAACAATAACGGCAATAGACAGCGCAAATATTTGTAACCTTAAATAAAACTCGATCCACATATCTGTGAACAATCCCATTAACTGGCGCATATATTTCATCGCCAATCGGGTCACTTTTTTCATCAGAAAGTACGTTTAATTCTTCAAGCGTTGGAATATATTGACGCCCGATAACATCTTTTTCGGGACGTTCCGACTTGCGAATAAGGCGACGCACATGATCGCTAATACCGATGTCATATCGCCCCGCCAACTGAATATATCGCGCCTCATCACCATCAGGTAACAATCCCGCCCCTGCCAAATCGGCAAGGCTTCGCAAACGCCGACGAGATGCATGCGTCATATCCGTTTTCAAATGATTGGTGGTCACAATATCAAACTCAGAATGCTCAACCTCAGGATTGCTCATAATTTTCCGCAACGAAGCGATCAAGAACCCGCACACCAAAGCCCGTACCGTATTTCGGCGCTATATCTTTATCAGTTTTAATCCACGCCGTGCCCGCAATATCCATATGTGCCCATGGTGTATCATCATCAATAAAGTGCCATAAAAAGCCCGCCGCCGTACAAGAACCCGCCCAACGTCCTGACTTCGCCATATTTTGCGTATCAGAAATTGTGCCTTCCATGTCCTTTTTCCAAACCTTATCCAACGGCATACGCCATAATTTCTCATCGCTAGCCTTGCCTGCGCGCTCCATCTGCTCCCACAGCGCGTCATCAGTCACAAACGTACCGCAATATTCATGCCCCAACGCAATCAGCATCGCACCCGTTAAGGTCGCCAAATCGATAATCAAGCTCGGTTTATAGATGTCCTGTACGTATGACAATGCGTCCGCCAACACCAAACGCCCTTCCGCGTCCGTATTCAAAACCTCGATCGTTTTCCCCGCATAGGAGGTAATAATATCCGCCGGACGATACGCCCGCGCAGAAGGCATATTTTCCGCCAAACCAACAATAGCAACGACATTGACCTTTGCCTCACGCAGAGCCAACGATTTCATCAAACCAACAACCGCAGCCGAACCACCCATATCCATCTTCATATCTTCCATGCCTGCACCGGGTTTCAGAGATATACCGCCCGTATCGAACGTCACCCCTTTCCCCACAAAAGCAAGCGGCGCATCAGTGGACGTCTTATCCCCGTTCCAGCGCATAATCACCATACGCGGCGGATTATCAGAACCTTGCCCCACGGCCAAAATAGCACCCATTCCAAGTTTACGCATTTTCTTTTCATCAAGGACTTCTATCTCAACACCCAGCGGCTTGAGCTGTTCCTTGATACGCTTAGCATAGCTGTCAGGATACAAAATATTTGGTGGCTCATTCACCAAATCCCGTGCCAAGAACACGCCTTGATTTACACACGCCTGAACCGCGTACAACTCACTGGCTACATCACTTTCGAATAACACGAAATGCACAAGGGACAGCATAATTCTGTCATCTTCATCATCAGATTTTGGGGATTGATACAGCTCAAACTTATAAGAACGCAAAGCAAGACCAACCGCAATATGCGCCGTCAGCGCGCCACAACTGGATAACTCATTATCCGCGTAAAATTCAACGCTCTCTATTTTCTTGGCTTCAAGCGCGCACAATAACTTTCCGCCTAATTTCTCGGCCTCGATCTTGGTGAAATCTTCGCGCTTCCCGCAACCCAGTAGAACCACATAGCTATAAGGTGAGCCCTCCGGCAGCATTAAAATTTCAATCTGCCCGCTCTTACCTTTAAAACTTTTGCTTTTCTCCAGAACGTGATCGACAAAGCCTTTGAACTCGTAATTTAACGACCCGACAGACGGGCTGGATTCTTTATCATCATAAAAACAAATAACCGCAGCTTCTGTGTTTTTATAGGGGGCTTTTGAAAACGAGATATCTAATGTCATTATATTTTCCTGATGCACGAATAAATTGGAGTCGCTTTAAGACCAGATCATAGTATAATCTCCCGAGCATATCGTCAATTGCCACATACTGGCCTATGAACAACAATATACTTAAACTGTAATAACTAGATGTAAACGCGTACATAATATGAGAATATTCAATTACTATTTGTTAAAAAACCTCTTTATCGCAACGGCTTTTGTCGCGATCATACTGGCTTTTGTAATATTTTTAACGCAATCACTGAAATTTTTGGAAATCATCATTAATACCGGTGCAGCAGGAAGTGCCTTTCTGGTTTTAACCAGCCTCGCTCTGCCGCGATTTTTTGAGGTTATTTTACCGCTTTCTGTTATGGCTGCCACATTGTTCCTCTATAATAAAATGACAGTAGACTCCGAGATTACCGCCATTCGCGCCACGGGGTATTCTTCTTTTTCTCTGGCAAAACCCGCCATCATTCTTGGCCTCTGCGTAACGGTTTTGCTGTGGGGCATTACCATGTGGGTTGCGCCCATTTCATTGGCAAAAATGCACAGCATGCGCCATGCACTAAAATCAGAATTCGCAACGACACTGTTTAAGGAGGGGGTTTTCAACCCCATCGGCCGTGGTTTAACTGTCTATATTCGGGAACGAACCAATGAAGGAGAGCTTGCCGGGCTAATGATCCATGACACGCGGGACAAATCCGCGCCACCTTCAACTGTTCTGGCCAAACGCGGTATAATCATTATTGATGACGAAGGACAACAGGTCATCGTCTTTAATGGCTCTCGGCAAACCTATAACCCTAAGACACGTATATTACAAAGGCTAGACTTTGACCGCTACACCATTGATTTACCAGGCAGCAGCCCTGCGCGCGAAAGATGGGCTGAACCAGATGAACGCACCATTACCAAGCTGCTAAATCCCGATCCAAACAATAAACGTGATTTAGAAAACTTACATGAGTTTTCAATCGAGATACATCGCCGCTTTACCAGTCCCCTTCTCGCTTTGTCTTTCCCACTAATCGCACTAAGCATCCTACTGCTTGGCCCCATTGACAGACGCGGTCAAGGCACAAGAATTGGCTTTGCCATTGTGATTATCATGATCATTCAGGGTCTGTTTCTGGCATCTTATAATCTTGCGCGCAACAATGACACAGGGCTGGTTTTAATGTATATCCTGACCTTTGCGCCCATTATAATCTCCACATTCCTTCTAAGCGGGTTTAGCGAAGATTTACGCCGCCAACTTCTCTATACCAAGCGGACAAAAACAGCATGAAAATTACACCAACACTCAGCGCATACCTTGCCAAAAGATATCTGTTCAACCTGTTCATACTACTCATGGCCTTGCTGGCCGTCATCTATTTGTTTGACACCGTCGAACTTATTCGTCGTGCCAGTAAACGCGGTGACATCCCGATAAGTCTAGTCTTGCAAATGGGTATATTCAAGCTCCCCAAAGTTGGACAAACATTATTCCCCTTTGCTGTATTATTCAGTGCCATGTTTACATTTTGGCAGCTCACCCGTCGTTATGAACTGATCGTTGTCCGTGCCTCAGGCTTTTCAGTCTGGCAATTTCTGTTGCCCATTACCGCCGTTGGTATCTTGTTTGGCGTTGCACAAATGGCTGTCATCAACCCGATCGGCGCGGTTTTAATCGGGAAATATGAAGAACTGGAGCGCACACATCTAAAACGTCAAGAAAATCACATTGCCGTTTTTCAGGAAGGGCTATGGCTGAAACAAGCCATTTTGATAGAGTCCGACAACCCGACACCGCCCGCCATTGATGAAACAAGCGATGGCAACATAACGCCCACGCAAAAACCTGAACTCATCAGTGGTTACGTTATATTGCACGCCCAGAAAATAAAGCAGCCTGAATGGATACTTGGAAACGTCACTATTTTATATTTCACCGATAACAACACCTTCCTTCAGCGCATAGACGCCAGCACCGCAGAACTAAATAAGAATCTCTGGCATTTACGCGACGTCACAATACATAAAGAACACAGCGCACCAGCAAAAGAAAAAACATACCAACTGCCAACAACATTAACCCGTCAAGATATAGAGGAGAGCTTCTCCTCCCCGCAAAGCATGTCCTTTTGGAAACTACCTGCCTATATAAAGACATTAGAACAAACTGGGTTTGATGCAACAGGGTTGAAAGTCTATTATCACAACTTACTGTCACAACCCCTGATGTTCAGCGCAATGATACTCCTCGCCGCGGCTGTATCCATGCGCCCACCGCGTTCAAGGGGGACGCTGCCCATGATCGCAGCAGGCATATTCATCGGCTTCATCGTATTTTTCCTCTCCAGTTTCCTACAAGCCCTTGGCGCATCACAACAAATTCCTGTTATTCTTGCCGCATGGTCTCCTGCGCTTATATCCTTTTTACTCGGCTTAGCAGTCATGATGAATATGGAAGATGGCTAAAACCGATAAAACATCCACAATTTTTTAATTATCATTAAAATTAACCAATTGATAATCTACGCATGCTATTTACAATATAAGTACTTTTCTGCATAACACTTCTTCACCTATAAAAATAAACGCTATAAATACAGGATTTCGCAATGAAAACGATTACACACACAGCAAATAAAAAGACAAAATCACCCTCTTTTTATACGCGACTTTCTTTAATTGCATTATCCAGCCTTATTGTGTCTTCTTGTGCAAGCATGAAGGGAAACGAAATACATGAAGCAGGCATCACAATCTATGACCCTATGGAAGAGCAAAACAGACAGGTTATGGCTTTTAACATGGCCGTAGACAAAGCCATAATCAATCCCGTTGTGGAAGGATATCGAACAGTAACACCACGCCCTGCCCGCAGTGGTATCAGAAATTTTTTACGTAATTTACGCAGCCCGATCACCCTTGCAAACCAAATCTTACAAGGGGATGTCTCAGGCGCGTGCAATGTCATGCTTCGCGTCACAATTAACACCTCCATCGGTCTTGGCGGACTTTTTGATGTTGCTGGCTATGAAGGCATAGAATACGAGCCTGAAGATTTTGGACAAACACTGGCCGTATGGGGCGTTGAACACGGCCCGTACATGGTTGTTCCTTTTATTGGCCCATCATCTTTACGTGATTATGGTGGCTATTTCGCCGATACTTTTGCAGATCCTTTGCGCTGGCACCTTTTCAATACAAATCAAGAATTGCTCTATACAGGTAAATATGTCGTTGACTATCTTGATATAAGAGATTCTCTAAAAGACACTCTAGATGATCTGGAAAGCAATTCTATTGATTACTATGCCGCAATCCGCAGTACCTATTACCAACACCGTAAAGCGCTTGTAAATGACCAAAAAGGCACTGCGCAAAGCGATATTCCGGCAATTCCATATTATGAAGATGAATAAAATTGTTATTTTTTAAATCTCATATTTGAATCATAAAAAAATACCCTTTATACTTATAAATAGACTATAAGCTTGAAAACTGTTTAAAGGAGAGACTTGTGTTAAGTCATAAATTTATTTTATCACTCGGTACCATAGTAACATTATCGGCCTCAACCTCTGCCTTAGCATTTCAAAACGTGCCTGTATCCCATTCCATTGGAACATCCATGGATATAATCTACGTGGGTAGTGAAACTCTGGAAGATGGCGCAATAAACTTTGTTTCCAAATTGGCAAAAAAAGGCATCGGCATTTTAGAGAATGAAGATGTACAGAAAGAGCAACGCGAAAAAGACTTTCGTAAACTTCTGCATAATAATTTCGACATGAAAACAATTGCCAGATTTTCTTTGGGACGCTACTGGAAGGTCAGCTCAAAGACAGAGAAAAAAGAATATCTGAACCTATTCGAAAACATGATCATCAATGTCTATTCAAAACGCTTTAGTGAATATAACGGCCAAACTGTCAAAGTATCCACTGCACGCCTCACAGGCAAAGCAGACGCCCTTGTCTCCTCCTCTATCGTACCTGAAAGCGGGCCAAGAATTCATGTTGATTGGCGTATTCGTAAAAAGAAAAATGGCCAATTCAAAGTCATTGATATCATTGTCGAAGGGGTCAGCATGTCTTTAACGCAACGATCCGACTTCGCCTCTGTGATACAACGTGGCGGCGGTAAGGTAGAAGTCTTGCTGGCGCACTTACGCCCCAAAAGCTAAAAAATATTTCAATGGAATAGGCAGGCTTTTATAAGCCTTGCCTTATTGCGTGTAAAAAACGCCTTTATCAGCCACCACCACCATGTATGACCAAGTTATCACTCATAGCAGAAGAGCTCTGCCCTTTCATACGTGCAATTGACGTTGTGATCTGTGCGTTGGTCATCTGAGTTGCTCTGTACATCTTACCTGTCAACTCACCCGCAGGATCACCCGCTGTCTCATGGAACGTACTAACCGTAACCCCCATCCAACGCATAATGTTATTTGGAATTTGATCGATCAATTTGAAACATGATAAGCCAATCATATAAACGATCATCACATAAATCACAGTATAGAACAGCTCATCCACCGGAGAACGCCAATAATCCAAACTATCCCCCACGCTTAAAATCGTGGTATCAAAGATCTCTTTCTGCATATCAAAACCTGTCGCCGACAATGTTAAAACATGGAAAACCTCATGCAACATCGCCACCAATGCAGAGAATATCGATATACTGGCCAATAAGCCAAATATAATCAGAGTCGGTCGCAGAAAAATTTCAAATATTAGGAAATAACCGTTTGTTGCCCATGGCCCGGGCAAACCCTCCCCGTCAATTTTTATATGGGCAATCGCCCATAAAGGCATCGCAACGACAGCCTCAAAAATACTTTTAATCCACCCGCCAAATGCAAAGAAAAAGTATATAAAGGGCATAAACGGCAAGACATAATACAGCATAAACCCGATAGACAACGTTATCAGACTCATTTGAACTAAAAATTCACCCGCCGTATCTGCTAAAGGGCCGAAGAAATCATCAGTCAAAATTTCACCGACACCCTGCCCAACCACACCGGCAAATAAATTCCTGATAGAGGCATCAACAATGCCTTTTCCCGCAGAACTCAGCATCGCCAAGGGATGCGTACCTTCGTTATTTACCAAATTCAACAAACCATTCGTACCAAAAACGGTATTAATAAAGTCTATAATACTGTTTTTAGAAGAGCGCGTATGTACGGTTTCTTGCACTTTGGATGTCCGCCAAAAATTATAGTCACTATATAAAGCGGCGGCGATATATTGATCCCCCGGACGTAACAAAGCCGCGAATTGACCGTTTTGAAGACGTGGGTTAAATCGGTCTCCATATGACCAATTTGTATCATTTGCCTTATGTGCTGCGGCAATTGTCTCCATAACCATAGGGTACTTATACGGTCTGGGAACATTTTTAACAGCCGTTGCAATCAGACCATTCAATTCAGCAATTTTATTATACCATAACGCTGCACCAGCCCAGCCTCTTTCACGCACTCGATCCGGCATCAACAAACTACCTGTATACGCTGCCGTATCATATGCAGCGCGAACATTATCAAAGACAGTCGCCCCCCCTAAAGCAGTCCGACCACTCCAATCAGCATATGTCTGATTCAAGAATAATTCACTGGTTGCGTTAAACTCTTTGATATTGGCGCTGGCCGCTGCTGCCGTTATCCATTTTGTATCGGACGTAAAAGAAAACTGGATGCCTGCAGAATAATTTTGGTCCACACATCCGGGATTATGCCCATATGGCAAAATAGACCGCGCCATACACAATACTGTTTCATCTGCCATATCATTCAAAGTAAAGAAATCATTTATTTCCAAATAAAACTCATCTTGAATACCATCGCTTCCAATCACAAATTCATCCAATGATATAATATCAAAATGAAGCTCACCACATGTTGGCTGAACATAGCCCCACTCATTATACGCACCTTCCTTATTATTAGGTAGAATACCCTCATCAGCCGGAGCCCCTAACGTACCAGAGGGATTAGGTGGTGTATTTGGCGGATTACGATGACCAAAACGTAACACCACCGTTTTATAACGGGAAAAAACCACTGCATCTTCAAAATCAGGAACAACTCCTATCCAAAGGTAATCATCTGTCGTACCACCCATATTGGCCGCACCGCCAGCCTCTGTTGTGCCATCATGAAGTAAAACCGCCGTCGTATCATCACTATGTGGTCGAATGAAATAAGGATAAACATCAATACCATTCGCAATTTTCTCTGCCACGATACACAGACGCACAACATGCATAAACTGGGTTAGCCCCCCTATTTCAGGTAAGTTTGGTTCGGCAAGTAAACTTTGCGATTGTCCCAAAAACTGACTTGTCGTACCAATGGCTGCATCATTAAATTGTAACCACGCATTTGTTGCCATATTTGACCCAAATTTCGCGACAGAAAACACAATAAGCTGCGCCACATTAATGCCCGCATTATTATTTGTTGTGCTAATTGGCGCAAGTAGCGCAAAAAATACAATCAATCTTGGTACAAACCATGCACGATTAAGACGCTGCCCAAAGGGTGTCCCCGTTGTTACGGTCTCCCCCACAATCGTAATCACAAAATAAATAAGAATAACACCCGAAATCATGGCGATACCCATAGTATAAAAATGCAACATGCTATGTAACGCTGTGTGCATCGGTAATGGATAGGATGTAGGTGAGGGAATAATATTACCCTGAATATCCAGACAAGGCGTTCCCAAATCAGAAATACAGGAATTATAAAACCCAACACTGCCCGTACCGCCAGAGCCTTGCATCATACCAAAAACATTATCCAGAACAATAAAAGCAATATCTTGCGATGATGTATGCCCAGTGGGTGTATTTATAAATAGACTAGACCACGTCCCTGCCAATGCAGGACTGGCAAGCAAAGCCATCCCCAAAAGCGCAAATTGCACCGCAATCAAAGCCAAACCAATTAAAATCATAAAATATAATACAATTTGGTCTGTATGCTTACGCTCAAAAACAAGATTTCTTCCCGCTTCTGCAATAACATGACGGATACCATAACGGCCAAAATTTTCAGATCTCAAATATGCATGCCCTGCAGGTAATAGCCCTACATTATAATAAATGACTGCAATCAAGCTCGCCAAAAAGGAAAAACCCGAGCCAAAAAGACCGCTTATCCGAGGCAAAACCCCGGGCAATATAGTGTATTTTACAAAATCATTTTTGGTTATCGCCATATACTCATATCTTGCTAAAAAAGTTAGCTTGTAGCACCCTTAACAACAGCCTGTAAACCGCCACCAACTTTGGAAAGAGCCTGTTGTGAGCCGACAGTTGTTTTGGATACCAATCCCTGTGCAGGATCTTCACGTTGATCCCCGAATGTTGCAACACTTTGCCCCATCCATCTTAAAATATTATTCGGTATCGTATCAATTAATTTGAAAGATGACATACCAATTAGATACACAATAATCGCATAAATAACTGTAAAGAAGAATTCATCAACCTTTGACCTTATATATTGCTGTTTCGACGTCGCCGCCGTTGCCGTAAGCTCTACATCCATATCAAAGCCACCAACATTTTCCGTGACGATTGAAAAGATACTATTCAATACGTCAATTAATGCCGAGAAAATAGAGATACTGGCCAGCAAACCAAATACCGTCAAAATAGGTCTTAAAAACACCTCGAATATCAAGAAATAACCATTAATCGCGGCATTACCAGGCATACCATGACCATCAATTCTGATATGTGCCAAAGCCCATAACGGCGCGCCGACCATGGCCTCGAATATGCCTTTGATCCAACCACCAACCGCAAAGAAGAAATAAATGAACGGTAAGAACGGTACAACATAAAACAAAACGAAACCAACCGTTAAGCCCATCATCGCAATAGAGACAAAGAAACTCGCCGCAATTCCGCCAACCGCGCCACCAACTTTCATTGCACCCAAGGTCGAAGCCATCGCCGCATACCCTAAGGAACGCACTGCGCTTTCAACCAAGGCACGACCCACACCAACCAACATCGCCAAAGGATGCGTGCCAACATTGCTACGTAAATCATATAACCCATCCAAACCCAGCACAGCAGTAATCGCATCTAAAAATGCGTTACCTGTTAATGCTTCTTTCGTCAAAGAACCTGATGACCATTCAAATTCCGCCGTGTAAAGGGTTGCCGCAAATTCCATTTTCGTCGCACCACCCAACAACGTCTCCATACTATTAATACCCGCTGCATTCGGTTCATGTTGTGTTGTACCATCAGGATCCTTGTCATATTTGGTCTTAATCTCCAAAACCTTTTCCATGACCGCCGGATATTTGGACACAGTCGGCACCGCATATGCCGCACTAATCAATGAACCATTCATTTCAGCAACCCGATTATACCATATACCGGCACCGGCCCACCCCCGACGTTGCAAGGTTGCCAAATTTGGATCAGCTGTCGTTACTCTAGCCGATGTACCTTGTGCAGAAACCGCCGCCGCCAAAAACCCACTGACCACAAGCTCAACTTGTGCCTTCATATTACTAACATATACGGCATTTAATTCCACAGCATTATTACTCACCGTGGTCGTACCAACATCCTCAGCCAGACCTTTGGTCATACGAATTGCCACCTCAATTTCACGCTTATTCGCTGTGAGAGTTTCCGCAGGATGCAAAGGACCACCATCAACCAGCGTCATGGACAAACCATGCCATATATCTAAAATCATTATATAATAAAGCAACTGCATGAAAGCAGGCCCAGGTTCAGCATTAGCCAAATCCCGCGCATCTTGCATTGTTAATGTGACTTCCCCACATGTGGGGTAAACAAAAGAATGACTTGCCGGATATAATGCCTCATTTTTAATCCCAAAACGAATAGTGACAGAATTCGCATCATCAGCCAATGCAGTCACCAGATTATTGTAACCCGTAGACGGTGCTATTAACAAAGAATTGACAGTCTCTGAATGCTGAAACAAGGCATACGCTTCGACAACTTGCACTGGCACAACAGGCTGTGGAGGACCGCCGAGAGCAACCGCCGCCGCCGCCGCTGCTGTTTCTTGCTCAAACCGTTGTCTTTCATAGTAATCATTCACATATCTACAAACCTTGGCGACATATAAAAATTGCAGCACAGGCGAAACATCTGGAAGATTAGGCGTAGACACCATATTCGCTCCACCGCCCAAACTCTGCGTTAATGTGGAGTTGAACAAACTCCAACCATTTGATGCAAAAGCCGAGCCAATCTTCGCCGCATATAAAACAACATATTGCGAAGAATTTAATCCCGATCCCAACGGCATCAGCAATCCAAAGGCAATGACAATTCGCAAAGGCGCCCATGTTTTATTAAAACGTTTGCCAAATGGCGTACCAGTCTGCGCGGTCTCTGCCAAAATGGTTACAATGAAATAGCTGGTAATAATAACGGCAATAACCAAAAGGCCGGTACTATATATACTAAATAAACGATGTATCCCAAGATGATAGGGAAAAGGGAAATATGTATAGGCAGTAGGCGTCAATGGGCCGAATTGCCCCGCAATTGTGGCCGAAACCCCTGTGCCTGTCGTATCTGTAATCGCAATATTTGTACCAAAATTATCGGTACAATTAACCGCAGAACCAATACAAGATTCAAAGAATCCCATCGTTGAAAGACTAGGGTGGGGAACACCAAACACCATATCCAACATCATAAAGGCCAAATCATGCGGTCTATTAGCAATAGGAACAGTAAAGAACCCAACCCATGATGTCGGTATCGCCATTGCCGGCTGTAAAAACAATACCATCGCCAAAGACAAAAGCTGAACCGAGAATATAACCAGCCCCACTAAAACAGCCATAAACATAAAGATTTGATCTATATTTTTAAGACGAAACGTTACATTACGCGCCGCCTCACAAACAACATGTCGAATACCATACAAACCAATATTACGTTGATCTAAATATGGATGAGAGCGCGGCAACAAACCAACCATTTGATAAACAACAGCAATAAAGAAGGGAATATAATGGAAACCGCTCATGAACAAATCACGCATTCTCGGCACGATTTGCGGCATAACGCTGTAACTAAATAATCCTTTTGGCATTAATAAACCAAACATTCTTGCTCTCTTTCCTACTCTAGAAAATCTTTATTTTATTCCCAATATTCACTCACGGTGTTGTTACTGGCGTTGACGGCGTTGACGCACCACCTGGGCTTGTATTACCACTGGAAGGTTTTGCGCCTGTCGTCGCCCCAGCTACCTGACCACCAACACTCTTACCAAGACCACCGCCTAATTTCACAACCGCACCTGCGGCCTGATTACCCATTGTCATACCACCCATTGCGGCATAACGACTAAGGCTGTCCACTTGATCTTGATTAATATCACCAAACGAAGACACACCCGCACCTGCCCAGCGTAATATATTATCCGGAATTCTATCTATCAACTTAAACGATGCCAAAGCCATCATATAACAAACAATCGTATAGATAATAGTGAAGAAAAACTGGTCAATTATACCACGTTGGAAACGCGCATCATTCACAGAAGTCATATTCAAGATATCTCCAGTCACACTTGATGCATCCCCCGCAACATTAGAGACCACAAGATCCCAAATCAAATTCAAAATTTGTACCTGTGTTGAAAAAATAACAACCGCCGCAACCAAACCTATGACCGTCAAAATAGGCCTTATAAATATTTCTAAAATCAAAAAATATCCGTTTTGCGCCGAATCACCAGGTAAACCATCACCATCAATACGTAAATGCGCCAAAGCCCATAGCGGTACACCGACCATCGCCTCAAAAATCGCCTTGATCCACGACGCCGCCGCAAAATAAAAATACACAAACGGCAAGAACGGTAAAACATAGAATAAGACAAAACCAGCCGTCAGCCCCATAAACGCCGTTGACAATAAAACCTGACTAGCCGCCTCTGAAAGTGCGGCGATTTTACTATTCTTCTCCATAACACCCGCCATACCGCCAAGAAATGCACTACCGGTCGCGCCCGCCAAATTCCGAACCGCAGAATCAACAAGCCCCTTTCCAACCATGATAAGTTGCACCATAGGATTCAAATGAGCGTTCGACGTACGCATCGCCGCCAAGCCGGACGTCCCGAATAACCGATTCAAAACATCCATAAAAACATTCTGATAATTAATTCGGCCTTTATCATCGAAACTCTTGGCATCATTATTCCAATACTCAAACACACCTGATAACCCTAACGCAACCTTATATGGCTGAGTCATAGATTTATAACCCTCTGGCGTATCTTTACCGGATTGCGCCTTCGTAGACATCGTAAACTGCCTTTTATATTCGACATTTTCATTACTTTTTCGATTTTGCTTACGCACTTCTTCCATTGCAAGGGGATACAAATCCATATAGGGAACCGCCTGCACACCATCAATCCAGCCACCATTCGTTTCGGCAAGTTTGCTATAAAAAATACCGGCACCAACCCAACCATAACTTCGATCCACAGCGGTATGCTCCTCGGCTGTAGAATTCAAGACATGATCCCCCCATGCGGTTCTTATCGCATCCAAAAGATCATCTGTATATTCACTAATTTTCTCCTGTTTCCATGCCGCCTCTGGTGTTGCCCGCACTTCACATTCTGCTACAGTTGCAACGAATCCTGGGAAAATACTTCCCACACCAGCCAAAGGCCCCAGCCCCAACCCTGTTGCTTCGTTGCCCGTACAAAATGCCGTTTTCTCGGTTGACGCGCTCACAACTGCATCAACAATCAAAGACCGTGCAAACTGGCGCATTTCAATATCATCAAACCACATTTTTGCGACCATATCATAATATGTCTTCAACATATAATCCGCACCACCTCTAGAAAAAGAGGCCCCTCCGATATCAGCCAAAGAGGCAATCGGTATACGGATTTCTCCACATAGAGGTTTCACCAAACCAGGATTGCCAGTATGCTGACCGCTTGTCGCAGATGGCGTTATATACTCCCCGAACCGAATAATGATATCACCACCATAATAAAAACCCAGCGCCTCCAAATAATCCGGCGTGGCACCATATGTCAACAGCAGGCGCTCTGTCGGATCTCCTTGAAAAAGTATATTACCAGCAATCGCACCAGCAGGGTTAGATGTTTTTTGCTTTACCAAGAATGGTACAATTCTGAACGCAGTCTCCGTCGTGGGACCATGATATCCCGCATCAACACCAAAATAATTTCCACCGGAAGGATTATCCATATTAGCACTCACGCGCAAATAAGAATATGCACAAGCATGTACAAGCGTCATCGCCTCAACAAGAGCTGTAAGATCCGGTGCCTCCGGAATGGCAAGTAAAGAATAGCGTTGTCCCATTGGCCGAGTATCTGATGTAGAAAATTGAGAATGCCCCACAACAGCATCATTAAACCCATTCCACCCCACCGTTGCGAAACTTGATCCATATTTTGCAGCATACAGCACGATATACTGACCAGAGTTCAGTGTCGCACCAACCCCCGCAACAGGCGCAGGCATTAACAACCCCAATGCAACAACCAATCGTATAGGCACCCAAACATTTTGAAAACGTTGCCCAAACGGCGTGCCGCTCACTGCAGTTTCAAAAACAATAACCACAATAAAATAAAGGAAAATCAGAACAGCAATCATAAGAAGGGCTGTCGAATAGAATCTAAACAACTGATGCAACGCGGCCTGAAAAGGTAACGGCATGATAGAAACCCCCGTTGCCGGCCCAACATTAGTAAACGGCACCCCTGCACTAAAATTCGTACAATTGGCAATCGTTGTTGTAGAACAGAAAACACCCGGGACACCAAAGACACGATCCAATAGGTTATAGGCAATATCCGACGCTGGATCAGGCGTATCAAACCACGAAAATGCCATGGCAGGCGAAACCACCAACGCATAAATCAAAATAAGAAACTGCGCCGCCAACATCACAACACCTGTCAACATCCCAAAATAAACGAAGATCTGATCGATATTTTTTCTTGAAAAAGTAAGATTGCGCGAAGCCTCTGTAATTACGTGACGTACACCAAAACGTCCGATGTTCTTCGAGGACAAGTACGGATGATGCGCGGGTAACAAACGAACCATAAAATAGATATGCGCCATCCAAAACGAAACATAAGAAAAACCGGAAGAAAATAATTCCTGCACACGCGGTACGATACGCGGCATAGACGCATAAATCAGGACATCTTTAGTTTTAATATTTCGCACGTTATTTACTCACCATTTCGTCTAATTATCATCCGCAAATAATGCGAACTTTAGATAAATCACGACTAATAGTAACATCATTCAGATATAGAAAGCGAGTTTTATGTCATGTTTTGGACATTTTTTATATCGCCCCTATATCAAAAAAGCCAGAAACCGAAGCGCACAGCCAAAAACAGACACGTACACCCTATCCAGTTTTGCGTAACGGTCTGTATTTTATACGCCGTGGTGTATCAGCATCATGCCCCATACGTTTACGATAATCGGCCTCATAATCCTGATAATTGCCTTCAAACCATGTGATTTGTGAATCACCTTCGAAAGCCAGAATATGCGTTGCCAAACGGTCAAGGAACCAACGATCATGCGAAATCACCACAGCGCAACCTGCAAAGCGTTCCAACGCCTCCTCAAGAGCCGCCAAAGTTTCCGTATCCAAATCATTGGTCGGCTCATCCAACAGGATAACATTTGCCTCTATTTTCAACATCTTAGCAAGATGTACACGGTTACGTTGCCCCCCTGATAAGTCACCGACCTTTTTCTGTTGATCCGACCCACGGAAGTTAAAAGCAGACACGTACGCCCTGCTTTGCATCTCTATTTTGCCCAGCTTGATAATATCCGTACCACCTGAAATTTCTTCCCAGACATTATTGTCCGCATTCAGCGCATCACGACTTTGATCCACATAGCCCAGTTTAACCGTATCACCAACCTTGAACGTGCCCTCATCAGGCGCTTCCGCGCCTGTAATCATCTTAAACAGCGTTGATTTACCCGCGCCATTGGGACCAATAACACCTACAATACCACCCGGCGGCAAAGAAAAGGACAAATCATCCATCAACAAACGATCACCAAAGCCCTTACGGATATTTTTCGCCTCAATAACCAGATCACCCAAACGCGGCGGCGTTGGAATAACAATTTGTGCATTCCGCATATCGGTCTTTTGGCTCTCGGCCAACAATTCTTCATACGCATTAATACGCGATTTTGACTTGGAACGACGGGCAGACGGGCTTTTCCCCATCCACTCCATTTCACGCGCCAATGTTTTCTGACGGGTATTCTCTTCACGATCCTCTTGCTTCATACGCTTGGCCTTCGCCTCAAGATACGCAGTATAATTGCCTTCATAAGGAATACCCGATCCACGGTCTACCTCTAAAATCCAGCTTGTCACATTATCAAGAAAGTAACGATCATGCGTTACCATCACCACAGCGCCTGTATAATCCAACAAGAACCGTTGCAACCACGCCACACTTTCAGCGTCCAAATGGTTTGTCGGCTCATCAAGCAACAAAAGGTCAGGCTTTTCCAGTAACAGCTTACAAAGCGCAACACGGCGCGCCTCGCCACCAGATAGATTTTCTACAGAAGACTCAGCGGGCGGGCATCTCAACGCCTCCATCGCAATTTCAATCGTGCGATCAAGCTCCCATCCATCGACAGTATCAATTTTTTCCTGTAACTCGCCCATTTCCGTGCCCAGTGCATCAAAATCGGCGTCAGGCTCACCCATTTCCATGCCAATCGCGTTAAAGCGATCAACCATCGCCTTCACATCAGCCAAGGCCTCCATCACGTTCTCGCCAACTGTTTTACTCTGATCCAACTGCGGTTCTTGTTCCAGATAGCCAACGCGCGCGCCTTTTGCCGACCACGCCTCGCCCATGAATTCCTGATCGACACCGGCCATAATTTTCAGCAATGTCGACTTACCCGCACCGTTTGGCCCCAAAACACCAATCTTCGCACCAGGCAAAAAGCTAAGCGTTACATCTTCGAGAACCTTCTTGCCGTTGCCGTACGCCTTACTCAGACCGTTCATCACATAAATATATTCATACGCCACCATAATCACTTATTCCCTAACCTATCGAAGATTTACAAGCATCCTTTGTGTCCGATCCTGCGCGTGAAGTCAATCAAAGATAAGGATTTCACCGTTTCCTGTTTTCATCTCGTAATCTCAATATTCCAATGCTATGATCCGTCCAAACATAATGGGAAATTTTATAATGCTGGACAAAAGTTTAATCATCGGAGAAGACAAAAAACAAAGATGCTGGTGGTGTGGAGCAGACGAGGAATACGTACGCTATCACGATACGGAATGGGGGCACCCTGTTCATGATGATACCCGCCTGTTTGAAAAAATCTGTCTGGAGGGGTTTCAAGCAGGGTTAAGCTGGATCACGATTTTACGAAAACGCGAGAATTTCCGCGCCGCATTTGATGATTTCGACTTTAACAAAGTCGCGAAATACGACAATGATGCCATAAATTCACTGCTCCAAAATGCAGGTATTATCCGCCATCGTGGCAAGATAGAAGCCACAATAAACAACGCTCAACGCGCTATAGAGCTAATAGAAGAAAAGGGAAGTTTAAGCAATTATTTCTGGAGCTTTGAACCACAGAACAAGCCCACACCAAGACTGGAAACAGACATCCCAAGCAAAACCGAGGACTCTATTATCCTATCAAAAGATTTGAAAAAACGGGGTTGGAAATTTGTCGGACCGACAACCTGTTACGCCTTTATGCAAGCCATGGGCATGGTCAATGACCATATCGAAGGATGCACAGCCCAGAAAAAGCCCTATTAACTAACGCCCGCCACCCATTGCATTTTGGTTAGATTCAAACGTAAGATCATCCATAGGCACAGCGTCAGGATCATAAGGCCGTCCATCATTTATATCATATATATTATTTTTTATATCCGCATCACTGTCATTTTCTTGCTGATCAGGTTTATCCCTGAAAAACTTACCAATCAGAGGAATACGGCTCATAACGCTGCCACTCTTATTATTAAACTCCGACTGTCTGTCAGACTGGGAATTATCACGCGGCCCCATATTTTCATAACGTGAACTCTCATTATAACGCAAACCAACACCATTTGCATATGCCTGCTGATTCACCTGCGTTGTCATGTCACGTCCATAAACAGCCTTAAGACCATTGGTAATACCTATGCTATCTTGCCCATTTGGAACAATGCCCGACATCTGGACATACCCACCTTCTGCGCCTTGAATAATACGTCCGCCAGGCACACGTTCAATCACACGCAACAAATCATCCAGACGTCTACTACCTTGTGCAGGTGCGGTATTCTCCGCCATATCGACTGCACCACCCGCTCTTTGTTCTGATAATGGCTTAATAAAATCCGTTTCATAATCAACAAAGCGATATTCAACACCACTGCCACTACGCATCGCGACAACTGCGTCAAAATCATTGTGACGTATACCAAATGCCTCCAGCTCCAAGAATACAAAGCGTGACCGTCCATCCTGTAACCCAATAGCATCAGCAAAAAAAGTATCTAACGGATGCTGGCTATTACGCGTGGCACGTTCCATAAGATCTGGTCTGTCATTCGCCAAATCAAGTTCATCAAGAAGAAAGTTCGCCTTATCCTCATCCAAAAGACGTAAATCTCTGAAAGATTCCGGTGTCGGGTGAACTTCCGCTCTGGTATTAAAGACCTGCGTTACTGGTTCAGACTGCTCCACACTGGCTTGTGGGCGTGGCTCTAAACAAAGAACCCGATCAATTACATTTTCAACACCCTCTTGCGTTGGATTTCTCCAATTATAATTATCAAGCAATGCTTTTAGGTGATCTGGGTTATCCAACGATCTGGTATTCAGGTAATCTTCTAACTCCAACACCTTAAACGTATCATTGGATGGATCATTATCCATCGGCCCATCACTCTTCACACGGATAAGTGCGAATACTGAATCGCTGCCCTCTTCTTTGTAAAAGACAGGTACATCGCACGGAATACGATCTTTATTATGCGCCATATATTGATCACGCAGCGGATCACTCTCTATTACCGGCTCAACCTTTGCAGCCACCACAGCAACAGCAGGGGCAACCACTATCGGCTGCGGAACCCATTGGGCAAGATTGGGCGTCAATTGCCCCCAAAGCAAAGCCTGATCGAGAACAGTAATATTTTGCGTTGAGCCATCCGCCGTAGACACAAAATCCTGATCCAATTCCAACATTTTTGCCGAGAACATATCAATATCATCTTGCGGCACGCCCTTATCATGCATGTACGTTAAAATCACATCCATATTTTCAGATGAAAGTGGCGTTTTCGCAATATCAGCTAAATTCTCTTCGGTAATTTCAGTTCCCGCCTCTACCAACTCATGTATATTGGCGCGAATCCAAACCTCTTCCAAAATACCGCATGTTTCTTTATTCAAAGTATCAGTGAAGGTGTCTGTACCACTATCATCATGCATAAGCGCAGGATTCACCGCAGATATACCCAGCAAATCCGCATTATTATAAAGAACATTTTGAATTTCTGCCACACGACCACGTGAATAACGCTCTGGATCTTGTTCAAAATCTTCTGTGCTACGTTCAAATTCTATTTCTACACGTTGTTCACCTGCCGCAATAACCTCTGCATCAACCGCAGGCAACGTCGCTTTATAAGCCGGCGCAGATGCCACCACCGCCGCCAGTTCTGGACGCTGTGTAATAACATTATCCAACGTATTTCCGACATCTGCCACACGTTCCTGAATATCAATATTCAGGCCATTGCCGTTTTTATATTCTTCGCCAATATCAGCCAATCTATCAACAAAAGCGGCTCTTGCATCTGCAAGATTACCCGCGCTCGCCGCATGATCCATCGCATTTTCTAACGCCGCCTTGATTTGACCAGCATCCGCACTGCCCAGCACAAGCTTCATCGCAGTACTGGGAACAAAACCATCCATTTTATCCATAAAGTCTGCTTTTGAGCGCGCCATAATTTTGGCAAAATCAGCATCAGGGTCAAGACCTTCAGCCTTCGCTATTTTATTAAAGGAATCTTCAAATTTATCACCAACAACATCAACCGCATTTTCCAATGCCGCCTTATCATCCTTATCGCCCCAAATACGATTAATATTAATCCCAAACATGGAAAGTATACCACCCACCATTTTACCAAAATCACTATTGGTGAAGAAATCTTTCAACGCATCCTTAAAACCAGGTGCAAAATTATCCATGGCAGACGCAAGACCATCCAATATCATATTCATCTTGGTTGTTGATTTTGCCTTTTCATCATTCAACAAATCATTTTCTTTCAACACATCTAAACTGTGAAAAAGAACATTTAATTTATCCGTTTCTGCCTGCAAAGCATCATATTCTGCTTTTTGTTGATTATATGCTGTCAAAGCTGTTGCATGGGCGGTTTGCTGCGCGGCATCCGCATTCGCGGCCAATGGCTGAATTTCTGTTGGTGGCGGTGCCATCAATGCCTTCGCCTGTGCAGGTGTCACCTTTTCAATTTCCAACTGCTCGCGCAGCATAGAAAAATCATCTTTGGTTAAAACCGCAAATTTCAGCTGTCGACCAATTGTTTCGGTATATAATCCATTTGGGTTTTTCTCACCATTCAGCGTCTTAAGCAACATAATGGCCTTCGCCGCCATATCCTGAGAATTCTCACCAAACACACCATCCGTCAAATCGTCTTCCGTCAATGGCGTCACAACCGAGCTTGTAAGGTTTTTCCCGATACCACCAAGTTTACCAGTTATGTCATCAAGCTGATCGCCCAATGTAAATAAAGCCGCCTCAACCGTAAAAATCGCACCATTTATCTCAGCTTGCTTCAACGCATCGGCGCGATCTTGTTCCTGTGTCTCTGTTCTTTCAACAACAGGAGCAGAAGCAACAACAGTAGAAGCCGCGTTAACAACAGCAGGATTTCCACCCACAACTTTCGGGGATTCTGCAACAAGAGTGGATGCGACATCATTCACTGGAACATCTACAGGAACCTCCACAGAAATTTCTTTCATGGCGACAACACTCAATGCATTTTTGTCACGCAAAAATTGAATATCATCAAATAATTGCGGCACAGCAGCAAGACTATCTTCCAACTCCGCAACATCACCAGCTGTAAATTTTGGATCACTTTTCGCAGCGACAATATCACTTGATAATTTCAGTGAAATTGCACTCTGCAACATAAAATCATTAAGCATACTCTTAGAAAATACAGTCGCTTCAGCGGCCTCATCCTTCAAATAATCCATTGTCTTTTCATAGGACGCGAATGATTGTGCATCAAAAACACCATCCACAGTGCCAGGAGCAGACAAATTCGCGTTGGGATCATCCGCATTTACAGTCGCAACAATATTAACCAATGCCTTTTCAATACGCATAACACGCATCTGCACATCCGCAGGAATTGCATCAACAGGAACCATCTTCGTCACGGTCTGCGTTTGTGCAGGGGACGCCGCCTGTTTCATCTGTGCATCAACCTGATTCAGAATGGATATATTCCCCCCCGCATCATTGATTAAGCCCAGCACCGTTTCCGCATTTACATTTCCATCCGAATTATCCGCCAACATTTGCGCCAGAACATCTTTATCGGTAATGGGTCGCAAGGGAATTGCAGGTTGCACGATAGAGCCATCGGCAATGCCCGCTGTCAATGTTCGTTGTGCCGCTTCCAACGCTGTATCAAGATGTGATTTCAGCTGCGCGCCAGCCTCTGGCGTATAAACAAAATCAGGCTGTATCACGCCACCCAAAGCAACAGAGAGACCAGCGAATTCGCTCTTGACCTCATTCAAATCGTCTTGTGTTAATTCTAATGTTTTGGAAACGGTATCTACCATTATTCACCCTTTATACGTCGAGACCTTCGTCTCTTCTCAATCACCATCTTCGACCTGTAAAAACGCTTTATTTTGTTTATATTTTAGCGCTGTTTTCACGGCTTTTTTTACGAAGTTAGGCTCATTCTTACATATTTAGAGGATTTTTACAAATTTAATTTGCATATATGTGTGCGACTATATGTGAGACGATAAAATTACAGCTTTTCAACAATGCGCGCCTGTTCAAAATAATCAATATAATCTTGAACGGTTTGGTTCTTTGTGAACTCCTGTAAGTACCTGTTATAGCCACATCCAACCATTTTATCACGTAAATCATGATCCGATATAACACGTGCAATTGATGCGCTCATCGCCGCGACATCATCAATTGGCGTCACTAGACCGTCCTCCTCATGGCGAACAAATTGCCGCGGGCCAGCAGAATCGGTCGTAATTAATGGTGTGTTTTGCGCCCATGCCTGCACAAAAACGGTGCCAAATGGCTCATAACGTGAAGGGAACACACAGATATCTGCCGCATCAAACAATGCCGCGCGATCATCGCGCCACCCAAGCAACTTTACACGATCCTCCACCTTCAAATCACAGATCAACCCTTCCAGATCCGCGCGATCCGGTCCCTCGCCTGCGATCCAGAGATACACATCAGGCAACACAGCAACTGCACGAATAAGAGTGTCGAAAGCCTTGCTACTATGTAGCCTCCCGAGACTCAAACATAATTTAACATTCTTCGGAACACCATACTCACTGCGATCTATCGCAGTTTCAAAAGTTTCCGTTTCTGCAAAATTATTAATATGGCGCACCCTATCATCCGCAACACCACAATCCTCAACCAGATACCTCTTTAGATCTGGTGTAATAACTGCAAAATAATCCGTATTTTTGAAATTCTTGATTTTGTAATACCCACCCAGCCGAGACACAACCAGATAAGGCGGAATATTCATAGACGCCTTCCAACGCGTTACCTTTTGCGATGCTCGTGACATCCAACTCTGTACGATATCAGGCTTAAACTGCTGCACAATCCTACGCAAAGCAAAAGGCGTATAGACATCAACAGCCCCACCAAAGGGCAATGTATGTACGGTGATACCTGCCGCCCTTAACCGTGGAACGCGCCCTTCATTCGCGCGCGTTACCACCTCAATCACTTGACCGACATCATGCATCGCGATGCACATATCAACAAATGCCGTTTCTGCGCCTCCATGTGGCGCACCCGCTAAAACTTGGAGAACTTTCATGGCGTTTACAATACCAGCATAAATGAATTACTTCTGCGTTGCCCGCAATACATTAGCATAACTCAATAATGTCATTTTAAGTAAATGCCTCATACTCTCTTGCGTTTGATCCATCTGACTCATCATAAACTCACAGGCCTCGGGCGTTGTTACCGGCGCAGTTTCAAAACGTGAAGAATTAACAGCACGCACCTCATCCACCAATTTAAAAAGCACATTAACATCTTTCTGCGGCATATAATTCTGCGCCAAAGCCATATTTGTTACACCTGCAAGCGAATCCTTCATCGTCCCACCAACAGATTCATCCCATCGCTTAAACCTATCTTGAAGATCCTTCGCCATATCTTTATTATTATCCACACATGCCTGTACAGCACCACCAACATCCTTACTCACCGCCTTAACCATACTATACATCGTATAATTCTTATACATAGTGAGGAAATGGGTCGCTTCATCCTGAGATAAAGTCGGCATAATATTTGTAACAATCCCCTTTAAGGCATCACTTTGAGCCTTATGCAACGCCTCTGATGTTGTCTCTGTTCTGGGGGCTACCTCTTCGGCTCTCACCTCAGTCAAACACCCAAATGATATTGCGAAAAGAGATAAAAGTGCTGTAACACGTAATAACATTGTCGAACCTTTTGTTTCATATATTATAGATCACAATCATAGTATCGCGATAAAAGTAATATAGCAAAAAGAATCCACCCAAACACAAGGCCATGTACAATAATATCACATTAAATTAACAATAAATACATCGTCACACACCTTAAAACAACACGCCCCCTCTGTTTTGAACTTGATTTACAACGATTTTTCAGGCTTTTTATAATATCATATAATGACACTTCTTTTTCGGATATATATCAAACCATGACTGACACGATGAAAATTTCCAACCGATCCGATATCACCACCTTCCGCGCACTAGATATTTTACGTCAGGTGAATGAACGCGAAACACAGGGCATCAACATCGCACGCATGGGCGCAGGGCAACCAAATGTCGGCGCACCGCAAGAGGCTCTGGACTACGCCATTTCCAAAATACAATCCGACCCCCGCCAAGGCTATACCGAGGCCATCGGCATGCCCGCCTTAAGAGAGCGCATCGCCCAATATTACAAAACATATTACGATACAGATGTCAGTGCCGATAACATCATCATCAGTGCAGGATCATCAGGTGCTTTCATCATCAGCCTCCTCGCCGCCTTTGATGCAGGAAATCGCGTGGCTCTGACAACGCCAACATATCCCGCCTATCGCAACATGCTAAAAGCACTCAATCTCAAGACCATAGAAATTGAGTCCAGAGCCGAGGACAACTACCAACCCACCGTCGAGTTACTGGAAAACTGCGGTCAAACATTTGACGGTCTCATCATCAACTCCCCCTCAAACCCATCAGGCACAATGATTGATGAAACAGAACTGGAAAAAATATGCAACTGGTGTGACGCGAAAAACATCAGACTGTTTTCCGATGAGGCCTACCACGGTATTACCTATGGCGCGAAAGCCCAAACGGCGCGCAAATATTCAAAAAATGCCATTGTTTTAAACACATTCTCTAAATATTTTGCCATGACAGGCTGGCGATTGGGATGGAGTATTATTCCCGATAATATGACCGAAAATGCAAAAAAACTCTCCGAAAGCCTGTTCGTCTCCGCGCCAACAATATCCCAACATCTGGCGTATAAAATATTCGATCACCTTGATGTTCTAGATGGCTATGTCGAAAATTATCGCAAAAACCGCGAGATCCTGATGAATGAGCTGCCTAAAGCAGGTATCACAGACATCACAAACGCCGCAGGCGCGTTCTATGTCTACGCCAATGTTCACCATTTAAGCAATGACAGCGAAGCCTTCTGCTCTAAAATGCTAAGTGAGGCAAAAGTCTCGACCACGCCGGGCATAGACTTCGATTTAACGCGCGGACACGGCAATATTCGCATTTGCTACGCCGATAGTCAGGAAAATATTATTGAGGCTTGCAAGCGTTTAAAAAACTGGCAATCATAGACGCATGAAAGATGCTCTTCGAAATCAAAGCGGAAACGCCCTGTGGTTTATATTACTGGCCGTTGCCCTGCTTGCATTTCTAACTGGCGTTATCAGCCGAAACAGCTCCTCCGTCGATCAAGCAGGCAGTGTCGAGCGCGCACGCATAAAAGCATCCTCCATACTTAACTACGCCAAATCAGTCGAAGCAACCGTACAACAAATGCTGTTAAGCGGGGTCAGTGAAAATGACCTCGATTTTATTGAAATCAGCGCCGCACACGACAACACCAACTGCACCAGCACAGAATGTGAAATCTTTCATGTTGGCGGCGGCGGTATCGCATATAGAACCCCCGCGGCACTCTTAAGTGACAACACACATACAGATATTTGGCATGTCTCTACAGAAAACCGTGTCTATCTATCAGGGTGCGAAGACGCCAATAATCGCTGTACAGAATTACTCCTGATCGCAACAAACATTCCTCAATCCATTTGCCTGCAAATCAATAAAATTCAAGGCATTACAAACACCGGCGGCGACGCACCACAAATACAAGATATCCTTGAAGGAACAGCCTTTACAGGCACGTACAGCACGACGGTAAATACAATTTCCATTGGCGGCGTAAACGCCACAAACGAAGCCCCAGAAGCTCAGGGAAAAGCCGCGGGCTGTGTCTATGAATTTGGATCAGGTCAGAATATTTACACGTTCTATCAAGTGCTTATTCCGCGATAGATAACCCCTATCCTGCCCCCACACAATTAAAATAATCCGCATAAAAAAAGCGGGCTTAATAAAGCCCACTCTTAAATACTTATACGAAAAATCTCTGTGAAAAACAGAGTGGAATATATTATCTATTCCACCAACCCTTTTTCTTCTTTTTTGGTGCTTGATTAACCGTTTCATGCTGGCTTGCAAC
Organism: Alphaproteobacteria bacterium; assembly: GCA_002401965.1. Classification (GTDB taxonomy): domain Bacteria; phylum Pseudomonadota; class Alphaproteobacteria; order Micavibrionales; family Micavibrionaceae; genus UBA1672. Next base: position 106,038 of record NVUR01000001.1, read on the forward strand.
AGATGGCTCCTCATCCTTTTTCGACAAAGGTGCTTTTTTCTCTGCTTTAGCAACAGGTGCGACTTTCTTCTCCGCTACCGCTGGAGCAGGCGCATCTTCCTTTTTCTTGGCTGGCGCACGTCGCTTACGCACTGGCTTTTTCGGCGCGTCATCCTGCGCGCTATCATCGTTCGCAGGAGAATCCTTCTCAGGCGCTTCCGCTTTATCATCAGACTTCGAAGGTTTTACACCTTCATCACCAGACGCGGCAACATCAGCAGAATTATCAACCTTCTTACGACGACCACCGCGACGCTTTGGCTTATCTTCTTTATCGCCCTCCGCTTTGTCAGCAGGTTTTTCATCCGAAGGTTTGGCACTATCCTGTGCTTTGTCCTGCACATTTTCATCTTGTGCGCTATCCTCTTGTTGATCCGCTTCATTACGAGTATTACGATTACGGCCACCACGGCGACCACGACGACGACGGTTACCTTCGGCTTTATCATCAACACCGTCCGAAGTAACAACCTTCGTCTCGCCATCATCAGGCTTATCATCACCCTCCGCAGGTTTTGAAACCTCTACACGATAATCGGACGCCGCGATTTCATCATCGACACGCAACAAAATTTCCATATTATAACGCTCTTCTATTTGCGCCAACTTCTTACGTTTGAAGTTAAGAGTATAAAGCGCAACACTGCTCGACACTTGCACAATAACCTGCGCCGCGCGACCGCGTATGCCTTCTTCCTCAATCGCACGTAAGACGAGAATAGACATCGCATCATCTGTACGTACCAAGCCGATACCACTACAATTATGACATTGCTCGAACTGTGCTTCGATTAAACTAGGGCTTAATCTTTGGCGCGACAATTCCATCAAACCAAAAGAAGAAATGCGACCAACTTGAACACGCGCACGATCCGAAGACAAAGCTTCCTTCATACGGCGTTCAACCTTCGCATTATTACCGCGATGTTCCATATCGATAAAGTCGATCACAACCAAGCCACCCAAATCGCGCAACTTCAATTGACGCGCAACTTCTTCTGCTGCCTCTAAATTTGTTTTTAACGCCGTTTCTTCAATATGACGGCCCTTTGTCGACTTACCGGAGTTCACATCAACAGACACAAGTGCTTCCGTCGGGTTAATCACAAGATAACCACCGGATTTCAAACGAACCTCAGGCTGGCCAATCTCGTTAATCTGACTTTCAATTTGAAAACGATTAAACAAAGGCAATTGCCCGCTCTTATAATGCTTAACCTTCTTAACATGCGAAGGAATCAACATGTTCATAAAATCTTTTGCTGTCTCGTATCCTGCCTCGCCGGCAACCTGAACTTCATCAATATCACTCGTATAGAGATCGCGGACAGATCGTTTAATCAGATCAGCTTCCTCATACACAATCGCAGGCGCAGTTGATTCCAAAGTAAGCTCACGGATATTATTCCACAAACGCATCAAGTAATCCAAATCGCGCTTAATTTCATCCTTTGTACGTGTCACACCAGCGGTACGAACAATAACCGACATGCCCTTCGGCACATCAAGGCTTTTAACAATGTCCTTCATGCGCGCACGGTCTTTTTGATTTGCGATCTTGCGGCTAACACCACCCGCACGTGGGCTGTTTGGCATCAAGACACAATAACGACCCGGCAAAGAAAGATACGAACCGACAGCCGCACCTTTATTCCCGCGCTCTTCTTTATTCACCTGAACCAGCATAATCTGACCGCGTTTTACAACTTCTTGAATTTTGTACTTACGGCGCAAGTTAAAGCGGAAACGTTGAGAATCATCACTTTCCTCACCACCGACAACTTCAACATTGCGGTTGCGATATTGTGAGCGCTTATTCCCACGACCACGACCACCGCGTCCACGACCACGACCACCGCGATTATTATTTTTCTTGTTATTCTCGTCCTTATCTGCATTTTCCGCAGCATCAGCCGCGGCACTATCCTCCGCGTCCTCATCAACAGCAGGCAAAGCAACATTCCCATCCGCATCACCAGCAGTCTCAGGATCCACATCTGCATCACTTGGCACAGCATCCTTAACATCCGATTCTTTCTTCGTATCCGCTTTTTCTGCCTTGGCATCAACCTTCTCAGCATCATCTTTTTTCGCTTTAGCAGGTTTTCTACCTTTTTTCTTCGGCTCAGCTTCTTTTTCAGCATCCACATCCGCACTAGTTTCATCACCAGAATCCTCAGACGTATTATCGTCCTCAGCGTCCGCACTTTCTACGTCTGCATCATCATTATCCGGGCTCTCGTCTTCAAGTGCTTCTTCTTCATCATGTTCTTGAAGCAAAGCCTCTTGCTCGGCCATTAAGGCATCGCGATCAGCAACCGGAATTTTAAAGTAATCAGGATGTATTTCTGAAAACGGTAAGAAACCATGACGATTTCCACCAAAACTAACGAACGCCGCCTGTAAAGACGGTTCAACCCGTGTCACCTTCGCCAAAAAGATACTCCCCTTTAAAGGTTTGCGGCTTTGGCTCTCGTAATCATATTCTATAAGTTTATTTCCATCGGTAATCGCAACACGCGTTTCTTCTTTGTGTGTTGCATCGATAAGCATTTTCTTTGACATTGTATTCTCCATTCTCGCATACGGCAGCCTGCCCAATCATGTCAAAACAGACATAAAAGGAGCGGCGCAATTGCGCATAAATTAACTATTTAATGCTTGCAGCTCGACGGAACTTTTTAAACTTTACAAACTAAACGTAAAGCCGCAGGCATATAAAACCTCTGACACTCTACACAGTTGTAATGAAATGCTCAATGCTAAAACGAGATTCTTATAAGAAAAGTTATATGCTTAATCTTTACCAAGGGTGAAAACGTCCCAAAAACACATACACTCTATAAATACACAACGAATTGTATATTTATGAAATATTTCCGTAAATTGAATGATACAGAGATAAGAAAACAACACGTATATCAGTCTGAGTGGGCATTATTCGCAAATTTTGTATCGCCGCCAAGACTTGCATATTTCTGCTTAATCAAAAAAATTTCTTGCTTAAAATTCTTCAATGATTTTCCAGCCAATTTTTCACCAACAGACGATTTTATGCTTTTCGGGTTAACCTGTTTACCGCCCTTTAGAACCTCAAAATGCAAATGTGGTCCTGTAGAGCGCCCCGTTGTTCCAACATATCCAATGATTTGCCCCTGCGTCACACGTTTCCCCGAAGACATTCCCTTGGCAAATTTACGCATATGGGCATAAGCCGTTTTCAAGCCGTTACTATGACGGATACGAATATAGTTCCCATATCCCCCATGACGTCCAGCTTTCTCAATCGTACCATTACCAGCCGCATAAATCGGCGTACCGCGAGGCGCAGCGAAATCAACGCCTTTATGCATTTTATTATACCCGAGAACTGGATGGTGGCGCATCCCGAAGCCCGATGACATCCGCGCGCCATCAATCGGTGTTTGCATCAAAATACGTTTCAGGCTTGTGCCGTTTTCACGGTAATAATCCACAACGCCCCCCTTAGACTCATAACGATAAACCGGTATTTTCTTACCGCCCACCATCAAATTCGCGTAGAGCACATGACCATAGCGCGCAAAGTCACCCTCCTCGGTTTCATATGTCTCATACAAAGCCTCAATCTGATCGCCACGACGAATATCACGTTGGAAATCCACATCATATGAGTATATTTTAATAATTTCCGCAACAATAGAGGCAGGAATACCCGCGCGCGCAGCAGAACCATAAAGCGATGTTTCGATTTTCGCCTTGGCCGCTTTAGTGTGCAAAATAACCTGTTTTTTATCAAGAACCGCAACAAAACGCCCTTGCGTATCGCGTGCAATCACAATTTCCGTGGTTGCATTAATCTTCATACTTAAAGCCGCCAACTCCATACCGTTTGCAGAAGGCTCCATACGCAAGGAAATCGCCTGCCCCGGCTTTATGGAACGAGGATCATAATGCTTACCCATCGCCTTAACCACACGGTATGCCGCTGCACCACCGACACCGGCAACCTGCAACGCACCACCAATTGTATCACCCGCACCGATTTCAATAACATCTTCACGCGCGACCATATCTTTAAGCTGAGCAGGCCCCATCACATCACCGCCCGCAAGATTTCCTTCACTTTCTAATGCATATAACAAAGGCGCAACGGCTTTATCTGCATCATCTTGTTCAATATCCTGTATTATACCTTCTTCCAAATCAGCCTCGGCAGACACTGACGCCAATATAACATCAGATTTCGGTGAAGGCATATCCATACGCGCAAGTTCTGAACGAGCAGGCGCAAATGCAACGGATGAACTCATCGAGCCAAGAAAACTCGTCAAAGTCAAAGAGGTAATAGCAACCAAGCCCACAATATAACGCAAACGCAAACGATTAGATCTTGTAAAAAGGTCACGATGACGCAACCGAATAAAGCGGTAAGGGGCTATCCTTTGATTTAAAACAGACACTAAATGCACAAGTCTTACTCCAGCGTACCAGATAAAAGAATCAAATGGACGACATTTCCACCACAGAAACCGCCATTATCTAGTCTATCTAACAAATATTTAGAATTAGTTATCATAGTGCTACATTTATTCCAAGCATTCTCGACAAAAACCACTGTTTTTATAAAAAAACAGCAACTTACACCAGAAACCCTCGCCCTTCAGAGCATATCATACCAGATAAAAAACACAGTAAAAACTCAACCATCAGAAACGATGATAAAATCTATACGCAGCAAGAAACGCTCGATTAACGAACGCCACAGGCATTAGAAATCGCCTTATACGCCGCGCCAGAACCCTTCAGGCTGTAGGTATCCACAGTCAACGTCCCGCGCGATGACGTGCCCTGCACAATCATTTTAGAACCTGTTTGTATGGCCTTAGCCAATTTTGCATCCGCGCTGGCATCCGGTGCCCACGCTGTATCATCTTGTGTAAACAAAATATGGCGTTTTCCATCAATCGTAACCGTTGCATCACTGCCTGATTTATACGTATATCCGGTAATATAGCTGAACACATCGTGTGTGTTTTCGGATGGACGATGCGTAATCAACGCAAAAATCTCACCACGATTTGTATATTTACCTTTTGTTTTAATGGGCTTACTCACCATATAGCATACCTTACTGCCACGTTCCGATAACGTGTAAGATGTCCAATCACCATACTTACCAACCTGCTTTGGCGTCGCCGCATGAGAAGAAGAAGCAATAAGCACCGTGGCACTTAATGTTAAAAGGGAAAATACGAAAAATTTTCTAAACATAATTACAATCCAACTGTAAGACTTAAATAGAGCATGCACATGGCATAATCTTATCGAAAGCCTTCGGTCAGGCATAACCGAAAATGCACATCAACCCGTTTCATCCACAAAACTATAACATTATTTTTCACGATTCATCTGCGGCGCGATAAAACGCAGGATATAAATACCCACCATCGCCACCGCCATCGCAAACCAGAAAAACGCATATTGCGCGTGGTTATTATTGGGGTTAATCCGCGTGGCCGCTGCGATAGGATACATTTTCTCGTCCGCACCTTCGGTTTCAACATAGAATATATTAGACGCAACCCCCTTAAGCCCCCGCACCACCGCAATTTGTTCAAGATCAATGCGATACCACATAGATTGCGCTGGTACATTCTCTGGCACAAACGAACTCACACGCGGAACAGAACGCAACATACCTGTAATTTTCAGAACACCATCAGGCTTACGCGCCTTATCATCCCCCAAGACATCCCAATCAAAAGGCACCCAACCACGATTAACCAGAATAATGATGTCTTGCGCGCCAGATAAATACAGAGGTGTCAAAACATGATACCCAACCTCTCCATCATGCATACGCGGCTGGAGCAGCACCGTCTTATCATGCATATACGTGCCAACAATATGCCCGCGTTTAAAATCTATCTCTTCTGATAACATCGCCTGCGATAATAAATTCTCAGACGCATCAACAGCATACTCCGCCTCAATCGCATCAAGAATATCGCTCTTCCATTGCAAACGCTGCACTTGCCACGTGCCCAGCGTACACAAGATCGCAACACCAATAATCGTCAGGACTGTGCCCCAAAATGGTAATTTCATTCCCAGTCCCCCGGTCTATGTTTAAATTGCAGGGCGATGATAAAGGATTTAAGCGGCTTTAACGTACCGATCGTGACGCTCAACGCAACCACCGTCCACAAAACCCCATGCACCCACAAAGGCGGTGACACGTAAGCATCAAACAATAGAGCAAGCGGCACAAGGGAAAAGCCCAATACAAAAATAAGGAATACCGCAGGACCATCCGCACTGTCATTTTTCGTAAAATCCAAGTCACATACCGCACATTTATCGTTTAATTCAATTGTGTAACCTTCCCCGTAAAGCGCACCGTCATGACAACGCGGACATTTACAGGCAAGGGCTTGTTTAAACGTATCAAAATTAGACACAACGCAAACCTACGGCGCAGGCGGTGTTAAATCCATACCAAAGTTTGTGCCCCAGAAATAAATCGCAAGGAACAAGAACAACCACACAACATCAACAAAATGCCAATACCACGCCGCCGCTTCAAATCCGAAATGACCTTTGGCTGTAAAATGCTTCTTTTTCGCGCGCGCCCAACAGACAAACAAGAAAACCGTTCCAACAAACACATGGAAACCATGAAAACCCGTCGCCATAAAGAAGGTCGAGGCATAAATACCATCCGTAAATGCAAAGTGAGAATTCGCATATTCGTAGACCTGAAAACCAAGGAAAAATGTACCAAGGAAGACCGACATCGCCAACGCCTTTATCATTTGATCATTCTTGCCCTCTAAAATCGCATGATGCGCCCAAGTGACCGTACACCCCGATAACAACAAAATCATTGTCATCATCAACGGTAAATCAAAGGGATCAATCGTATGGATGCCTTCTGGCGGCCAAACAAAGCCTATTTGCTCTGTCGGGAAGAAAGCCGCATTAAAATACGCCCAGAAAAAGGCCACAAAGAACATCACCTCTGATGCAATAAACAAAGACATACCATAACGAAAACCAACAAGCGCAATTGGTGTATGTGCCTTTTCAACAACAGATTCATGAATAATGTCTTTCCACCATCCAAACATCACACCTAAAATCGCAAGAACACCCGCATACACACCGTTTAAACCAACCGCAATGCCCGCATTTCCATTCGCAGGATCCGCAAATAAATGAACATCATGCATATACATCACCATGCCAACGGCAAACAACCCGCCTGCACACGCAGACGCCAAAGGCCAGATGCTGGGTTCGACTATATGGTATGGATGCGGTTTGCCAGTTGTTGTGTATTCTATATTTTCAGCCATAATATAACTTTTTGTTGCAGGAAAAATAACGGTTTATATATATTCATCTTTACAGAAAAGATACAACAGTATTACGTAGAATCTAACGTTTTTCAAGATGTGTAATACAACAGAGTTAAAAAGGGGCTATTCAGCCTCATAAAATGCGTCCAAGGCTTGCTCCAAACCATCTGAATCTGTCTTGAAAAAGCTATAAGACAGCGTAATGGTTGTCACATCATCCATATTGCGATCATCATGTAATTTCGGGTCAACGTAGAATAATACAGGCATATTCACCTTTTGGTTTGGCTGCAAGATTTGCTCATCAAAGCAAAAACACTGTATCTTGTGAAAATACTTCCCCGCCTTAAGCGGCGTCACATTGAATGTCGCCGTTCCTGCTGTTGGTGTTTGTGCGCGGTTCACGGCAATAAAGTTCGCAAAGCCACGCTCCCCCAATTTCACCTTAATCGATATTTTTTCAGGCCGGAAATTCCACGGCAAATCGCGCGCCGTATTTCCATCAAAGCGCACCGTAATATCGCGATCAATAATTTCATCTGGGGAAGGCAGAACCTCTGACACTTGCGTTGTACCACCCCACCCTGTTACACGGCAAAACACGCTATATAAAGGCACAGACGCAAAAGACAGCCCCACCATCGCGCACACCACCAACAACACAGTTGACAACATCCGCGCATTTTTTTGCGCCAGATCCGCCTGCGCGCCGCTCATATCTTGAGAGGGCTTTGATTGTTTGGTATCTGCTTCACTCATAGGGAAAACTTATACGCCTTTCCCGAAAGAAATAATACCCGCATAAAAAACAGCCCATTCAACACGGGCTGCACATATTTTTATCTATCATTGAGTACAGGCTTACAAATCAGCTGGATCAAATTCAGGTGCATCATCAGGCATCACAACCTTCTTCTTTGCTGCGCCTTCTTCATCGCTGTCAGATGGTATTGGTTTTTCTATCAAACCTGGTGCTTCTTCGTCTTGCGCGTCATCATCCGCAGAGGCAACCTCTTCCTCATCCATCGGCATATCATCGGACTTTTTCGCCTCATCAGATGCATTCACAGAAATCGTCACCTTATCTTCCTCGGCGTCTTCATCCTTTTCCATCGCGGCATCCCTAACATCGGCTTGATATGCCACAGTCTCTGCCGCATAAACCTTCGTTACAGTATCACGATATCCCTCAAGTGCCTCTACGCGTGGGGCTCCGAAATTTTCACGGCGCACATCCAAAGACGCACGTAATTCCTTCGCACTCTCTCTAAAGGAAACTTGACGACCATATATATCATAGAACCCTTGCGATTGCGTAGGAACAGCCCCCGACACAACATCATGCGCCGTCGGCAAACCATCAATAAGGTTACGTGCCTCTTCTAAAGTCAATACCTCTGCCTCTGATTTTTTATCATCAGACACATCTTCCGCATATGAAAAAGAAAGAGGAAACGCAGCAAACGCCACAAAAAGAAAAGCAACACGAGTATAAAATTTCATCGAAAAACTCCGAAAGTAATAAAACAACTTATACACAGTACAGTATATTTTCAATTTAATCAAAGCGTTCTATAGGATTTGGCGCAAAAGATTGCACTGTTGGCATAATTTCCATGCGATTCACGTTGAAATAAGGGGGTAAAGTCGCGCTCCACACGATGGCTTCGGCGATATCCTCCGCATTCATATTATTCGTATTCGCATAAACCGCATCCGCGCGCACATCATCGCCCTTAAAACGTACTTTAGAAAACTGGGTCTCGATTGCGCCAGGCTCAATATTGGTTACACGCACATTCGTACCTTGCAAATCCCCGCGCAAAGACAAAGAAAACTGCTTCACGAACGCCTTGGTCGCACAATAAACATTCCCGCCCGGATACGGATAATTCCCCGCAGTTGAGCCTATATTAATGATATGACCGCACTTACGCTCTGCCATACCGCCAATAACCAAGCGCGTCATACGTACCAATGCCATATTATTAACCGCAATCATGGTTTCCCAATCCTCAAGATCACACTCCTGTGCAGGCTCAAGCCCCAATGCAAGACCGGCATTGTTAATCAGCAAATCAATATCTTGAAATTCGGCAGGAATACCGTCAAGCGCCGCGACCATCGCCGCCTTATCTTGTATATCAAACGCGCACTCATGCGTTTTGACCTTATACTGCCCGCGCAAATCATCTGATAAATCGCTCAATTTTTCCGCATTACGCCCAACCAGAACCAGTTTAGACCCCAGTGCCGCAAAACGATGTGCGAATGCCTTACCGAAATCACCCGTCGCACCGGTAATCAGAACAATATTTGGAATATGGGCATAGCGTTTTTCGTACATGATCTAACCACTCATTTTTATAATACTAATAACCCAAATCAACGCAACGAAGCCAAAAATAATGGCTAGAACCGCATAGTTCTTTTTCGCTTTTTTCTTGTGGAGTTCACTTTTATAGGAATCATCATGTGGCATTTATCATCACCGCTAAAAATAGTGCAAATAAGTAAAATATCGAATAGCGAAACATCAAACGTGCAGGTTTCAAATCATCCGAAAAGAATACTTTAATCGCTGTTAAAATAAAGAAACCACTCAGCGCAATCGCGCTTATAAGATAAACAACACCAGCCACACCCATAAAATACGGCAGTAATGTAATCGGGAACAAAACGATCGTATAGATAATCATCTGTATCTTCGTCGCACGCACACCCGCAACCACAGGCATCATAGGTATTTTCGCAGCCTTATAATCAGAGTTAGCAAACAAAGATAACGCCCAAAAATGCGGCGGAGTCCAAAAGAATATAATCGCAAATAAAACAACAGCCTCTATCGCAACATCACCCGTCACAGCCGCCCAGCCAACCATGGGCGGGAAAGCCCCCGCCGCGCCGCCAATCACAATATTTTGCGGCGTAGAACGTTTCAGCCACATTGTATAAACCACAACATAGAACAAATTGGCAAAGGCCAAGATGCCAGCCGCCACCCAATTCAAAGCAACGCCCATCAACATCACTGAAAAAACCGACAGCACAATGCCAAAGGTCAACGCATCATTCGCATCCACACGTCCCATCGGAATAGGACGACCGCGCGTACGCTTCATCACCGCATCAATATCGCGATCATACCACATATTAATCGCACCCGCCGCGCCTGCATTCACCGCCAGACACAACATCGCAATAATAATAAGAAAGGGATGCATATCAAGGGCGTGCGGTGCCACCCACAGCCCTGCAAAACCAGTAAACACAACAAGGCTCATCACCCGTGGCTTTAAAAGCGCAAAAAAATCCGAAACACGAGACTCACGCGCAGATATTTCACAGCCAAAATTTGATGATAAAATGTTACTCATGCCCTTTATCTATCATATATCACCAAAAGGTCACGCATTTTTTAAATTTCATAGGCCAGCAAGCCTGAATAAAAATCAATTCGGAATATCAACCCAGCTTGCTCCGTCGCAAAAAACCATTTTGTTGGACGTGGTGTCATATTGATAACCACCCTCTACACCTGCAACTTTGGTTCCCGCCGCGGCGCATCCACCGCCGCCTGCGCCTGCTGTTCCCGCGTTATAAACATCCAAAACAACATCACACCATTGCAAAACATGCGCGCCAAAATTATAGCCCATCTCACCAGGTTTTGTACAAATGGAAAGCTGCGCGATTTCAGAGGCAGACAGCGCGCGATTATACATGCGCGCTTCATCAATCACGGCAGTTACATTATAATATGGAGAAACATTAAAACGCCCGATCGATGTCGGTGTTGCAACATTATAATTAAAATCACCAGTAAATGACCCTGCCGTACTATTTTGCAAAACACCATCAACATATATGTATATGATTGCGCTGCTATGCCCCTCTTTAACACCTGCAACATGATGCCATACACCATCATTTAGAGGGGTGTTCCCTATCGAAGATATAGATATGTCATCGCTATCCTTTGCTGTAAATGTTGCATACTGGTCACTAACATGGCACGCAAGATATGTATGGGGTCTGGAACTATCTCTTTGTCCTATAAATGTTTCCCCATCTCCTGCGGAGCTACAATCTTCCGAAGTTGGAACATTTACCCATGCGGCGAAACTAAAATCTCCTGTACCAAAATCCAGCGTATCATCATCATTAATACCTATATAATCATCACTACCATCAAAACTTAGGGCCGTATCAATTTTTCCAGCCACCGAAACGACAGCGGCTTCACCACTGAAAGTACCAGTATTACCATTACCCGAACTATCCGCAATAGACGTTCCGCTGGTCTCATCCAGTTTCCAATGCCCAACGAGACCATAATTCTGAGTTTGTTGATAAATCGCTTTAATTTCAGAAGCACTGAGCGTTCCACCATATATGCGCGCATCGTCAATTTGACCGTCAAATGTTCTGGCTGTATTATCCATATTTCCAATAAGGAGATTTTCAGCAGAATCGCTGGAAAATGTCGTGCATGAGCCAGTGGAAGTATAGCTAACACTTTCACCGTTTACATACATGGTCGGGGTGTTTGCTGTATTGTCTGTATCCATACTGACCGCGACATGTGACCATTCATTAATTTGCAGAGTTCCCGTATTTGTCCGCCACCATTCATTTCCAGCAGCAACACAATTGACAGAAAAAGCAAAAGCTTCGCCAGTGCCTCCATCCATGTGCATATGCCAACCATCACTGCCGCCACTTGCTTTTGCCAAAATCCTACCGTAATTACCACCCTCACCGTACGTTTCCGGATATATCCAAGCCATAATCGTACCACCACCCGTAAAAACATCATTAATAGTCGCATCCGCCGATATACTGACATAGTCATTACTATTATCAAATGTAAGTGCAGTATCGATTTTCCCATCGGCTGAAACAACGGCAGCTTCACCAATAAATGTCCCCGTATTACCATTACCAGAATATTCAGTCACAGATGTGCCGCTTGTCTCATCAAGTGTCCAATGCCCAACGAGATCTTTGGTGGAGGCATAAAGATAGGCAATTTCAGTGGAGGTAAGGACACGGTCATAGATGCGAACATCGTCAATATCACCATCAAAATTATTTACCCCCGCTGCGTATGATCGTTGTCCTATCTGCACCGAGCCTGTTGTATCTGGCAGATCGTATGTGAGTGTAAAAGTGGATTCGAGGACACCATTAACATACATCTTAAGTGCGTTCGTATTACCGTCATATGTTGCGGTAATCAGATTCCATTCCCCCGTGTTAAAAGTAGATATGGTATCACATCTACACGGAGCATCGTTGCCACTACCATTTTCGTAGTAGAAACGAACTGTTTGCCCATCTTTATAAGCAAATTCCCAGTCTTTATTTTCCGAACTCAGTGATTTTGTCAAAAGTTGAGCTTCTCCAGCAGGGATACTATCGGGATTAAACCAAAAACTCCAAGTTAGTGTAGCATTGGTTCCTCCACTTAACGCCGCATTATCCGCGATTGTGACATAATCATCTGTTCCATCGAAATGAATAGAAGTACCGAGCTTTCCTGCTACGGTTTCTTCTGCGACATCAGCATTTACATTATCCGACCACGTGCCGCCATTACCACTGCCTGAGCTATCAGTAATAGTCGAGCCACTGGTTTCATCCAGACGCCAATGACCAACAAGGGCGGCGTTCATATTGGGTTCAATCGCAACCACAGGGGCAATCGCGCCCGCTTCGACCCAACTGGTATCGTTACAATACTCCATCTGACCAGTACCAGTCAGGTCAAACCCCATCTCTCCGGCCACGCCCGTAGGGGAAGAACACACCGCATGGGAAGCACTTGGAAACACAAGTAAAACCATGACAAATAATACAAGAAATATTTTGAGACGCTCACACAACATCCCTTCATTCTAGCACAAAACCCTAAAGCGTCTTCATAAAAAAAGCCCCGCAATAGATACGGGGCTTTCAAAAAATTTAACGGCTAAAGCTATTTCACTTTTGGCTGAATTTCGAACTGATGGAATGGTGGCGGTGAAGACACTGACCATTCCAGCGTAAAGCACTGCGGCTCAACATCCCAGTAATTATCCGTTGCTTTCTTACCGAAGAACAAGGTGTAGAACACCACCACAATAAACCAAAGCGTCGCAATCCCCGTCAGATACGCCCCATAAGACGAGATCATATTAAACCCTGCATACGCATCAGGATAATCAACATAACGACGTGGCATACCCTGCAAACCAAGAAAATGCTGCGGGAAGAAAATCAAATTCACGCCAACAAATGTCAACCAGAAATGAATTTGCCCCATCCATTCAGGAATAATTTTACCAAACATCTTACCCGCCCAGTAATAATAACCCGCAAACAGCGCAAAGACCGCACCAAGCGACAACACATAATGGAAATGTGCAATCACATAATATGTGTCATGCAACGCAACGTCCATACCCGCATTCGCCAAGACAACGCCAGTAACACCACCAACAGTGAAAAGGAAAATAAACCCAATCGCCCAAAGCATCGGCACTTTGAAACTAATAGAACCACCCCACATCGTCGCAATCCATGAAAAAATCTTAATCCCCGTTGGAATGGCAATAATAAGCGTCGCCGCCGTGAAATAAGCCCGTGTATCAACGCTCATCCCCACTGTATACATGTGATGCGCCCAAACAACAAAGCCAACCGCGCCGATAGAAACCATCGCATACGCCATGCCAAGATATCCAAAAATCGGACGTTTCGAGAACGTTGAAATAATATGGGATATAATACCAAATCCTGGCAAAATCATAATATACACCTCAGGATGTCCAAAGAACCAAAACAGATGCTGGAACAAGATAGGATCGCCACCACCTTCAGGGTTAAAGAATGCTGTGCCAAAATTACGATCCGTCAACAACATCGTAATCGCACCACCCAAAACAGGCAAAGACAATACAAGCAAGAAAGACGTCACCAGCATCGACCAAACAAACAGCGGCATTTTATGCAATGTCATACCCGGTGCGCGCATATTAAAGATCGTCGTAATAAAATTCGCTGCCCCTAAAATAGAGCTTGCCCCCGCCAAATGAAGCGCAAAGATCGCCATATCGACCGACATACCATCATGCCCGAAAGCACTGCCCGAAAGCGGCGGATAAATCGTCCACCCCGTTCCTGCACCGCCGCCAATCACCGTCGATAAACCCAAAAGCAAAAAGGCAGGAACCATCAACCAGAATGAAATATTATTCAAACGCGGAAACGCCATGTCAGGCGCACCAATCATTAACGGCACAAACCAGTTCCCGAATCCACCGATCAACCCTGGCATCACAACAAAGAACACCATAATCAAACCATGCGCGGTAATAATCACATTCCACATGTGACCATCAACACCACCAGCGGAGTCTAAGAAGTACTGCACACCAGGCTGTTCCAGCTCCAGACGCATAAACATGGAAAATAAACCACCGACAAGACCGGCAATAATAGAAAATATGATATAAAGCGTTCCGATATCCTTATGATTTGTGGACATGAACCAACGTTTAAAAAAGCTCGGTTTGTGGTCGCTCATATTTTTATTCTCTCTGTATTCTTCTTTGTTTTAATAGTCTTTTTAACGGTAAAAATTACTGCTGTAACGCCGTTAACTTAATAGTTTTGGGAAAGTTATCATTCGCAGAGAACTCTTCCGTCGCACGCAATGTCCATGCCTTAAACTCTTCCTTGGTCACAGCGTGTACTTCAATCGGCATGAAGCTATGATCCTTACCACACAGCTCCGAACACTGACCGTAATACACACCTGGTCTATCAATACGGAACCATGTTTCATTCGTGCGCCCAGGCACGGTATCAATTTTCACGCCAAAAGCCGGAATTGTCCATGCATGAATAACATCATTCGATGTCACCAAAATGGCAATATCGGTGTCAATTGGTAAGACAACAACGTTATCAGTCGACAGTAATCTTTTTTGATCGGGGCGCAAATCTTCCGTCGCCACCATCCGTGAATCAAACGTCAAGCCACCTTGATCAGGATATTCATATCCCCAATACCACTGATACCCCGTAATCTTCAAAGTCATTTCCGGCTCAACAATACGGTCATTCTTATAGAGTATCTTAAAGGACGGAATAGCAATAATAATCAAAAGAACAATCGGAAGGACCGTCCAAACAATCTCCAGCAAAACATTATGCGTCACCTTGGATGGTGTTTTGTTCACATGTTTATTATAGCGAATAACAACAAAAATCAGTAACAACGTCACAAACACCGTGATGCCTGTAATAATGATCATCAATAGGGTATGAAAGTCCTGAATACGTTCTGCCGAAGAAGTCGCAGCAGGCTGAAAGCCAAATTCCCAATTTACCGGTTCATTTGCAAGCGCAGGGTCAACCAAAACGACCAGACCTAGAAATGCCAATAACGCCGTCCATAATATATTTTTGTTCATTATAAAATCTTTTTTGTTTTCTTATGTCAAAACCGAAAAATGCATGCATAAATTTCGATAGTATGAATAAGAATATATCACTGAAAAAGCAAGCCTGAACAGGGTAATTTCCGGATTTTTTTAATCTATCTACTAAGGAGCCAACATTTTGGCATAAGATAAACACGCAATTGCCGCGGTTTCTGCGCGTAAAATCGTTTCCCCCAAATCGACCAACCTTATATTTTCTGCGGTAATCAAGGCCTTAACCTCTTGATCGTCAAAGCCGCCCTCTGGTCCAATTAAAAATGCCGCGCCCTTCTCATATGAATACGAAGATAATGGCGCGGCAAGCTCTCGGCGTTCCAAACAGACAAAAAGAGGCAATTTAAGAAACAATGTCTCTTTCATCCGCAATAATTCGGGTAATTTTTGCACGGGATGTAATGTCGGCAAGTCAAGGCGTTCGCACTGTTCTGTCGCCTCAATGATCTGAGCGCACATACGCGCCTCATTCAACTTCCTGTTTTCCGTTCTGTTCGTGATAACGGGATATAGACCGCTCACCCCCAGTTCCACCGCTTTCTCAATCAAGAAATCCATGCGCTGCTTTTTAATCGGGGAAAAAAACAAGTACAGAGGGGCAGAGATATCAGGCTGTTGCTTTATTTGTTCGGTTAACAGGGCTGAGCCATTCTTTTTCCCAAGCACTTTAAGACTGGCCAACCACTCCCCGTCACGCCCGTTAAACACGCGCAAAACATCGCCAACACTCTTACGCAAAACATTTTTCAAATAGTGACTATGCGACGCGTCCAGAGAAATTTCTGCGCCTTGTGAAAAAGGCACATTGATATATAGGCGCGGATACTTGTATATATGATCTATCATGACAGATCTAATAAACACTAAAGTGCACACAGATATCAAGAGGCTTGTCTGGATAGAGAAATTTCTTCCCGCCTCTATGCGCCCGTACGCCTATTTAATGCGCCTCGACAGACCTATTGGTATCTGGCTTTTGCTATTGCCTGGGTTCTGGAGCATCACCCTTGCCTCTGGTGGAATATCAAACTTCGGATCGCATAAATGGCGCATCATTGCCCTCTTTATTCTCGGCGCAATTATTATGCGGGGCGCAGGATGTGTCGTGAATGATTTATGGGATCGTGATCTGGATAAAATGGTCGAACGCACCAAAAACCGCCCTTTAGCCAGCGGCGCAGTCTCCACCAAAAAAGGAATTGCATTTTTAGCAACTTTGTTGCTGATTGGCCTTGTCATCCTTCTGCAATTCAACATCACAACCATTATTTTAGGGATCATAACCCTCCCGCTTATCATGTCCTACCCCTTGATGAAACGCTTCACATGGTGGCCCCAAGCCTTCCTTGGTCTGACTTTTAACTTTGGTGCTTTAATGGGTTACAGCGCGATCACGGGAAATATCAGCGCGCCCGCACTCCTGCTTTATCTGGGTGGGATATTCTGGACACTGGGCTATGACACCATCTACGCCCATCAAGATAAAGAAGACGACATCATGGCGGGCATTAAATCAACCGCCCTCAAATTCGGAGAAAACAGCAAAATCTGGATTGCGGGTTTTTACGCCTTAAGCATCACCTCAATACTTGGCGCGTACATCACCGCAGGAAACACGTACAGCACATCGGTTTTTATTCTCATACCCATTGCACATTTTGCATGGCAAATATGGATATGGAACCCGAATAACCAGTCCAGTTCTCTATCAATTTTCAAATCAAATCAAATCACAGGACTACTTATATTGCTTATGCTCAGCCTATAGTCAACCGCCATACAAACCGCGTAAACGTTGCTCCGCAACGATCAACATCGTCAAATCAACCGTACCCACACGACGCAAATCGGCGAATAAGGGGTCTAACTGCGTTACATGATGCGTATGCGTTTCCAGCCAAGCATCAAAACTTGATGCATCTTTTGCCTTTTTACCTGCATCACGTAAAACACGTACGGTCAAGCCCGCCTGACAACCATAAAGCTGCCCCATCAGACCATTCGCCGCTTCGCTTTTCCAATGATCGCCTTGTGGCAAGAAACGCGCTTTTTGACGCAACCAATCAAGATGGAAACGCTCTCCCACTTGGAAATAAGTCTGCGCTGCATTTTTCAAATCAACTTTTTGTTCCGTTGCAATACGAATAATATCACATGCAGAAGACAAAACAGGCAAAAGCGCAATTTGACGTGCAAGGTCTTTGGGTAAACCATCCGATAATGCCGCATCTTGACGCTGCTTAATCGTAATTTGAAGGCTTTCTGGCACCAATTTATCCAACTCTTGAGACAAAATCTGAATTGCCGCACCAAATTCTTTCGCATCCTTATTAATATCTAAATCACGCCCCAAACGCGTCAGAAACCATGTAATGCCATACTCTGATAAATTAACAATCTCACGCATCGCTTTCAGCTGTACTTGCGCGGGAACACGTCCGTCTAACGCTTCGATACTATCCCATAAACGACGCAAACCAAACGCATCACGTACAATGATATAGGCCTGCGATATTTCATTCACAGTCGCCCCCGTCTTATTCATACGTGACTTCAAGAATGTCGGCCCCATACGATTAATCAAAGAATTCGCCATCATTGTTGCAATAATCTCACGTTTCAGACGGTGACGCAGAATTTCCTTTTCGAATTTCTGACCCAAAATATCGGGGAAATAATCCATAATCCAATAATTCATTTCGGAACTATCGGGAGTATCGGAATTCAAAAGATCCTGTGTCAAATTAATTTTCGCATAAGCAAAAATAACGCACAATTCTGGTCGTGTCAGCCCTTTGCCCATACGCAAACGTTCCTGAATGATGCTTTGATCTGGCAATCCTTCAATTTCACGGCTTAAGCCCTCTTCACGCTCCATATCTTGAATAAATTCATCATGTAACTGTAGGTTTTCAGGCGCTTGCATTTCCATCAAGGAAATCGCCTGTGCTTGCTGATAATTATGGCGCAACACATGTGACGCAATTTCGCTGGTCATTTTCTCAAGCAATTTATTACGCGCCGCAAGATCCATGCCGTGATCTTTTTGCCCCATAACATCACGCATCAGGATTTTAATATTCACCTCATGGTCAGAGGAATCCACGCCAGCCGAATTATCAAGAAAATCGGTGTTAATACTGACACCGCGCTCTGCCATTTCAATACGCGCCAATTGTGTGATGCCAAGATTTGCACCCTCACCAATAACTTTCGCACGCACTTCATCCGCATCAACACGCAACGCATCACTTGCCTTATCATCCGCATCGGCGTCCGTTTCGCTTGTCGCTTTGATATATGTACCAATACCACCAAACCACAGCAAATCAGTCCGCGCCCTTAACATAGCCTGAATCAGCTGATTCGGCGTGACGCTGTTTTCCTCAATATCAAAACGTTTTTTAATTTCTGACGTCAATTTCACGGTCTTATCGCTACGCTTGAAAATACGCCCGCCCTTAGACAAAGTTTTCTCATCATATTGATCCCAACCACCAACACAATCAAACAAACGCTTACGCTCCGCAAATGATTTGGCTGTATCAGGATTAGGGTCACAGAAAATATGCAAATGATTAAATGCACCAATCAGATTAATATGCTCGGACAGCAACATACCGTTACCAAAAACATCCCCACCCATGTCACCGACACCAACCACATCAAATGGCTGATTTTGTATATCGTGATTGAATAAACGGAAATGGTATTTCACAGATTCCCACGCACCGCGTGCCGTAATACCCATTTTCTTATGGTCATATCCCGCAGAACCACCAGAGGCAAACGCATCATCCAGCCAAAACCCATAATCTTGTGACAAACCATTGGCAATATCGGAAAACGTTGCCGTTCCTTTATCTGCCGCCACAACCAAATACGGATCATCACCATCACGGCGCACAACATCCTTAGGCGGAATAATCTTCTTGCCCTCTTGGTTATCTGTAATATCCAACATACCGCGGATAAATATTTTATAACATTCAATCCCCTCGGCCATAAATTCTGCGCGACTATTGGTTGGAGTTTTAACAACAAACCCACCTTTAGACCCCACGGGCACAATCACCGAATTTTTAACCATCTGTGCCTTCATAAGACCAAGAACTTCGGTACGGTAATCTTCATGGCGATCTGACCAACGTAAACCACCGCGTGCAATTTTATCACCGCGTAAATGTATCGCCTCCACACGTGGTGAGAAGACAAAAATCTCACGGAACGGCTTAGGCAAAGGCATATAAGGAATTTGCCCGCAATAAAATTTCAGCGACAAACACGGCTTAACGCGACCATCACTTTGTCTCTGGAAATAATTCGTTCTGATCGTTGCCTGCACCAATACAAGCATAGCACGCAAAATACGGTCATAATCACTCGACTTAACCTTATCCAGCGCACTCATAATTTTCTCCGTAAGAAGATCAACCATCGCATCAGAATCCTTACCATTCTTAGGATCATGATATGCCTTAAACAAATCAATCAGAAAACGGCTAATCATTGGGTTTTCTGTCAAGACTTTCTCAATATAAGACCGACTGAACGGAAAGCGCAACTGCTTAACATAGCGCACATAAGAGCGCAAAATCATAACCTCGCGCCAATTCGCGCCCGCACTTAAAACAAGACGGTTCAAACCATCATTATTCGCCTCATTATTCCAAACCTTTATAAAGGCGCGCTCAAAATTCTCTTTCACATCTTGAACCACAATAAAATCTTCGATTTCTGGCGTTTCCAGCAAAAAATCATGTATCCAGACAGACTCCTCCGCCTCCGAAGGCTTCACCTCAAACGGTAATTCTGAAATCACGCGCAATCCCATATCTTCCAAAATCGGCAAAACATCAGATAAGATAACCGGTGAGCCAACCTGAAACATTTTCAAACGGATCTTCTTCAAATCAATATCATTAGGACGATACAGATCAAGCCCGACAGACCCGCTTTCTAAAACATCCTCTATTTTTTCAATATCAAAAACCGCACCTTTTGCCAGATAAGCCGACGTATAGGATATCGGGAATGCATCAGCATAACGAAATGTAAGATTCGTAATTTTTGAATGATCTTCATACGCATCACTTAACGCCTGTGACAAACGCTCCGCCCATGTTTGCCCACAATCACGTAACCTCTGCTCAATGCGTTTAGGTATTATTTTAGGCGGATCTTTCTGACTGACGTTAATCACAAACATAACACGGGCAAAAACCGAATCATCCAACGTTGTATAAAAATTCGAACACGTGCCATGTGTTTCTTCTTCTAAAATGTCCTGAATATCCATCCGTAACTTTGTACCAAAGCGATCACGCGGTATATAAACAAGGCAAGAAATATAACGCCCGAACGGGTCCATCCGCATAAACAGAGCAATACGTTGACGCTCCTGCAAACGAATAATATTCTGGCATACTTTCAACAACTCTTTCGGTTCCATTTGAAACAGCTCATCACGCGGATATTTCTCCAGAATATGGCGAAGAGCCTTACAATCATGCGTTCCATCAATATATCCAGAAATCGCAATCGTATCTTCAACTTTAGCACATAGATAAGGCACATCACCCACGCTGCGTGAATAAGTTACCGATGTGAACAGCCCAAGAAACAACTTCTCCCCAATGACACCACCATCATCATTATAAACCTTAACGGCAACACAATCCATTGGCACACGCCTATGCACAGTTGCCAAACGATTAGTCTTGGAGATAGAAACAGGCGGCAATTTACGACGCAACTCTTGCAAATTACGCGGCAAGCCCTCTTCCGTTTCAGTAATATAGGCCGGACTAACATCATTATGCAGCAAACCTAGGCTCGCACCATTGACTGTCTTACTGTAAATACCGTGCTTGCCATCAACAAATCTATATTCCCGATATCCCAATAACGTAAAGTTATTATCAGAGAGATAATCAAGAAACGCACAATATTCCTGTATTTCCGCCGCGGGCCTACGCGTTCTTGCACCATTCAACGCAGAAGATGCTTCCTTTAACTTTGCCAACATCGCATGCCAATCAGAATTCGCATAAAACACATCATTCAGCGCGGTATATAAGCCCTCTTGTAAATCTTTTATCGCTTGCTCGGATAACGTTTCGTTAATTTGAACGTGAATATGCGCCTGACGGAAACAATCATCCTGCACAGCCTTTGCCGTTATCCCCTTCAAATTCCCCTTCTTATCGTAAGATGAGTAAATATTCGGGTGAATCAATATGCCAATTAAAATATTGTGTCTGTTAATCTCCGCCGCAATTGAATCCACCAAAAAAGCAAGATCATCACTTACGATATCTATAACTGTTTTACGATATTCGCTTCCCTCGACAATCGAAGAATAAATTCGCAATTTTGGTTCACCCTTACCGCGTTCTTTCGCCATTTCCCAATGTGACACCGCCATTTCAGACAATATTTTGGGATCAAAAAACTCTAAATCTTCTTCGTTAATCTTCTGACATAAAATCTCCAGCATATTAACCAAGCCTTCTGGCGACTTAGCAGGAAGTTCTTTCTGTGCTTTTTGCACTAGGAATTCAAATTCTTTTTTCTTTTGGGACATATGAGGACACACCGATTGGATTTAAATTATACACGCCGTATCATAAAAGGAAAACAACATCGGGTCTAGCCTGTTTCATCCGATAGCACATAATTATCACTGTTTTAATTTCAAGAATTTTATATATAGTATTTATGTTGTTCAAAAGGGAGACATAATGGCTTTAAATGGAAAAACTGCACTTATCACTGGCTCAACCAGCGGCATAGGACTCGCCATCGCGCAAGGCTTCGCGCAACAAGGCATAAATATTATCCTGAACGGCTTCGGCGATCCGCAAGAAATAGAGGATATCCGAAAAAGTCTTGAGATAAACGGCAACAAAATCACTTACAGCAACGCTGACATGACAAAACCCGATGAAATCGTAAACATGATTCAAAGCGCAGAGCAAAAATTCGGGGCAATTGACATCCTCGTCAATAATGCAGGCATTCAACACGTATCGCCCATTGAAGACTTCCCACCTGAAAAATGGGATGCGATTATGGCCATCAATTTATCCTCCGCTTTTCATACAACCCGCGCCGCAATCGGCGGTATGCGAAAAGCCGGATGGGGACGCATCATCAATATGTGTTCCGCGCACGGCCTTGTCGCCTCCCCCTATAAAGCTGCCTATGTCGCCGCTAAACACGGTATATTAGGTCTCACAAAAACAATCGCACTGGAAGTTGCACAAGATAACATCACATGCAACGCAATCTGTCCGGGCTATGTCCGCACGCCTCTGGTTGAAAACCAAATCGCCGACACCGCCAAGGCCAGAGGAATCAGCGAAGAAGAGGTTATCCGTGATGTCCTACTCACCGCGCAATGGACAAAGAAATTCGTAACCGTGGAACAAATCTCCGGCATTGCCCTGTTCTTATGCTCAGACAGCGCGGAAAATATAACAGGCATTGATTTACGCGTTGATGGTGGCTGGACCGCCGCTTAAGTTTCAAGAATTAATCACTCATATCTTTATTTGGACAAGGCATGAGTGAAGCAGCGTATTCTTATACGTAATGAGCGAATAACGATGTTCCAAGTAAAGATATGAATGATTATGTATGATGTAGATTTATTTGTGATCGGCGCAGGCTCCGGCGGTGTACGTGCAGCGCGCATAGCCGCAGGCCATGGCGTAAAAGTCGCGCTGGCTGAAGAACGATTTTATGGCGGTACGTGTGTAAATGTTGGTTGCGTCCCCAAAAAACTTATGACCTATGTCGCTGGATATGAAAGCAGCATGCGCGATGCGCAGGGCTATGGCTGGGACATTGGCGAACGTACGCTGGACTGGACAAAGTTCATCACGCAAAAAAATACAGAAATTGAACGCCTCAACGGTATTTATGAAAATATGCTTGAAAACGCAGGCGTACAACTCCACTGGGGCACCGCAACCATCATCGATCCGCATACCGTAAGTATAAACGGAGAAAACATCACCGCAGAGCGTATCCTGATCGCAACAGGCGGCAAAATCTCCGTCCCCGATATCGAAGGCGCACGCGAACACGGCATAACATCCGACGACATATTCTATCTGGAGGAAAAACCAAAAACTCTGATTGTCGCAGGTGTGGGTTATATCGGATTGGAGTTCGCCGGAATATTTAATCAGCTTGGCACGGACGTACACGTTATATACCGCCGCGACACCATCTTAAACGAAGGATTTGACGGCGATGTACGCACGTTTTTGCATCAAGAAATGACCAAAAAAGGTCTCCACTTCCATCCAAAAACCAACATCTTACGTGTTGAGAAAACCGATAAAGGCGTAACCGTACATCTTGATGACGGCAAAACAATAAAAGCCGATCAAGTCCTGTTCGCCACAGGACGTACGCCCAATACAAACAACCTCGGACTGGAAAATGTCGGGGTTGAATGCAATAAGGGCGGCGCGATCATCGTTAATAAAGATGAACAAACAAACGTACCCTCCATCTATGCCGTTGGCGATGTCACAGACCGCGTTGCCTTAACGCCCGTTGCCTTGGCAGAAGGACACGCCCTCGTCGATCGTCTGTACGCCAAAAGCAACCGCCATATTTCCTACGAAAACATCCCGAGCGCAGTGTTTTCCGACCCAAACGTCTCGCAAATCGGCCTCACGGAAGAACAAGCACAGGCACAATACCCTGATGAAATCGATATCTATAAATCCGACTTCCGCGCCATGAAAATGATATTGGCGAACAGCGAAGAACGTACATTGATGAAACTCATCGTACACAGCAAAACCGACAAAGTTTTAGGACTGCACATGGTTGGCTCGGACGCAGGAGAAATCGTTCAGGGCTTTGCCGTTGCCATCATTGCCGGCGCAACCAAGGCTGACTTTGATCGCACCATCGGCATCCACCCGACCAGCGCCGAAGAATTCGTCACTATGCGCACAAAATCGAGCTAGCTTTTAGACTTATTACGCACACGACGACGCTGTACGTGTGCGGGTTTTTCATACTCAACCAACGGGCCGCCGGGGCGCACCGGACGCTCCGCAAAACGCCCCATACTAATCATCCGGTCATACATCACCAACGCTCCTGCTACACCGACATTCACACAAAATTTCATCGGTATTTTAACCACATGATGGCACTTCTCTACGGTTTGTGGAGAAAGATTACCCATCTCCGGCCCCAGAATATAGGCCGCACGTGTCGGATGGCGAAACGTCGGCAAGTCTATTGATTCATCCGTAAACTCAACCCCCACCAACGTACATTTCATCGGCAGCTCCAGCGCCTCGGGCGAGGTGTACTGATAATACGGCATATGATCAAACGCGTCGGATGTATCACTCTTACGCAAGCCCTTAATATCCACGTACGGATTAATAGCAAAGAAAAAACTCGCCCCAAAAGAATGTGCAGAACGGGCAATCGTGCCGACATTTTGTTCCTTTGTAATGCCCTCAACCCCAATGCCGAAATAACCACGCATAACGTACTGCTTCCTATTTACAAATCACACGTTCGATGCGATCTAACGCCTCAGTTAAACGCTTTTCAGAAACCGCAAAGCATAAACGTATGTACCCCTTGGCTTCCTTTCCAAACGCTGAGCCGGGGGAAAGAAGTACACTCGCTTCGTCAATCAAACGCTTAGTCAGAGCGATACAATCATCCTCACCATCAACCTTGAAAAACGCATAAAACGTTGATGCAGGGTAAGACATACTCACATTACCCATCGCCTTAAAACGCTCCACCACCAAATCACGGTTAGAGTGCCATAACGCCAGTTGATCTTTCAAAAACTCTTCACCGTTCTCCAATGCCTCCATCGCGCCATATTGTGTAAAGGTTGGCGGGCAGAGCTTATTATACAGCGCAACATCACGGATTTTATCTTCCGCAATACGCGGCCCAACAATCCACCCCAAACGCCAGCCCGTCATTGCCCAGCTTTTAGAGAAACTATTCACCACCAACAAGAGATCATCTTCACGCGCAACATCAAGAAAACTCGGCGCACGTACACCATCATAAACAAGCCGCCCATATACTTCATCCGACAACACCCAGATACCACGCTCCCGCGCGAAATCAAGGATCGCTCGCAACTCGTCAAGGCGCGCTGTCCAACCTGTCGGGTTAGAAGGCGTCACAATTAAGATAACTTTTGTTGCCTCGGTAACAGCAGAAAACAATTTATCCAGATCCAATTGCCACTGATCATCGATATAATCCAGTGATACTTGCTTTGTGCTGGCCTGTGTTAATTCCACCGCGCCCAGCAAATTCTTCCAAATCGGCGTAATCGCGACAACCTCATCACCTTTATCCAGCAATGCAGCCAAAGATAAATGCATCGCCGTAGACCCCGAAGAGGTCACAAAAACACGTTCCGCAGGGATTTCAAGATCATAGATACGTTGATAATAATCTGATAAACACTCACGCAACTCGTTCGATCCTAAAACAGGCCCATAAAACGTCTTTCCGTCTTTCAACGCTTGCGCCACTGCATCACAGATAAAATCAGGGGTCGGCGCATCGCCCTCACCCTGCCCCAACGTAATTATATCTTTCTTACCATCAGCATAGCGCATCATCTCCGCGCCCGGATTGGCCGTTAATGCATGTAAAACAGGGCGAAATTTAGGCTCTGAGTCTTGATCGGAATTGTTCATATCTTGTGTACTCATCTGTGGAATATTCTGTAATGTCTTCATTTTATTATCTCATAACGTTCTCAAAACAAAAGTAAAAACTCTTATTCTGTTTCATTTAATTTTGTAAGGAAAAATGCGCGGCTCTTGCGCTATGGGCTTATATACGGGCGTTGCCCGCCGCATTCGCCGCTGCTGCCGCACTTTGCGCACGTACAAAAAGGGCACTTGTGTAAGCACCTTTAAATTCAGCAACAATGTTACATTCGATAGTCATAGAAATATCATATAATGACACAATGCTTTTTGACAAGCTTTTTTAAAACACAGCGACCGATCAAGAACGAAGTTCTTCCAAATCCCGATACAAATCAAGCGCCTCAGGATTGGCGAGCGCCTCAACATTCTTAATAGGCCGCCCCATAACAACATCACGAACAGCAATCTCGGTAATCTTCCCGCTTTTCGTACGTGGAATATCGCTAACCGCTATAATTTTCGCAGGAACATGGCGCGGTGAAGCGCCCTTTCTGATCTGGGTTTTAATTTCTTTGATCAAATCATCATCCAACGTACAGCCCTCATTCAAAATCACGAACAGGATAATACGCACATCTTCTTCCCAATTCTGCCCGATCGCAACGCAATCCTGCACGGCGAAGATTTTCTCTACCTGACCATAAAGCTCCGCCGTGCCAATACGTACACCGCCAGGATTAAGCGTCGCATCACTGCGCCCATGAATAATAAAGCCACTATTTTCGGTTTTTTCGATCCAATCACCATGACACCATATATTATCAAAGCGATCAAAATATGCCTCGCGATAACGCGCACCATCGACGTCGTTCCAAAAAGATACGGGCATAGAAGGAAAAGGTTGCGTACAGACCATCTCACCTGAACTTTCGCGCGTTGACGTTCCATCATCATCAAACACATCCAACGCCATGCCTAACCCTGCACATTGTATTTCCCCACGATAAACAGGCGACACAGGATTGCCCAATAAAAAACAGGAAACAATATCCGTCCCCCCCGAAATAGAGGCCAAATGCAAATCGGATTTCACCGCATCATACACATAATCAAAACTGCTCGGAACCAGAGGAGAACCCGTTGACGTCATCGCCCGCAAATGCGATAAATCATGCGTCTTCTTAGGCACAATATCATTGGTTTTCATCGCTTCGATATACTTGGCCGACGTCCCGAACAACATGCATTCATGCGCCGAAGTATAATCCCACAGCACGTTTCCATCAGGATAAAATGGCGAACCATCAAACAGCAACAATGTCGCATTCGATGACAACGCGCTAACCAACCAATTCCACATCATCCACCCACAAGTGGTAAAATAAAAGACTTTATCGCCGGACTTAATATTGCTTTGTAACTGGTGTTCTTTCAGATGTTGTAACAATGTCCCGCCATGCCCATGCACAATACATTTCGGCGCGCCCGTTGTGCCAGACGAGAACATAATGAACAATGGATGATTAAACGCAACACGCGTAAAAACAATGTCTGAGGGCGTATATTCACCAATAAAATCATCCGCACTTTGCGTATTTGGCAGTGCACTAACCTCCAGATCAGAACCCGCAAACGGCACAACAATTGTACTCACCAGCCCCTTCAATTGTGGTTGGATATCCCTCACCTTGCCCAACACATCAATCACCTTGCCATTGTAATAATATCCATCAACAGTGATCAGCAATTTAGGCTCAATCTGTCCAAAGCGATCAACAACGCCCTGCACTCCAAAATCAGGCGAAGCAGACGACCAAACCGCACCCAAGGAAATCGCCGCCAAAGCCGCGGTAATTGTTTCCATCATATTGGGCATATATCCCGCAACACGATCCCCCGCACCAACGCCGCACGCGGTCATGGCCTGCTGCCAGCGGGATACATCATCATAAAGCTGCCCGCGTGTTATTTGGCTCTCCACGCCTTGCTCATCACGAAAAATCATCGCGCAACCATCATCGCGGCTCTGCAATAAATTCTCGGCGTAATTCAGGCTCGCATCAGGGAAGAACTGCGCGCCAAACATTTGCCCGCCATTATCATCCAGTACGCGCGTACCTTTATCCCCGATCACACCGCAAAAATCCCAAACAAGATCCCAGAATATTTCCTTATCCCGTACAGACCATTGCCACAAAGCATCATAATCCTTAAAATCATGGCCTGTACGCGTCTTAACCAGCGCCATAAATTCATGCAAAACACTTGAATTTATCTGCTGCTGAGAGGGAGACCAAAGGGGCGAGCGCATATTACAATCTTTCCTGTTAGAAATAACCCTATGATTCTGTGCAATTTAGTAACGAAAAGCAAGAACTAGCGAATAAGAATTCATAAGATGTTATCTTTACGATATAAATAAAGTGAATTTGATTCGCTGGATATAGATCAGGAGCCTGTGTTGCATAGAAAAATTATATACTTTGCTGTTTTGTTTATGGGGCTTGTTTCGCAATCCATAACCCCCGTATATGCCGATGAAGAGCTGGAGCGATATGCCGAAGCCACCATCATTGCAGAGCGTACAGCCATTCATCCAGCCGATGAAATCACGCTGGCCATCAATATAAAGCTCGCCCCGCATTGGCATGTTTACTGGAAAAACCCCGGTGATTCCGGCTTACCCGTCAGAATAGAGTGGGACGTACCCGAAGGCTTTGAAATCGGAGACATCCAGTGGCCAACGCCAGATAAGATCTCCTACGACATCTTGGTAAATTACGGCTATTACAATCAAGCCGTACTTCTACAGACCTTGAAAACCCCCGACACATTACCCGAAGGCAAAATCACACTCACCGCCACGGTGAATATGCTGGTTTGTAATGACATCTGTATTCCCGAAACAAGTACGATTTCGATTGATCTGAATAACCCTGACGATCTGGACACAGATAACAGCACGCTTATTCAGGACGCATACAGCAAAATCGCCAAGCCGATCAACGGCGCGTTTTTATACTCGGAAAACGAAAAGATATTGCACCTTTCCCTAACACCGGAAGATCGTACGCTTTTAAATGAGGCCACAGCAGAAAATCTGGAGTTCTTCCCACTAGATTGGGGAATCATTAACCACCTTGCCATGCCAAACGTACAGATCGAAGATGGTGTCATCACCATCGACCATGAGCGCGGCGACCAAGCCTTTACCGAAATTACAGAGATGAAAGGTCTATTGGTCATTAAAGGAGAGCAAGGCCAGAATAAAGGCTTCGCCATAACCGCTCTGCCTGATAAATCAGCAACGACACCCACTGTTACAATTAACAAGAATAACGTAGAAACAGCGCCTATCACAAAAAACGTACGAACCAGCAAGACAACGTGGTTCAGCGCCCTTTACCTTGCTCTGTTCGGCGGTATCATCCTTAATTTAATGCCCTGCGTGTTCCCTATTCTATCAATGAAGGCCTTAAGCCTTGTTAAAATGAACGATAAAGAAAACAAAGAGGCACGTACACATGGCATCGCTTATACGCTTGGCGTGGTCTTAAGCTTTCTGGCGATTGGCGGCATATTACTCATCTTGAAAGAAGCAGGTACGGTTGTCGGATGGGGATTTCAACTTCAAAATCCGATAATTGTCGGTATTCTCGCTTATCTATTATTCGTCATAGGCCTGAACTTGATCGGCTTTTTCGAATTTAAATCCAGCTTCGGTAATGTCGGTAATAAATTAACACAAGGCCAATCCCTTAGCAGCTCCTTCTTCACAGGTACACTAGCAACCGTTGTTGCAACGCCGTGTACGGCGCCCTTCATGGGTGCAGCCATGGGCTTTGCCCTAACGCAACCCGCCATTGTCAGCATGAGCATCTTCGCCATGCTAGGTTTCGGCCTCGCTCTGCCTTATCTCGTTTTATCGTATGTCCCGCAATTTCGTCGCATATTGCCCAAGCCAGGCGCATGGATGGACGTGTTTAAACAATTCCTCTCCTTCCCGATCTTCGCCTCCTCGATATGGTTGATATGGGTGTTGAGTCAACAATCAGGCTCTTACGGTGTATTACTGGTTCTGCTCGGCATGCTCGCCATTGCGTTTTGTGTCTGGCTTTCTCACTTAAAAAGCAAGGGCATCGCAAGACGCTTAACAAGTACACTCTTCGTGCTATGCATGTTCCTGCCAATTTTCAGCCTGTCTTATATAAAGGACACGCACCAAAACGCATCCTCCTCACAAAAAGCGTACAGCTTCGGCGAACCATTTTCCCCTGAAAAACTATCGGAACTTCTCGAAGGAGACGCACCCATCTTTGTTGAAATGACCGCGGCATGGTGCATCACCTGCAAGGTTAATCATGCCATTGCCATTAACATCGACTCCACAAAAGCATTATTCAAAGACAATAACGTACGCTACCTAATCGGCGACTGGACAAGCAATGACGACACCATCACGCAATACTTGCAAGCCTTCGGACGCAACGGTGTACCTATTTATGTCTTTTACGGCAAACGTGACACCAACACAGGTAAAAGACCGGAGGCAGAATTACTACCGCAGGTCCTGACAGCGGCAACCCTACAAAAAACAATAGCAAAATAAAAATGAATCACTTATAGTTTACAACCCATAACATACCCTTGAAAGGATCATATTATGTTTAAGAAAATAGCTTATTTCACATTGGCACTGGCCTTTGTACCACTCGCACTCGGCTGGGTTAGCGTACCCGTACAGGCCTCCGTCGAAATCGGCGAAGCCGCACCAAACTTCACCGCAACAGATATTCACGGCAACAACTTTAACCTTGAAGACCATAAAGGGAAAATCGTTGTACTTGAGTGGACAAACCACCTTTGCCCGTTTGTGAAAAAACATTATGACACAAGCAACATGCAAAACACACAGAAGACCGCCACGGATAATGGCGTTGTTTGGGTTTCAATTGTCTCTTCTGCTGAAGGTAATCAGGGATATGTCTCCGCTGAAGAAGCCCTCACAATAGAAGAAAAAGCCGGCACACACGCAACCGCACGTATCCTTGATGCCTCAGGCGAAATCGGCAAGCTCTATGCGGCGAAGACAACACCGCACATGTTTGTAATCTCCGCTGAAGGTAATGTCGCCTATGCCGGTGCAATTGACAGCAACCCAAGCCCAAGCCCTGACGCTGTAGAAGGTGCAACAAACCTTGTGCTTGCCGCGCTGGATGATTTGTCGGCTGGTCGCATCGTAAAAGTTCCACGCACTGCGCCATACGGATGTTCGGTTAAATACTAACCCCCTGAGCAGCTAAAATAACCAAGGTCGGATGTGAAAACTTCCGACCTTTTTTGTGACTATAATACATAAAACAAGACAATTATCAGCCCCGAATATCAGACCCAAAATAGAAATATGAAAAAGGGCTTGTCAGAATCAGTGGTTTTCGCGTACCATAACAACAGTACAACCTGTATTGATTCTCCTTATGTCCATAAGAAATAAAATAGACCTAAAGCCACAAATATCTGCCCTCGCACGACCACAGGCAGAACACGCGCGCTGTGCCATTAACGAAGATGGCACAATCATTTACGCGAATGAGGCTTTCTATCAGCTCTGCGGGATCAACGAAGGGCAACGCAATTACGCGCTCGATATCTTTACATTCTCGGAAAATGTTCTGGACGATATACATGACATCACCACCCTGCCTAAAGGCGATCACGATGTCCATATTAACGGCAATCCAATCATCAGTGGCTTTCACTTTGACTGGCTGAGTACTTCGGATGATAAGCGTTACCTTATTGCCTCGGCAACAGATGATGCCTTAGAAAGTGATCTGGAGGGCGACCTCAACCTGCTCATCACAAAAATACAAAACTCTGCCGCACGCATAGAAACAACCGCCGATAATGTCATAGACATAAAGCCCACAGCTAACGATTTCGCAGAATTTGTCCTGATGACACATGACATCATGATTACCACTGATGAACAGGGGCGAATCATAAACGCAAATAACGCCTTTCTGGAGAGCTTTGGTTACACCTCGAATGAGCTTAGAGGCGCATCTTTCCTCAATTTATTTAATCACGAGGACAGATCGACAGTCCGCAATACAATGCTGAGCCTGACCTATAACGCAAACAAAGAAAATAATTCCGACCAAATTATCGACTTCGAATCACGCATTCTAACGCGCGGGAAACAGGCACGTTGGGTTGAGTTCCGCCAGAAATGCGTCAATGGTAAAATCTATGCCTTAGGGCGCGACATCACCAACATAAAACAGCAACAAAGTAACCTAGAGAGACGTCAAAAACAACTCTCCGAAGCCGAAGCCATCGGGCGTATGGGGCATTGGCACTGGTTGATTGGTGAAGATAATATCTCATGGTCAGAGGAAATATTCCGCATCTTCGGCGTTGACCAAAACCAATATAAACCCTGCATCAATGGTCTGACCGACCTGATTCATAAACGTGATTTAGGGCGCGTTGTGCAAGTTTTTCAACGCGCCATCATCGAAGAAAAAAACTATGATATGGAATTCCGCATTGTCCGCCCAGGCGGCGATATCCGCTTTATCATGTGTGAAGGACGCTGCGAAAAAGATGACACTGGTGAGATCATCGCCCTCTACGGCATCATGCAAGACATGACAGAGCGCATGCTCTACGAACAAGAGCTACGCCAAGCCAAGGACGCCTCAGAACAAGCCTACGCCGCAAAATCACGCTTCCTCGCTAATATGAGCCACGAACTGCGTACGCCTTTAAATGCAGTGATCGGATTTTCCGAAATGATCGAATCACAAATGCTGGGGCCGATCTTTAACGAAAAATACATCGAATACGCCACCAGCATCAAAGACAGTGGAAAACACCTGCTTGACCTGATTAGTGATATTCTCGACATGTCCAAAATCGAAGCAGGCAAGCATACGCTCGATCTGGAAGAGATTAACATCAAAGATATCATTGATCGCGCCATCCACATGATTAATGGACGCGCCGCAGAACAAGAAATATCACTACGTACACCTGAGCCCGAAGAAAGTGACATCAATATTATCGGCGATAGACGCGCTTTAACACAAATCTTGCTTAATCTACTATCAAATGCGGTGAAATTCACCCCTGCTCATGGCTCTGTCTGGATTGAATGCTGTAAAAAGGACACGTACATCTCTTTAAAAGTCTGTGATACAGGTACAGGCATTCCACCAAATAAACTCGCCTCTGTTTTACGCCCCTTCGAACAAGTATCATCGCAATATACCCGCGATCACGAAGGCACTGGTCTTGGGCTATCCATTACCAAAAAATTGATTGAGCTTCATAACGGTTCTATCCATATTGAATCATCTATTGATGTTGGTACAACCGTCAGTGTACGCCTACCTTATGGCATAAATACAGCAGAATAAGCCCCTGCCCTCCTCGTTGAGGAATTTATTCCTTGACACAATAAGAATAATATCCTATATATGCCTATAAGACCGGTTAGCATGAGAAGACCTCAGACCGTCGGCACCGCCCATCAGCCTTGGGTGATAAGTCCTACGCAGGAAAATTCATGCCTTTTTTAAGGCTACGCGCAATCTATGGGCGCCCATTCTTGTATCAATGGTGATATGAAGAAATAAAGAGATGAAAGCAAGAAAATCCACGAAAAACAGGATAGAAACAAGAAAAACACTCAGGCGACCCCGCCCCTTTTTATCATCCGCACACCAGCGAAGCCTTTTTGTCATCCCGAGCGAGCGCAGCGCCGAGGGATCTTACACCCGCACCACAAAAAACAGCTTACGCCATTCCGTATTTGAGATAACATTGGAGGATAGAAAATACAAAAAGCGTAGCCAATGATATTTTCTTTTCTACAAGGCATGAGCGGCGATGCGTATTCTTATACGCGAGACGTGATATAACGCTGTAGAAAAGGAAAGATCGAAGGCTAACAGGAGGAAAGTTCTACGAACAAACTATATAAAACACTAAAAATGAAGCTCTAAACACGGCTTTTCAGAATAGAGGACGCGTAATTTTCTGCGTCTAGACACCCTTGCAGCCCTTCTTTATAACTGGGATATTTTAGTTTTATGCCAAGTTCATTTTTGATTTTATCATTGCGTACGCGTTTATTATCCGCATAAAAACTAATCGTTATGGGCGCTAAATCAACATCATCAAAGCGTTGAAGGGGGGGCGGTTCAATCCTCAATAAAGAACAAGCATAACCAATCACTTCATGGCTGGGGGCGGGCATATCATCGCAAATATTATAGATTTCTCCAGCTTTCGGCGCAGACATAGAGGCCAATAAAATATGTGCTAAATCCTCAACATGAATACGGCTAAAAACATGATCTGGCTTATCAATCCGGCGCGCAATGCCCGAGCGTACAGAATCAAGTGCACTACGTCCAGGGCCATAAATCCCTGCTAAACGAAAAATATGAACAGGCAATTTATAGGTCTGAAACAAAGAAAGCCATTGTCTTTCTACATCTAAACGCTTCGCACCACGTTTCGTGATTGGACGCGCTTCTGATGTTTCATCAACCCATTTTCCACCCCGATCACCATAAGGACTGGTCGTGGATAAATAGCCGATCCACTCCAATTTCGGCAAATCAAGAATATCTTGTGCATGTAGGTTAAAACTAGGATCACCATCACGTGAAGGAGGCGTACAGATCAATAAATGTGTAACATCCCGCAACATATAAAGTGGGTCAGGCAAAGGCGCATCATAATCGAATAAATGCGCCTTTACACCGCGCGCGCGTAAATCTTTTCTCTTATCCCGATCACGGGTTGTGCCTGACACACGCCAACCACCGCGTTGCATCAATTCATGTCCGATATAGTCACAGCTATAGCCATAACCGAAACAAAATAAATGTTTTTCCGTGCTCTCCAATGCCCTATTCCCTAACATACCCGTTTGTTATTTTATGATACTGTTTGAATGTGATTTACAGCCGGATTAAAATCGGGAACGCGTTCCTCAACCAAAAAATCATAGCCTGTACGTGCCTTTATTTTCTCGTACCATTGATGTGCCACATGATGCTGTTCCCAAGGTACATCGCCGACATAATCGACCGCCGATAACTGCGCTGCAGCAGAGATATCCGCAAGAGAAAAAGTATCACCGGCAAGCCACTGACGCCTTTCTATCAAAAACCCGATATAATCAAGATGGTAATGTATGTTCGCCCGACCGGCACGTACAGAAGGACCATGTGGCTCTCCAAGATTAAGAATCGCCTTCATCAGCTTTTCATCAACAAGATTTTCTGTGACTTCCTTATTAAATTTTCGATCAAACCAGTTCACCAACCGCCGCGTTTCC
The DNA here is from genome assembly GCA_002401965.1 of Alphaproteobacteria bacterium. Taxonomy (GTDB): domain Bacteria; phylum Pseudomonadota; class Alphaproteobacteria; order Micavibrionales; family Micavibrionaceae; genus UBA1672. The sequence continues at coordinate 141,943 of NVUR01000001.1, forward strand.
GCGCGCTGTACAGGATCATGACCAATAAGATTAATTTCCGGATAAACTTCATCCAAATACTCACAAATAACCTGGGAATTAGAAAGGATAGTGCCATTTTTCTCAACCAAAAGAGGTAAATCCCCTGCCGGATTCATTGCCAAGAATTCTGTGCGACGTTCCCATGTCTTTTCAATTGTGAGGTCGAAAGACAGATTTTTTTCCGTCAAAGCCATTCTGACTTTACGAGAAAAAGGGTGCAACCAAAAATGAAATAACATACGCATGCGGGTAGTCTAACGAATAAAGAGAAATATTCAATATCACAAGTCAAAATTTATGAAAAAACAATGTTACAGCATAGCAGCTATAACGGAAATATCAAGATTTACACTGCCACCTATCGCATCTGTGCTTTGCCATTTCCCCTGTCCGATACCAAAATCCAAACGGTTTAAATCAAGCGCAGCCTTCATTTTTACGGTGTTTGTCTCTTTGCCTACATCCAATGTAAATGGTAAATCCATCGAAACTTTAACACCATGTAAGGTCAGGCTTCCACTTGCTATAAATTGATTCGCACCTGTTTTTTCAAAAATATTTGATTCAAATATGGCATACGGGAATGTTTTTACATCAAACCATTCCATTGAAACTGCCTGCCTATCACGATCATTACTGCCCGTTTTTATGGATGAAATATCAATTTCGATGCGCACCTTGCTTTGATCCAATCGTGCCTCGTCAAAAAATATCTGCCCGCGCCCAATTTTAAAGCTGCCCTCAAATCCTTGTCCATATTGTGTCGCTTCAAAACGTATTGAACTGCTTTCAAAATCAATAAGCCACTCAGGCAAAGGAGAGGATATCGCAATAACATCTTTTTCCTTATCAACAGAAACACGCACACTGGCATCAGAAGAATAAACCGCTAAATATTGCTTTTTCAAATGCTGAAACGCATAGATGCAGCCAGATACGTACAGTGAAAAAACAAAAACAGTTAGAATAACACCACCCACCAATCCTAGATCAGGCATAGTTATCCGGCGCAATGTAGCATCCCGATCAACAAAATGATGTTTCAGCGCACCGACCATATGAAGACCAATAATTAACAACAATGTATAGGCGAGAATTTCATGTAGTTCTCTAGAACTATTGAACAGGAATTCATTTTTCTGTGTTAAATCAGGCATATAGAAGCCAAAAAACTTAACGGTAAAATCCCCAGCAGAAGACATCACCCACCCTGATAACGGCATAATAAAAAGAGCCAAATACAAGAAAATATGCACCAAACGGGCAATCACATGTTCCCATTTTTTATGCGTTCTTAATGGCTTGGGCTTTCGTTTCACAACGTGCCAGACAACACGTACACCTACCAACATCAACACCAATAAACCAAACGACTTATGCCAGCCATACAGCAACAACTTATCCTCGCTAAAGGCCAATGAGTTCATATAAAACCCGATAAATAACAGCCCCAAGACTAGCAGGGCTGTCACCCAATGTATGATTTTGGAAAACACATGATATGAGTCTGCTTGTTCCATGTGTCCTCCTTTAAATCACCAGTTCTATTCAGATTCAGGTGCAGCTTCTGCTTCGCTGCGTAAGCCTTCAACCTCAATACGGATTTCCACATCATCGCCAACCATCGGCAATCCATATTGCATACCAAATTCAGAGCGCTTAATGGTTGTCGTCGCTGAAAAACCACTGACATATTTACCACCGCTAAACGCGTGCTTATCCGACTTGTTATGCGTAACAGCCAAAACTACAGGCTTTGTCACACCCAACAGCGTGAAATCACCTGTTATATTCGCCGTTTTCTTACCCGTCACTTCAATAGCCGTACTTTTGAATGTCATGGTCGGGAATTTTTCTATATCAAATAAATCTGCACTTTTCATGTGCGTATTCCATTTGTCATCGTCCATATCAAGACCAGAAACATTAATGCTGACGTCTACGTTTGATTTTTCAGGATGCTCAAGATCAAAGTTGAAAAAACCGTCAAAGTCCAAAAATTCGCCTTGAGATTTCGAAAAGCCAAGATGATCAACAAAGAATAAAATCTGTGTGTGTGCCTTATCAAAAGTGTAATGCTCCACGTTGATAGGGGTTACGGGTGCGGCTTTATCTTCCGCAAAAACAGGCTGTATATAAGACATCGCACAAACGGATGCCGCAAGAAATAGAAACTTTTTCATAAATATTCTCCTTAATATGCTATGAATAATCAATCACACTAGACATTTTATAGAGATATTACGAGCTATTTAGAGAAAATATTTTTCATACATCGAAACGCCTGCGTACGCGCCTAAAATCGCACAGCCCCAATTCAAAAGCCCGTATTTCCACTTAATATAAGGATCATTCATAAGATCCTCCCGCTTCACATTACGCAAAAGAAAGGTCAACAGCATCAGACCACACATAAAGCCACCAATGAGACCAATAATACCTGCAACGTAAACCATTGTCTTTTTCCTTCATTTAGAGTAGCTATGAGAATGATTTAGAAAGTACCATATCATGAGTTTATACCACATCATATTACTGGCTGTCATCCAAGGGTTAACAGAATTCTTACCCGTCAGCTCCAGCGGACATCTCGGCCTGTTCCATTGCTTCACCGATCAATGCGCGCACTGGGATAACGATAACCTGACCATGGATATCGCCGTGCATGTTGGCACACTGCTGTCTGTTTTGCTCTATTTCTGGCGTGATGTGATCCGTATGGTGCTTGGCGTCAAAGATATTGGCACGGGCAAAGTGAAAACAGATAACGCGAAACTGACCCTGTACGTATTACTCAGCTCCATCCCCGTTATTATCGTTGGCTTTATCCTGCATATGTTTGAGCCGGACTGGCTAAAAACGCTGTACGTTATTGCATGGGCGACGATTATTTTCGGGGTTGTCCTGTGGTGGGCGGACAAAAAAGCACCCGTAGAGCGCGAAATGAAAGATTTAACACTGAAGGATGCTGTACTTATAGGATGCGCTCAAGTTCTTGCCCTTATTCCAGGAACAAGTAGATCAGGTATTACCATGACCGCCGCTCGTTTCCTTGGCTTCAGCCGCAGCGAAAGCGCGCATTACTCTATGTTACTCGCCATGGTCGCGATCAGTGGCGCGGGCGCTCTGATAGGCATAGGCCTGATCAAAAGCGGTGATGTTACCCTTGGGATGGACGCGCTGATTGCGGTTGCCCTATCCTTTGTTTCAGGGTGGGTTTCTATCGCGGTGATGATGAAGTTCCTACAAAATTCAACCTTCACAGTCTTTGCCATCTATCGTGTTATTCTGGGCGCAGGGTTGCTCGGCCTGCTTTACTCAGGTGTGATCGGTTAAACGGATCAGCGTTATTTTCGTATCACCGTACGTCTTCTCATAATCCATCTCACATCCAGCTATTGTACTATAAGTGAAGGCGCGCTCTGTCTCGCACACAACCCAGCCCTCAGGCGCAATCCAATCGCCATCAAGCAACCCCTGCAACGCCGCAGAAACTAGCCCCTTCGCATAAGGCGGATCAAGAAAAACCAAATTATAAGCTGGTGTTTTCTCTGTACGTGCGCTTATGTTCGTCGCATCGCGCAGAAAAAACTCCGCCTCCACGCCCAACATCTCCGCATTATCCTGCGCTAAAGAAAGCGAATCCCGCGCCTTATCCATAAACACACAAGACGAAGCCCCCCGCGAGAGAGCCTCCAACCCCAACGCGCCCGTCCCACAAAATGCATCCAAAACATGCGCACCATCCAAAACACCACGAGATTGCAGCATATTAAACACCGCCCCACGGATTTTATCACTGGTCGGACGGATATCATTATTCTTGGGAACAAACAGTTTTCGCCCGCCAAAGTGACCCGCCACTATTTTCATGATTATTTACTTTTATTGCGGAATTTAGTGTTTTTTGACGTATTTCTTCTATTTTCTTGTGATTTTGACGATGATTTTTCAAAATTTTTGTTATTTTCACGAAACGTACGCTTTGCCTTCTCTGGATCTGTACGTTTATTTAACTTAATATTATTCTCCCGAAAATATTCCCCGATTTGATTACGCATCACGCCGACGCTTACTTCACTGACAGAACCGCGTGACATCTTGCCCAAAGAAAACGGACCATAATCTGTACGAATTAATCGTGTAACACTTAAACCCAACGCTTCTAAAACACGACGAATTTCTCTGTTCTTTCCTTCACGCAAGGTCATTGTTATCCATGAATTTGCGCCTGCACTCTCGCGCTCATCAGGCTGCACATCTAACGTCGCCTCGATTGATTTATAACGTACACCCTCAACAGTAATCCCGTTTTTCAAGGATAGCAGCCGTTTTTCATTCACTCTACCGTTCACACGTACGCGATATTTACGCTTCCACCCCGTATCAGGTAACTCAAGATGACGGGCTAGTCCACCATCATTGGTCAGTAAGATCAACCCCTCCGTACTCAAATCCAAGCGTCCAACACTCACCACACGCGGCATCGAATCCGGCAATTCTTCAAACACCGTAGTACGCCCTTGTTCATCTCTATGCGTTGTCACAAGACCAGGCGGCTTATGATATAAGAACAGCCGTGTTTGCTCCATAGACGGCAAAGCCTTGCCATCAACGATAATTTTATCATCCTCAGTCACATTCAAGGCAGGGGAATCAATGGTCTTGCCATTCACTTTAACGCGGCTTTCACCAATCCAACGCTCCGCATCACGGCGCGAGCAAAGACCCGCGCGTGCCATTCTCTTTGCAATCCGTTCGCCTTTATGCTTTTCTTCACTCATGACTGATCCTTTCACAGAAAACGACCATAGCTGTATGCGCGCCGCATTGGAAGAGGCAAATCGCGCTGCTGCACGTGATGAAGTGCCTATTGGTGCAATTATCACGGATGAGAAGGGTGGAATCGTTGCACGTACAGGCAATAAAACTCGCGAATTAAGCGATCCTTGCGCCCATGCCGAAATTCTAGCCATCCGTACCGCTTGTGAGAGCATAAATTCACAACGTATTCCGAATTACACTTTATACGTCACCTTGGAACCCTGCGCCATGTGCGCAGCAGCCATATCTTTCGCCCGCATTTCCCGTGTGGTTTTCGGCGCGTCCGACCAAAAAGGCGGCGGCATCTTGCATGGCGGGGAATTCTACACCCAACCAACCTGCCACCATAAACCAAGCATACAACACGGTTTAATGGCAGAAAAGTGCGGAGAAATTCTAAAGGCATTTTTCAAACGAAAGCGCTGAAATTATAATCGTTTAATTTTATTTTTCACAAGACGCGAAGAATGCCGCGTATAATTGATACGCAAACGATGGGCAACGCTGTGAAAGATAAAAGTAGACGATTATAGAGCGCGCCAACCGATATCACGGCGACAAAAACCTTCCGCCCAATCGAGACAATCTACTGACTTATAAGCCCGAATTTGTGCCTCGGCAATTGTTGAACCCGTCGCAGTTACGCCAAGTACACGTCCACCAACGCTAAGCACTGCGCTATTTTCACCTTCGGTTGTACCTGCGTGAAACACGTACGCGCCATCAATTTCATTGGCCTGATCTATCCCTGAAATCACTGTATTTTTCTCATAAGACCCAGGATATCCCTTGGCCGCCATAACCACGCACATCGCCGAATCATCAGACCAACTTATCTGATCCTTCATCTCATCCAAGCGTCCTTGCGCCGCTGCCAACAAAATCTGCGCCAAATCCCCTTGCATACGCATCATCAACGTCTGGCATTCAGGGTCGCCAAAGCGAATATTATGCTCCAACAACGTCACAACACCGTCTTTCACCATTAATCCAGCAAAGAGTACACCCGTAAACGCGCAGCCCTCCGCCGCCATCGCGGCAATTGTCGGCTCAATCGTTTTCTCGATAATTTGCTGTTCCAGCGCGGGTGTCATGAAATGTGCAGGGCTGTACGCGCCCATTCCGCCCGTATTTAAGCCCGTATCCCCCTCACCAACACGCTTATGATCCTGCGCCGAGGTCAAAGGCAATATCGTTTTCCCATCTGATAGAGCAAAAAAGCTGACCTCTTCACCCTCAAGGAACTCTTCGATCACAACTTCGTGACCGGCAGATCCGAATGAGCTGCCCGATAGCATATCGCGTGCGGCTTCGATTGCTTGTTCTTTGGTTTCACAAATAATCACGCCTTTACCCGCTGCCAAGCCATCTGTCTTCACAACGATCGGCATATCCGCCTCTTCAATGAAATATATAGCCAATTCAACATCTTTAAATCGGCCATATTTGGCTGTTGGAATATCATACTTAGCGCACAAATCCTTCATAAAGCCTTTCGAACCCTCAAGTTGCGCCGCTTTTGCAGATGGGCCAAACACATTGATGTTTTCCGCATTCAATTTATCGGCCAAACCATCGACAAGCGGAGTTTCAGGCCCGACAACAACCAGATCAATGGCATTATCCTTCGCAAAAGCAACCAAATCATCAATCGCATCCACTGAAATCGGAACACATTCCGCCTGTGCGGAAATCCCGACATTCCCCGGTGCGCAATAGAGCTTTGTGCAACTTTCGGATTGTGCGAGCTTCCACGCCAACGCATGCTCTCGACCACCTGATCCAATCAATAATATTCTCATAAATACGCTCCTGAATATGAATTACGCCCCATACATAGCATGAGAGCGCAGAAAAACAACTTTTGTTATGCGTTATAGGCTGAAATTATGCGTCATCACCCATAGAAATCAGCCCTGCATTGCCGCCAGAGGCCGTTGTATCGATGGTAACCAGCTTCTCGACCGCGAAGGCTTGCAAATAATGCGGTCCGCCTGCTTTGGGTCCCGTGCCTGACAGAGCCATGCCGCCAAAAGGCTGCACCCCGACCACTGCGCCCGTCATGGAACGGTTAATATAGACATTCCCCGCATTAATCGCCTCTATCGCCTGATTTTGGCGCGCCTGTATCCGACTATGCATACCAAAAGTGAGACCATAGCCCGTTTCATTGATCTGCGCGATCACATCATCCAACTGATTGACGTCATAACGAATGATATGCAAGACAGAACCAAAGACCTCTTCCTTCAGAACATCAATATGAGGAATTTCATAGATTGCAGGCATAAATAATCGGTCATTATCGGCTGGTACATTTTTATTCTCTGCCCTGCAAACTAGAGTAGCCGTATTACTCATGTGTTCAACATGCTTATCGAGTATCGCCTTGGAATTTTCGTCAATAATATACCCGACATCGGTTGAAAGATGAACAGGGTCACCAATTTTAAGCTCCGCCATCGCCCCTATCAAGATCGTAATCACCGAATCCGCAATATCACTTTGCAGATACAGCACCCGCAAAGCCGAGCATCTTTGCCCTGCCGAACCAAAGGCACTGGCGATCACATCATCAACAACTTGCTCTGGCAGGGCCGAGCTATCAACGATCATGGCATTTTGCCCACCTGTTTCAGCAATAAAAGGCACAATTCGCGGGTTTTTAACCGCTAGCGTCTTTTGAATATGCTTCGCCGTCGCCGTAGAGCCTGTGAAAACAACGCCAGCAACATCTTTGTGCGAGACCAGAGCCTCACCAAACTCCCTGCCCTTAGCAAAAAGGTGCAAAACCTCGTGCGGCACGCCTGCCTTGTGCATTAGTTCAACTGTACGCATCGCAATATAGTGCGTTTGAGACGCCGATTTCGCAAGAACAGCATTACCAGATACCAGCGCCGCAACAATCTGCCCCGTAAAGATCGCCAGCGGAAAATTCCACGGACTAATACAAACAAACACCCCGCGCCCTTGTAAAGTCAGGCGATTACTCTCCCCCGTATAGCCAGGCATCAAAATACCATCCGCAACGAAATCTTCACGTGCGCGTGCGGCGTAATAACGGCAAAAATCTACGGCCTCGCGCAACTCGTCCTGCGCATCGGGAATCGTCTTGCCCGCTTCATACACCAAAACAGCCATCAGCTCTTGCGCGTTTTCTTCTAAAAGATCGGCAACGCGCTCAATAATCATGGCACGTTCCTGTACGTCTTTCTTATTCCAGCCCGCAAACCCTTGATTTGCGATGTTAAACGCGCGATCTATGAATTTCAGTTCTATATCATCAAACGCTTTACCATCAATAATAGAGCGCACCTGCATTTGGGATTCAGCTTTATAAGCCTCTATATAATCTAACAAAGATTGCGAAGAGGCCGGATCATCCAAATCAATCCCACGGGAATTTACCCGATCATCTCCGAAGATATTTTGAGGCAAAGGTATCGAGGGATGACGGTACTCACCGTCATAGCCCCGCACTTGCATGACAGGATCACGTACAGCGTCTTGCGCAGGAATTTTGGCATCCAGCAATTGATTAACAAACGAAGAGTTAGCACCATTTTCAAGCAATCGCCGTACAAGGTAAGGCAGTAAGTCTTCATGCGGGCCAACAGGTGCGTACACACTGATTTTTACATCATCATCACCGATTATTTGCGCGTACAGCCCCTCACCCATACCGTGAAGGCGTTGAAATTCATAGCTTTTAGCAACTTTACCCGCCATATGCCTGATCGCGACAATCGTATGGGCATTATGTGTTGCAAACATCGGGTAGATCACATCGGCGTGGCTAAACAGGGCTTGCGCGCAAGCAAGATAGGATAAATCTGTGTTGCTCTTACGTGTGAAGACGCCATATTCAGGGAAGCCATGCATTTGTGCGTGCTTAATCTCGCTATCCCAATACGCGCCCTTCACCAGACGTATTTGAATTTTGCGCCCTGTTTCTTTCGCACGTTTTGCTAGATAATCAATCAAAGGCAAAGCACGTTTCTGGTAAGCCTGCACCGCCAACCCGAAACCATCCCAACCATCCAACGCCGAATCATCAAAAATATTATCGATAATCGCGATCGATAAATCGAGTCTGTTCATTTCCTCCGCATCGACGGTCAACGGCAGGTCATACACGGCGGCTTGCACGCACAAAGCCTTTAATTTCTCGGTTACTTCGGGGATACAACGGGATTTCTGGCTGTACGTGTAGCGCGGGTGTAATGCCGATAATTTTACAGAAATCCCTGCATTTTGGGCATTTTCATGACTATTATCCTTGTTTTTATGAGCAATTGCATCAATAGAGGCACTGTACGCCTTAAAATATCGCTTCGCCGTATCTTGATCACGTGCGCCTTCACCTAACATATCATAAGACATACGATATCCTTGTCGCTCCCACATACGGGCATGCGATAGAGCGTCCTTAATCGACGTGCCGAGAACAAATTGCTTGCCCATCATCTGCATGGCTTTAATCATCGCCTCGCGAATAATCGGCTCGCCCAAACGAGACAAAGGACTATCCAGTGTTTTGCGCGTCAAGGACATGCCGATGCCTGCGGCTTTGGCCATCCAGTCTTTAGAGCCACCGCCCTGCTTTTTCAGCCAATTCGCCGCAACAACTTTATCTTTAATCAAAGCATTCGCGGTTTTCGCATCAGGAATACGCAAGAGTGCCTCGGCCAGACACATCATCGCCAGCCCCTCATCCGTATTCAAGGAGAATTCTTGTAAAAAGGCCTCTAACTGCCCGCCACGACCTTTTTGCGCACGGGTTTCATCCACCAAATCAATCGCCGCCGCCTGAACATCAGCCGCCGTTTCATCAGACCAATCTAATAAATCAAGCAATTCTGCAACCACTTGGTTTTCATCTTTATAGAGATATGAAGAAAAAGAATAAGTCATATGCTTATAATATCACGAGAACGCTGGAAATTCTTCTTTTTTACGATTATTATGCTGAGCATGAGTGAAAAATCGACCCAAAGAAGCAATGTCCCTGAATTTTCAGTATCCGAGCTGGCGTTTTCATTAAAACGTACGTTAGAGGATAACTACGCCCGCGTTCGTGTACGTGGTGAATTGTCGCGAATATCCATCCCCAAATCAGGTCACATGTATTCCAACCTTAAGGACGACAAATCGGTGATTGATGCCGTCTGTTGGAAGGGTGTTCTATCAAAATTAAGCATCAAGCCCGAAGAAGGGATGGAGGTTATATGTGTTGGGCGCATTACCACCTATCCTGCGCGTTCGAATTACCAACTGATTATCGAATCAATGGAGCTGGCCGGTGAAGGCGCACTGTTGAAAATGTTGGAGGAGCGTAAGAAGAAACTCGCCGCGGAAGGGTTATTTGCGCCCGATAGAAAAAGACCGCTGCCCTTTCTACCGCAGAAAATTGGCGTGATTACCTCACCGACAGGCGCAGTTATTCGTGATATTTTGCATCGCTTGGGCGATAGATTTCCCCGCCATGTCGTCGTTTGGCCTGTCAAAGTGCAGGGCAAAGGCGCGGATCAGGAGATCACTGCGGCGATTGATGGATTTAACGCTCTGCCCATTGAGGGTAGACCAGATATCCTGATTGTTGCACGTGGCGGCGGATCGCTGGAAGATCTTATGCCCTTTAACGAGGAAAACGTCGTACGTGCCACCGCAAACAGTGCCATCCCCATTATATCCGCCATCGGGCATGAGACAGATACAACGCTGATTGACTATGCGGCTGATTTACGCGCACCGACACCAACGGGCGCGGCGGAGATGGCTGTGCCTGTACGCCTTAACCTGATCGCGCAAGTCGCCGATGATGAAAAACGCTTGATTAACGGGATTAGCCGCCTTTTATCGGAAAATCGACACAGACTTGACGCGCTATCCGCGAAATTAGGCGACCCCGCCCGCCTTATGGAGCTTAAAACACAGCATCTCGACCATACGACAAGCCGCCTCGACCATAATTTCAAGCATCTCATCATGCAAAAAACAAGCCGCGTGATACAAATTTCATCAATGCTGGTTACGCCCAAAGCGCGCATAGACACCGCGCACACATCCCTCACCCGATGGTCGGAGCAACTAGAGCAAAGCACAAAACGCGCCATAGAGAATAAGACAAGAATGCTGAACCAGACGCAAGAAAAGCTGGAGATACTTTCTTTTGAAAATGTCCTAAAGCGCGGTTATGTCGTTATACGCGATGACAATGACCAACCAATCACACAGGGCAAGGCATTATCACAAGGGCAGAATATCAATCTACAATTCCAGAATAGCGAGAAAATTGGTGCGATTATCAATATGGAGCAATCAGCTAAAACGCCTATAGCAATAAAGACATCATCACCTGCAAAACCTACGGAAACGAAACTCGATCAAGGGTCGCTATTTTAAAAACCAAAGCCAAAAATATTACACACCAATATGCTTAATCAAGGCATGCTGCACAAACCCTTCAACCAACATATCTGATATTTCATTCATTTTCTGTGCATTTTCAACAGCCATGCGAATGGTTTCAATGACCTCACCCCTTGGCATATCAGGTGTAACCTCAACATAATCCGGCACCGTCTTAATCCGCGCATAATAGTGAATAACATCACTGGCTAGACGCGCACCAAACGAATCCAGCTTATCTGTATTGCCATCAAAAACAGAACGATCCAACACCGGTTGTTTTTGTATAATCTCGCCAGTTTTTTGATAATTAGGCGCAATATCCTTATTAGAAAGCCTTTGCAAGACCTCTTCATAAACCAAAAGATAAGCATCAATTTTTGATTTATTCGCCTTAACTTCAGCATCAATTATGGACGCTACGATATATTTTTCCTTATTCTTGAGCGCACGCTCTTTCACGGCCAAATCAATGGACTGATTTTGAATATCAACAACACGCCCGAAACCGCGCATAATATAGAATCCGAGAAAACCAAGTGCCAACATAAAGATCGTCATCAAGAAGAATGCACCCATCATAAAATTCTTGCTTTGGGCATCGCCACTTAATGAGACCACATCATCCGCCCAAGCACCCTGCCCCTTTAGACGCGCGCTTTCTTCTGCATTTAAATATGGATGCTCATAAACCGAACCGTAAATTGCTGTGCGATCCGCACTGGCGTACCCTTGTTGAAGCAAGAAAAGGCTTAAATCTTCTTCCTGAGCATTAATGCATTGCGCCTTAATATTATACTCACCATCCCGACTTTTAATCGTGCAAAGAACACTCTGACCACCGACTTCTTTTTCCAAAACCCCTCTGATTTTTAGCTGAAAAACGCTTGCACCTTCGCGCATCTTTTCAATGCCCCATAATGAAATTTTTGTTTCTCCAGAAATCAGTGTCATAGAATCAACGACATGAACGTAATAAGAAACATCCTCATAAGATATATTGGTATCTTTGGCATCCTGTCCGAAAGATTTCTCCGGCATAAAAATGCCCACCGAAATCAAGCCGAGAAAACTAATCAGAATATATTTTGAAATGTTTTTCATTATCGAATCTTCCACTGCTCTAGATAATACATGACATTGCAGTAAGTTCATATGGTCATGGATCTGTGTAACAATATAGTATTCAGTAAAAACTTAAATAATATGATAAAATTTATAAAATTATGCATTTTTTTGTATCCCCCTTTCACAATAAAGGATTATGATTGGAACATGCGTGTTGACTATAAAGAATTAATGGAAAAATTGGGTGTGGAGCATGAACTTGCACCATATGAGACAAGACCTTGGTTCTTGTACGATGCCGACCAAGGTATATCGTGCAGCGCGGAGATACGCATAGGCCCTGGCGCGGAAGATGTCGAACTTGAAATTCAGTTTCTGCATGATGAAGAAGATGCCCGTTATGATGATGATATAAATTATGGCGGCCCGGAACAAATTATGATGATGCGCTTTATACCTTCCCAAGATAAAATATGGGCTGAAAAACTCATGTATATCAGGGGAGAGGACTACGCCAACAAAATCCATAATTGGGGTGAAAGAGGGTGTGAGTTTTTCTGTAGCTGTATCGGCGCTCTGCAAATGGGCGAGATGCCCGACATTGATGAAATAATAGAAAAAGAACTCACCGACCGTAAAGGCGGACGGGGGGGCGGACGTCGCGGCAAAGTCGGCAAAAAAGGATTCAAGATAGATCAAAAACCAGCTATGGGCATGAAAAACTAGGCAACTAGCCACGTCTATAGATTACCCCCGCCCGATATTACCCCGTATGCACGATAATATCATAATCCGTAGCAATTTTAGCCAAGCCCCCTTCAATAGATTCACCCAGCGCCTTAAAATGCCACTTTGGCCCCTCACGATTTAAAGAGCCGACAAGCATACCCGCATCGGCACTGCCTTTTACATCCTCGCTTAATTCGTAACGCAATAATTCCTGACCATCCGATGCATTAATAATACGAATATAAGAATTACGCAGGCTGGCCATTGTTTGCTCTTTCTCCTCGCCTTTATAAATAGAAAGCACAAATACAATTCGCATCACCTCAAAAGAAACACCATTCAAATCAATGGAAATCGTCTCATCATCACCTTCGCCTGCGCCGGTACGACTATCGCCATTATGAATAACCGAGCCCTCACCCCCCTCTGTATTATTATAAAAAACAAAATCTGCATCAACGCGGGTTTTTTCATTTTTATTCAGCAAAAAGCAACTAACGTCCAGATCCAGCGTATCCACATCAAACGCATTCAAATCCCAACCAACACCAATCAACACGCTGGTCATTGTCGGGTCTTTAGCGGTCAAATTGACCTCTTCACCTTTAACAATTTTATTATCCGAAATCTCAATGTCCAGATCAGAATCAAACGAGGAATCAAAAATATCAGCCATTTAAACGACCCTAACTTTACTGTTAAAAAACTCACGCACTTATATTCACCATATAAATATATATATTATAGACAATATAAGATAGAAAAAACAAACTTCCCGTAACACGGTTAATGCGTCCAAATATAAACAATATAAGCACAAGACATAACGAGACGAATAATGTAATCCAAACATCAAAATTCAAAATTTGCGGAGAAAAACTGCCATTGATGATTGGTTTACTCAAAGATGCAAACCCAAGTATCATCAGAATATTAAACACATTAGAGCCTATAATATTACCGATAACCATTTCAGATTGCCCTTTACGCGCGGCAATGATGCTGGTTGAGAGCTCTGGCAGAGACGTACCAAACGCAATGATACTCAATGCAATAATAGATTCAGGAACACCGATCAATCCTGCACTAACCTTTGCACCCTTTACAAGAAATTCTGCGCCAACGGAAATACAAATAAGCCCAAGCAACAATGTCCCATAAGCAAATAAATCATTTTTAAACATACATTCACCATCATCGGCACCTATGTCAGGATTTTTTGATCCAGCAGCCCTATATTGAAAGAAAATATAACTCCCTAAAATGGTGAGCATTGCAAATCCGGTAAGGCGGGAAATACCGCCATAATATAGCAACACAGTCAGCCCAATTGTCACCAACATCATAAAGATCAAATCGCGCACTAACATTTTGGAGACATTGACTTTGAGAACCGAGATCAGCGCAGTACACCCCAAAACCATCAAAATATTTGCAATATTCGATCCCAAAACATTACCCAGCGCAATTCCCGGAGAACCTTGGAGATTCGCAACAACGGAAACGATCAGCTCCGGCAAAGACGTGCCAAAAGCAATAATCGTAAAACCAACGATCAGCGGAGACACGCCATAGCGTGTTGCGATAAAAACACCAGCCTCAACAGCCCAGCCCCCGCCCTTAATCAGCATAATAATACCAAGGAACAGAGCACCTAACGACAAAATCGTTGTGTCATAATACGAGAAAGAATTCATTTACTTACTTACTTTCAGAAATAAATTACGCAGGGTTCTTTTTGCCATCCGCCCATTCAAGACCATACCCAAACGCACGATCCATTTCCTCATGCCCCGGGAAATATTCTGTTCGATTGGTTAATCGAATGCCGCCACGCACATTTTCAAGCTCAGCCACCGCGCATAAAGATAACGCATCATCATGGGCATTCAACGTAACGTACAAATCACTTTCACCCGGTACATCAACAACAACTTGCGGATTTAATTCCGACCAACGTAGCGCGCCTTTATAGATGTAAATATAAACAAGGACACGTTTAACATCCTTCCATTTTTCACCGTTAACCAAAAGATATTCATCATCACCTTCTGTATCGCCAGTTCGTTCATCACCTGAAAGAGAGATAAAGGGGGCTTCATTAAAATTACCAAATTTTTCACCAAAGGCCTGAATAGAGCCACGCGTACCATCTTGCATTTCATACAAACAGCCAACATCAAGGTCGACGCCAACCTTACGCACTTTTTTAAACCATTTACCGAACAGACCAGAATCTTCGATACGGATATTGTCCCATGCAACCCCGATCATAAAAGATTCAAATCCGTCTTGCCCCGGAGAGATAGCAACACTATCACCCGTATTTGCCAAAAATTCGCAATTATCGGGATGGTCACTGGCAACGCGATATCCAGACGCACCAAGAGATGCTCCATGCCCTGAAAAATCGACAATACTTTCACTTGCTTGTGTTAATGATGCAACGGAACAATTTTCTTTTTTAGACATCCTGATCGTCTTCCCTTAAAATATAATAATCACCTACAACATGTTACCATTACCACCATAATAAATAAAGGTCATAGATTCCTATACCTTAAGTGCCGCATCCTTAGAAATCAGTCTTTTTCTTAATTCCAGACAATAAAGCAAAACAAAATAAAAGAGGTAAAGCTCCTGTACTTCGCTGCCTCTTTCAAAAAATTGAATACCCAATACATCTGCCTTATCAATGGTTTTCATAATCAGAAATATCCCCGCCGTGATACATAACGTCCCCGCCGGATAGATAATCAAAAAACGTTCTGGCAAAGCCTTAGGCTTTACTCTCATGAGAAAAGGAATAATAAGTCCGCCAATAATAACGCCAATCTCCAGAATTAAGCGGGGTTTTTGATCCAGCCATGAAGAGGTATTGTGCCAGTTTGTTTCCCCCTGATCGTTCATATCTTTCCAATAATCAGGCGTTGCCCAATCCATAATATGCTGCCCCCAGCTAATTTCTTCTCCCGCCACGTATAGGCAGCTTAAAGTCGCAATACCAACCCACGCACCCAGCCACGGTGATTGCTTTATATCGATTTTTAGAAGCATTGTCGCAAACACAACAAGGGCTGCAGAAATTATAAGAAACTGCAACAACTCATGTGGTCCACTTTCCGAATGTAATACGGATAAAGTCTGCACAGGCAAAGACAGTTCCAGAAAAATCTGGATCACTGCCGCCAGTAACGGCAACCACAACCATAAAAACCTATGCATTTCTTTATTTTTGACCATACGTAAAAAACCTTAAGCAGATCCTTCAATCATTACAAACTCTATTCGCCAGTGTCAATCTATGCCTATCGAAATGAAAAACATTTGAACTGTAACCTTGCCTAAGACAGCGCGAATACGTATATGATAAAACCACAAAAGAGAACCCACCAAACTTTAAGAGAGATAAAATGAAGCATATTCCCCTCCTTATTCTAACACTCTGTATCGCGCCTTTTTCAGCACATGCACAAGAGAGTGATGTTAAAATTATACAAGTCAAAAACAATATCCACGTACTCATCAGCCCCCAAGGTGGCAATGTTGTTACATCAACAGGTGAAGACGGCACATTTATTATTGACGATCAACTCGCCGGACGCAGTGCGCTTATCAAAGCCGCAGCCAAAAGCATCAACGATCAAGATATAAAATTCGTCCTAAACACCCATTATCATTTCGATCACACAGGCGGCAACGAATTTTTCGGCGAAGAAAACGCAATTATTGTGGCGCATGATAGTGTCCGCGAACGTTTAAGTACAAAACAATTTATCACCTATTTCAAAAAGGAAATGCCGCCTCTTTCCAAAGCAGGTCTGCCCGTGGTGACGTTCTCCAAAGACATGACCTTTCACCATAACGGCGATGACATTAAAGTCATTCACGTTCCGCACGCCCATACAGATGGCGACGTCGCGGCATATTTCGTTAATGAGAATGTGATTGTCGCCGGTGACACCATATTTAACAGCATGTATCCTTTCATCGACACAGAGCATGGCGGTTCTATAGACGGCCTAATCGCCGCACATGATACGCTGCTCGCTCTGGCCAATGATGAGACAATTATTGTTCCCGGTCATGGTCCACTAATGAATAAAGCAGAGCTACAATCCTACCAACAAGCCTTAGCAACAATTGCAACGAACATAAAAACAGCAATTAAAGACGGAAAAACGCTTGAACAAACCGTCACCGCGAAACCAACGCAAGCCTTTGATGAAAAAATGGGTGGCGGGTTTATATGGCCGGATGCATTCACAACCATTCTCTATAATCACCTAAGCAATAAGTAAAGAAACAGCCTGTTTAATGGGCATCAAGACCATCATCGTCGTGATGCCCATCAGCCTTACCAGATCACCAACCAACGGATTGTCAGCCGCCCCGCATAACAACCTGACCGATATCATCCGCCCATAGAATTTCAAAACCATCGCCTAAAGCACCTCAAGCGCCGTATAAAACAACGCTTTAAGGTAACAAAAAATTTGCAAATAATAAGGCAAATAGCTTGACGGCATCATTGAATAAAGATGTTATTTATAAGCATTTGTTGTGTAATGCCTCCAAACACTATAGACCGCAGTGGAGACAACGATAAGCGCTGCCGAAAGAAAAGACCATGCCTACATTTAAAAATGCCCACCCTGCGCTTGCCCAAGCCCTTACCAAACGCGGTTATGAAACACTTACCCCTGTACAGAACGCTGTTATAGACCCTGCGCTCGAAAATAAAGACTTGCTGGTGTCAGCGCAGACAGGTTCAGGGAAAACAGTCGCCTTCGGTTTGGCATGTGCCTCTACATTACTGGGAGAAGCTGAGCGTTTTGAGTCTAAATCTAAACCACTCGCCCTTGTCATTGCCCCTACGCGTGAATTGGCGTTACAGGTCAAACGTGAACTGGAATGGCTGTACGCAGAGAGCGGTGCGTCCGTGACCTCATGTGTCGGCGGTATGGATATCCGCACGGAACGTCGCGCGCTGGAGAAAGGCGCGCATATTGTTGTCGGAACGCCGGGGCGTTTGCGCGACCATATTGAGCGCGGCTATTTCGACACGAGCGCTCTACGCGCTGTCGTGCTGGATGAAGCCGATGAAATGCTCGATATGGGCTTTCGTGAGGAACTGGAATATATTCTGGGCACTGCGCCAAAACAACGCCGAACCTTGATGTTCTCCGCCACAGTGCCAAAATCAATTGCGGGGATGGCCAAGCGTTATCAGAACAATGCTCAGCGCATCAGCACCAAAGAAGAAGAAAAGCAGCACGTAGATATTGAATACCAAGCAATGCGCATTGCACCCAATGACCGTGAGAATGCGATTGTTAATATTCTGCGCTATCACGAATCCCAAAACGCGATTATCTTTTGCGGAACGCGTGCGGCTGTCAATTTGATGAAAAGTCGCCTGACCAATCGCGGGTTTTCTGTGGTAGCAATTTCAGGAGAGCTTAGCCAAGCCGAGCGCAGTAACGCGCTGCAATCCCTTCGTGATGGACGCGCCCGTGTGTGTGTGGCAACAGATGTTGCGGCGCGCGGTATTGATTTACCGGGGTTAGCGCTGGTGATCCATGCCGATTTACCTAAGAACAAAGACATCCTCCTTCACCGTAGTGGGCGCACAGGCCGTGCAGGTTCGAAGGGCGTAAGTGTGCTCGTTGTGCCGCATAATCAACGTTCAAAAGGCGAGCGCCTCCTGAAGGGCGCGAAAATTAATGCCAAATGGGGAAATCCGCCTTCAATTGAAGATATTACAAAGCGCGATCATGAACGCTTCCTTGCTGATCCTATCTTGATGGAACCGATAAAGGAAGATGAGAAAAAAGCTGCAGCTGATCTCGTAAATGCATATGGCGCGGAGCAAATTGCCGCCGCGTTATTGCGCCTACATAACAAACAAAAACCTGCGCCTGAAGAACTTTTGGATTTCACGGAAGACCAAAGCAGAAATAAAAAATCACAGCGCGATAACTTCACCAACAGCGTTTGGATTTCCCTTTCCCTTGGTCGTGATGACAATGCCGAACCACGCTGGATTTTGCCGATGCTGTGCGGCGCCGGACAGATGACAAAACAACAAATTGGCGCAATCCGCATTCATGCCAAGGAAACACATGTTGAGCTTTCCGCCGAATGTGCCTCCAAGTTTTTCAAACTGCTGGATAAAGATGGCGGCACACTAGAGAAAAACATAAAAGTAACGCGCCTCGACAAGGCACCGGACGCACCAAAAGGCAGAATTGATCGCAGTAATCGTCCCAATAGACATAACGATAAAAGAGGCGACAAAAAGAAACCTTACGGCAAGAAAAAACCTTATGGTGACAAGCCATGGGATAACCAGCCAAACAGCGACGCCCCTAAAAAGAAAAAGAAGCATAAAAACCAGCCCAACGATAAGCCTAAGGGTAAGCACTTCAAGAAAGACGGTGCGCCTCTTGGGACAAAAAAGAAGAAGATTTTTAAGGGTAAGAAAACATAGTTTTTCTTGGGCATGTGCTCAATTAAGAAGAATAATGGCCCCGGTCATGTGGACGGCTCCGAGGAAATTTATTGCTGCTTTGTCGTATCGTGTTGCAATGGAGCGGTATTGCTTGAGTTTTTGGAAGAAATTTTCGACCAAACA
>NVUR01000044.1 GCA_002401965.1 Alphaproteobacteria bacterium
CGATAAGCCTTAATCCTGATAAAAGTAAACGTGAAAAGGAAGTTAAAATTGCAGCATGATTTGAAAATTTCACATGACAACTTCCTTGACACCTTCCGACCTTGGATAACCCTCTAAAATGAGAGCCAAAAGATTCTGATGTGTCGCAAAATGATCTCGATGAAATCTCACCTCTTCTTAACACCAGACTAAGAAAAACACTAGATTTTTAAACAATAAGAGAGGTTTACATGAAAGAATTTAAACATTACCATCCTGATTATTGACGGTGTTGCACTTGATGCTGGAAACTACCTTAAATGTAATCTAGTAGATTGGGTGGTGTAAATGGAAAAAGAGAATATTTGGGTCAGACATTTCAATAAATCTGATGTTCCGCAGTTGTTAAGTCTTATGAAAAATTTGGCAAAACTTGAAAATTATATTGATCTATTTTGTGTAACAGAAGAAGAAATTATTAATCGTGGTTTATGTGAAAATCCACAATTTTATGCATTAGTAGCAGGTCGTGAAGGGTCCGACTTGTTGATAGGGATGGCTGTTATGTATATAATTCCATACACTTATACGCTTAAACCAAATATGATTTTAAAAGAACTTTTTGTTAGTGAAAATGCAAGAGGACATGGATTGGGGAGTATTTTATTTGAGTCAGCGAAGGAATTTGCATCTTTAAAAGAATGTGTTCAGCTCATGTGGACTATAATGAAAGGCAATTTAGAGGCAGAATTTTTTTATTCCTCACTCGATGGTATGCCAGACGTAAAATGGCAAAATTGGGTTTATAATATTGGATAGGAATGACGGGTTAAGATTGGTTCTGTCGCAAAGCTTAACCCAGGCTCAGGACTCATTAAATCCACCATATGACGAATGCTGCAATACAGATGACAGAGAAGAAAAGGTGTTGCACTTAAAATCTGACGCTAGCAATGTTGAAATCATAAAATAAAACATCTTTTTTCTATTCAAGGATCTTCAATGAACATCATCCCCCTTATCGTTGGCTGCATATTTTTTACGGTTGGATTTAATATTATTAGCAACTTTATGCGCTTTAAAAGCCAAGGCATAAAAATTAAGGGGCGTGTCAAAGCCATCGAAAAATACACATCAATTATGGGAACGGGAAGCGACAGAACGCGCACAACATTTTACAGCCCCATCGTTGAATATCGCTATAAAGATCAAACCCGTGTTATTACGGGCATCGGCACAAATGAAATAAGGTATAAGTTAAACCAAAGCGTTAACATACTTGTCATTGCATCAAAAGAAGACGAAACATTTCAAGATTGCCTTGATGATTCCTCTCATTATTTCATTGGTATCATCTTCGCCCTTGCAGGACTGGCATGCCTTATGGTTTACCTCTTTACAGGTGGATCATGGCTGTTAACTATCATTGCCTTGCCCACTGTAACAGGGGTCGGTCATGTAATTTGCTCTATGGCACGTAATATAAAAGGCTTAATCCAATCACCGGATAAACATACCCAAAGAAACGAAGATTCAATTCTCATAGAAACCAAGGCCGATTATATAAAAGAAATCTCCGCGCATAGCTTCTGGGGCAATATTATCGCCTTTGGTCTTCTGTTTGTCAGCCTAGGTATTATCTATGGCGGATATACACAGTTTCCCGCTGGCGCAATGAAAATGCTGAACGCCAACCCTGCATTATTCTGGGAAACAATTACATCGGAGAAAATACCCCATTCATGGGCACGCCCCCTCATACTTTGCGGAATGGGACTATTTTTCTTTCTTGCCTCCCTGCGATCTGTTTATTATGTCAGAAAGAAATATGGCAGCATGTTGAAGATGTAAGGAAACAATACTTTCTTCTGGTACGCTTGCTAAGAAGTATGTTTGACCTTATCCCAAATCGGATCAGTGAGATCCTCCAGCAACTCTTTATGTGCGGCGAGTTCGGTTTCGCTGGCGGTGTGGGGGCGGGGGTCGCGGAATTTTCGATCTTTTTTCGCTGCACTTTTGCCTATTGCACTTTTCGATGCTGCATCCGCGCCAAGTTCTAACCCGCGTTGACGACCGCCGAGCAGCTCCAGATACACCTCGGCCAATAATTCGGAGTCAAGGAGCGCGCCGTGATAGGTACGGCTGGTATTATCAATTTCAAAACGTCGACACAGCGCATCCAGATTGGCGGGCGAGCCAGGGAATTTCTTGCGCGCCATCATCAAAGTATCAACAACACGTTTCCATCCAATTGGTTTGTGCCCGACATGTTGCAGTTCCCAATTCAGGAATTTCATGTCGAATTCGGCGTTATGGATGACCAGCGTACTGTCATCGGCAATGAAATCCATAAACTCCATATAGCATTGGGAAAAAATTGGTTTGTCTTTCACAAACTCATCGGTAATGCCGTGAACAGCGGTGGCGTCGGCGGGGATGTCGCGCTCCGGATTGATGTAGATTTGGCAGGTGCGCCCTGTGGGCATCAGATTAATCAGCTCCACCGCGCCAATCTCGATGATGCGGTCGCCCTTCAGCGGGTCCATGCCTGTGGTTTCGGTGTCGAGTACAATATCACGTGCCATTGAAGCCTCTTAAAATATAACGGTTTGCAGCCATAGCATAAACGGAATAAAGGCCAGTGCCAATATGGTTGTGACCAAAACCATGCATGATGTCAGGGCGGGGAACAGGCCTATCTTTGTGGCATAGGCAACGGTGTTGGCGCCCAAAGGGCATGCGCAGACCAGAATGATGAAGGTGTGTATGGTGTCAGGCAGTAAATGCAGCACGTATAAATCAAGGAAAATCCATGCAATGCCGAGGCAAGGCCACAAGATATAGCGCACCAAAGCAATGCCCGTGAAAAACCGCCAGTCAAAGCGGAACCTATCCATTTGTGACAGCCCCGCACCAATCATCATCATGCCTAAAACGATAAGTGTTCCCGTGAAACGCTCCCAATAATCGAGGAATAATTGTGGTGGTTCCACCCCGATAGCATTAACGATAAACCCTAGAATTGCGCCATATATAATGGGTAGTTTGACAACGCGCAGGAGGCTTTCTTTGATGCTGAAATCGCCGCGTACGCCGAAGTAATACCCCAATGAGGCATCAAAGATGAAAATTGGCATTACCATCACCATATAAACGCCCAGCCATTCTTTACCCGCAATCGCCAGTGCAATAGGCACACCGAAATAGGTTGCATTGCCCCCGACGCTTAACAGGCCGATAAGGTTTTGGCGTTTATCGCCGTCTTCTAAAATTTTTCCCGCAATCAGATATCCCGTGGTGGAGGCAATGATTGAAATCGAGGCGATAATGACGGGCGGCAGAAAGTATTTTGCGGTAAATTCCATGGTCGCGGTTGCGCCGAACATCACCACGGGCAAGATGGCATAGATAATGATGGTGGCGATGGGCTTTACATCTAAATCTGTGAATTTACCGACGATAAAGCCTAGAAAAATCAGGCCGTATAATGGCAATACGTTACTGATTAAAATATCAAAAATCATTTAATGCTGTTCTCTTGTTCTAAATTTAGCATGTGCCATCGATTGCTTCCTAATTTCTCTATTCTACTGTTTGTAGCCACTCATTCAAAAATTTGGAAGTTTGAATTTTTAATATTTCACTATAGCTCTTGGTATCTTGACGAATTTGATGGATGTCAGCGACGCGATTAGAACCTGTAAGATGACCAACGAGAAGACTTAAAAGCTCTTCCACCAGATATGCATCAACCTCTGGATGAAACTGTGTTGCAATAATATTTTTGCCATAGCTATAGGCTTGATTTGTATAAATTTTTGATGAAGCAAGTAACGTTGCGCCATCAGGCAGGTCAAATGTATCACCATGAGAGAAAAACATATGTGTCAGGTCACTGCCCAGATGTCTAATGGGAGTTTCTCTTCCTTTATCGTTTAATATTAGAGGTGCCCAGCCAAGATCAAAACCCGATTTCCCCAGATAAACATTTGCGCCTAATGCGGCTGCAATCATTTGTGCACCCAAACATATACCCAAAGTCGGTTTATCTTTGGTGATACGTTTTTTTAGAAATTCTAGCTCATGGCGGATAAATGGATATTCTTCCTGATTATAAACACCAAACGCGCCCCCTAGAATAATAACAATATCGTGTATAAGCGGATCGACGCATTGGATATCATCTTTGAAAGTATCAAGATGCTTAATTCCATAATTATTGCACGCTAGTACTTCCGCAACAGAGCCAAGATGTATAGATGATGAATGCCTAAGGATAAGAGCTGTTTTTTTCATTTTTCTGATCTTCTTTGTTTATATTGAAAAGTTTAAGGAAAATACTCTTTAGCCCTTTCATTGCAGTGGCGCGACCTAATCCAGTTTTGATAACGTAATCGGCGCGCGCGCATTTTTCTGCATCGGGCATTTGTTGTTCCAGTATGGCGAGGAATTTTTCTTCGCTCATCTTTGGACGGGATAATGCGCGTTCACGTTGTATGAAATAAGGTGCGCTGACAACGATTGTATAGTCAACGCGGCTATCAGCACCCGTTTCAAAGAGCAGGGGGATATCAAGGCAGACAATATCGCGTCCCTTTAAAGTTTCAGCGCGGATAAATTCATTTTGTGATTTTTGCACAAGTGGATGAAGGATGGATTCCAGTGTTGCCTTGTGCTCGTCATTGTCAAAGATCAAATCACCGAACTCTTTGCGCTTTAAATCCTTGGTTCTTTTGTCATAGATTTCGGGATGTTCGAAAAACGGAAAGGCCGAAGCAATGGCAGGGCGGGCTATAGAGCTGCATTGCAGTAGCTTATGCACGACATGGTCGGATTCATGAACAGGGATGTTCATCGTCTTCATCATCGTGCCGATTGTGGTTTTACCCATGGCAATTGACCCTGTTAAGCCGAGTACAATCATGTCAGCACCAACTGTTCCAGCTCTTCGGTAACCTCGGGCAGCACACCATTCCACAGCTCAAAGCCTGGGCGTGCCTGATGCAGTAACATGCCAATGCCTGTGACCGTGTGCAGCTTGCAGGCTTTGGCGCGTGTTAGTAAATCCGTCATTAGTGGCGCATAGACAATATCTGCCACCAATGCGTGTGCAGGGGCGGCGCGCAGGTTTATCTCCAGCGGAGGATTACCCGCCATACCCAGTGATGTTGTATTGATGATTAAATTGGCATGTTCCAGCACATCATGGCGTAATGCCCAATCAATGGCTTTTATTTTCTCGGGATTAAAGGCGGTTAATTTTTGCGCTTTTTCTTTCGTGCGGTTGGTGATGAATATTTCGGGCACGCCCTCTTGTAACAAAGCGTAGATAACGGCGTTCGCCGCCCCGCCCGCGCCAAGAACAACGGCTTTGCCCTTTGTGAAGTCAAAATCCGATGCGCTGCGTTTTATATTTTCGACAAAGCCAAAACCATCTGTATTGGTGCCATACAGCATGCCATTTTTAATCGTGACAGTGTTTACTGCGCCAATCGTCGTGGCAAGGCCGTCAATTTCATCGCAAATTGCCATGATGGAGATTTTATGCGGGATGGTGACATTAAAGCCCGAAAACCCGTTTTTAATTATATCCGCCACGCCTTGTTTTAAATTATCCACAGACACGTCTATGGCTTCGTAACTTCCGGATAATTCATGTTTTTCAAGCCAGTGGCTATGGATAAGCGGAGACTTGCTGTGGCCGATGGGGTGGCCGATGACGGCGGTTTTGATAAAAGCGTTACTCATAGTGAAAACTCACATTCTGTGCGGAGATAGGATAATAGCGGTAAAAGCGGCATCCCCATGATGGTAAAAAGATCACCCGTGACGGATGAGAATAACCACGCGCCTGCGCCCTCGATTTTATACCCGCCGACACAAGAGGTCAAAGCATCGGGGGCTTTTTTCATGTAGTTTTCTAAAAAATCATCATCGAAATCATGCATGGTGAGAGAAGCATGGTCGGTGTAAGAGAAAATCACCTCTCCATCGCGCACGAGGGACACAGCGGAATGCAGTATATGTGTCTTACCGCGCAAAGATTTGAGTTTTGCCTCTGCATCGGCGGTATTCACGGCTTTTGATAAAAGCGCACCTTCAGATTCCAAAGTCTGATCTGATCCGATAACCAATGTATCAGCATTCGCGGCGGAGATATGGAGTGCTTTATCCGTGGCAAGCTGCGCGGTGATGAACTTAATGTCACGATTACCGGCGGTCAGGCGCGCGATGATAGCGTCTTCGTCAATATTGGCAGGGATTGTATGAAAGGGTAGGCCAGCATTGCGCAACATGGCTTGTCTGCCCTGACTGCCTGATGCAAGGATGATGCGCGGCTTATCCGTCATTGTTTTCTTCGCTGTTCTTCTGCGTTTCTCTTGCTTTTGCTTCTCTGTCTCTTTTACTTTGCAGCAGCGCCATAATTTCGGCGGAGGTTTCCTCAATAGAGCGTTTGGTTACATCAATCACAGGCCAGCCATGATCGGTGAACAGACGGCGGGCTTTGCGCACTTCACTTTCGATTTCTTCTTCATCAAGATAAGTGTTTTCGGCAAAAGCAGCGGCTTCATTTTTGCCGGTGCGCAAACGTGTTTGGCGCAATTGTTTTAAACGTGTTGGTGAGGCGTTTAGCCCGATATAAAGCGGCTTGTCCAATGTCAGGAATTCATCAGGCACCTCAACACCGGGAACCAGCGGGATGTTTGCGGCTTTAATGCCGCGCCGCGCGAGGAAAATACTGGTCGGGGTTTTGGATGTGCGCGAAACACCAACCAACACAACATCTGCTTTTTTAACGCCGTTAATGGATTTCCCGTCATCAAATTGCATGGCGAAATCAATTGCGGCAATGCGTTTAAAATAGGCATCATCCATTGTGTGCTGCAAACCCGGAACGCCTTGTGCATGAACACCAATATAGGTGGAGAGACTGCGGATGATGGGGTCAAGAACAGCCACGCACGGCACGCCCAGCTCGTCACAGCGTTCTTGCAGGCGTAAGCGCATTTTCTTATTCACGAAGGTAAAGATAACAGGGCCAGGATTATCGGATATGCGTTTTATAACGCGCTCTAGCTGCCGTTCTGTACGTACAAGAGGCCAAAATTTTTGCGTCGGGTCTATCCCCTCAAACTGTGCAAGCACAGCACGGGATAGACCAAGCAATGTCGTTCCGGTTGCATCGGAAACCAGATGAATAAAGAATTTTTTATGATGTTTCTTTGCCATGAGGTTCCGAATTTGTTCGTGTTTTAATTGACAGTTTTTTGTTCTACAGCGGCTCTGGCCTCGGCGATTTCATCTTTGAAACGTTCCATATAAAGTGCTTGGAAATCAACAGGTGTCATCAATAAAGGTGGAAAGCCCCCTTGTGATGTCAGAGTTGCCAAAATTTGGCGTGCAAACGGAAAAGAAAATTTTGGAATTTCGATAAGCAAAAGCGGATGGTGTTGATCTTCTGGTACAGAATCCTCAATAGAAACTGTCACACCGTAAATCACTTCAGCAATAAAAACCGTTTTATCACCGCGTGTTGCAGTTGCAGAAATCGTTAAAGCCACTTCGTACAGGCTTTTGACGTTTTCATCATCTAATGCGCGTGCATCCATGCCGATATTAACATTCATTTCAGGCATATCCAAACCAGCGCGCATTGAATTTGGTGCGTCAGGATTTTCAAAAGAGATATCACGAATATATTGTGTGTGGATGGTGATTGGCAGGCTCGTCGTTTGCAATTCTTGTTCTTGTTGGTCGCTCATTGGATTACCTTATATATTGAATATGTTTATATCCATTTTAGTTAGCATGAAACAAGGGCAAAGCTCAAGGCTTGTCCTGCTCATCTATTGTTTCATATTCAACATCAATAACGTTGGGGTCGTTAGGCGTACGCATATCAGTTGCACCAAACTCCATTGTTTCGAACTTTGTACTGGCGGAGAGTTTTTTACGTAAGTAATCTCGAACCGCAGGAATTAAAAGCGCAAAGCCAAGTGCATCTGTTATAAAGCCTGGTGTAATCAATGTTGCCCCCGCCGCAACCAGACATAAGCCATCAAATAATTCTTTCGATGGAATTTGCCCCACCTGTAAGGATTTCTGCGCGGTCATCATTGTGTGAATACCCTGATACCTCACAACAAAGCCACCAAAAATGGCTGTGAGCAAAGCCATAAGCAACGCCGTGCCAAGACCGATTTTATCGCTAACGCTCATAAAAACCATAATTTCAGAAAAAGGTATTAAAACAAAAATAATGATAAACGGCATACGGAAACTCCAGATTTCTTTAACATTATGTGTATCATATCAAAAACTGTGGTAAAATCCGTTTTTTGTTTGTATGAATAGTAAAGTCAATAACAAGGGGATTCCTGTGACTGCAGAATTAATGGTTTATGCTTTGGTTGCCGCCGGACTGGTTTTCTGGCTGCGTAGTATTTTAGGAACACGCGATAGTAAAGATCGTGAGAGTAATGTTGTGCCTTTGGAGTTGAATTCTGAAGGAAAAATCGTGGGTATCGGTGGCGATTCTTCTGATAAAGGCGATAACAAAGAATCTTTGATTGAAGAGCTTGCCCAAAATTCAAAAGGCAATATGTCGATCAATGGTAGAGTAGCAGAACTTGGCTTGGTCGATATTACAAAGCAAGACAAAGATTTTGATGTTTATGTTTTCTTACAAGCCGCACAAGATGCGTTTGTTTATATCGTTGAATCCTTTGCCGATGGCGATAGAGAAACATTAGAGAATTTGTTGGGCGCGGATGTCTATAAAGCGTTCGATGGCGCGATTACTGCCCGTGAAGAAGCCAATGAAACGGCTGTCACTGAAATACATGCAATTAAAAAATCAGAAATTGTCGAAGCGTCTTTAGATGGAAAGAGAGCCTTGGTCACTGTACGTTTTTGGGCAGATGAGACATCCGTAATCAAGGATGAGAACAGTAACATCCTTCACGGTCACCCTGAGAAAACAACGCTTATGCGCGATGTTTGGACATTTGCGCGTGATTTGAAATCGCGCGACCCCCGTTGGATGGTTGTAGAGACCAGAGACGATGGTGACGGTGATAACGAAATCATCCCCAACACCCACTAATCCACGTCTTCCCACTTTAATTAACTAGATGTTCCTAGAACTCTGCATATGCGCATGATAGGTTTCTCTTATGCGCATATTTATCCTTTTATCATTATTTATTCTGGCTTCTTGTGACGAGGCGGAGCAACAATCCGTTCAAGAGCCGTCCCAATCCTCTCACGAAATTGTGGAGGCGCATGCACCGAAATTAATTCTAACGCAAAGTGCATTCTCTGATCTACCCGCATGGGAAGAAGATGATCTAAAAACTTTTGTCCCTGCGTTTAAACGCTCTTGCGGGCGTATTGTGAAGCGATCTTCTGAGACAACGTTTGGTGTCTTGGAACAGGCGGGAACTTATGGTGATTGGCAGGCGGTTTGTTTGGCATTCGATCAAGTGGCGGAAACCGCTGATACAGCGGCACTTCGCGCATTTTTCGAAGAACATTTTACTCCCTATCAAGTCAGCGCCGATGATAACCCTATTGGTTTGTTCACCGGATATTACGAAGCCTCCCTGAAAGGCTCGCACACGCGTAAAGTACCTTACACCATTCCCCTGCATAAACGCCCTGATGATTTGGTGATGGTGCAACTTGGCGATTTTCGCGCCGCATTAAAAGGTAACCGTATTGCAGGGCGCGTAAAAAATGGTCGCTTAAAGCCCTATGAAAACCGCGGGCAGATCGTTGCGGGGGACTGGCCACATGATGATGGGGTTTTGATCTGGGTTGATAACGCGATCGATGCGTTCTTCGTGCAAATCCAAGGCTCTGGTCTTGTGCAGATGGATGACGGCAACGTACAGCGTATCGGCTATGCGGGGCAAAACGGGCATCCTTATTACGCGATCGGGCGAGAGCTGATTAAAACTGGCGCACTGAACAAGAAGAATGTATCGATGCAAAGCATTCGCGCGTGGCTGGAAGAAAACCCTACCCAAGCCGATGAGATTATGAACACCAATAAATCCTACGTGTTTTTTCGCAAGATCACAGGCAATGGCCCACTGGGCGCGGAGGGTATAGCCTTAACAGGTGGACGCTCCCTTGCCGTGGATCGTACCTTGATTAGCTATGGTGTACCGCTCTGGGTGGATTTGGAAGGTGTAAATGTTGCCGATAATTCGGAAGAAACAATGGATAAAAAAGCAGACAAAGAAATCATCCCCATCCGCCGCCTCATGATCGCCCAAGACACAGGCGGCGCAATTACAGGCCCCGTGCGCGGCGATGTGTTCTGGGGCTATGGTAAAATCGCTGAGGATATGGCTGGTAAAATGATATCATCCGGTCGTTACTGGGTTTTGTTACCGAAAAAATAACCTTAAAGCTACAAAAAAGCAATTTATACAACCAACACCACCAGATACGCAAGGCTATTAAAATTCAAATGATATAGACTCTAGGCTTCCCTCTGAGTGACATTACTGTGATAACAGAGGGGGTCCCACTTGTTCGGACAGTTTTGCGGCAAAGTTAAGTTCCCATTTTTAGGTTGTTATGCCGCTATTTTGGACTGCTCAGGGGCTAGCCC
>NVUR01000045.1 GCA_002401965.1 Alphaproteobacteria bacterium
GACACCGCCGCCCGTTGAAACTCCAGCGACAACAGCCGCACCAACAGAAACAACATCTGCGAAACCTGCGATCTTTGGTGCAACACCTGCAGCGACAACAACGACACCACCGCCCGTCGAGACTCCAACGGCAACACCTGCACCAACGGAAACAGCATCTGCGAAACCTGCGATCTTTGGTACAGCGAAATCAAAAACGGATGAAAAAACTAACACATCAGATAATGATGATGAAAAAGCGTAAAACAATCACGCTAAGAACCATGCCTCAATACCTTTCCGAGAAAGGGAGTACGTTCTTCTATATCTTACTTGCTGTTGTTTTATTCGGCACATTATCCTTCACAGTATCCCGCGGCATGCGCGGCGCGCAAACAAATACCCTGTCAGATAGAAAAGCAGAACTCGCAGCCAGTGAAATCCTTGATAATGCACAAAAAATACAACGCGCCATTGATTATCTTCGCAGGAATGGCTGCTCTGAAAACGATATCAGCATGGAAACACCCGATGGATTAAACGCAAACGCTACCTCCCCCATTAATAAATCATGTCATGTATTTTCGCACTCTGGCGCCAATATCACGTGGAATACTCCTAAAATCGGCATCGCGGAAAATAGCTTCTGGAGAGCCTCATCACATTCCCACATAAATTATATCGGCACGAACAAGGCCGAATTGCTACTCTACCTACCCTCTGTAAATAAAATAGTCTGCGAGAAAATAAACAAATCCGCAAACATAATAAGAGACACAATTCCATTAGAGAATGGCTATGCTTTTAATAGTGAATGGAACGGATCATTCAACGATAGTGGCCCACACATCATCAGCTGTGACGGAGTCGCGCCAGCAGGTGCATGCAATAGAAAACCGTTCGCCTGTATAGAATCCGATGTTTCCAACGCTTACCATGGGAACTATATATTTTACTATGTTCTCATAGAGCGCTAACCCCACTTGTCTCCCATAAAAAGAGAGCTAAACGCGTGAATACCACGTCGCGCGCGCCTTACCATGACGCATCAGGTAGCCACCCTCCACCAACTCGCCTAAACGCAATTTTAAGGTAGAGCGTTTTCCACGTGTATAACGCTCGATCTCTTTCATGCTCAAGCGGTCATGTTTATCAAACAATTTCAGAATTTTCGTCGATAAGCCCGGCATATTCGCGATTTCAGAACCGCCTTTTTCAATACGAACCTGTAATTTATCCTTTTGCGCCTTTAAAAGCTCAAAAAAGAACTCCAACCAGACATCCCAATCAATCTTTCCTGTCGCTAACGTTTTTTGCGTATGAGTCAATGCCTTATAATAGTCCTCGGCACGTTCTTGCAATAGATCATCCAACATACTATACGGCGCATAACCATACCCCGCCTTAAACATCAGAAGAATCACCAATAAGCGCGCTAATTTCTGATTTCCCTTTTCAAAGGGACAAAATTGCAAATAAATTGCCGTAAAAATCGCAATAACGAACAGCGGATGGAACTCTTTTTCCTCTAAAGCCTTCTCCGTCCAACTCATCAAGCGGGGCATCAGGTTACGAACCTCCGCCGGTGAGGCGACATCAAGCGCACCAAGTAAAGAATCACCTTTCATCACCTGCAAAGCCATACTGCTTTCCTTGAAAAGACTCACTTGTTTTGATCCGGTAAACGCCGCATGCAAACGGCACAGAAGATCAACGTCTAATGGCTGATCCTGCCAACTACTTGCAATTTCTTTGAAATTTCGGCCAAAACTGGACACATCACCAAGCAACTGCAACGATGTTGTATGATTTTCCATCGCCGACCACGCGCCTTTGAACTCGTCAACTTCACTGACCAGCCGAAGCATCTTCGGGGTAATTTTTACGTGCTGTAATCCTAACATGTAGCCGACTATAGCCACTGAACCAACAGAGATCAATGAAGGAAAAATAAAAAATCAGAAGAAACAGAGAAACAATCCATATCAAAGAGATAGCCCCCCCTACATCCGGTTCGGCACTTCAATCCCGAGAAGCCCCAAAACAAGAACAAGCGTTTTGTGCGTTTGCTGGCATAAAGCCAAACGACTGGATTTAACGGCTTCATCCTTTTCCGACAGAATATGGCAGTTCCCGTAGAAGGAGCTGAACTCCTGCGCCAGTTTAAACGCGTAATCACATAAGATATGCGGCGTATAATGTTTCATGGCATTGTCGAAATATTCTGGCAGCTCGCCCAATAATAAGGCAAGACTGCGATCTGCATCCAAAATATTGCATGTATCAACGACCAAATCGCCTTCGACCCCCGCTTTTTTCAACAAAGATTGAATACGTACAGCCTGATACAACAAGTACGGCCCTGTTTTTCCTTCAAAAGACGTCATGCGATCTATATCAAACACATAATCTGCCGTACGGTTATTTTGTAAGTCTGCAAATTTCACCGCCGCCAGCGCAACCTTATGTGCAACGCCCGTACGCTCCACTTCATCCATATCATTGGCAAGATCGGCTTCGTTCAAATGATTTTGCGCCTTTTCCACCGCCATAGAGATCAAATCCTCCAAACGCATCACACCACCAGCACGCGTTTTAAACGGCTTACCGTCCGTTCCGTTCATTGTGCCAAAACCCGCATGGATTAGCTCCATTTCATCCTCTGGGGCAATACCAGAAACACGTACAGCGCGAAAAACCTGTTCAAAATGCAAAGATTGACGCTGATCGACCACATAAATGATTTTCACAGGGTTATGTGTCTTTATCCGCTCAATAATCGTTGCCATATCCGTTGTACCATACAACACCGCGCCATCGGATTTACGCAAGATCAAAGGCGGGATTTCTTTTTTGTCATCCTCACGCGCGACATGCAAAATCAATGCCCCATCACTTTCCACAGCCAAATTCTGCGCTTTCAAATCCGCGATCATCCCTTCTATATAGGGATGTGCGTCGCTCTCCCCTTTCCATTCATCAAAATGAACCCCTAGCGCATCAAAATTCTTTTTCATCCCCGTTACAGAAACATCAATAAATTCGCGCCATGTACGAGTGTACGCTTCGTCCCCATTTTGTAATTTTCGGGTTGCCTCACGTGCCAGAGCCATACGTTGTTCATATTCCTTACATGCCGTCGATGCTTTCGGATAAATATCCGCCAGCATTTCCATCGTAATGTCATCGTCAAACCCCATGATATCCAGTTCGGAAAGGATCATACCCATCGGCGTCCCCCAATCACCCATATGAACGTCACCAATCGCGTCATATCCCGCGTACAGACACATACGGCGGAGCGTATCCCCAATGATAGAGCTTCGCAGGTGACCGACATGCATTGATTTGGCTATATTTGGACCACCATAATCCAGAACAACATTTTGACCTTGCCTTACAGAAGATATGCCAAAACGAGTATCTGTGGCTAAATTCTTAAAGTTTTCGGCAATGTACGTGTCTTTTAAGGTGATATTTATGAAGCCTGGCCCTCCAATCGAGAGGGTTTCAAAAACATCAGACGCCACAGAATCTTGATTGACCACATCAATGATGTCTTGTGCAATGTCACGAGGATTCTTTTTCGCGACCTTCGCACATGGCATCGCACCGTTACATTGAAATTGCGCCGTTTCAATCTGACCCGATACATTGACCCGTGCATACTCAATCGGCAGGTCGAGCGAATTAAACGCCCGCGTCATAATGTCGGTTAGTTGCTGTGATAATGATGGCATGTCTCGAAAATCCTTAATATTCAACAGAATGTAACATAATCAAAATAGCACACAAAACCAAGCGGAATTAAAGCCCCATAAATAACCATTACGCTTTTGGTGTGTTTATTCACACGAGGCATGAAGTGCCAAGCTGGCGAGCCATGCAAAATACGCATGAATATGCGCGTATAAAAATTCAGTGGGTTTTTAATTTTGGAAAAATGGATCATAAATAATTTGAACGTGCTTAATTTTTGTTAAGATCAATTAGATAATTCACAAAAGCAGAACAAATAATAAGCATAAAACGCGCATCCGCCAAAGTTACATTTGATTTGTCCGTTAGAGCATGACGAATTCCATCACCATCAGATGTCCAGTTATAGAGCTTAATAAAACCCTCTTTGTAACAAGAATGCAGCCCTCTAGTTTTCTCAAACGTCGCAAGCGCATTTGATAGAGAAATATTTTTATCATCTAATAAAAATTTTACCAGAGATTCAACAGCAGAAACAGATTCTTTAATCGAGTTTCTAAAATCAAGATTATCCCGATCCGACATTATTTTCAAAGCTTGTTTAAGATGGTCTTTTGAGTGCTGAATGGGATTATCATTAATTGCTGTTTCAATTTCAGAAATTTCATTTTGATCCGTAATTTCTTGAACCAATCCACCGATAATACGATAAGCTGAATTTTCCTTTTCAAGAATTTTATTAAAAGATTTAGAAAAAACCTCACAATTACTAATTGTCACAGTTTCTATCTCTTCGTCAGCAAAAAGCGCACGCACAGCACTTTCTTCTGATGCTTTGGGCTGAAAAAACCTAACCGCCTCATAAGCACACAGAAACTCTATAAAATAAAAAAACTTATTCCATTCTGATTTAAAAATTTCAATTTCAAATAAACCTTTTACATGATTAAAATCACGAGGTGTTTCATCAAGCCTCAATACCTTATAGTCCACAATATAATCTTCAAATAATCCACACAAACGAGAACATTCAAAATCTGGATTAAAATGCGGAGTGATTAATTCTTTTTCTATAAAATTCCATACATGAATACGTAGACGATTACTTACCTCTTGATACAAAAAAGGCTTTTCTATCGTCTCAATGCCAATTCTTTGTGAAAAGGAAGGTTTCATTCTACGCCTTTAAGTATCGACATCCGCCTTCAACGCATTATCTTGAATAAATTCACGGCGCGGCTCAACCACGTCACCCATCAGGATTGAGAAGATTTCATCGGCTTTAACCGCATCGGCGACCTCGACCTGTAACAAAGTCCGTACATTCGGATCAAGTGTCGTTTCCCAAAGCTGCTCCGGATTCATTTCACCGAGACCTTTATAGCGAGAAATTGCCAACCCCTTACGACCCGCCTCTTGAATATGATCATAAAACGCCGCCGGCCCATTCACCTTTGCAATCACTTTACCATCGCGCTGAATTTCAACAGGTTTTGAAAATATCTCCAGAAGCCAATCACGCGCACTGTTCAAACGCACCGCATCAGGTGAGCGCACACGATCAATCGACAAATTCACACGCTCTGTTATGCCACGTGTTGTTTTCCAAAATGCATAGCCACGATCAATTGTGAACGAACCAGCCCAGCCTTTTTCATTTTTAACTTCCAAAGCGTCAAGCCGCGCGGCGGTTTCCTTCGCATATTTTGCGCCTAATTCTTCATCGCCCGATACGTCACCATCAAACGCACCCGCAATTGCAGCTTGCTCAACCACGCGACGATTCCCCGCACGTTGCGCCAAGGTACTAATAGAATTACGCAGTTTTCGTGATTGCAATAACAGATCACGCAAATCATTGCCACTACGCGTCTGACCGCTGCCGTCGATAATCATAATATCATTAACCGAAATATTAATCAGGTGGTCTTCCAATTCACGTTCGTCTTTCAGGTAAATCTCGCTCGACTTACCTTTTTTCACCT
Organism: Alphaproteobacteria bacterium; assembly: GCA_002401965.1. Classification (GTDB taxonomy): domain Bacteria; phylum Pseudomonadota; class Alphaproteobacteria; order Micavibrionales; family Micavibrionaceae; genus UBA1672. The sequence continues at coordinate 5,664 of NVUR01000045.1, forward strand.
TAAACAACGGTGGTTGCGCGATATAGAGATATCCGCGTTCAATAATTTCAGGCATATAACGGAAAAAGAACGTCAGCAAAAGCGTACGGATATGCGCGCCGTCAACGTCCGCATCGGTCATGACAATAATTTTATGATAGCGGGCTTTTTCAATATTAAACTCTTCACCAATAGACATACCGAGCGCGGTAATCAATGTACCAATTTGCTCGGAGCCGATCATCCGATCAAAACGCGAACGCTCCACATTCAGAATTTTACCACGTAGCGGCAAGATCGCTTGATTATGACGATCACGCGCTTGTTTCGCAGAACCACCCGCAGAATCTCCCTCAACGATAAATATTTCAGAGACCGCAGGGTCTTTCGACTGACAATCCGCCAGTTTCCCAGGCAAGCTCGAAATATCCATCACGCCTTTACGGCGCGTTAACTCACGCGCACGACGCGCCGCTTCACGGGCATTGGCGGCTTCGGATATTTTATTGACAATCAATTTTGCTTCAGCTGGATTTTCCTCCAACCATGATCCCAAATGCTCTGATATTGCCGCCTCGACAATCGGGCGCACCTCAGAGGAAACCAACTTATCTTTTGTCTGGGAAGAGAATTTCGGATCAGGGATTTTCATCGATAGAACGCAGGTCATCCCCTCGCGCATATCTTCACCTGTCAGCTTGAATTTCTCTTTCTTAAGCAGACCTTTTTCTTCGACATACTTACCAAGTACCCGCGTTAACGCCGCGCGAAAACCCGCCAAATGCGTGCCCCCGTCACGTTGGGGAATATTATTGGTGAAACAAAGCATTGTCTCGTGATAGGCATCCGTCCACTCCAGAGCCACTTCAACCGTCACACCGCTTTTCTCATCAAAGGCAAGCAAAGAAATCGTGTCCTGAATAATCGGTTTTTTCGTACGGTTCAGATATTCAACAAAACGGGTAATCCCGCCTTCAAAATGCAAGTGAGAGGTAATCCAATCCGCTTCATTTTCAGCGCGATTATCAGAGAGATAAATATTCACGCCTGAATTCAAAAACGCAAGCTCTCTCAAACGATCTTCAAGGGTTTTAAAATCAAATTCTACAATTGCAAATGTTGCGGGTGAGGGCAAAAATGTTACTTGTGTTCCATTACGCTCCCCCTCATCCAAATCACGGATGACCTTCAAATCTTCACCTGCATCACCATGGCGGAAACGCATATGCCATTCTTTGCCCTCACGTCTGATATGCAAATCCAGATATTCGGACAAAGCATTCACCACAGACACACCAACGCCGTGCAGACCACCGGAAACTTTATAAGAGTTATCATCGAATTTACCACCGGCATGCAATTGCGTCATAATCACCTGCGCGGCGGAGACCTGCTCCTCGGAATGAATACCGACAGGAATTCCGCGACCATTATCCTTAACCGTAATCGAACCATCCGCATTTAAAACGATATCGATCCGATCACAATGTCCGGCCAACGATTCGTCAATCGCATTATCAACAACTTCATAGACCATATGATGCAGACCGGTACCGTCATCCGTATCCCCGATATACATCCCCGGACGTTTACGAACCGCGTCTAATCCGCGTAAAACCTTAATCGAATCTGCGCCATATTCTTCATTTTCGTTATTCGATTGTGCGCTTGTATCACTCATCAGATTTCTTGTCCTTAAATCACTTGCAAAAGCCTCAGCTTTTCGCGGGTTTTTCAGTATATTTACCGATTTATCTATATAGCATAGCTACGTATAGATAAACAGGGAAAACCCCGTTTTTATGCCCCATTCCTCAACAGGTTAAAGGGTTGAAAAATATAAATATTTTTGATTTGATTTTCCGTGATGGTTCTGTCTTTACTTATCCCTATGAACAACACAAAAAACGACACCATTTTTACGCATATCCGCGACCATTATAAGACAATGGAAGGCTATAGCTCTGCGGGAATGTTAAGCGGTAAAGACGCGGCAAAAACATATCTGAACGCCAATGAAAATCCTTACCCCTTACCGGGTTTGGAAGAGTTAAACCGCTATCCCGAGCCTCAGCCACCCGCATTATTAGAGGCCTACGCCCAAACGTACGGCGTTGAACACACGCAAGTTGCGATGACGCGCGGCGCGGATGAAGCACTTGTTGTCCTTACCAAAACATTTTGCGAACCGCATAAAGACCAGATTTTAATCAGCTCACCTGCTTTTGGCATGTACGCGGTTGATGCACATGCCATGCCGTCTGGCGTTGTCGATGTGCCACTTATAAAAGCAGACGGCGCGTTCACGCTCGACCATGAAGAGATTGTGAAACAGGCTAAAAACCCTGACAACCACATCAAACTGGTTTTCATCTGCTCGCCCAATAACCCGACAGGGGGCAGCTTTTCTCACGAACTTATCTCTGAAATCTGTGAAGCTCTAGAAGGACACGCCGTTGTCATCCTAGATGAAGCCTACGCCGAGTTTTCTAAGGCAGGCTCAATGGCCGCCGATTTAGACTCCACACCGAATTTAATTATCCTGCGCACGCTTTCAAAAGCTTACTCTTTTGCAGGAATGCGCATGGGTTGCATGCTGTGCGGAAACGAAGATTTCATATCCCTTATCCGTACCAAAGTTCTAGATGCCTACCCTTTGCCGCGCATGAGTATAGAGGCCGCGTTCCACGTTTTATCGCCTGATCTTAAGCCTGTCGTAGAGGAAAATATCCAAAAAATTCTGGCCGAGCGTACGCGGATGCACGAAGCCCTAGAGCAATCCGATAAAATTACCCATATTTACCCCTCTGATGCGAACTTCTTGCTGATCGAAATGGATAAAACGAAAGAGTTCTGCGCCTTTACCGCCGAAAACAACGTCATCCTTCGTGACTTTTCCTCCCGAAAAGGTACAGAAAATTGCCTGCGCTTAACCATCGGCACACCAAAAGAAAATGATATGGTTTTAGATTTGCTGGAAAAGTTCTCTGCATGAGTAATTCTCAAAAAAGAATACCAACAGAAGAAGACTGGAATAATTGGAAAGATGATCCACCCCCAAGTAAAACAATATTGGATGGTATTAATTTTGCCAAAGAATATTATATAAGGAAAAGTAGGGGTCAAATAACTTCACAGCTTGATAACCACTTCTCTCTCTATTGTGATTATTTATATGACATGCCTAAAAACGTTTTTCATTATTACATATTCGCGTTAGAAGAACACATATCATCAATACCCAACAGGAAAACAACGTTAGACGATCGGGATTACCACGCCTCAGCATTCATGAATATAATTGAACATAGGGCAGAAAATAACCCAAAATCCCTTAAAGAAATTATTCATAATATACTCCCGTCCTTGGAGCTCATTGTAGAAAACCAAGAAAAAATCTACGATTTAGATATTGACCTCTATGGAAACTTTAAAGTTAAGTTGCAAAATATAAAGGCTCTTTGCGCCGAGTAAAATGTAAATACATTATTAATTTACCATAAATTATAAAATCCTAAATTTGACTAAAATTACACAACGCCCTATATTATCAGCAATAAAGAAATAAAATATAACAAGGATATTATAAAATGGGCACGATAGAAAAACCTAGCAAAGAAACATTCAACCATTTAGTTCAAGATCCTAGATGGTTTGAATCATACGAAGACAAAGCAACCGCCTTTAATGAGGGCGAAATGCCCCCTGTGTCAGGGTAGTTGTCACCTAAACTGAAATAACAGGAGACAACAGGTATGAGCAAGAAATACAGCGAAACTTTCAAGAAACGTGCGATAGA